>DBTT01000054.1:219945-233873 GCA_002307185.1 Bacteroidales bacterium UBA1309
TCGTTTCACGACAGCGAATGCTCCCGCAAACCGCCAGATACCGATAGCCTCGGTCGTTGTGCATCATACTATAACTTAAAACGATCTATACTTTTCTTTATATAAAGCTGTTTATGATTAAAAATTAATGATTATTTTTCCAAAATGTTTACCTTGCTCAACATAATTAAAGGCTTCACGAAAGTCAGATAAATTAAATTCTTTATCAATAAAAGGTCTTATATTATTAACTTCTATAGCACGATTCATTTCTGCGAAAGAAGATTTTGAACCCACCTTAATGCCAACAATTGAAGCATTTCTATAAAGAATCTCAAAAACGTCCAAATCAACTTTTGAACCATCCAAAAAACCAACTATAACAACTTTTCCATTTATTTTCAAATACCCCAAAGTTTCATTCAAAGATGCACCTGTCATTTCTAAAGCTAAATCAACACCAATACCCTTTGTTTCTGTCATTACATTATCTTGCCAATGATTATTTGTTCTATAATTTAATACTAAATCAGCACCCAATTCTTTTGCTTTTTGCAACTTCTCATCAGAACTTGAAGTAATAAAAACTTTGGCTCCCAACGCTTTTGCAAACTGCAATGCAAAAATAGATACTCCTCCTGTCCCTTGAAGCAATACGGTTTGTCCCGCCTTTAACTGTCCAACATTTACCAATGCTTCCCAAGCAGTTAATGCAGCAATTGGCAATGTTGAGGCTTCTTTAAATGTTAAATTACACGGGATTTTGATTAACGAGCGTTCTGGTAATGCTATATATTCAGAAAAAACACCTTGCACATCAGTTCCCAAACGATTTTGCATATCGTTAAGTGTAATTTCACCATTTTGCCAAGTTTGTGTGTAATGAGTGCATACCAAATCACCAACTTTGAAATTGGAAACTTTGCTCCCGATTTCTTTTACAATCCCCGAAGCGTCAGAACCTAAAATGTGTGGAAATTGATGATTTCCAAATCCGCCCTTGGCTATTAAAACATCCAAATAGTTCAACGATACAGATTTGACCTGTACCAAGATTTCATTTTCTGTGATAACAGGTTTTGTTTGTTCTTGTATAGTTAAGTTATCTAAACCATAATTGTCTTTAACTACAATTGATTTCATAAAATTATCATTTTAATTATAGTGCAAAGTTATTTTATTAGTAGCTTTGGAACAAGTATGCACCTTTTGGTATCCTAATTACTAAAAATATAGTATAGCTGATTAACAGTATAATAAATTTTAAAAAATGAAGAAAAAATATTCAGAAGAGCCTATTTGTGCAGTAGATTACGCATTCAAAAGGATTGGAGGAAAATACAAAGGAAGAATTATTTGGTATTTGGGCGTACATTCTGTAATGCGTTATGGCGAACTGAAAAGAACAATAATGGACATAACACCCAAAATGCTAACCCAAACCTTACGTGAATTGGAAGACGATAAACTTATTAGCAGAAAAGTATATCACGAAGTGCCACCAAAAGTAGAATATTTTCTTTCTGAAAGTGGAACTGAACTCATTCCCTTTATTGACCATTTAAGACAATGGGGTGACAAACAAATTGAGAAGGAAAAATTGACACCTATAAAGTGCTGAGAAAAGTACGAACGCACAACATCGCATTGGCAAAATGGCGGGTTAAGTGCAAGGTTGAACTTTTCTGCATCTTTATTCCGCCGAATGTGTTTCGTTCCACTTTTTTTGTTAATTTAGTTCCACGAAAACACATCGGCTCAGAAGCAAAGACGATCAGGCTTTATTACTAAAAGCGAAAGATTTTGCGACTGAAATTACCATTTTCAATGCCAAACAACACCAGATGAAAACCGAAAGTCAAATTTCAAATGAGCATATCACCAATAACAAATCGGTTAGAAATACGCTCTTGTCTCGTGGCATTGTTCCCGAAAACCTTCCTCCCGAAGAAGATGTAAAAAATTGGAGCGAAAACTCAAATCGGATGAGGTAAAATCATTAAAAGAAAACAAAGGGCTTCAAAAATAAAGACGATGAAAAATGAAATTATACCATTTTATTATCCAAGTGATAAAGTGATTGTAAAGTCGAAAGGCTGTTATCAATATGACTCTGAAGGAAAGGAATACATTGATTTTGAATCGGGGGTTTGGTGTGCAAACTTAGGACATTGTAACGACAGAATTGCAAAAATAGTCGAAAAACAGGCAAAAGAATCCGTCCATCATGGTTACCGGTTTAGAAACTTGTTCTCGGAAAAACTATCGGCAGAATTGCAACGGCTAATCGGGTTCAGAGATGGATCAAGTGTTTTCCTAAGTTCAGGCTCAGAGGCTGTGAACCTGGCAATAACCTTATCCAGAAACTTGACAGGGCGAAACAAAATTCTCAAAATCAACAACTCTTATCTTAGCGCATACGGATTCGGGCGAATATCAAAGGAGAACGAGAGTTTAGTTAATATAGAATTCAACAACATAGACTCAATAAAGAGCGTTGATTTCAATGAAATATCGGCTTTGGTTCTCGAAACAGGAGGAGCTTCGATGGAAATGGTTAGATTCCCGGATTCTGAATTTATATCGCAACTGATAGATAGTGTAAAGAAAAACAACTGCCTGGTTATTGCCGAAGAAGTTACAACAGGAATCGGACGTTTAGGAAAATGGTTTGGTTTTCAGCATTATGATGTCATGCCTGATATGGTTGTGACGGGGAAAGCATTGGGAAATGGATTCCCGATTAGTGCCCTTACTATATCTTCCGCCCTGACTGAGAAATTTAAACAAAGCCCGTTTGTATATGCACAATCACATCAAAATGACCCTTTCGGTTGTGCCATCGGACTTGAAGTGATTAAAATAATTGAAGAAACCGACTTGATTGCAACATCTAACGCTGTTGGAACCTATTTTAAAAAACAGCTCGAACGGGTTCTGAATAAGCATCAAGATAAAGTGAAAGAAGTTAGAGCTCGTGGATTGATGCTTGCCCTTGAATTCAAAGATGATTTTGACGGAAAGAAAGTAAGTGATTCGCTGTTTGAATCAGGCAATGTGATTGGTTTTAAACTAAATACTTTGCGGTTTCTGCCTCCATTGACAATCAAGGCCAGCGATATAGATAAAATGATTGATAAACTAAACAGTTTACTGACAAACTAAAACACTGGGAGTTAAAATTAAAATCATGATGCTATTTCTGGTGGCCGGCAACAATCCGATGGCAATCATGAAGGTTATGCCAATAATCATGATTCTCTTTATTGGTGCGTTTTTCGCTTGGTTTTGGGCTATTGCAATTGGACTTCAACATAAAGTACCGAGTGAGGTTAAAATGAAAGTCAAGAAGTTTAAAGTGTTTTTCTTTATACCCTTGATTTATATCGTTTTGTTGTTGGGATTTATGGCATTGGTTTTTTTTTATGATTTGGTTTTTCCCCATTGGGATTTGGATTATACAACCTAAGATTAATAAAATGGTTGAATATGAGCAATAGAAACATCTCTTTAGATCATATAGACTATTTCTCAGCTTCACTTGACGGGTTTTATGGTGAATAAGTTGCCATTGGTCAGGCGCGAACAAGCAAGATAAATAATATACAATGAAAATATATCAAGTTGACTCATTTACGTCGGAGAGATTCAAGGGAAATCCAGCAGGCGTATGTATTTTGGAGGAATTCTTAGAAACAGAAATGATGCAGTCAATTGCTGCTGAAATGAATTTATCTGAGACTGCTTTTGTTGAAACGAAGGAGAAAGTCTTTAAAATAAGATATTTCACCCCAACCCAAGAAGTTCCGTTGTGTGGTCATGCAACTTTGGCAAGTGCCCATATTCTTTATGAATTGGGTGTTGTTTCCACAAGTTCCGAGTTTGTATTTAGATCTAAAGAATCAGACTTGACAATCTCATTTGTTGACGATTGGATTAAAATGGATTTTCCGGCATACAAGCTGACAGAGAAAGAAATATCTAAAGAATTTTGCGAAATTATAGGAATTAAGCCAATTGAATGGTATGAAAGCGAGAATAAATGGGTTGTAGCCAGAGTTGCCACTGAAAAAGAAGTTCAAGCTGCGACTCCCGACTTTGCGAAAATTCAAGAGAAAGGTATGGGGCTGGTGATAGCTGTGACAGCAAAAAGTGAGTCTTCGGCTTATGACTTTGTTGTTCGAGTATTTTGTAATCCGATAAGTGGCATTACGGAAGACCCCGTGACGGGTGCTGCAAATTGCATTTTAGTGCCTTTTTGGAATATGAAACTCGAAAAGACAAATTTCAAATCAAAACAATTGTCGAAACGAACCGGCGAATTAAAAACGGTGTACAAAGGCAATAGGATCGAGATTCTTGGACAAGCAAAAACCGTCTTTAATATAGAAATGATGGACTGAGATTCCCGAACAATTCCCCCAAAATATGCCTGTCGCCCGTATGGCGGCTTCCTTCTTCATACGATCTGCCTTTCTCCCTGCGCTCACGCACAGGGTTATGAAGATCTACGCCACAATGCGGTTTGTTCGGGAAGAATTGGGGCTTGGCGATCTATATTTTCTTGACAAGGTACTTTGGGGATTCTTCATATCCTTGTCTGAAATAAAATTCATGCGCCCTTTCCCGTCTTGAATGGCAGTGAACTTCAATCCTGTCGCAGTTGTTTTCCCGCGCTATTTTTTCGCAATATTCTTCCAATTGTTTCCCGACTCCAGAACTTCTAAAGTTTTCATCCACACAAAAATAACTGATTCTTGCAAAATCACCTTCCAATGCAATTTGGGGTATAATGTGGATAGATATAAAACCAACAATTCTATAATCTTCATTTTCAGCAACAAGCGAATATTCAAAGGGATGATTCATCATCGATTGAATTTTCGAAGATATGAATCTTTCGGTATTGGGGTACCCTAATTGCTCCAGTAGGGCAGTGATACTTTCACCGTCAGCTATTTCAATTTTTCGAATATTCATTTACCCCCCATTTTGAAATGGTTTAAACTTACTTGAAATCTTAGTTTTTTAGACCATCCATTATCTATTGCTCCAATGCCTTCTTCAACCCAGCCACAGCCTCTTTCACGGAAGCCGATTCCTTGAGCAGGGTCACAAATTTGCTTCCGATAATGGCGCCGTTGGCGTTTGCCTGAGCCGATTCTAACGTCGCCTTGTTTGAAATTCCGAAACCGATCAGGCGGGGATTTTTCAGGTTCATCGAGTTGATGCGGTGGAAATAGTCCTGCTTTTGTTCGTTGAAGCTCGATTGTGCGCCGGTGGTGGATGCCGATGACACCATATACACGAATCCATCGGTGTTTTCATCGATCAGGCGGATACGTTTTTCGGATGTTTCGGGTGTGATGAGCATGATGATTTTGATGTCGTAACGGTCGGCGATCGCTTTGTATTCCGAAATGTAGTCGTCAAAAGGAAGATCCGGGATAATGGCTCCGTCAACGCCTACTTCCTTGCATTTGGCACAGAAGTTTTCAAAACCGTATTGCATGATCGGGTTGAGGTAGCCCATCATTATCAGCGGAATATGCACAGAGGCGCGGATATTGGCCAATTGACCGAATAATTTACCCAGGCTCATTCCGTTGCGCAAGGCAATAGTACCGCTTTCCTGAATGGTGGGGCCATCAGCCATCGGGTCGGAAAAAGGGATACCTATTTCAATCAAGTCGATGCCGTTGTTCTGCAATTCGGTGATTACTTCCACCGTACTCTCTAATTGGGGAAATCCTGCGGTGAAGTAGATGGACAAAATGTTTTTCTGTTTTTGTGCAAACAGTGCGTTGATTCGGTTCATGATAGTATCTGTTTGGTAAAATGATCTATTTTTGAAATATCTTTTAAACCCGGTTCGAGTTCGAATCTGCTGTTGATGTCAACGGCAAACAGTTTGGGATGGTTCAGGCTTTTGAGTGCTGGGGCATCGTCGGAAGTAATTCCTCCACTGAGGAAGAAGGGCGTTTCTCCTTGGTAGGCTTTCAGGATTTCCCAATCAAACTTTTGACCAGAACCACCGTGTTGATCGGTTTTCGTGTCGAAAAGGAAGTAATCCACTTCGCCCGCGTATGCTTCGGTCACTTCAAAGTCTTCTGCTTTGGCCACGTTGAAAGCCTTGATGGTTTTTACCTTCAGGTTTGATTTCACCTTCCGGATAAATTCGACACTCTCATTTCCATGAAACTGGATGTAATGGAACTGGTATTCTTCCGCTGTTTCGAGCAGATAATCCAAGTCTGCATTCACAAAAACGCCTACTTTCCGAATGTGGTCGGGCAATAGCACCGACAGTTCTTCGGGCAACAGATCACCTGCAAACCGCGGTGAATTGGGATAAAATATCAGTCCCATAAAATTCACAGGCAGGTTTCCCAATGCTTCAATATTTTGTGGATGTCGCATCCCACAGACTTTGATTTTCATTTTGTTATAGCTTTGTTTTCTTTCTTACGATGTAATTAGCTACCGGCTAACAATTCCCCAACAAATTCCTCCAACGCTTTGCCGGGATTTGCAGTCTTCATGAAATTTTCTCCCATCAAGAATCCGCGGAAACCAGCTTGGCGAAGTTCACGGACTGTTTCGGCCTTGGAAAGGCCGCTTTCGGAAATTTTTACGTATTCATCGGGAATTAGTTCCGCCAAACGATAGGAAGTATCCACATCCGTCACAAAAGTACGCAAGTTCCGGTTGTTAACACCCACCACATCCACATTTTCGTGAATGTATTCTGCTTCTTGTTCGTTGTGGATTTCCAGTAAAACATCGAGTCCAAGGGATTTTGCACAAGCCGCAAACCGTTTGTTTTCTTCCTTTGTCAATGCCGCTGCAATCAACAGAATGGCGCTTGCCCCGTATGTTTTTGCCTGAAAGATCTGGTATTCATCGATGATAAATTCCTTGCGTAGCAAAGATGTCGTAGTCAACGAAGCGGCTTGCTGCAAGTCGGCCAAGGTGCCACCAAAGAAATCGTGGTCGGTGAGTACCGAAATACCACTTGCCCCAAACTGTGAATACAACGGGATCACTTCTTCCACTTTTGCATCCTTGAATATCCAGTCGCGCGAAGGCGAACGGCGTTTGAATTCGGCGATAATGCCCGTTGGGCATTGGATCAGAGCCTCTTTCAAAGAGGCTCTACGGGGAATTGTTTCCACCTGTTTCTCTAATTCTGCAAAGGCAACATCAGCCTTGTGGGCAGCTACTTCTATTCTTTTGTTCGCTATGATTTTTAATAATATATCTTCCATGTGTTTTTAATTTGCCAATGAGATAATTTAAAAATTGCCTGATGCTTGTTTGTCCTTTTCCATAAGTATCTTTCATCACTTATCATTTATCACCGATCATGCACCTTGAGTTCGTCTTTTTTGAATACTTTCACGTTGCTTGAAAACACCGTGATGCACACTCCGAAAATGGCGATCAGCGTGTATGCCACCCGCAGGTCGGAAGCATGTGAGATGTATCCTATCACTGGAGGACCGAGCAGAAATCCCATAAAACTGATGCTCGACACAATGGTCAAGGCCAGGCCTGTTGAGATTTTGGTGTTATGCCCCGCAATGCTGTAAATGATAGGGACGATGCTTGATGTTCCTAATCCGACAATCATGAAAGCAACGATTACAACGGGCAAAACAGGGAACGAAACAATTAATCCCAAACCAGTTGCAATCAGCAATCCACAGGTTTGAATCACCCGTTTCTGTCCCCACCTTTCGCAAGCCCCGTCGATCACGAAACGGCCGCAAGCCATGGTTATCATGTAGGCAAATAGTCCGAGTGGTGCATATTTTTCTGCCACTTTCACAACGTCAATCAAATACAATCCGCTCCAATCGGAGATGGAACCCTCGGCCGCCATGCCAAAAAAAGCGATGAAACCGAGCATATACAGAAACGATTCCGGCTTCGCCTTCTTCTCTTCCGTACCATCGCTGCGGATGCGCTGCTTCTTTATATCTTCTTGTAAATATTGACGGTTGAAAAACAGCACCACCATGTTCAGCACAAAGATAAGGCTAAAATGCCAAGCGGGAGCTATTCCAAAGTTGGTCATCACCAAGCTCACGCCTGCCCCCACAAATCCCGCCAGACTCCAGCCTCCGTGAAAAGAGGCCATGATGTGCCGTTTGTATTTCGCCTCTACCACCGTTGCCTGCGTATTCACCGAGATATTGCAGAAATTCCCACAAAACCCGTAAGCAATCAAACTCAGGATCAGGGAGTATTGACTCGTAGCAAGTCCGCATACGATCAACGTTGCCGAGTAGCCAATCAATGCGACCGGATAAATTTTGTTGCTACCAATTTTCGAAACAAGGTAGCCCGACAAGGTCATCCCGCAAGCTTGCCCCACGGGAAGCATCAGCAGGATGGTTCCCCAGGCCGCATCGTCCAATCCCATCGAGATCTTGATGTCGGCGATGCGCCCTGCCCAGCTCGAAAAGCACATTCCCTGGCTGAAATAGCACAGCAGGACGGCAATGCGGATGCGCTTGAGGTTTGCTTGATTGTTATCTTCAATCATTGCTTAATAGTATGATTGTTTTAACTCTCTATATAGTTTGTCTGTTTCTTTTTTTTTGTCTTCCGCAAGAATCCTTAAAAATGCTTGCTTCATTTTCAAAGCCAATTCAGGCTCTGAAAAGCTTAATTCATCGATGCTTGCTTTAATATTTGAGCAAACTTCCTTTAGCGAAATAACCGTTGTTTCCATATCTTATATTCAAAAAGCTACTAATACACGAATAAAATTTCATTTGTTTACTTTCAGGAATTCTTTTTCAATTGGTTCAGAGTTTGCAAATTTTGAATTAAAATATTTTGTAGTCTCATCGAAATTGTCTATAATATTTACTTTAATATATTCACCTGTTTTTTTAGACTCAGACATTGCTCCAATTATTCCTCCCATAGCTCCCATGCCATTATATTTAGTAGCATCATTCTTTTTATCGATTGTCCAGTTGAAAATAATGTCACCAATGTAATATATTTTATTTTCTTTTATGTTAAAAGTTAAATAATTGTCGGGAACATTTTTGTGTAAATTACTATATTGAAGCAATGCAATAAAATGCTTTCCCAGAGGAACTTTCATGTAGATATAATTGTTCTCATCAGGACAAACGGCCCATTTTGCCCAAAGTCTTTCGTCTAATAGAAAATTCCACTTTTTATTTAAGAAAGAACCGCCATTTCTTATTTGAACTTTTGCGATAATTATTGCCTCGTTTGGTTTTCTATTTAATGAGGCTGTTCTTCCACTACCACATCCTGCTATTAGAAAAATAAAAGCTATTGTCAATAAAGAAATTCCAAATTTATACATCTTACTAATAATTTTGTTGGTTTATAGCCTATCTGTTTTTATTTTTATCTTCTGGAAAGGATTTCTATAGAACGCTAATTGCGCCAATTTTCGCTAAATAAGTCTTATACAATTTCACTATTCCTTGTTTCCTTAAAAAAATGAATTCAAAACAATTGGCGCAATTTGCGTAATTAGCGTTCAACGATACTCTGAGATAGCATTTTTCACGAATTCAATTCCAAAAACGCTTTAAACGTTCTCAATGCCGCACCGCTCTCGATGGAAACGCAGGCTTTGTCGATGGCCTCTATCAAGGACAAAGACGGTTCAATCGTTTGGATAGCAGCTCCGGCATTGGCCAGCACGGCATTAGTCTGAGCTTGTGTTGCTTTGCCAGCCAGCACATTGTCAAAAATTAGTGCTGCATCCTGCGGGGTTTCTCCGCCGAACAATTCTTCCTCTTTGGCTACTTTTAAGCCCAAGTCACCGGGATTCAGCAAAAATTCGCCTTGGTTGTTTATCAGTTTGAAAGGCCCTGTCAACGAAATTTCGTCGTAACCGTCCAAACTATGCACAATCGCAAAATCGGCTCCTTTTTGTTGGTAGATGTAGTAATACATACGCGCCATTTTCAGGTTAAAAACACCCAGCACGTTTCGCTTCGGACGAACAGGGTTCACCACTGGCCCCAACATGTTGAATACTGTCCGCACTCCCAACGCCCGGCGCACAGGAGCTACCGTCTTCATCGCATTGTTGAAAAGCGGTGCGTGCAGGTAAGCCATGTTGCATTTGTCTAACGAACGGTCGAGGGTGCTGATGTCGTTGGTGAATTTCACGCCGTGCATCTCCATCACATTGGAAGCTCCGCTCACCGAAGTAGCACCAAAATTTCCGTGTTTGGCCACTTTGTAGCCGGCTCCTGCGACCACGAAGCAAGCCGCCGTGGAAATGTTGAACGTGTTCTTGCCATCACCGCCTGTGCCGACAATGTCCACGGGATTGTAATCGGCCAAGGCATCCACGTTCACCCGCATTTCGAGGAGTGAATCGCTGAATCCCAAGAACTCGTCCAAACTGATGCTTCTCATTAAGAAAACGCTGATGAATGAGGCGATTTGGGCATCGTTGTAGGCACCTTCGGCCATCTTGGTCATCACTTCGTGCGCTTCCTGGCGGGAAAGCTGCTGATGATCGAAAAGCCTGTATAAAATTTGTTTCATGTTCTTATTGATTTGCTTATGAAAGACAGATTAAAACGTTTTTATCTTTTGCTTTTGTTTTAAGGACTTTGACAAAGGAGCACCTATTAGAAATAGATAAAACAGGCTCCAATACTTAGGCCTGACAATACTTGAGAAAAAATATCTTACCGTGAAATAAAACCTGAGAAATAGGTAAGGCAAATATCCAGAATGCTTGCGGATAACATACAACAAGGATATTTTCAATTCTTTTTTTGTGGCCAGTGTGTGCGGCGTGCTTGCTCCATGTATGTGCATGTATCTGGCCTCGGGCACCAATACGGCAGATTTGCCAATGGCTTTCAATCTTTTGCACAAGTCTGTTTCTTCATAATACAAGAAAATACTTGTATCAAACCCTCCGATATCATTCAAATCACTCGTGCGTAGGAACATGAAGCTGCCAGCGATGAATTCAACGGTGATTGGCCGTGTGTAGATTTTCTTTCTCTTCGGATAACGCTTTTTGTTGGTGATTTCCAACATCCGTCCGCCTAGTAGTTGTTTCCTCACAGTGGTATAATGATCGAAAGATATAATGGGCTTGCCGCCCGGCTTAAAAGATTGTCCGCCCACTAGTCCAATTTCCGGATTGTTCTTTATTGCATCTCTGAGGATTGATAAGCAATCATTATAAAAGAGAGTGTCGTTGTTGACAAAAGCAAGGTATTCAGCGTCCGCATGCTGCACACCAAACATATTTCCACCACCAAACCCGGTATTGATATTGCTTCTATACAGTTGCAGGTTAGCTATGTTCTTTTCACAGCAAAAGCTTTTTAGTTGTATGAAATCTTCTTTTTCAGAACAATTATCAACAACTATGATCTGATAATTAACCTTATTGGATGTTTGTTGTATGATCGAGTTGATACAATTGATAGAATGTTCACTCGAATTATAATTGATCAATATGACTGCTATATCAAACATATCTTTTATTTGCTAAATCAATTTTTCCAACACGTTTGTTGACTTCGCTATTTCTTCGTCAGTCAATTGATAATTTTGCATCGTTCCGCTGAAGAATTGGTCATAGGCCATCATGTCGATCAATCCGTGGCCGGACAAATTGAAAAGGATGGTTTTCTTTGTTCCTTCTTCTTTGGCCTTCAATGCTTCACGAATGGCGACAGCAATGGCATGCGTAGATTCGGGTGCGGGAATGATTCCTTCGGTATTGGCAAAAAGCTTTCCGGCTTCGAATGTCTCCAATTGGGGAATATCTTGCACTTCTATCAGGTTGTCTCTCAAAAGTTGGCTCACAATAGTCCCTGCACCGTGGTAGCGCAATCCTCCTGCATGAATATCGGCAGGGTGGAAATCGTGTCCCAAGGTGTACATCGGAAGTAGGGGCGTGAGTCCCACCGTGTCGCCGAAATCGTATTGGAATACACCGCGAGTCAATTTGGGACAACTGGCTGGTTCGGCTGCAATCACACGGATTTTCTTGCCGTCCACCAATTGATGGCGCAGGAATGGGAAACTGATGCCCGAAAAATTGGAACCACCGCCAAAACATCCGATCACAATGTCGGGATATTCACCCGCCAAGTCCATCTGTTTTTCACTTTCCAGACCAATCACCGTTTGATGCAGGATCACATGGTTCAAGACACTTCCAAGAGTGTAGCGGGTGTTGTCGGAGTGAACAGCTTTTTCTACGGCTTCGGAGATGGCAATCCCCAAACTACCCGAATTGTCCGGCTCTTTTGCCAAAATGCTTCGTCCCGATTCGGTGAGGTTGCTGGGCGATGCCACCACGTTTGCTCCCCAAGTTTGCATCATCGATCGGCGGTAAGGCTTCTGGTTGTAGCTCACTTTCACCATAAACACATCGAGCTTGAGCCCGAAAAGACTGGTGGCAAAGCTTAATGCCGCTCCCCATTGTCCGGCTCCTGTTTCGGTGGTCAGATGGGTAATTCCTTGCATCTTATTGTAATATGCCTGGGGCAAAGCCGAATTAAGCTTGTGCGAACCAACAGGACTAACGCTTTCATTCTTGAAGTAAATATGAGCAGGCGTGTCCAACGCTTTTTCCAAGGCAGTGGCACGAACCAATGGGGTTGGACGCCAAAGTTTGTAGAGTTCGCGCACTTCGTCAGGTATTTCTATCCATCTCTCTTGCGAGACTTCTTGTTTGATTAACTCTTTGGCAAAAATTGGCTCCAAATCGGAAGGAGACAAAGGCTGCTTTGTTCCGGGATGAAGTGGCGGAAGCGGTTTGTTCTCCATGTCTGCTACAATATTGTACCAGTTGTGTGGAATCTCGTTTTCGTCAAGAAAGATTTTTTTGCTCATGGTTTTGTTTATAGTTAAGTTGTTAATTCATTTATTTGCTAATTTGCTAATTATCACATTACCCCATTGGCATATTGGCATATTATCCCATTGGCACATTATCCCATTAGTTTCCCAAAAAATTCTTCACAATCTCCTTCCCTTTGGGAGTCAGCACCGATTCGGGATGAAATTGCACGCCGTGAATGTCGTATTCCCGGTGTTTCAAAGCCATGATCCGCCCTTGATCGTCAGTGGCTGTGATTTCCAATGAATCGGGAAAATTGTCCCGGCTCACAATCCAGGAATGGTAACGGCCGATTTCGATTTTTTCGTCCAATCCATCGAAGATATAATCCCTGGCTACAATCTGCGCTTGGGTAGCCACACCGTGATAAACGTCTTCGAGGTTAGTCAATTCTCCTCCAAATGCTTCACCGATGGCTTGTTCACCGAGGCAAACACCCAAAATCGGTTTTTTACCAGCAAATGCTTTTATCAGAGGAAGAAGCAAACCTGATTCGGAAGGAATTCCCGGCCCGGGAGAAAGTATGATTTTATCGAACTTTTCCACTTCGGCAAGGCTGATCTTGTCGTTGCGATGCACTTCCACATCGATATATCCCAACTCTTTCACCAAGTGAACCAAGTTGTATGTAAACGAGTCGTAATTATCGAATAATAGTATTTTCATTTTTTCATAGCTTTTAGCCGTTAGCCGTTAGCTGTTAGCTTTGGCTTGAGGCTTGTTTATATTTTTTGAGCTATTAGCTCTTGTTGCTTGAATTCTCACCGTGATTGCTTGAACTCGCACCGTGTCTGCTTGGACTCTCACTGTGATTGCTTAAACTCTCGCCGTGACTGCTTGAACTCGCACCGTGTATGCCTGAACTCGCACCGTGTCTGCTTGGACTCGCACCGTGTCTGCCTGAACTCGCACCGTGTCTGCTTGGACTCTCACTGTGATTACTTAGACTCTCGCCGTTATTGCTTGGACTAGCACCGTGTCTGCTTAGACTCTCGCCGTTATTGCTTGGACTCGCACCGTGTCTGCTTGAACTCTCACCGTGACTGCTTGGACTCGCACC
>DBTT01000053.1:0-96569 GCA_002307185.1 Bacteroidales bacterium UBA1309
CTTATTTTAAAACAATGGATTGGCTCCCGGGGGAAGTCCCGGCAGATCGATAATATATATTTTATTTGCGTTATTGAAAAATGGAGGGAAGGAATCCGGGAGGTTTTCGTTATGTTTATTTAACTTTATTTCGGGAGTGAATTTTAACTAAAAGGGTGTGGGCGTTTGCTATTCCCCGCAGGGGATACATTATGCTTAACAGCGGGTGGAGCGCAGCGCAACCCGTGGAGGACACCCTCCCCGCACAACACCGAAGCCCTGCAAGGTCGAAATCAGGAACATACTGGAGCATACCTACGGCATGCGATGTTCTCTCTGCCCATCTTTTTCTACCGAGCCGTATTCCCTACGGGAAACGGGACAGCGGGTATTTGCAATTTGATTGCAACCTACCGTTTGGTGAAAACGGAGACAATTAAATTGTTTGGATAATTTCGCTCGTCCAGCCTGTCTCAAAAGGACAGCTTCTTTTGTTACTAGGAAACAAGGGTGTAATTGTAATTGAAAATCAGCGGAACTAAATTACACCCGACGAGCCAACATCCCAACGCATCGAATAATGCCACCGAATTTCATCCCATCGGGATGGTCGCTCGGTAGAAAATAAGTGGCGGCGTTATAGGCATCCTGTAGGGATGCTCCGACTCGTCGCTGTTGAGTGGAGACTTATTCGCCGGAAATTCCGTTATGCTGCACACCCGCCACTGCGTGGTTGTGCATAAGAAATGTTCCTGTTGATTGTAACTATTCTTCTTCCGTATAAACCGTAGAAGCCCTTGCCGTAGAGTAAGCTGAAAAATAGCCATGAGCAGTTTGCTCTTCCCCTTCCGGAACAGTTTGCTGGATATTGGTTCTTACATTTGCGGGCTGGCCTCCAAAGAGGGGATTCCGACCCCAATATTCCAAGATCACATCGTTGATGAAATACATGTAATCTTCCGATATTCCACTTACTTCGAGTGTTACTTTGTCATTGTTTTTAAGCTTTTGGCTTGGAATATCTTCCAGGCTTATCATCCTCACATTGTCGAGATAATATCCTTTAAATATTTCATCGCTCGCAATTCCCCACAATTGAATACTGTCCGTCACCAAACTGTCGTTCCTGTAGGCTTTGATGAGGTAGTAATTCCGTTCATCGGGAGGATCTTGCATCCACACATTGACAAGCCAACGATCGCTGCCGAAGGATCTTTCCTTGTTCACACTTATTTTGTCCACCTGATATTTTGTGGGAATGGTCGATGTCGCTTGAAACTCTTCCTTTACCCCGTCGGCATTTATGTCCACATTGCTAATTGTGAGCGTGTAGGTTTTGCCGACGACACCAAAATAATTCGAAGGAGTCTCGTAGGCTCCCTTCTTGTCGGAGTTTTCGGTCAAAGTGATGCTGGATGTGCCGTCTGATAAGGTTACGGTAGCCCCGGATATGACCTCAGCTGCTTTGTTGGAGAAATAATCCGCCGTTTCTTTTAAGTAAATCGTGTGTGTGGTGGTGTCCGTATTGATCACCCCGTCCACCACCAATTCGGGTGCGATTGAATCCAGTTTTATGTTGATGTCTTCCGTGCAACTGACGAATGCCAACGAAGCTAGAGCTATGTAAATATATTTGTATAGACGCATGGTTGATTAAAATTTGAAGTTATACGTTGCTGATGGCACAAAGCGGAACAAGTAGGTCATTTCTGCTTTTGTTGTATTTGGGTTGTCCGAATCATTCACAAAGTTGATTGCCCACGGGTTTTTGTGTCCGTATAGATTGTAAATGGAGAAATTCCATTCACCGTACCATTTCCGCTTGGGTTTGGCTTTGGGCTTCAAGGTGAGCGACACGTCCATCCTGTGATAGTCGGGCATGCGGTACTCGTTGCGGTCGGAATAAATGGGGACTATAATACCTCCCACTTCCATCCTTCCGATAGGGTAGGTGATGGGTTGCCCGGTGCAATAAATGAAGTTGGCGCCAATCGAAACACGCTCGCTCAAGTCGTAATTCCCGACTATGTAGAACGTATGCGGCCTGTCGTAAGGAGCCAAGTAGCTTTTGTCGTTGTTCACACCGTAAATTGTCCTTTCTGTGCGAGAATAGGTGTAGCTGATCCATCCGGTCAATTTCCCTTCATTCTTTTGCAACAGGAATTCCGCTCCGTAGGCTCTCGAATGGCCAAACCGGAGTTGTCCTTCGAGCTTTGGGTTTAACAGCAAGTCTGCATGATCTTTGAAGTCAATGGTGTTTTCCATCTTCTTATAGAACAATTCGACCGATCCTTCCAGCTTGTTATCCGCAAAATTCCGGAAATAGCCTAATGCAAATTGGTCGCAACTTTGTGGCTTGACATTTTTGCCTGAAGTAAACCACAAGTCGAGCGGAGTGCCAGCCGTGGAGTTGGAAGCCATTTGTAGAAATTGGTAAGTGCGGGCATAACTTGCTTTCAGGGATGATTGCTCGTTTATCCGGTAATTCAGTCCCAATCTCGGGGAAAGGCGGTAATAGGTCTTGATTACCTTCCCTGCCCTATACACCGTGGAGTCTATCACGTTGTAGTCTTCATCAAAATTATAAACCGTACCTTTTCCGATACTTGAAAACCCAGTCAGCCGCAACCCCACTTTTGCAGATAGGTTGTCGCTTATTTTGGCCTCGTCGGAAAGGTAAAGAGCGTGTTCAAAGGCATTTATATCCGGAAGGTTGTAATCTTCGTAGGCCGTTGTGGCATTTGTGAAAGAAACGTTTCCAGGTTTCAAGTTATGCAGGGTGCTGTTGTAGCCGAATTTGAGGGTGTTTTCAGGGGTGATGTACCACGAAAAATCGGCTTTGAAGCTAACATCCTTCATGAAATATTTCCATTGAATGCCTGTCCCGTTTTCGGGAGTGCTTTCGAGGTCGTAGTTGTAATTGCTGTAATTCAACGAAAAATTACTGAACATCTTGGGCGAAAACAAGTGGTTCCAACGGGTGGTGAATGTGGAATTGCCAAAGCTGAAACCGGCATCTTTGTTTTTGAAAACATCCTGTCCCAGATAACCTGAAATAAAAAGGCGGTTGTTGTCGTCAAACCGATGGCTGATTTTCGCATTCAAGTCGTAGAAATAGAGCGTATTGTCCTTGACATCTTTGTCGGAAGAAAGTTTGAGGAACATGTCCGCATAAGTTCGGCGGGCAGAAACGATGTAGGATGTTTTGTCTGAGCCAATTGGACCTTCCAAAGTCAACCGGCTTGAAATAAGCCCAATGCCTCCACTTCCTGCAAACTTTTTTGAGTTCCCGTCCTTCATTTGCACATCAAGCAGGGAGGATAAGCGGCCTTCGTAAGTTGCTGGAATGTCCCCTTTGTAGAGGGTCATGTTTTTGATGGCGTCGTTGTTGAAAACCGAGAAGAATCCCATCAAATGGGAAGCGTTGTAAACCGTCGCCTCATCGAGAACGATCAGGTTTTGGTCAACTCCTCCGCCCCGCACACTAAAACTTGATGTTCCTTCTCCAGCTGATATAACACCGGGGAGCATCTGCACCGCTTTCAGCAAATCCACTTCTCCCATCAATGCGGGAACTTTCCGAATGGTGTTGATGCTTAGCTGGTTTACGCCCATTGTATTGGACGTAATGTTGTTGTCTTTGCGCCGGGAAGTGATTACTACTTCTTTCATCTCGTTGGTGGCAGGTTTCAATTCTAAATTCAACTGGGTTGAACCTGACAGGTCGATGGTCTGCGAAATTGTTTGATAACCGATGTAGGAAAAGTCAACCGTGTATTTTCCCTTCGGAATGCTCAAAGAGTAAAATCCGTAGGTGTTGCTGTTGACACCAATTTTCAATTCCCTCACAAACACTGAAACACCTATTAATACTTCGCCATTTGCCTCATCCTTGATGGTGCCGCTCAAGCTGTATCTTTCTGCAGCCGGATTGCTGGTGGCGGAAAACCCTAAGAGTGAGCTTAGAAGAAGTATGATTAAAACAATTCTTTTTAAAATCATGAAATTCATTGTAATTTTAAATCAATAGTTTATTACGTTAATTATTAAAAAGTATCCAAAGTTATATTTAAAAGGTGTGCTTTTCTAACGAAAATCGATAAAATACATAAATTTGCCGATAAACCTGTTGATTTTTCACATGAATATCCGATACTTCAGGAAATAGTATTTTATTTTTATTGAATGTTCCCTATGATCAAAAGTGGACTCACAAATTCCCTCCATCCCGCCAATCTTTAAAATCGGCAGTTTTGTCAATACTGACAAAGATCTCGCCATCGGCATGCGGGGCAAGGTTTATTTTTAAACGGCTTTTGGGAAAGATGGATACTTTGTCGATGGATTTGATTCCGATGAGGTATTAGCGGTTGATTCTGAAAAGCTCTTTGAGACTGTCCAAACTGAAGTTGAGGGAATATTGATTGTCGGATTGTATTACAACGAAGGTGATCCCCCTGATAGAGAGAAGAAGTTGGTGATATCTTGTACGTTTATGCATTTCAGATTGTCACCGACAGTCACCCGCTCTCTGCATGCCGGCTGGGGAAGAAGCAAATCCCGTAAAAAGAAGGCATCTATTATTTGAGGACTTTCTTTATTCCAAGAGCGGTATTTCTCGATTCTTGAACTAGAAATGATTGGGAAAATATGGTTTGTTTAAGGCTTTTCAGGTTCTTCGTCCTTATATTCTACAAAATCCACATATTCGCCTTCATCTTTGCGGAATATTTTTTCTCCGTTGTTTGTCTTTGTGCTCTCATTTTTTTCATCATTCCCGAAAAATGGGTTTCCGCCTTTTCGTTGGTCATCATTTCCTTTATATCCGGTGAAAATCCTGAATATGCCGCGCAAAATAGAGAGTCCTGCGCTAAATATAAACAGAACCACAAAAATAATTATAAGTAAAAGGAATAAGATAAATCCTCCCATGTTCGATCGGTTTAAAAAAACAATATGTTTGTTATTCAGATTCCACTAGCTTGTTCTTCCTGTTGAAAATGCAGCAAAGGCAGATATAGAACAGCACGCTCACTGCAATCCCAAGGATGTTTAGAAAATAGGTGGAAACAAGGGTGAAGGCAAGCAAAGCGATAAGCTGTTCGTTTTCTTTCCAGCGGAGTTTCCTCTTCTTTAAAGAGAACATAGGTATTTCCGAAACCATCAGGTAGCTGAATACGAAAATTAGCAGAATAATAACAACCAGCAGTTCTGTGCTGATTGTCGTATATTGATATATTCCAGCGCAGAAACTTGTCCAAAACATCGCATTTGCCGGTGTAGCCAGCCCTATGAATGAATCCGTTTGCCTTTCGTCCAGATTGAATTTAGCCAATCGTAGGGCCGAAAAGATCACAATTACAAAGCCCAAATAAGGGATGTATTCTTTCAAAGGTTCGAGAAATGTTGAATAAATCACATTTCCACCACTAAGAAGCGTATATATGGCCACTGAGGGTGCCATCCCAAAGCTTATCAGGTCGGCCAATGAATCGAGTTCCTTTCCGATGGGCGAATATGCATCCAGCAAGCGAGAGCTGAACCCGTCCAGGAAATCAAACAATCCGGCCATCACTACCCAAAAAACGACCCATTCGAGAGTGCCTTGAAATGCCATAACACAGGCTATGCAACCCGAGAAAGCATTGAGTGAAGTTATAAGATTAGGAACGTGCTTCTTCATTTGATTGCTTGTTTGACGGACTTAAATTTGCCAATATAGTTTGAGTGGCTGTTACTTTTTGGTCTAATTCGACCAATATCTCCGAATCTAATGGGAGGTAAATATCCACCCTTGAGCCAAATTTGATAAATCCCATTTGGTCGTTCACCGTGACATTTTCATCCGGTTTTGCATAAGTGACTATCCTGCGAGCCATTGCCCCTGCAATCTGCCTTGTGAGGATTTCTCGCCCATCTGGCAATGTGATCACCACTGTGGAGCGTTCGTTTTCGGTACTCGATTTTGGTAGATAAGCTGCCATAAAACGGCCGTTATGGTGCTTGGAAGTAACAACCTTTCCGCTTGCCGGATACCAATTGGCATGCACATTGAAGACCGACATGAATATCGAGATCTGAAGTCGCTTGTCTTGGAAGTATTCGGTTTCCACCGTCTCTTCTATTGCAACTATTTTTCCGTCAGCCGGGGCTATGATCTTATTTGCATCATCTCCTGAAAAATGCCGGTAGGGAAGACGGAAAAAATTGAGAATCAGTAAAAAAACTATAGTTGAAGCAATTGCTGACAAAGCAACTATGTTTTTGGGCGCGTTTGTGAAATACAAAGCCCCATTGGCAACCATCAGTATTGCAATTAATTTTGTTAGTATTCCAGTTCCTTCTCGATGTAATTTCATCCGTTATGCGGGGTTCTTTTGAAGTTTCGAGTGACAAAAATATTCTTAATTTGATGAATTTGCAAAAAATGATTGCCTAAAATACCTAAAGCCCCTAAAGGAAATGCATAGCTGCGAAGTTTTATTTGCTTTAAGGCTGATCGTGTGCTATTAATTTTCTTCTGGATGCTTCTGCTTTTTCCACTATGAGAGATGAGCCAAGATCCATGTAGAAATAATTAGCATTACACAAATATAGTGTTGAATTTTGGAAGTTAGGCAAGGGTTACGAGCTTATATGTTTTTCGACAATAATTATTCTTATTGCTAAAGTTAATGATTTGTACGAAAAAATATATCTTTATGGGGTTAATACATTATAGCAAGATGAAGCAATATGATTTCGATGATTCGCAAATAGACATGAAGAACTTTAGTTTCTCGACACTCAAGCAGATTCTTGTGAAAGGTGTCAAATCGGACAGGTCTGTTCAAGAACTGAAAGACAAAGGCTGTGTATTCAAGCATGTCTATCGTGCCACAAAAGGAAAAGACTTTCAAGTTGCCATAACACCTGCTGATTAGTAGGAATTGGGTCTGGCATTAATGGCTAGGCCAAATGAGGTTTAGCTAGAAATACGCAAACCAAATTCTTTCAGGTTGTGTCGGGTTTTGCCTAAAGTTAGAGTAAGATTATTCCCGAGTCATTTTTTTTGCGTAATTTTACAGCCATTTAAAAAATAGGCTTTAGCAAATGAATCGAAAGATTAGGGTGCGTTTTGCACCAAGTCCTACTGGACCACTTCATATTGGCGGTGTCCGTACTGCATTGTATAACTATCTTTTTGCGAAACAACATCAAGGCGATTTTATCTTGCGCATAGAGGACACTGATTCTCAACGTTTTGTTCCAGGTGCAGAATCTTACATCGAAGAGGCTCTCACTTGGTTAGGATTGAATTTTGACGAAGGTGTTTCTGTTGGTGGAAATTATGGTCCTTACAAACAATCGGAAAGAAAAGAAATTTACAAGAAGTATGTTGACCAATTGCTTGAAAATGGTTCTGCTTACATTGCTTTTGACACGCCCGAGGAATTGGATGCTAAAAGAAACGCGGTTGCAAATTTTCAGTATGACGCATCTACCCGGTTGGGAATGCGTAACTCTCTGACCCTGTCGGATACAGAGGTGCAATCGCTGATTACTGGTGGCAAGCAGCATGTAGTTCGCTTCAAAATTGAACCCAACGAAGATGTCATCGTCAACGATGCGATTCGTGGCGAGGTGAAAATCAATTCTTCCATATTGGACGATAAGGTGCTGTATAAATCGGCCGATAATCTACCTACCTACCATTTGGCAAATATCGTGGACGACCATTTGATGGAAATCACCCATGTGATTCGCGGTGAGGAATGGTTGCCTTCTGCCCCTTTGCATGTGCTTTTGTACCGTGCATTTGGCTGGACAGGAACAATGCCGGTGTTTGCGCACCTTCCTTTGCTGCTGAAGCCCGAAGGAAACGGAAAATTGAGCAAGCGTGATGGCGACCGTTTAGGCTTTCCCGTTTTCCCCCTTGAATGGAAAGACCCGAAAACAGGAGAAGTCTCTTCCGGTTACCGTGAAAGCGGTTATTTGCCAGAGGCGGTGATTAATTTTTTGGCCTTGCTTGGGTGGAATCCAGGTAATGACGAAGAAATCATGTCCGTGGAAGATATGGTGAAACTTTTCACGCTTGAAAAATGCAGTAAAAGTGGAGCAAAATTCGATTTTGAAAAGGCCAAGTGGTTCAACCACCAATATATTTTGCACAAGAGCAATTCCGAAATCACACAATTATTCTTGCCTATTTTGAAGGAAAAAGGCATTGAGGTGGTCGAAGGTTATGTCGAACAGGTTGTCGGCCTGATGAAAGATCGCGTCTCGTTCGTCAAAGATTTGTGGGAGCAAACCTCCTTCTTTTTTGTAGCACCTGACGCTTACGATGAAAAAACCGTGAAAAAACGTTGGAAAGAAGATTCCCCAATGCAATTGAAGGAACTGGAAGATGTTCTAGCCAATTTGGAAGATTTCTCCTTGGAAAACCAGGAAAAGACGGTGATGGCTTGGATCGAAACCAAAGGGTATCATTTGGGGAATATAATGAATGCTTTTCGTTTGGCGATTGTGGGCGAAGGCAAGGGACCTCACATGTTTGACATCACAGCTTTGATTGGAAAAAGAGAGACTGTTAGCCGCCTTGAGAAGGCAATCTCGACCATTCAAAAATAACGGAAGCCGGATAGAATTCTAAACAGACCATTTGGAAAAATGTACGATTATTTAATATTCATCTATGCCGGCTTGGTGCGCTTGGCTCAATATTTCAACCCTAAAGCCCGCCTGATGATAGATGGCCATCGGCAAATATTTCGCATACTGGAACAAAATATCGACTCTACATCCAGGTATATCTGGTTTCATGCAGCATCGTTGGGGGAGTTTGAGCAAGGAAGACCTGTGATTGAAAAAATAAAGGCTGAATATCCCCAATACAAGATTTTGCTTACTTTTTTTTCTCCCTCAGGCTATGAAGTAAGGAAGAACTATCCCTTTGCCGACATCGTGTGCTATCTTCCTTTTGACAGGCGCAAAAACGTGCTTCGCTTTTTGAAGATTGTGAAACCAAGTATTTCTGTCTTTATCAAATACGAGTTTTGGTACAACTACTTGACAGAATTGCACCGCCAGCAGATTCCGACATATATTGTGTCGGCAATTTTTAGACCTACCCAGCTGTTTTTCAGATGGTATGGCGGCCGTGCGCGCAAAGTGTTGAGGTATTATGCGAAAATTTGTGTGCAAAACGAGTCTTCCAAAAAAATGTTGGAAAATGTCGGGGTCACAAATGTCGTTGTATGTGGTGATACACGCTTCGACAGGGTTTTTGATATAAGCAAGCAGGCAGCAGATCTACCCTTGATAGAACGATTTGTGAAAAATAAAGTTTCTGGTGAGAAGCAGCTAACTTTGGTGGCAGGCAGTTCTTGGCCAAACGATGAAGATGTTTTGATTCCTTATTTCAATAAAAATACAGCTTTAAAGTTGATTGTTGCGCCACACGAAATTCATGAATCTCATTTGGGGGCAATTGAAAGCCGCCTCCAGCGACCTGCGATACGTTATAGCCAATTGGAAGGTCTCAATCCGGAAGATTACGATTGTGTGATAATCGATTGTTTCGGGTTGTTGTCTTCAATCTACCGTTATGGCGAAATAGCCTATGTGGGGGGTGGTTTTGGCGTAGGTATCCACAATGTACTCGAAGCGGCAGTTTATAACATCCCCGTCGTTTTTGGACCTAATTATCAGAAATTCAGAGAAGCCAATCATTTGATAGAATTTGGTGGCGGATACTCCTTTGATAGTGGCGAAAGCTTTGCCAAACTCATGGATGAGTTTTTTTATCAACCTCAGATACTAGCAAATGCTGGAAACCTAGCTGGTGATTATGTGTTGAGAAACACGAATGCTGTAGAAAAAGTGATGTCGGTGTTGAAAAATAATCTCTGATTTTATACATCTAAATACCCAATTACCCCGATAATTTATTTCTTGGTTCTATTTTTACTCATATTTTCCTATCTTTGTTCTAAGATACGTTTAATTGATTTATTGATAGATAACTTTCTATGGCTAACGAAAATATCAAGAAATTTTCCATCCCTTTGGTTGCCTATTTTGTGACAGCCATCATTCTGATTGCAATATCGTTTCCCCGTGAAGGTAAGTTTAAGTACAATTTCACTCAAGGAAAACCTTGGAAATACGGATTGTTGACAGCCCCCTTTGATGTCACAATCTATAAGACAGACGCCGAAGTTGAAGTCGAAAAAGATAGTATAAAAAATTACAATAGACCATTTTTCTTTTCCATCAACGTCGATATTGCTACAAAATCATTAGCTAATTTGCATAAAAATTCAGTTAATGGCAGAAAACATAGAAATGTTACGAAAGCGTATTTTGACTATTTGAGTAAACAACTCAAATTCATTTATGAAAAGGGCGTTATCTCGTCTGCCGAATATGAAAAAATAGAAAAAACACAATCGCAGGAGCTTCGGATCAAAACCAATAACATGGCCGTGGCAAGGCCTATAAATTCGTTTTACACCATCAAATCGGCCTATGAGTGGATACTTGCAAATTGTCCGTCCAATATGGATGTAGAACAATTAAAGCGGTTGGATATAAGTTCCTACATCACGGACAATGTGATTTATAACAAAGATTTATCTGAAAAAGCTTTGAATGAATACCTCTCCAAGGTGATGATTTCAGTGGGAGTTGTTCAAGCTGGAGAGAAAATAATCGACCGGGGAGAAATTGTGGATGCGCAAGCTTACCGCGTGCTGCTTTCGCTCCAAAAACAGACCCAGCTGCGTACCGGATCCCGTCAATATCAGGCCATGCTTCTTTTGGGCGAAATCATGTTGATCAGTGTTTTTTTATTTGTTTTTTATAGCTATTTGCTGCTCTATCGCCCACGCGAATTCTACAACAAGAAAAATGCTGTTTTCATGCTTTTGCAAATAACGGCATTTTGTATCATTACCGGCTTTTTCTCCACGGATAAAGGTTTTTTCAATGCCTATATCATTCCATTTGCGATCCCAACCATCATGATACGCACATTCATTGATTCGCGCACGGCTATGGTTACCCATACCCTGACGACCATGATTTGTTCGTTGATGGTGCCCTTCCCCGCGGAATTTATCGTGCTGCAGATTGCCGCAGGGTTTGCTGCTGTTTTTAGTCTGAAGGATTTGACCGAAAGGTCTCAGTTGATCCGCAGTGCCTTCATCGTATTGTTGGCTTATGTTTTGACCTATGTGGGTATTGTTTTGGCACAAGATGGTGACATTACCAAAGTTTTTTGGAGGATGTTTGTCTATTTCGGCATCAACTTCATATTCCTCACATTCACCTATTTTCTTGTTTATTTCTTTGAAAAGACTTTTGGTTTCATATCTGGTGTCAGCATGGTGGAATTGTCAAACATCAACAAGCCTCTTCTGCTCGACTTGTCAGAAAAGGCACCCGGCACATTTCAGCACTCGCTGCAAGTTTCCAATTTGGCTGCTTCTGCCGCATTGAAGATTGGAGCAAATGCATCCCTGGTCCGCACGGGTGCTTTATACCACGATATTGGAAAAATGGTGAATGCCGAATATTTCACCGAAAACCAGTCTCCGGGATTCAACCCACATACCTTGCTTTCCTATAAAGAAAGTGCGAAAATCATTGTCAGCCATGTGGCAGATGGTGTGAAGATGGCCAAAAAGCACAATATTCCGCAACAGATTATCGATTTTATCGAGACACATCATGGTACAGGAAAGGCAAAGTTCTTTTATAATTGCTATAAAAATGCACACCCTGATGAAGACATTGAAGAATCTGACTTTAACTATCCAGGCCCCAATCCTTTTAGCAAAGAAACAGCCATTTTGATGATGGCAGATACCGTGGAGGCTGCATCGCGAAGTCTGACAGAGTACACCGAAGAGAATATTTCCCGTTTGGTGAACAACCTTATTGAGGGACTCGTCCGCGATGGGCTTCTTCGTAAGGCTCCAATCACATTTAGGGATATTGAGACAGTGAAAAGTGTTTTTTGCGATAAACTCAAAACCATATACCACACGCGGATCAGTTATCCGGAGTTAGTAAAAAAAGAAGAAGTGCCGGATACCCTGCAATCTTCTTCTTCTGATTAAAAGTTTCTTACGAACTGCGCTATTTGTCTTTGGGGCGATTGTTATCATACAATGCCTTCAGCAAGTCTTCTCTTTTTAATTTGGTGAGCGTTTTGGTGATACTTGGGCGGAAGCTCCGGTCATACCAGAAGAAGAATTGGCGTTGGTTCAATTTTTCATCTTTGGAATGCGCTGTGTAAACCTTTTCCAAAGTATAAGGATGGTACCCTGTATAATAAATTTCAGTGGCCAAGGTCATCGGGGATGGCGTGAAATCTTGCACTTGTTCTAACTTAAAACTCAATTGTTTAGTTTCTACAGCCAAGTTTGCCATATCCGCTTCCGAACATCCTGGATGGGAGGATATAAAATAGGGGATCAATTGTTGGTTCAACCCACTTTCTCGGTTGATGCGTTCGAATTCTTGCTTGAATTTGTGAAACAAGCCGAACGATGGTTTACGCATGATTTTCAACACGTCGTCGGATGTATGTTCGGGTGCAATTTTTAATCGTCCCGACACATGTTTTGAAATAAGTTCCTTGGTGTATTCGGCTGCCACCTCATTCAGCTTTTCATCCTTGCCTTGATGCAGCATCAAATCGTAACGGATTCCGCTTCCTATAAACGATTTTTTTATTCCCGGCAAAGCATCCACCGAACGGTAAATATCGAGCAAGGCACTGTGATCCGCATTCAGATTCTTGCAAATGTTCGGATGCACGCAAGAAGGGCGTCTGCATTTGCCGCATATGCTCAAATCTTTTCCCTTCATGGCATACATATTTGCTGAGGGACCTCCCAAGTCACTTAAATAGCCTTTGAAATCGGGCATTTCCGCTACCTTTTTCACTTCTTCTAAAATTGATTTTTTCGAACGGGAAGCGATAAACTTGCCTTGATGTGCCGAAATCGTACAAAAGGCGCAACCTCCAAAACATCCTCGGTGGATATTCACCGAAAATTTAATCATCTCAAAAGCGGGGATCGTTTTCCCTTTGTATTTTGGATGAGGTAGCCTCGTGTAGGGCAAGTCAAACGAAGCGTCTATCTCCTCTTCTGCCATGGGTGGATAAGGAGGATTGATGACAACGCATTTTTCTTCAAACGTTTGAATGATTCGCGAGGCGTGCATCATGTTCGATTGCTCTTCAACGATGCGGAAGTTTTTTGCCTGTTTCATTTTGTCTTTCAGGCATTCTTCATGGCTGGAGAGTTGAATGTCGCTGGTTTCGCTATCGAAGTATGGCAACAACTGCTCCGTCAGATATGCTGTCTGGGGAATATCTCTTAGCTCAGAAATATTTTTTCCGGCCTTCAATTGTTTCACTATTTCGGTCAACGGGTTTTCGCCCATGCCATAAACCAGCAAATCGGCCTGTGAATCCACCAAGATAGACGGTTTCAGGCAGTCGTCCCAGTAATCATAATGTGTGACACGCCTTAGTGAGGCTTCAATGCCCCCTAAAACAAGCGGAGTATCCGGAAAAAGTTTCTTGAGTACTTGTGAGTAAACAACAGATGGTCTGTCGGGACGCATTCCTGATTTTCCATCAGGCGTATAAGCGTCGTCGGATCGGAGACGTTTGTTGGCGGTGTAATGGTTTATCATTGAGTCCATTGCTCCAGCCGTGACACCGAAAAAAAGACGGGGTTTTCCCAGTTTTTTGAAGTCGCGTAAGTCGTCCCGCCAGTTTGGTTGAGGTACAATTGCCACTTTTAGCCCCGATTTTTCGAGCATACGACCTATTACTGCTGCCCCGAATGAGGGATGATCTATGTATGCGTCACCTGAAAAAAGGATAACGTCCAACTCGTCCCATTCTCTTAATTCTATCTCTTTTTTTGTTGTCGGAAGCCAGTCCGTTAATCTATATTCGTTCATCGAAGCAAAGGTATAAATTTCTATTTAGGATTCGATATTTTGGTTGATCATACCATTAAAGGATAAAGCCTCCATTTTTGTTCAAAATCAAATTTTTTTCCTGTTTTTTTGATGTGTTAAATAACATGTTTTTGGTGTTTTAGACCCGAGTCTAATATGTTAAATTAACACTGCTCTTTTTAGCTATATGTGTGCAGTTTGTTTATAATAAGCCACTTAACTTGTAAATAAACAATTAAAAGATATAACTATTGTGAAAAATTTGGTTCGGTTGTGTTTCGCTCCTATCTTTGCTGATGAAGAATTGATCATTTATGGAAAAATTTTGTGTGTTGTTTGATATGGATGGCGTGATAATTGATACCGAATCTCAATACGATGAGTTTTGGGCTCAGGCCAACATAAAATACAACATTGGCATACCGGATATAGCTCAGAGAGTCAAAGGTTTTACACTCCCAAGCGTTATCTCAACATATTTCTCCGATCGTTCTGTAGAAGTAAAACAAGCCGTCGCAGATGAATTAATAGAATGCGAACGGAACATGCACTTTCCAGATGTAAACGGAGCGTCAGAATTTGTGCAATCGCTCAAAGAAGCCGGAATTAAAATTGCTTTGGTAACCAGCTCGCTAAACACGAAAATGGAAGCAGTTTATCGCAAAAAACATTTTGATGAGGTATTTGATGCAGTTGTGACAGCAGATGACATTACAATCGGTAAACCGGATTCGATGTGCTACCTATTGGCAGCCAAAAGATTAGGATATTCTCCTGAAAATTGCTTCGTGATGGAAGATGCATTATCCGGAATAGCTGCAGGAAACGCAGCTAGAATGAAAGTGATTGGTCTGACAACCACCAATCCGGCCCATGTGATTGAAGACAAGGTATTGAGAGTAATACCCGACTTCGCTAATTTCACACTCTCCGATTTGAATTGCCTATTTAAGCAAAACAGCCAACAATGATTCAGGTAGCTGTCAGTCCAATCGATTGATAGCGTGATAATTGCCTGTTCGGTTAAAAAAAACAAACGAATTATGAGTAAGAAATTTGTTCTTGGACTCCTATTTATTTTTGCAACAATATTCACTACGCAAATTTGGTCACAAGAATCTATTTATGCCACTTATTATGCAAACAAGTTCCATAATAGGAAAACTTCCAGTGGCGAACGCTATTTAAAAAGTGCATACACTTGTGCACACAAATCACTACCTTTCGGTACTTACCTGTTGGTTCGTAACCCGGACAATGGAAAAGAAGTAATTGTGAAGGTGAATGACCGCATGTCGAAAAGAACCAGATCAGGATTGGATCTGTCATATGCGGCAGCCAACGAGCTGGGAATGATCCGCCATGGCGTGAAGCGTCTCGAAATATCAATTTTGGATACAACAGCACTCGCTCTTAAGCGCAACGAATTGTTAGTGAGCAACGATTGGTGATTTAGAGAGTTTTTCTCTCTATCCAGTTTAGGAAAGGCAAGGACGCAAAGACAAGAATTTTATCAGATCTTGTCTTTGTGTTCTTCTCTTTTTTTATCTTTGTTGGAAAAGAATTTATTATGCCAGCACCATTAGCCGAACGGTTACGCCCCAAAAATCTTGATGAATATATAGGCCAGAAGCACCTTGTGGGTGAAGGGTCTGTATTGAGGCGGATGATCGATTCTGGACGTGTACCATCATTTATTCTCTGGGGGCCTCCAGGCGTAGGTAAAACCACCCTGGCGCAGATTATTTCTAACACATTGGATACACCCTTTTTTACCCTCAGTGCGATCAATGCCGGCGTGAAGGATGTGCGTGAAGTGATTGAATCGGCAAAGAGAAACCAATTTTTCGAGACGACGAAGAATCCAATTCTCTTCATTGATGAGATCCATCGTTTCTCGAAGTCGCAACAAGACTCCTTGCTAGGGGCTGTTGAGACGGGCGTGGTGACCTTGATTGGTGCCACGACGGAAAACCCTTCCTTCGAAGTTATCCGTCCGCTGCTTTCGCGTTGCCAGGTATATGTGTTGAAATCGCTTGACAAATTGGATTTGGAAACGCTGCTTGCAAGGGCGCTTACCTCGGATGTTTACCTTAAGGAAAAGGAAATCAAGGTGGAAGAAACGGATGCTTTGTTCCGCTTTTCGGGCGGGGATGCCCGGAAGTTGCTGAACATCCTTGATCTGGTGATTTCGGCGGAAGAAGAATCCGAAAAAATAATAATCAATGACCGAATCGTAACCGAACGCCTTCAGGAAAACCCTGCCGCATACGACAAAGGCGGAGAAATGCACTACGACATTATTTCAGCATTCATCAAGTCGGTTCGCGGAAGCGATCCCGATGCAGCCATTTATTGGTTGGCCCGGATGGTGGAGGGGGGAGAAGATCCCGCTTTCATTGCCCGCCGTTTGGTGATCTTGTCGGCAGAAGACATAGGGTTGGCCAATCCAAATGCCCTGTTGCTGGCAAATGCCTGTTTTGATAGCCTCCAAAAGATTGGCTGGCCGGAAGGGCGTATCATCTTGGCCGAAACTGCGATTTATTTGGCCACATCCCCCAAGAGCAACTCTGCTTATCTTTCCATAGACGCGGCTATTGGCCTGGTCAAAGAAACGGGAAACCTTCCTGTTCCGCTCCATTTGAGGAATGCGCCAACCGGCTTGATGAAAGAACTGGGATATGGCAAGCAATACAAATACGCACACGATTTTCCCGACCATTTTGTGGATCAGGAATATCTGCCAAAGGAATTAAACGAGCGGAAAATATGGAATCCACAGTCGAACCCTTCTGAAAGTAAATTGGTGGAACACCTGCGGAAATTGTGGAAGAGAAGGTTTTGAGGCTTCATTCATTATTTCCAGATGCTTGTGTTTATTTCTCCTTTTATGGTTTCACTTAGTGCCGGGAAAAATGTAAAACCGGTTTCTTTTTCAAGTTGGCTGACATTCATCTGAAAAGAAGTGAAAGTTGCAGATGAACCGGGATTGGCATTGTTGATTTTGTATGCTATCGTGTAATAGTTGCTTCCCCGTTTTTGAGCTAAGGCTTTGAAATAGTATTTGGGTAGGGCGAACTTTGCTCCTACTTTGTCCAAGACATAAGACACCGAGTTGTCTGTCGATGTTTTTATCATGGCACCGGTGACAACGTACATCGTGTCGCAGTTTTTGGTCCACGTTCTTATCTGGTTTTCTAAATCAACCCATATGCCTTGATTCAGTACTGAGTTTTGCGCCGTCATATTTGAAAAATAGAATGTCGTGTAATTTTCAGCCACATTGTAAGTCCTGTCAGCACTTGGCAGTTGGTGTCCGCGGTCGTAACCGGATATCCCTCCAAAAAGATTTGCCTGATAGCCTGAGAGAATGAGCGGGTCGTAAGCCCATTCTTCTGTTCTTGAAGTGCTGCCGATATAATTTTCGTGAAGAGGATAGGCAACCCAGTAGGCTAACTTCATGCTGGTATCGTAGAACATCGTGTAATTGCGCATATAGGAGCGTGCACCAGGCAGGAAGCGGGTGAGCTTGATACAATTTTCTATTGTGGTGTCTTTTGGCATTTCAAAATAATTTCCGTTGAAAACATATCCTCCGTCAGATGCAGGCTTTTGACTAACATATAGCCTTTTAGTCGTTATTCCGGAAGAAACGACAAGCTGTGCAAAACGCTCACTACTCGATGAGTTTTTTTCGAAATGGATCTGGATTTTCATGGTGTCATTGCCACTTTTCGATGAAAAACTTATCCATGATTGATTGTCGGCTTCTTTTATCTCCCAAGTGCCAGGTGTCTCGATCAACAGCGAGGCATGTCCTTCTGCGGCAACAAAACGCGTTGTGTCCATTGACAAATTCAGGGGAACTTCCTCCGCATCGGTGTTATTTTCATTTTGTGAGCAGGAAATAATAAGAAAAAAAAAGACCGATATGAAAAAAACGAATTGAATTTTCGGCATTGAATGAATAAATTTTGCCACGATTATGTTATATAAATTTTGAAGAATAAAATTCTGGTGTCTGTTTTGTACGACATTATTTGATGTAAAGCTATTTAAAATTTTCATGGAGAACAAGACGGGTGACTTTAAATGGTTAAAAAAACAGCAACTAAATATTTTAATTATTTAATAATTAGATATTTACTTCTGATTCATAAAATGTTAACAATAGCTTTTTATATTTTCTTATTTTTAAGCCAATAAAAAATAATATCTTTACCTGCTAAACAACATTTTTATGTATGAAACAAACAATATTCCTTTTCTTGTTCTTCTTGTTTTTTCTTTCGGGCAGTGCGCAAGACAAGCGTCAAATTTATGCGGTAGCATTCTACAACTTGGAAAATCTTTTTGACACACAAAGGGATACGACTATCAATGATGTTGATTTCACTCCTAATGGTTCTTATGCTTGGACTCAGGATAAATACTATAAGAAGCTAAACAATATGTCGTATGTAATCAGTCAGTTAGGTAAAGAATATACGCCTGACGGGCCTGCGGTGATTGGAGTTTCCGAAATTGAAAACCAGAAGGTACTTGAAGATTTGATAAGTACTGGAAAGCTGGCTTCTGTGGGGTATGGAATTGTTCATTATGATTCTCCCGACAGAAGAGGTATTGATGTAGGATTGTTGTATAACCCAAAACTATTCACGGTAACTTCTTCGCGTACATATGCTTATCTTATGCCAGAAGAACCCGATTTCAGAACACGCGATGTACTCTTGGTGAACGGAATTCTTGCAGGAGAAGATTTTCACGTCATCGTCAACCACTGGCCTTCTCGGCGCGGGGGGAATAAGTCTTCTTATTCCAGAGAATTTGCGGCAGAGATTGTCAAAAGTATTGCTGATTCAATCTACAAGGTTAACCCAAAATCTAAAATTGTGATTATGGGTGACTTGAATGATGACCCGTTCAACAAGAGCGTGAAGACTGTGCTTGGAGCAAAAGGTAAACAAAAGGACGTAAAATCAGGCGAACTGTACAATCCTTTTTGGCAATTGCTGAAAAAAGGAATCGGCTCCTTGTTTTACCAGGGCAATTGGAATTTGTTTGACCAGATTATCATTTCCCAAACTTTTCTTTCAAAAGAAGCTGCCTTGAAATTTTGGAAAGCAGAAGTCTTCAATAAAGATTTCCTTATCCAAAAAGAGGGTGCTTACAAGGGTTATCCTTTCCGCACTTTTTCCGGAAATCGCTTCCAGAACGGATATAGCGACCACTTCCCAACGATAGTCTATTTTGAAAAAGACTGATTAACTATTGATTATAGGTTATTGAAACACATTTATTAAAGATTAGAGTATGATTAAAAATCTGAAATTAGCAAGTTATTTGCTTTTTTTCGCTATTTCTTTTGGGTGGCAGGCCAATGCGCAATCCGGCAAATCCAATGGGAAATACACCAATGAACTTGTATTTAAATTTATCCCTCTGGATGATGAATTCTATACAAACCAGGGCGATAATAAGGCTGTGCTTGACCAACTATATGCTGCGATTGATAAATTCAGAGATCAAATCAAAGCTGGGCAAATCCCGCTGTTAGTGCAAGGCTATTCGTTTTCTGCCGATACAAAAGAGAAAAATCAACAGATCGCTTATCGTCGCGCTTACCGTGTCAAATCGGTTATAATCACCGATAAAGGTCTCGCTGAAAATAATTTCCAAACTCAAAATAAGGTTGCAGCCTACCGCGGAGAAAAGGATGTGGTGGTGGTGCGCCTGATTTTGAATTCGAATGATTTGGTGTCTTCAAAAAACAAGGCAGGGGAAAAGGCGTACGAAAAGAAGGTAGGGGAAAAGGCGTACGAAGACAGTGAATTACAGGCTCAGTCCGAGAATTTTTCCTTCGAGGACGATGATGTGGAAACTGCATCGCAAGGGGTGACGACAATGGCGATCATCAACAACGATATTTTCCGTAACAAAGCCGGATTCCAGTTGTCACAATTCCGCTTCCAGACCAGAGGATATTACAGCTTCTACAGCAAACGATATATCAACGGAGTAGCTTTCAATGACCAAAACCGAGGTGTGTTCAACTATGCTTCGATCGGGGCATTGAATGATGTGACCCGCAACGGGGATGCCGTTGACAACAATGACTATGGATTGTTTACCTTCGGTGCATTAGGCGGTGCCGAAAATATCGACATGCGTGCCAGCAATTATGCCCGGGGTGGAAAAATCACGGGAACATATACCAACCGCACCTATTATAGCCGCGCCATGTTCACCTATTCCACCGGCCTGATGCCAAACGGATGGGCTTTCACAGGTTCGCTGGGTGCAAGGTATTCGGACGAAGGAAACATCGAGGGAACTTTTTACCGCAACTTTGCCTACTCGTTGGCTATCGAGAAGCAATGGGATAAGGGGCGGCACAGCCTGGCGTTCAATACATTTGGCTCGCCTGTAGAAAGAGGGCAGCAGGCTTCTTCTTACTTGGAAGCTACTTCTTTGATCGGAAATAATCTCTACAATCCTAACTGGGGATACCAAAACGGGAAAAAACGGAATGCAAGGATAGTGAGGGCTTACGACCCCACATTCATCCTTTCCCATACATGGAATATCAACCGTGATTCCCGCTTGATAACTGGTGTTGGCTACCATTATGCCCGCTACGGAAGTACTTCCCTGAACTGGTATAACTCGCCGGATCCGCGCCCTGACTATTACCGTTACCTCCCTTCTTACTCCGGAAATGCTGATACATATCAAAACTGGTCAACAAACAACACGAACTTCACTCAAGTGAATTGGGATAATTTGTATTTCGCCAACAGATTGCAATTGCGAGAAGCTCAAAATGCAGCAGATAGTGCAGCTTTGTATAACGTGGAGGAACGTAGAAGCGATTTGTATGAAGCTACGCTGAACTCTACATTCAAAACAAAATTAGTTCCGAATATCAACTTTGTAGGTGGTATTGAGGTGAGAACTACACAATCAAAACAGTTCAAGACGATGGATGACCTGTTGGGGGGGACATTTGTATATGACTACGACAAATTTGCAGACAACCAAGTGACTGATTTTGATAATGTAAAGCAAAGTGACCTCAACAATCCTGACCGCAAGGTGTATAAAGGAGATGTCTATGGATACAATTTCAATTTGAATATTAATTCTGCCAATGCGTGGTTTATAAACGAGCATACTTCCAAGAAATGGGACGTGTTTTATGGCGGTAAATACACATTCAGCCAGTACCAGCGTGACGGGAAAATGAAAAATGGGCATTATGCCGACAATTCTTATGGAAAAGGACAAATGCACACATTCAATGACTATTCATTGAAAGGTGGACTGACCTATAAATTCAATGGTAGAAACTTTATTTCGGGGAAAGTAAGCTATTCAACAGAAGCACCACTTCCCTCCAATGCGTATGTTTCTCCGCGAATCACAGATAAAACTTTGGCTTTGGAGAGCGGCAAAGTGCTTACTATGGACTTAAGCTATATTTTTTCCTTCCCCGGAGTGAATGGACGTTTGTCGGCTTACCGCACGAACTTTTATAACCAAACTGCACGTGTGAGCTACTTCCACGATGTGTATCAAACATTCGTGAACCACATGGTGACCGGAATGGACAAAACAACCCAAGGTATTGAACTTGGATTGTCGGTGAAGCCAACTTCCGCCTTAACGATTGACTTTGCGGGTACGATTTCCGAACAATACTATGCAAATAATCCAATGGGAACCATTACCTATGAAAACAACAGCTTGTCTGATGTTTCCGAAAAGGTTTATTATAAGAACTACTATCTGGGAGGAAGCCCTCAGTTTGTGGGGACAATCGGCGTCCGCTATTTCATCAAATACTGGTTTTTGGGTGTCAACCTGAATGGAATGGATAGGAACTATATTGATATTTCTCCATTGCGCCGCATGGCATCTACTTATGCTTCCTTGAATCCGAACGATGCAACTGACCTTGAAGCGTACAACATTCTGACCCGTCAGGAGAGACTTCCAGGAGCGATTACCTTGGATGCCTCCGTCGGAAAAATCCTTTATTTGTCGAAAGGGCATTCAGTGAACTTTAATCTTTCCGTAAATAATATTTTAAATAAGGAAGATATTCGGACTGGTGGTTACGAGCAAGGCCGCGTTGACGTGAGCTATCCTAACAAGTTCAACTCCAAATATTTCTTCATGCAAGGAATCAATTGCTTCCTGAATGCAAGCTATCGATTCTAATATAAGCCAGTATTAATCAAGAAAAATAAAAATATCCATATATGAAAACATTGAATAATATAATAGTCGTATTGTCGGTGGCACTTTTGGCCGTATCGTGTACAAAAGATTATGAAACTCCGCCTTTCACTGAACCATCTTACGTGGCTCCAACAGACAAATTGATCTCAGTGGAAGCATTTCGAACCATGTTTGCGTCCGCAACTACTTCCCCGACGGTGATCGAGGACACTCTTTTTATTCAAGCAAGAGTCGTGGGGAATGATGTGTCTGGAAATATCTACAAGCAAATCTATTTGCAAGATGCGACCGGTGGCATCGTGGTTGGAGTCGATCAAAGTAGTATTTATGCTTACTACAAAGTGGGGCAGGAGGTGTTCTTGGAATTGCAAGGATTGTCTGTGCTGACTTATGGTGGTGAATTGCAAATTGGCTACAAAGGTACTAGCTCAAGCCGAATCCCTTGGGATACGTTTACAGCGCATGCCCATTTGAATAGCTGGCCGGATCTCTCGCAAGTGGATACTGCGGAAGTTTCCCTTGCGGATTTAACTGCTAGCATGAAAAACACCTTGGTCGAGTTGGACAGTGTTTATTTTGTGAACGAAGGTAGTGAGCAATTTGCGGTTGCTTCTTCCGGATCTGCAGTTAGCCAAACCCTAAAGGACAAGGACGGCAATTCGATAGATGTGAGAACCAGTGTTTATGCTGATTTTGCAACAGATTCATTGCCTGTTGGTTATGGAAAAATAGTGGGCGTTTTGAGTAAGTACAATGGCTCTTGGCAGCTTAGTGTTCGTTCCAGAGATGATATCAAGACATTCTCTGGCGAAATGGCTGTTTTCTTAGACGAAACATTGTTGACGCAAGACAGCTTCAATAAATTCACAGCTTATAGCGTGACAGGAACGCAAGCTTGGGGGGTAAGTACAAGCTATGGGGCGATGATAACAGGATATTTGAGTGGGACGAACTATGCAAACGAAGACTGGTTGATTTCTCCTGCTTCAGATCTAAGTACAAAAACTTCCGTTTCTTTGTCGTTTTATCATGCAAGTGGACCGACCGCAAGCCTCTATGTAGGAAAAGATAGTGGATATTATACTGTTTGGGTAAGCAACGACTATACGTCGGGTGACCCAAGCACTGCCACTTGGACTCAGCTCACTCCATTGACTTATGGCACCGCGGCTTGGACGTATGTGGCATCTACTTTCTCGATACCTGAGGCAAACCTCAAATCTAATTTTCGGTTTGCGTTCAAATATATGTCTTCGGCTACACAATCTGCCACTTGGGAGATTAAAAATGTGTCGTTGAAATAATCTCCATTTAGGGGAACTTTGATTTATAATTCAGGAAGATGTACGAAAGTGCATCTTCCTGTTTTTTTAGCAGCATTTGTTCGTAAGGATTTTTTTTGATTAACTTCACCCGTTCAAATTTCAAAAAGATTGTTTGTTGCTGTTCTTTGTGTCTAATTTGTTTAATAATCTCCTATGGGTGGTAATTTGTTTAGAAAGAAAGACATTCACTCGCTTCAAGCAGGCGTTGATGCCGCTCATGCTTGCGAGGGAATGAAAAGGGTGCTTCGAGTGCGAGACCTCACGTTTATGGGTGTTGCGGCGGTGATTGGGGCGGGGATTTTTTCCACTATCGGTACCGCGGCCTACAACGGTGGGCCGGGAGTCATATTCTTGTTCATCATTACGGCCGTCACATGCGGTTTTACAGCCTTGTGTTATGCCGAATTTGCGAGCCGTGTGCCAGTGGCGGGAAGTGCCTACACTTATTCTTATGTGACTTTTGGTGAATTAGTGGCTTGGATTATCGGTTGGGCCTTGATTCTCGAATATTCCATTGGAAACATTGTGGTGGCGATTAGTTGGAGTGCTTATTGCAACAACTTGCTCGAAGCTGTCCATATTCACTTGCCGGGATGGCTCACCATCGGCTACCAAACAGCAAAAGCGACTTACGATGAAACCTTGCTGCAAGGAAAAGACGTTAGCCAGTTGGCTTATGCACAAGCTCCAGTGATTGGCGGATTTCATTTTGTGGTAAATTTGCCCGCATTTTTGATTGTGGCGTTCGTCACATTTTTGGCCTATCTCGGCATTAGCGAAAGCAAAAAAAGTGCCAACTTGATGGTTGGACTCAAATTGGTTGTGTTGGCATTTATTGCAGTCGTTGGCCTGTGGGTGATCTTTTCAGAGGACAAGATGGACAATTGGTCTCCGTTTTTGCCTAACGGAATGACGGGCGTACTCAAAGGGGTGTCATCCGTTTTCTTTGCCTATATTGGCTTTGATGCCATTTCCACCACCGCCGAAGAATGTGCCAACCCGAAACGGGATTTACCGCGGGGAATGATTTACTCATTGATAATCTGCACGGTGATATACGTGATTACCACCTTGGTGATTACTGGCTTGGTCAATTATTCTTCGTTCCAAGGAGTGGCTGATCCGCTTGCCTTTGTTTTCGACCAAATCAATATGCCCAAAATCGGATTTATTATTTCGGTGAGTGCCGTTGTGGCGTCCACCAGCGTGCTACTGGTATTTCAGATCGGACAGCCCCGCATTTGGATGAGCATGAGTCGCGATGGTTTGCTCCCTAAGCGTTTTGGCAAGATCAACCCCAAAAGGCTTACACCCGGATTTGCCACCATTGTCACAGGTTTGTTGGTAGGGATTCCATCTTTGTTTATAGATGATTTGCTGATGACCGATTTGACTAGTATTGGAACCTTGTTTGCCTTTGTGCTCGTCTGCGGAGGAGTGTTGCTGCTCCCCAGGCTGCCAAAGGAATCCGGTTTTCAGCTTCCTTATATTAATGGGAAGTGGATAATTCCGCTTGTTGTGCTTGTTTTTTTATTGGCTTTTCGGGAAAGGTTGTTTCTCGGAATGGCTCATTTGGGAACACAAAATCTGGAGGAAATGCTCTTCCTGCTATTTTCCCTCATGTCCATTCTTGCTGCCGGGCTTACTTTTTGGAAGAATTTTTCTTTAATTCCGACTTTGGGTGTTCTTTGTTGCTTATATTTGATGATTGAAATTCCGGTCAACAGTTGGGTCGTTTTCTTTGGATGGATGATGCTTGGTTTGGCGATTTATCTATTGTATGGAAGAAGAAAAAGTCTCCTCAACAAGCAGGAAAATTAATTCGTGAAATTTTTAAAGGTAATAGTATGGGCTTATTTTCAGCATTAATGGGCAATGCCGGTGCCGTGAATCCGGAGGAATTGGTGAAGAAGTACGGACAACTTCTTATCGATGGCGAAAGCATAGAATTGGGTTTCAAGCTCATCCGCGATGTATTTCTCTTCACCAACAAGCGTTTGGTGTTGGTGGAGGTGCAGGGATTGACTGGCAGCAAGGTGGAGTATAAGTCGATCTTGTATAAAAGCATTTCCCGTTTTAGCGTGGAAACCGCTGGCACATTCGATTTGGATGCGGAATTGAAAATTTGGGTGTCGAGCGAAACGCAACCCAGCATTGTGAAACAATTTAATAAATCGGTGAATGTGTATGAGGTGCAAAAAGTGCTGGCTCTGCATGTCTTGGGATAATTAGTTTAACAATAACGGAAAATAATTGATGTTAATTAAAAAAACTTCATTAGCCCTTTCTAGTTAAATATACGTCTTATATAAAAGCAATCAAAATAAAAAATAGGAATGAATAAGAATCGATTATTGCTTGTCGCTTTACTGTTGTTGTCTGTGAACTTTGTCATCTCTTCTAAATCGAATAAAGTTCAGGCAGACAATCCAGCGGAGTACGCCATGGATGGGGAAACTAAGCTTGCGACAGGTCAGTCAATTCCCTCTTTTGAATTGACTACACCCCAAGGTCAGGTTTTGAAAAGCTCGGAGTTGAAGGGAAAAGTACTGGTCTTGGATTTTTGGGCTTCGTGGTGTGCTCCTTGCAAGAAACTTACTGGCGAAATAAATAATCTGTTGACAGCTTACCATGGCAAATCGGATTTTCAAATGGTGGGTGTGAATTTTCGCGAATTCAACAAAGATGCTGCTTTGAAATATTGGTCGGAACATGATTATAAATTTCCGATGGCTTCAGATAAAGACGCGCTTGGAAAAGCTATTCAAGCAGGCAATCCGACTATTTTAGTAGTTGACAAAGCAGGCATTGTGAGAGGACGTTGGGATGCTTATACGCCCGAGACGGCAGAGGCTGTGAAAAAACTCGTTGATTCCCTCTTATAGCATATGGATCGTTTAATCGAATGCGTTCCCAATTTTAGCGAGGGACGAAACCCAAAGGTGATTTCGGCAATTGTGGCTGCTATTAGTTCCGTTGAAAATGTCAAGCTACTGCACGTGGATTCGGGTGAAGGGGCAAACCGTACGGTTGTGACCTTTGCCGGAGATCCCGATGCCGTCGTTGAGGCAGCATTTCGAGGCGTGAAAAAAGCGGCGGAGCTGATTGACATGTGTAAACATAATGGGGAACATCCCCGTTTTGGTGCTACGGATGTTTTGCCTCTGATTCCTATTTTGGGGATTTCAATGGATGAAACGGTGGAATATGCCCGGAAGTTGGGGCAACGAATTGGCGAAGAACTGGGCATTTCGGTTTACAGCTACGGAGAGGCAGCTTTTGATCCTCGCCGTTGCGAATTGTCATACTGCCGTGCCGGACAATACGAAGGTTTGCCTGCAAAATTTGCCACGCCTGACGGTAAACCTGATTTTGGCCCTGATCGGTTAAATGTTCGTTCAGGGGCTTCTGCCGTTGGGGCACGTGATTTTTTGATTGCCTACAATGTCAATCTCAACACAAGCTCGGTGGAAATTGCAAAAGCCATTGCGGCAAGAGTTCGTGAAAGCGGACAAAAAATGGCTCAAAAGCAAACTTTAGGTTCTCTCAAATCGGTCAAAGCCATTGGTTGGTATATTGAAGAATTTGAAGCTGCACAAGTTTCGATGAATTTGACAAACATTCGGCAAACGCCCCTCCATATTGCTTTTGATGAAGTTTCGAGAGTGGCACAGGAAATGGGCGTGAAAGCCACAGGTTCTGAGATTGTTGGCTTGGTCCCATTGCAAAGCCTGATTGATGCCGGAAGGTATTTTCTTGGCAAAAAAGGTTTTCATGAAGACGTATCCGAGCATGAATTGGTGCAAGTGGCCATTAATGCTCTTGGGTTGAACGATAAATATGAGTTTAAGGCGGAGGAAAAGGTTCTCGAATATGTCATGTTGCAGAAATAGATTCGGCTCATTTGAAGATAGGGATTTCAATAGCGTGTTTTTTTGCATTCAAGTGAAATGATTTCAATTGTAACAGCTTTTCTTATTTGTTGCCATTTTACTCTATTATTTGTGTGTTAGTCGTCAGAAATGTTCAAAAGTGTTTTCTCTATAAATTTGCCGTTAAATATTACTAATAAATTAGACATATTGCCGTGTCCGGGGTACTATATTGTGTTAATATACGGTTATTAAAATGTCATTCTGATTTTAATTTTCCGGTTCGTAGGGAACAAGTCAAATTTAGTCTTTGTTATATACGTTTCTTGAAATGTGTCTGACCCTAATTTTTTCAATTAAAGATATATGTTAGATAAAGCAGAGCGCTTGAGAATTATAGAATTGCTTCATAAGGAAGTGATCCCTGCGGTTGGTTGCACCGAACCGGCTGCCGTGGCACTGGCTGTGGCACGTGCCAAAGAATTATTGGCTGGTGTGCCTGAATCCATACATATACAATTGAGTGCCAATATGCTTAAAAACGCAATGGGAGTAGGCATTCCCGGTACAGGCATGGTGGGGCTTCCTATTGCTATCGCGATGGGTGCTTTGGTTGGGAAATCAGAATACGGGCTCGAAGTCTTGCGAGATATTTCTCCCGAAAGTCTGGAAATTGGAAAATCGATGGTGAAGTCGGATTGTATCACGATTCGATTAAAAGAAAATATTGAAGAAAAACTATTTATAGAGGTAAAGGCAAAACTGGACGGACATGTTGCCACTGTTATTATAAGTAAGGAACATGACCGCTTTTCTCATCTGGAACTTGATGGGGAGGTTTTGCTGCATATAGAAGATTTGGCCCAATCAGATTCTACAGAAAATAGCAGCGAACTTTCTTTTGGAAAAGTGTGTGAATTTGCTTTGGAGTCGCCTATAGATGAGATTTCATTTATCAAACAATCGGGTGAACTAAATAAAGCGGCAGCCGTGCAATCGATGAAGGGTAGATATGGCCATTCTGTTTCCTTGACTTTGGCAAACGGGATGCTCGGAAATAATGTTTTCACAAAAATGATGTCTGTCACAGCAGCAGCATGCGATGCGCGCATGGGCGGAGCCATGTTTCCGGTTATGAGCAATTCGGGAAGCGGAAATCAGGGAATTGCAGCCACTTTGCCGGTCACTGTTTTTGCCGAAGAACAAGGCAAGTCGGAAGAAGAACTGATTCGTGCATTGGCTCTGAGCAATTTGATGACAATTTATATCAAACAGAGCCTCGGGCGGCTTTCCGGCTTATGTGGTGCCATTGTTGCAACCACCGGTTCGGCGTGCGGTATCACTTACCTGATGGGAGGGACTCGTGAACAGATAGCCTATTCCATCAAAAACATGATTGGAAACATCACCGGGATGATTTGTGATGGAGCCAAACCCAGTTGCGCACTCAAGGTCTCGAACGGAGTTTCGACGGCTACTTTGTCCGCATTGATGGCAATGGACAACAAGGTGGTGACCCCTATGGAGGGAATCACGGAAGAAGACGTGGACAAAACGATCCACAATCTCACACGGATTGGGCGTGACGGGATGAATGAAACAGACCGTATGGTATTGGATATTATGACTCACAAATAATCACAAATTTTTTATTAAGCAAAATGATCAGGAAGATTCTCGTGATGTTGCTTTTGGTGACATCGGTTGTGTGCAACGCACAAATTCAAAATCCCGTCAAATGGAGCTTTGCAAGTCGTAGCACCGGAGTAGGTGAGGCCGAACTCGTCCTAACGGCCACGATCGAAAACGGTTGGCATCTTTACTCCCAATTCATCGCAGAAGGTGGCCCTGTGCCAACTTCGTTCAAGTTCGAGAAATCGGCTGATTATGAACTGGTAGGTAAAGTGAAAGAAACTTCAACCGTTATCAAGGCTTTCGAAAAGGCTTTCAACATGGACATCGCCTATTTTGCGAACAAGGCGGTTTTCGTGCAGAAAATCAAGTTGAAAAAGTCGCAAGTGGCAGTGAAAGGATCAGTGGAGTTCATGGTGTGCAACGACGAACAATGTTTGCCGCCGGACGAACATCCCTTCACTATTTCGCTGAAGGATGATAAAGTGGCAGCCGCTGCAACCGAAAACGCCACTACAAGTCCTGTCGCAACAGCAGCCAAAGCGGATTCTGCAGCAACTGCTTCTGCGGCTTTGGATTCGGTAAGTCCGGACACGGCTAAGGCAAGTGTTGCCGATACCACCAAGGTGGCTTCCACAACATCCCAAAAATCCCAAGGAGACAAAATGTCTCTTTGGGCTATTTTTTTGGCTGGATTGGGTGGCGGATTTGCTGCGTTCTTTATGCCCTGTATTTTCCCGATGGTGCCTTTCACAGTGAGTTTCTTTACCAAAAAATCATCTAATAGAAGCCAGGGTATTATTAAAGCATTGATTTATGCTTTCTCCATCATTGTGATTTATGTGGGCTTGGGACTTTTGATTACGATTCTTTTTGGATCAGACGCATTGAATGCATTGTCAACGAATGGGATTTTTAATTTCGCATTTTTCTTGTTGTTGGTTGTCTTTGCTGCTTCATTTTTGGGAGCGTTTGAAATAACTTTGCCTTCGAAATGGGTGAACAAAGCCGATCAGAACTCTGAAAAGGGCGGTTTACTCGGCATATTCTTCATGGCTGCAACTTTAGCTTTGGTTTCATTTTCTTGTACCGGGCCAATAATCGGGACACTCCTTTTTCAGGCTGCGGCGTTGGGACAATATACGGGTCCTGCGATCGGTATGCTGGGATTCGCTATAGCTTTAGCCTTGCCTTTTACGTTGTTTGCCATGTTCCCATCTTGGTTGAAATCGATGCCAAAATCGGGCGGTTGGCTCAACAGCATCAAGGTGGTTCTCGGCTTCTTAGAATTGGCTTTGGCACTCAAATTCTTATCAAACGTCGATTTGGCCTACCACTGGAATTGGTTCGACCGTGAAATATTTTTGGTGTTGTGGATTGTGATTTTTGGAATGCTCGGATTCTACTTGCTTGGCAAATTGCGCTTTCCGCACGATAGCGAAGTGAAGACGATTTCCGTTTTCCGCTTATTCCTGGCAATCATCACCCTATCGTTTACCATGTATATGATTCCCGGCTTGTGGGGAGCACCGTTGCGCTCGATAGCTGCATTCTTGCCGCCTCCCCAAACTCAAGATTTCGATTTATATACAAGTACATTGGGTGCAGGTTCCGGTGGAGCGCACAAAGCACGCAAGTACAGCGACAAATTTCATGCTCCGTTAAACTTGGATGCCTATTTCGACTACGACGAAGGAATGGCTTATGCCAAAGAAGTGGGAAAACCAGTCATGATTGACTTCACGGGGCATGCCTGTGTCAATTGCCGCAAGATGGAAAACGATGTGTGGCCCAATAAAAAGGTATTGGATATTATCGATAAAGACTATGTGTTGATCCAGCTCTTTGTGGATGACAAGACTGATTTGGATAAAAGCGAACAATATGTTTCCAAATTCAGTGGGAAAAATATCCATACAATTGGGAACAAATGGAGCGATTTCCAAGCTTCTAAATACAGCGCCAACTCGCAGCCCTATTATGTCTTGCTCGACAATTCGGGTAACTTGCTGGTGAAACCACAAGGCGCCAACTACAATGTGGACGAATTTGCCGCTTACTTGAAGTCGGGAGCGGATGCGTATAAGAAACAGACTAAAGATTGAATGAATATTTTAGTAAGATCTGCCGTTGATGCAGATACGAGAGATTATATGTTTGCGAATAGGAGCTAATGCTGTATTTCTCGTATTTCGCTTCATTAAACAGATTGTTTACAATTAGCTGTATTTCGTTTCTTTTCAGGTGAAAAGAGCAGGTGAAATCGGAATAAAACGTTGTTTTATAGTCTGTGTTGTTGTGATACAGCTCGTTTCCCCATGAAAATGTGATTTTTGGGTTGGGCATAAAATTCAGGCTTAAATCATAGATTTCACTTCTCACTATCGGATATCTTGCGGCTGAAGGTGTTGTTCTTTGTAGTTGTTGAAAAAGCATTTTGACATTTCCTTCCAAGTTAAATGTCCGAATCGGAGATAAGGTTAAAGAAGTGTTTACCGAGTTGATTTTAGTCCTGTAATGGCTTTGAATATCAAATAAATTTTGCGTGAATTCGCTACGCATAAAGTTGTGCTTCAGCGAAATAACGGAACTCCAAAAGGGCAAAGTCTTGCTTAGGCGAATATTGGTCATATAATTGTTGTTTGCCGTGTTTGCCTTTTTGGAACTGTTTTTTTGCATGATTCCATCGAATGCCGTATGGGCCAGGCTGTTTTGAAATTTCCGTGAAAAACTGCCGGACAAGTTGATAAACAGGCCTTTGATCGGTTGTTTGTATGAAAGGTTGAATGAATTTCCGAATACGGCATTCCAAGAAGGTTTGTTTTCGTATTTTGAAATTGACCGGTAGGAATTCAGTATATATCCGGTGTATAAATTGCGGATATCGGAATAGTTTTTATTGAAAGAAGAACTTATGCCGAATTCCCAATAAGCATTTATATCGTAATAGAGTGAGAATGCAGGTTCGAACAGCAATCGTGTCGATTTCTCCGTTTGATTCCGAAACATGTCGTTACAATGTAAATTTAGGAGTGTTGATTTCAGGGACAACGAAATTTTCAGGTATTCCCGTTGGTATCTGATTGTCGGGGACAGATACACGGACAAATTTGTATATTGAATTTTGTTGGATAGCGAGTCGGTGAAACTGTCGAGTAAAGCGGATGTGCTTGCATCCGTTGATGATTCCAAAAGCTGGTTTTTCAAGTCAATACCCAAATCCGAATCCATGCCGAACATAAAGAGCGAATGCGAAAAAGACGTGAACGAATGTGAGTTAAACGAGTTGATGGTTACGTTTTGCACCATCGGCTTGTCTTCAGTGCTGTCTCCTGATAGTCCGCTATATAATCCCGGCAAAACGATGATTTGCTGGGGCAATCGATCGAAGGAGCTCACGGTGGAAAATTTAAACGCTTTGTCTTGATTGATGCGATGCACCAAGCTGAAGTCATTGGAAAAAGTATATCTGTCAAGATTCATTTTTTGCCAGATGCTGTCGCTTCCGCTGATTTCGCCGTTGTCTGTTTCGAGATCAGCACTGAAGTTTACCGTATTTTTGATATAATCTTTTTTCCCATTAAGCTCATAAGTGATACGGCAGTCTACTTGATTGTGGTAGTTTTTTACGTTTGCATTTTCAATGACGGAAATAGTATCATTTGGCAAGAGGTAAGCGACCGATGAGGCGGATCTTTGTGTCTCTTTTTCGTGCAGGTAACTTGCTTGCATCCGCAGAAGACTGTTCTTCGAGAGTTTTGCAAGCGTGTTTTGTGATACAAAATGTGCATCGTTGAAAAGCCACCGTTGTTTTTTGAACGAAAACGAACTACTTGCCGATAAGGGAGAGAAAAGGCTTGACATATCGTCGGATGTTGCATTTCCGGTGATGGAAACGCCGGTCTTAAAATCGGTCAAATCTTCTTTGATGTCGGTGCCTGTGTTTGCATTTTTGTATAAACTGACATTTTGTACTTTGTTTTTGAAGAGCAGAGCAATCAGTCGGTTTTCCCAAATTGCTTTGGGTTGGTTGGATTTGCGTTCGGCTCCCAGGCCGATATCGGCAATTCCTACCAACTTTCCTTTGGCAGCATCCTCCAGTACTAAATTCAAGGTTGCCCTGTCTGAAAACTTAATACCTTGTAAGGCATTGACCGGTTGATGCTTTTCCAATATTTGGACGGTTTTGACTGATTTGGCAGCCAAATTGTTTGATATCAAATTGTAGCGGCCGTCAGTCACATCCATGTTTTCCACATAGAATTTGTTGATAGCCTTGCCTTCGTATTTGATTTGTCCGTTGTCGTCCACTTCTATGCCTGGCAGGCGTTTCAATACATCCCGAATACTTCTGTCCTGGCCTAAGCGAAAGGCCGAAACAGCATAATTTAGCGTATCACCCGATTGTTTGATGGATTCGAACTTGACTTTCACTTCCTTGAGCTTGATGTCTGCTTTGGAAAGTGCAATTTGCGTATTGTTTTTGTAGTTGGAGAGTACGATTTTTTGTGCTTGGTAGCCCAGACAACTGATGTAAATGTATTTTGCTTCTTTGCTGTTTTTGCATTCCAGTGTAAATGTCCCTTTTTCATCCGTGGCAGTGTATGAAAGCGTCATGTTGTCGGCATCCGTAATGCTGACGGAGACAATGTCAAGCGGTTGATTATTTGCTGCATCCACTACTTTGCCCGTATATGTTTGCGCCTGCAAGCAAACGGATAGAGCCGAAAACAGCAGAAGAACGAGGGTTTGTTTCACTTATTTTTCGTCTATTTCAATATTAATGTACTTATTGCTTTTGGGAGTGATTTTCTTTCCGGATGAATCTGTTAATACTATTTTCATTGTGGATGAATTGGTAAGTGCTGCAATTAGGTTTTCTTCAATTCTATTTTTTTCTTTCATGTATTCGCCTCTTGAACAATTGATATATTGCTTTTCTCTTATAGAAATGTTTCTTTCTGTAGTGTTTTTAATTCCAATGGCAACGAAGCGATATAAAGAATCACTGTCATAAGCTTCTAAAATTAACCCAGGCAATCCCCACAGTTTCCAAGGACCTTCCTGAACAGGAATGTTTGTTGTGTACCATGCCGTCCATATGCGTCCTCTAAAATGTGCCGTAGCTTTTTGACAGGTATTGCCTATGATCTCTTTGCTTGCTTTTTCGATTTTCCACAAGGGCTTCTCCAAATCTTCAGTGTATTTACCGTAATCGTTATGGATTAACCAATCTGTAAAAGTGAGTTTGCCTTTTTTGGGGAGATTTTTATAGATTCTAAAATAAATATAGCCAGGTGAAAGTTTTCTTCTTTCTTGCAATATTCTATCATTGGAAGCTCCCTCTTTTTGCATTTTGATAGTCAAGGCATCTATTTTGTCTTTAAAAACACTATAAAATTCGGAACAACCGCTACTGATATTCAAAACTGTTTGATCGCCATACATACTGCGAGGGTTCGCAGCATTTCTTGTGAAATCGGTGTGATAAATTACTTCCAAATTTTGAGAAAGAATTGTCTGGAAAGCGACGAAAAGAATAGTGAAGATAAATAACTGTTTTTTCATTTTGGTATCTTATAATAATGTGTCTAAAAGTAGTTTTTAGACACATTTCGTTTAATCTCTAACAATAAGCTTCGATAAGATATAATGCAACCTCATCCATATCTTCCATAGACACGTCTTCATTTCCATCTTCATACGTAACGTGTGCATTAACATAGCTTCCATCGCCACAATTTACTACGATGTCTGCTGCGGAAATCATTCCTGATAGAATTAACGCACAAAATAATACGGATAATTTCTTTTTCATAAGGCTTTAATTTAAAAGTGTTTTTACAAAAGGATATCAATGACAAATATATATATATATTACAAAATGCAAATAAATAGTTGTTATTGTTAAAAAAAAAGAACAGATTGTAATTTTTGAGATTGCTTTGGTGTTATTTTTATTTTTCGTCTATTTCGACGTCAATGTACTTGAGTTTTTTTGGTATAATTGTTTTGCCTGATTCATCGGGATGGTTATTCCTGCATCTTTAGTACTGTTAAGTGCCGCAATTGGATTTTCTTCAAAGTTGTTTTTTTGTTTCATATATTCATCTCTTGAACAATTGATATACTGTTTTTGGTTTAAAACTATCTTATTTGTTGTTGTATTTTTGATTCCGATAGCGACGAAGCGATATAACGAATCAGTGTCATAAGCTTCTAAAATCAAGCCGGGTAACCCCCATAATTTCCATGGATCTTCCTGAACAGGAATGCTTGTTGTGTACCATGCAGTCCAAGTGCGTCCTCTAAAATGTGTGGTTGCTTTTTGGCATGTGTAACCTATAATTTCTTTTGTTTCTTTTTTAGTCATCCATTGAGGTTTTTCCATTGGCTCGATGTATTTATAATTGTTACTCATAAATCTATCGGTAAAAGTCAATTGGTTTTTTTGAGGAAGATTTTTATATACTTTGAAGAAAATAGAACTTGGCGCATAATTGCTTTTTTCTTTCAGATATTCGTCATAAGAAGCACCCTTCTTTTCCATTTCAGTAACTAAGGCATTTAGTTTTTCTCTGAAAATGCTGTAAAATTCAGAAGTGTTGCCATTGATGTTCAAAACCAGTTGGTCTCCAGAAATCTTGTTTGGTTTTGCCGCATTTAAAGCGTAATCGGTGTGGTAGGTAATTGATAAATTTTGGGCGTAACTTGTGAAGAAAATAACAAAAAATAAAGATGCGAAAAAAATACGTGTTTCCATATTGAGTTTTATCTAAAAGGTTTTATTCAATTGAATAAAAACCTTGATTGCAAGAAAATTAAAGTTTATTTACAATATCTGTCAATAATCCAAGGTACTACTTTGTGTGAGTCTTCTATTGTAACCTCTTCTTTAACATAGATATTGACTGTCTTTCCATTTCCACAGTTAACAACAAGATAGTAAATCTTGTTGTCGTCGCTAGAAGATTCTCCTTTAATAACGCTCATTCCTGACAAGATTAATACGCACAAAAATGTTGCAATTTTCTTTCTCGTAATTTATAAAGTTTGAACGTTAATAATCTCAAGTGCAAACATATCTGTATATGATTGCAAGTTATAGCGTTTTTTGTTAAGAGAATATGAATGTTTGTGTCGGTGCTTTATCTGCTATTTGCTTGGTTGTCATTGCTGATGGTCTGCCCGTAGTTGAGCTTGTTTTGAGTCACTATCAGATTAATTGGAGGATCTGCCTATGTCGGATTTGCTTGCAAAACCACCTGAACCCGAAGGTTTCCATTCCTTCGGGCAAAATAGGCGAGTGCATTGTCGGGCTGATTCTTTATAAAATTTGAATATTTGCCAATCAATTTGCAATGGATGTTGATCTGTGCGTGCTTCCAATAGTAGATGATTCGTAGAATTGTCTGGTTTTTTTGCTCTTAACCCTTTTTGGCTTCTTCCAATTTCCTTCTCAAGCTATCCCATTCCAATGCAGCCTTGTAAGTTGTTTCGGCAAATGGCGGGATGTTTTCAAATTCCTGCAATAGCCTGTCTTCAATCAAATCGTGCAGTTCGCTGGCGGCTTGCGACATTTTGAACTTGGCTTTGCTCACAGCTTTTTCCAAATTTGCGATTTCCTCTTTTGTCATAACGTTCTTTTTGTTGATATAGATTTTGTTGCAATTTTTATGCCATCCGAGTATTTGTTTGGAAATCAATAAAGTCAAGTCCAGGTATTACTACAAAAGTGTAGGATTTGTTGATATAGCAGACATGCATGTAGGAAGATAAGTCGTGAAGCATAGGTTCTAAATGTCATATAGAACGCTTCTAACAGGCCGTTAGCAACGTTACTAACGGCCTGTTAGAAGCGTTACTAATTCACTGTTAGTAGCGTTGCCTTTTCCTTTTGCTACTTTTCTTTCTCGGCCCTAAATTTCACCAAACGCATCGGATTACCAGATTTAATGTCTTTCAATTTGATAAAGCTGTAAATATTACCGCCATGGAATTTGAATATGTTCGAATTGATCTGCAATTCGTATTCATTGGAAAGGGAGGATGACACCGCTATTTTCTTCCCTTGGCTGTCGAAGCTGAATACATCGGATTTGTGTTCCCTTCTATCGCAGTTTAAAAAAAGCAGGGAAGTTCACTGGTTGGTAAACTTCCCTGCTTGGTTATATTATGGGCAATTTGTTACTTGCTTGTCATTCTCTTGATAATGCTGTACGCATCCACGATTCCCAGCTCTCCGGCACGGCGCAGGTCGTCAAGACCCTTTTCCGTTTCCTGGACAGATAGATGGCAAAGTCCACGGTTGAAATATGCTTCCGCCAATTCTGGATCGAGTTTGATGACTTCGTCGTAATCGGCTATTGCGGCCGGGTAGTCTTTCTGTGAAGCTTTGATCTCCGCACGGTTGTAGTAGGCGTATTCAAAGTTGGGAGACAGGGAAATAGCCCGGGTGTAATTGCTGATAATTTGTTCGTAGTCGAGCTTGTTTTGATTCACTATCGGATTGATCAGGGGATCTGCCTTTGCCGGGTTTGCACCAGTGGCACTTAAAGCCGGTGATTTGGACCTGGTGGACAACGCTTCGTATTCCGGCCCGCTATTTCGAAGATCTAGCTCTTTGTTGATGACAACGGCCAAATTGAAATATGCCAACGTGAATTTGTTGTCAAACTGTATCGTTTTTTTGAAATCGTCGGCTGAGTTAGCAAAGTCTTGCACCATCAGGTATTCCATCCCTCGGGCAAAATAGGCCAGCGCATTGTTGGGCTGGTTTTTTATCAATTTTGAATATTCATCTATCAGTTTGAAGTGCGTGTCGATCTGCGCTTCCAATAGCGGAGATTCGTTGTTGGTCAAGCGCAACTTCCTCTGGAAAACGGGGTTGCTATTGATCTCATCCAATAGAGGGCTATAATATACAAACCGTTTAGTTTCACTTGAACTTTCATAATAGGAGATCACAAATTTAGGTTGGAGTTGTATCTTCACCTGCCTGTCCTGAACGCGTCCACGAATTTCGCTCGTGAATTTGCTCTTTTGTTGTTCTTCCTTGTCTGCTACAACCAGCAGGTCGAATTTGTCAATATCCTTGTTTGAGTTTTCCCGTGTTTTTTCCAAATCCTTCTCTTTTTCCTTTTCCTTCTTTTGGAAGGCTTCGCGTCCTGCTTTTGTCGCCAATTTCCGTTGGTTGATTTGCTCTAAGTTACGGGCATACAGGAAATCTTTTTCAGAGCCTTTCTGGTCTCCAAGACGCTTCTTCAACTCAGCCCGGAAGTAGAAGCCTTGTGGATAGTCAGGATATTCGGCCATCACCACATTCAGGTCGCGGATAGCACCCCGAAAATCGGAAATCGAATTTTTGAGGATGGCACGGTTGTAGTATGCCATGTAATTTTCCGGTTCTTTTTCAATCACTACGTTGAAATCCTCAATAGCCCGGTTGTCGTCCCCCACTTGCGCACGCAGCAATGCCCGGTTGAAACGTGCGATAAGGCTGTTCGGCTCCATTTCGATAACCTTATCGTAGTCAGCCATTGCCCCGCGCAGGTCGTTCTTGTAATAACGAATCAATCCCCGGTTGATGTAGTTTCCTGAAACCAAAGGGTCTAGCTTGATGGCTTCGTCCAAATCCTTGTAAGCTTTGTCGTAATTTTTCTTTTGGAAATACAGCATTCCTCTCAATGAATAGGATTGAGCAAAGAATTTGTCCACCGCTATCGCTTTGTCGTAGTCTTCAAAGGCCTTCACTGTATCTTTCATTTCCAAGTGAAGTGCGGCCATTGTCATATAGGCGGCATTGTAAGTTGGATAAGTTTTGATGAGTTCGTCTATATTCGATTTTGCCTCGTCGTAGGCCTTTCTTTCGATGTTGACAATCCCGAGGTTGACCAACAAAAACTTATTTCCGGGCATTTCTTTCAAAGCGTACATGTAATCTGCCCGTGCTCCATCAAAGTTTTCAAGCCTCTGGCGGGTGTCGCCACGCAATTGGTAAGCATTTGTAATGAAGGGATTTCGTTCCAAACAGGCAGAGCAATCCTCTTCGGCGCCTTTTATGTCTTCCAAAAAATACTTGGCAATAGCCCGGAAATAGTACGGTTCGGCCAAATAGGGTTTCGTGTTGATTACTTGGTTAAAATATTGTATGGCAAGTATATAATCTTCATAATAAAGGGCGTTTCGCCCAATCAACATCACCCTGTCGGTATTGAGTTGAGCTTTGACTTGTATTTGAAGGCCAAATGTTAGCGCCAGAAGAAATACGATTAGTTTCTTTTTCATTATTCCTAGTTTAGAATTATGCAAATATAACAACAAATCAACTGTTTGCTCTTGCTGCTGCTTTAAGATTTTAACGTTTAAAGTTTTTTAGCCGACTTGCTTTCTTTTTGGCGCAGCTTTGAAAAAATTAGACTTTAAATGTGAATTTCTTTTGAAATAGATAGCTGACAATCACGGTAAATCCTGTGATAATCATCTTGGATGGAGTGGGGAAGAAGTGGATCACGTCCACAAACAACTTAAGTCCGGCGAAGTTGATTAGAAAATTCAGCGCAACCACAAGCAAATAGCGGGCGATTTGGGTTTTTCCATGCAAGGGTGATGCCGAGAAAGTGACATATTTTTGTAGCAAGAATCCGGTTGAAAACGAAATGGGAAACGTGAATGTCAGTGCAGCCACATGCGGACTCAAGGTGAAGATGTTGAATGCGAAATTCTCTTTTTGCAATAAGAAATTGTAGGTAAGAAAATAAATAGTCCAGTCGAAAAGGATATTCATCACTCCGGTAACTCCATAGAGAAAAACCTGTTCGGTGACCACCTGGCGGAAAAGGGGATGGAAAAACACGATCATTCGTCTCAAAAAATCCCCGTATTGCTTAAGTAAGTTTCTCATAGATGGTCGTAAATCTTTAAATTCTACTCTTTTGCTGTTTTTTTTTTGGAAATAAAATAAATTCCCTGCAAAAGTAAAAAAATAAACAATGCTAAAATCTTTTTTTTACAAATAACGCAGGCTTGAAGGTAGCTCGTCAATTAGGCACCTGCTTCTGTACTTGGAAAAAGAACTGATGAATAAATGAGAAGGCGTATAACGAAATTATTATTCGGTATTGGGAATGGTCTTTAGTGTTTGGATACCTCAAGATTCGTTGCGATTTTTCTTATCCTATTTTCGTGATTTTGTTGTTAAATATGCTTAATTTTTATATCTGTATTCATTTTGGTGTTTTTTCAATAATATAACAAATTGAAGGGTTTTCTTAAATTTTATTTCTTGTTCGAGAGAAAATCCATCGGTTAAATTGTTTAAAAATATCTCATACCTTCAATTTTTTATTGGAATTTAATTTAACTTCGCAATAGTTATAAGAAGTGTTCAATTCTTTAAATGACACTATTTTGCAAGCTACTTTACCCACATATCAGCCTTTCACTTATTCCTCTTTTCTGAGAGTATTTTGCTTTGTAATGTTGGTACACAATCTATTTGATTCTTCTTTTAGACTTTTCTTGACACATCCGCAACAAAGAGGCGATTGTATGTATAATCCTCTTTTTTCGAAAAAACAAAGGCTATCGTTTTTTGATATTAAAGCGGAAGTTCAATCGAGATTATCGAGAAGTCTCTTTGTGTATTTTTCACGTATCATAGTGCAGTCCTCTGATGAATGTAGGATGGAAGGCAAAATGCCTGATCGTTTTGCAACGCAATATGCCAGACACCTTTCATTAAATTTATTTTTAATATTTATATTGTTGGTTACGTTTTTCAAAAAAGATTTTACTGCATTTCTTGTATTCAACAATACAAATCCTATTCAAAGAAAGTCTCTTCTGGGTATCTTTCCCCTTTTCTTAACTCAATCTTCTTATAGCGCATTTCTTCGGATGCGCTATAAAACTGCAAAATTTAATCAAATAATCTATATGTTGAACCTCATGAGGTATTTTCTCGACTCTTCTTGTGTGTAAATTATTGATTGTAAATCGAATAGAAATAAATGTTTATTATTTCTATAATTTGCATTAGTATTGATCCAAAAGCCTTTTCGGACTGTTAAGCCCGATGAAGGTTTTTTTACTTACAGGAGGAGAATCCAATTCCATCATGAGATGGATGCCTTCTTGTTGTGTTAATAGCTCTTTTCCAACTGGAAAGTGATTCCAATTTAGTCGTCCGTGTCTTTAAAAATATTGTTGCTTATGGTCGGAATACTTTGTTACCGTATTACAAATCGTCCTTGCTTATTGTGAGATATGCAAGGATCTTTTAGTGACTCTGTTTGCCTACGACCAGTTTGTGCCGTTTGAAGGTGCCGGAAAAAGGTTATTGAAGCTGATTTCCTAAAATTTAATAGTGGTTCTATTGCAACAATTGGAATAGCACCCGAAACAGCGAAACTGGTGACAAAGCCACACTAAAAAACGGCCTGCAAATCATTGGGGCCGTTAGGTGTTTTCTTACAAAATCAAAAAATCTTCTTATACGCATGGCAGTAAGGGCGTGTTCCCTTATGCTCGTAGTATTGCTGGTGATAGTCTTCGGCTTTCCAAAAAGTGGATGCTGGTTTGAGCATGGTTGCTACTTTGTAACCTTTGAATGTAAGGATGTCGATGTATTTTTCGGCAATTGCTTTTTCTTCGGGTGTGGTGTAAAAGATGCATGACAAATATTGTTCGCCGATGTCGGGTCCTTGACCATTGGCTTGCGTGAAATCGTGGGTTTCAAAAAACAACTTCACTAAATTTTCATAATTAGTCTTCGTGTCGTCGTATTCCACCTCTGTGAGTTCCAAATGTCCGGTATTGCCTTCGCACACTTGTTTATAGCTCGGATGTTCTACATGTCCACCCATAAACCCTACCGCAGTGTGCTTCACTCCATCGGCTTTCATAAAGAAATATTCCGTACCCCAGAAACATCCTGAGGCAAAATAAGCTGTTTTGATATTTTTGTTGATTGCAGGGACAAACTTCAAAGAAATGGAATTGACGCAATGGCGCGTATTTTTCTGGGTAAAGCCTTCTCCTATAAACACATGTCCGAGATGTCCGCCACAATTGGCACAAATGATCTCGGTGCGGCTACCATCAGCATCTGGCACACGCTTCACTGCTCCCGGAATCTCATCGTCGAACGAAGGCCAACCGCAATGTGAGTCAAATTTGTCGGACGAATAATAGAGAGGTGCATTGCATTGCCTGCAAACATATGTCCCTTCGCGTTTGTTGTTCACATATTCTCCAGTATATGGGTATTCGGTACCCTTGTGTAATATGACGGCTTCTTCTTCCTTTGTTAATTTGTTGTATTTCATTTTTTTATTTTCATTACTGAGGCTTTTGCTTTGTCCCAAACCCTCTGCAGTATTGATCTGTTGAGTGCCTTTATCCTCTGAGGACAAAGATGGGCGTGTTGGTGTGGAAGAGCATCTTGCGGGCGATGCTAGGATTAAACATCCGAGCAAAAATATTACGCTTGCTTGTCGGGATAGCCAACACATCGATCTTTTTAGCACGAATATAACGTTCGACATCTTCATTCAGTTCATTTCCATTTAAGATTCCATAATCAAATTCGATATCCGGATATTGTTTTTTGAAATAAGAATTCACGCCTTCCAGTTTTATTTCGTCCCATGTATCTCTTTTGTTTGAAATGTGGGTCAGGAAAATTTTCGGCTTGTAAAATTTGAGGACAGATATCATCGATTCGAAAGCCAGCAAGTCGCGTTGGCTGAAATTGGTGAAAAAAGCTAGGTTTTTCACTTGGTTAAAGTTTGAGAAGTGCGTGTTTTCTGGAAGGGCAATCACGGGAGTATGTGATGCTTCAATCACTTCCGCTGTGACGCTTCCGATCAGGTCGATGTCCTTTTGGCTTTTTCCACGCGTTCCCATCACGATGATGGCTGGGTTATATTCCTTCGAAAAGCTGATGATTTCTTCTTCCGGAAGCCCTTCGCGCAAGACGTAGGAATAGTTGATGGTTGGAAATTCACCGTCGGCAATTTTTTCATCGATTTTCTTGCAAATTGATTTGATGTCTTCCCTCACTTTTTCAATTACGGATTGAAACGCTTCCTCCTCTTTCGCCTGGTAGGTAAATACATCGGAAAAAGGCAATGCCGATGGATAAAAAGGGTTGAAATATACGTGCAGAATCTTCACTTTGGCATTCAGCACATAAGCCATGTTGAATGCGATTTGGCAAGCTTTCATCGAATAGTCGGAGAAGTCTATCGGAACGAGTATCCGTTTGCGTCCGTCGTCCACTCTTTGTTCTTCGGCTTTGTTTCGGAAAAGATGGCGGTTCTCTACCAGATTCAGGGCATGGGGCAGGTCTGACTCTTTGATTCGGACGCGAACTCCGGCCGATACCTCCGGCTTGTCAATATTTACATTGTCGATGGTTACTCCAATGCCTTCGTTTCCCAAAACTTCCTTCAAAATTCTGGCTTTTTCATCTGTGTGAATTGCCAGAGTAACTAATCTTTCACCCATATCTCAATGAATTTTGAGGGTTAAACATCCTTTTTGATTAACAAACCCAAGGTCTTTGCGCGGACATTGGGTTTGTTATTATCTTTCTACTACTCTACTGGAATTGGTTTGCCCAAAATGTCGAGAGCCATTTCTAAGATAGTGGTGTCGTCGAGTGCTACAATTCCGCCCTCAGGTCCAGGTTCAATATGAACGCCACAACTTTTGCCTTTCTCATAATTGTGTCCACCAAAATAATTTCTTACGGTTTCGTCTGTGACTCCTAATTGATCAGCTATTTTGCTTATGCTTCCATTTGGCAATGAATCTTTGATCCTACGAAGCTCATTGTATGCGATTGTTTTAGCCATAGTAGTGATAAGTTTTTAAGGTTAATACTGAATAGCGATTCATTATCCCCAAATGTAAGGATATATTTTAGTCCCACAAATTTATTTCTGACAAAAAAACTAAATAAAATCGTAACTAAAATAATCGGATTATGCTTATTGCGGTAATAACCAATACTGATGCCGAAAGTGTGTAAATGAGTATATTAACACGAAAAGATTCAAATTCACAGATCCTAGATTCAGCAGCAGTGAGACGCAGAAAACGACTCCTTGCTTTGGTATAGAGAGTGTAAACTGCCCATCCAATCAGGCAGCCTACCATGATGCCTCCAACCACATCTGAAATGAAATGGACACCGAGGTAGATCCGTGAATAGGCGGTGATGGATGCCCAAAGGAAGATGGTAAATGTGAATAGCCGCTGGCGGAACAGTAGTGCCGCAAAGGTGGCTGCTCCGAATCCGTTTGCAGAATGTGAAGAGATAAAACCAAACTTTCCCCCGCGGTAGTTATTCACTGTGTGTACAAGGTTTTCTATTCCGGGATAATGGGTTGGGCGGACTCTTTCGCACATCGGTTTGATAATGGAAGATGCCAATTGATCGCATAAGGTGCAAACCAAAACGATTGCCAGAACTACCAAAAGGGCTTCGATGCTTTTTGTTTTGATCGTAAATACCCCCAAAGACACAATGGCAAAGGGAAGCCAAATGACTTTACCACTGTAGATACTCATGAAAGAATCGAAGAAAGCGTTGTGCTGTCCGTTGAGCCATAAAAACAGACCGTCTTCGTACGGTATCAAGTTGTTTATCAGCTCATGAAATATGGCGCAGGGGTAAGTCATATAAAAATATTTTAGGCTTAAAGCTAAATGATTTCTAATTTATCCGCTTGAATCCATCCGATGGTCCCGTTGTCGATTTCTATTTCATACCAGTCTCCGTCAGTTTTTGTGATTTTCACCTTGAGGCCGGCATGCAGATTCATCAGCACTTTGCTTTTTTCATCGGGAGAACTCACCATCTGGACGCTGGGAGCCATCACGATGGCCGTGTCTTTTCGTGTGATGTCTTGTTGCTGCAGATAAGCAAACAAATTGAATAAAAAGACAAGTACTAAGCCTACGATCCCAGAATAGAAAGCCGTTTTCTTTATCCAAATCTGTTTGCCGAAGAAAAAGAAGAAGCAACAGACAATCGTGAGCAAAAAGAAAACGATGCCAAACGCAACCCAGGTATTCGACGAACAAATATTTTCCAAGGATTCGAACCAATTCTGGATAAATATGTTCTCGGTTTTGGCTATTTTGTCGGCATCCTCCACTTTGGTGTTCGCATACGAAATGTTGTGCCGGATATCGCTGTTTCCTGGATCGAGAAGCAAAGCTCGCTCATAGTATAGAATCGCTTTCGCCAGTTCATCGGCGCGGAAATAAGCGTTTCCGAGATTGTAGTACAAGGCCGAAGATTCTTCCCCTAACTTTTTATGGGCATCGACCTCTTTTTCTAGTAGTTTGACCGCTTTGTCGTATTTCTTTGCCTGATAAGCTTTCACAGCTTCTGGAGATGCTGTTTGGGGATACAAACCAAATGCACTAACGAAGGCTAAAATGATTGTCAGATATATTGATTTCATGATGTTTATATTTTTGTTCGAAACGAAAAATCTTTCTTCCACTACCTCTCTTGTCGTTATTGCTTTCGTTTTGCTTTCGCTGCATTTTCCATCTTGCCAATTGCCTCCACCGTTGTTTGGTAGAGCTTGTCCATGGCATCCGTACTCTCGGCGGGCGCATAACGTGCAAATTCGCTTGTGTCGAGAATGTACATGAAATCGCTTCTCAACATGTCGTCCGCACCGTATTTTGTCAGTTCGATTTCAATGTTGTCACGGTTGAGGTTGGCTACTGGTATGGTAAGCTTGTCGCTTAAATATCCCCAAACAGCCCGTAGGATTTCTTCGTAGAAGCTAGACTTGTCTTGCCCTAGGAGGTATTTCTTCGCTAATTTCAACCGCTTGTTTGCTACTTTGTTTGCTTTTTTGTTGCGAAGAAGCACCAAATTTGCATTTTCTTTGATTTGTTTTCTGTATGCGATCGAAAATCCGACAAACAGAAATGCTGGTAGGAGATACCACAAATAATATGTCCAGGAGTCAAACAAAAAGTCGTTGATGCTTTGGAAGGCATAGGGCTCTGTTTTCAAATAGCGAATATCTTGTTGAGCCAGGAGGTCTTTTTGATTGCCGTAGTTTGACGATGCACCGCCTTTTGCTGCATTCGGATCTTTATCTACTTTCAAAGAAAATTCTTGCGTGGATAAGGTCTTGTATGACTTGGAATGGGTGTCGAAATAAGACATCGTAACAGCCGGGATTTTATAGCTCCCTTCGTATCTTGGAATAATTAAGTATTCGATGGTCTTGCTACCAGACAATCCGTTCTCTGTCACCTTCACGTTTTGAGTAATTTTCGGGTCGTATGATTCGATTTCGTCAGGCAGTTCAAATTCCGGGTTTTTAATCAACTTGGTATTCCCTGTTCCTGAAATGACGACTTTGATTGTGACAGCTTCGTTTGCTTTCACGTGATGCGACGTGATGGACGATGACATCGAGAAACTGCCGACACCATTCGAGAAATTTCCAGGTTTAGGAGTTGGAAGAGATTCCACGCGTATATTGATGGGCTTGGTTGTCACCGTCTTTTTCACAGCAGTCATTTCCTCTCCAAAGAAAGAACTTACCCCCGACGGAACTTGGAATACCATCTCGATCTTTCCTTGAGGAATCACCAAATTACCGGAACGCTGCGGGAATAGCAAGGATTTCTTCAAATCTACAGCATAATAGTTTTGCCCATTGTAGTTTTCTACTCTCAACTGCTGATTTTGGGGCATATCCACTTCTTCCACCATAAATCCTTCGAATTCGGGAAATTGCACTTGCCCAATATCCTGCACTCCCAAACGGGTATAGAACCGAAAAGTCACTAAGAATGCTTCTTGTTCGTGTACTTTTGTTTTCGAGATGATTGCACGGATGAAAGCATCATTTGGACTGATTTTTCCAGGAGTGGACGAACTGGCAACTGCCTGAGGCCGTTGAATACCTTGTTGCTGCTGTTGTTGCCTGATTTGGGAATTCTTATCTGGAGGAACAACGGTGACTCTTGCCGAATTGGAAGAATAGGTTTTTCCATTCACCTTGATGCTTGCAGCCGGCAGGGAATAAGTTCCTTCGCTCTTTGCCTGAAGAATGTAGGTGTATGTGATGGATGATTCGGAAGAAGATTTCCCGTTGATGATGGTTGTGCTATAACTGGAGGAAATCGAAGGTCCGTAAAGCACATCAAATCCCTTGATGCTTTCTGGAACATTCAAATCTGTTCCTTCCGTATTAATCGTGTAGGATAACCGGAATTGTTGCCCTTTCGCAACCGTAGAAGGAGCGCTGGCTCTAAAGTTAATGCTTTCGCCAAAACTGCTGAATGCACAAAACGTTATTAAAAACAGGAATGTAAGAATTTTTCTATTCATTGTTTTTCTTTCACTTATATCAATAATACCTATAAAATCAGCTCACCGCTTTGGGGCGAATCAATCTGTACAAATACTTCCTTCGAATTTTTATTACTATCCTTATCGACTCTCAAATTATATTCCGGGGTGGACAGGGTTTTGTAAGACTTGCTTGCGGTGTCGAAATAAGGAATCGAAACCGAAGGAATCTTATATTCGCCTGTTTGTCTCGGGATAAACAGGTATTCAATCGTTTTTGTTCCCAAAACGTCATCATTAGTTACATCCACATTTTGAGAAATCTGTGGCCTGTTGAAATCAAATTCGCTTGGCAATTCGAGTTCTGGCACAGGTACCCGGATTGTGTTGCCATTGCCAGAGATAACAATTCGGATCAAAACCGGATTGTTCACCTTGGCCCGAGTTGTGGATATGGACGAACTGATGGAGAAATTTCCTGCCACATTCGAAAAACCTACGGGTTTTGGGGTAGGAATTCTACTCACTTTTACTTTTGCCGGCTTTGTCGTAAAATACTTGGTGGCCCAGACCGTTTGTTCCCCAAAGATAGTTCTAACCCCTGCCGGGATTTGAAATACCAAAGCTATCGTGCTTTCCGGTATCTCCAGAGTCCCTTTTTGTAGAGGCGTGAGAAGAATTTTCCGGAGGATAACCGTATGATAATCTTGCCCATTGTAACTCTCTGTCTGGTATTGCAGGTTGTCCACATTCAAATTGTCCACTTGAAAGCCGTCGAAATCAGGCAAACGGGTTCTCCTAACTTCCTGTACCGCCAATTTTGTGTACAGCTTATACGTCACACCAAAGGCCTCTTGTTCGCTCACTTGGGTTTTGGAAATAATGGTCTCGATAAACGCATCTTCGTCACTTATTTTGTCGGAAGTTGATTTGGGCGAAATCTTGTTGGTTTGGTATTCATTCTCGATACTTTCTTTCCCCTTATTTCCGGAGGCCACTTTTATCTTTAGGCTATTCGAGTAGAATGTTTTACCTTCTACAACGATAGACGCCTTCGGGATGGAAAAAGTTCCTTCTTTTACAGCCTGAAGCAGGTAGGTGTATGAGTTTGAAACCTGGGTGATGGTTTTCCCTCCAACCACCGAGCTGCTATAACTGGAGGAAGTGGAAGGTCCATAAAGTGTATTGAAGCCTTCTATCTTTTGTGGGGCTTTGAAATCCTTTCCGTCGTCGTTGATCGTGAAAATGAGGCGAAATTGTTCGCCAACGGAAACCGTTTCCGGAGCTTTTGCTTCGAAAGTAATTTCCTGTCCAAAACCATGCCATGTGAATATGGTTGTAAGAAACAGTGTAGAAAATAATCTTTTGTTCATCTTGATACCCATTTCTTTATCAACAAATCCTTACCAATCTTTGTTGTTTCGGCGGTTTTCGTCGTTCTTTTGTTTACGCTCCGCAGCTTTCATCTGTTTAATTCTATCCTGTGTCTGTTTTTCGTCTTCTTGAATCGCCTTCAGAAGCTGTTCGGCATTGCTTTGCGACATCTGCTCCTGTTTATCCTGTTTGTTGTCCTGCTTTTGCTGGTCTTTTTTATCTTGATTCTGGTTTTGATCTTTGTTTTTGTCTTGCTTATTTTTGTCCTGATCTTTGTTTTTATCTTTATTCTTGTCCTTATTTTTGTCGTTGTTGCCGCCATTTCCTTGATCTTGTCTCAATTTTTGTGCAACAGCCAAGTTGTATCGAGTTTCATCGTCGTTGGGGTTTATCCGAAGCGATTGTTTGTAAGCGTCGATAGCCTTTTCCAAATAATTTTCCTTCTCATCTTTCGCCGGATGCTTGTGCAGGTAAACATTCCCCATGTTGTGGAATGCCTTTCCCAAGTTCAGAGGATTTTGTTTTTCCAAGGAGACGTATTTTTCGTATCCTTTCAGCGCTTCGTCCCAACGGCCTTGTTTGTAAGACGTATTCGCTAAGTTGTAGATGGCTTCTTTAGAACTGGGGTTCACCTTGATAGCAGATTTGTATCTTTGTTCTGCCGTTGAATATTTTTGTTGCCGATACTCTTTGTTCCCTTTGCGGATGTTCTCTCTCTCTGCCTTTTGTGCAGAGGAAGCAACGGAAAACAAAAGAACACACATGACAATTAAAAACTTTTTCATACGATTATCTTTTTCTATTGGGAGGCATGGAAAGAAGGTTCGGCCTGAGGCAAAGTCCGATGATTTTTTAATCAGGGATTTCGATGATTTGCGAAAAACCATACTCTGTTTCATATCTCCATTAGTTTATGTTTGACTTTTCCGAGTTCGCAACAGGCCGGTTCACCTTGAAAATGTGTACATTGCGGAACATCCTGTTCTTTTTGTCATAGATGCATATTTCTACAATAAGAAGGATCAGTACGATCCATGCGAAAAACTGAAATCTTTCATCATAATCGGAATAAGAAACCCCGTCAATCTCTTTTTTGCGCATCTTGTCGAGTTGTCCTTGTAGGGCTTTCAATGCGGAATTCGAATTGTCGGCATGTGCATACAAGCCTTTGCCTGCCTCTGCTATTGCCTTACACGTGGTTTCGTCCAATTTAGACATCACTACGTTTCCTTGGTTGTCTCGTTTGTAATCGTTGCTGCCCGAAGAAGTTGGAATGGGAGATCCTTCAGTGGATCCGATTCCGATCACATTCACCCGAATGCCAGTGTCTTTGGCACGTTTGGCTACATCGATGGCATCGCCTTCGAGATTTTCCCCATCGGTAATCAGTACCATAGCTTTACCCACTTCTTTGTCGCTCGAAAAGCAGGAGATTCCCATGTCAATCGCACTTCCGATGGCTGTTCCTTGCACGGGAACTAATGACGGGTCGATGGATTCCAAGAATAGTTTTGCCGATTCCACGTCCGTCGTCAATGGTAATTGGACGAATGCTTCGCCTGCAAACACCACGATGGCTACTTTGTCATCGTTGCGGGCATCGATGATTTTGCTCAACATCTGCTTTGCTTTCAACAACCTGGATGGGGAAACGTCCCTTGCTAGCATCGAATTGGAAACGTCTACTGCTATAACGATCTCAATGCCTTTCTTGTCCACCTTGTCGGCCTTGGAGCCAAACTGTGGACGAGCCACCATGATAATTCCGATGCCCAGGGTAGCCAAGATCACCCAGAATTTCAAGTAAGAGCGTTTCAATGACATTTCGGGCATCATTTGCTTGATAAGCCGAAGGTCGCCTAACCTTTTTACCGAACTTATTTTTCTTATATTCAAATAAATGTAAAGTATGACTAGTGCGGGAAGCGCTAGGAACAGATACAAATATTCAGGATTTCCAAATCTAAACATAAAGCATTTTCCTTTCTTATGGAATGTTTCTCAAATAAGTCCTTCTCAAAATAAGTTCAAGCAGGATCAATCCCAATGCCAAAAGGGCAAAGGGTAGAAACAATTCTTGGCGTTTTGTTATTTTGTTGACATTGATGCGGTATTTCTCCATCTTGTCAATTTGGTTGTAAATCTTCTTGAGGCTTTCATTGTTGGTAGCACGGAAATATTCGCCTCCAGTGATACTCGCAATTTGAGTCAATGTATGTTCGTCGATGTCCACCGGCACATTCTGGTAACGAATTCCGTAAGGTGTCTGCACAGGCGCAGGAGCTGTTCCTCGCGAGCCAACTCCGATCGTGTAAACACGTATTCCGTACGATTTGGCAAGCTCGGCTGCCGTTAGAGGTGCTATTTGTCCTCGGTTGTTGGATCCATCTGTTAACAAGATGATTACGCGTGATTTCGTCTTACTGTTTTTTAGCCGGTTCACCGAATTGGCCAAACCCAAACCGATAGCCGTTCCATCTTCTATCATGCCAAATTTGACTTCTTTCAACAAGTTCAGCAAAATGCGGTGGTCAACTGTGAGAGGGCATTGGGTGAAACTTTCGCCGGCAAAAATAACCAGCCCGATTTTGTCCTTCTGGCGGTCGTTGACGAATTCGGCTGCCACTTTCTTGGCCGCTTCCATCCGGTCGGGCTTGAAGTCGCGGGATAGCATGGTGCCCGAAACGTCTAGTGCCATAATAATGTCGATCCCTTCCGTGTCTGATTTTTCCCAACTGTCCACAGCTTGTGGTCTTGCCAAAACAATGATGATGAGGATGATGGAAATCAAGCGCAGGAAAAACGAGAGGTGTCGCAACCGGGTGCGCCATCCCGACGGAATATTGTCAAAAGCGGATGCCGTTGACAAGTGGAACGTGGCTTGCGTTTTTCTCAACTTGATGATGTACCATGCGATGAGCGGCACAATCGAAATTAAAAGAAACAGGTATATTGGATTTGCAAATGTCATAATACAATCTTTTTATTCGGATTCAGAATCCATCGGAGTCTTTCTATTTTTTAGTTCCTTGTTCTTCTGTCTCCTCTTCATTCGCTTCCGAATTTTCGGGAGTTGTCACTTCTTCTATTTTCGTCTGATTGATATACAAATAAGCGTTCATCAAGCTCAAGTCGTTTTCATCGGGCAGAGGCTTGTACTTCGCAAATTTCACTAAATCAGCTAATTTTAGGATTTGTTTCAGCCCATCCAGGGGAGATTCAGTATCGGTAACTAATTTCAGCGAATGGAGAATTTCGTCCGAAGTTTTTTCGAAAGAACTTACTCCATAACGATTTTCAATGTATTCTCGTAGGATGTCGGTCAATTCAGTGAAATATTCCTTCTCAAGTCCTTGCTGCCAAATTTTCTTTGATTTGATTTCATCCAAAGCTTGCATAGCCAATATGTGCGGAGGAAGGACAACTTTGGGGCGGAAATAGTAGCCTTTTTCCTTCTTCCGTTTATAAAGGATGAATGCAGCCACAATTAGAGCCAGAAGTAGCACGATAAGCAATGCCCAAAGGAAATAAATCAGGAAATCAGTCCAGACGAAAGGTGCGCTAAGCACATCCTTGATGTCGTGAAGCTTCAACTTAATGAAATCTAGTGGCTCGCTCTTTCCTTTTATTTGGGTTAAGTATTCCTTCGTAGATGAAGACAATTCAACCGATTTTACTTTTAGCCCAAATCCATTGGTTTTCAGCGTATCTTTTCCTGCAATAACCGGAATGTAAGTGATGTTGTATAAGGTGGAATCAAATGATGTGATGATGTACTTCTGGTTGATGGTCATCACTCCGTGCGCTGTTGTTGTGTCGGCCTTCAACATGGCCAAAACCTCAATGCCCTCCACCAATTTTCCTTGAAAAACGGGAAAAGCGACCCGCTCGCCTACGGGAGCGATGGCCTGGACATCAAGTACTGCTTGCTGCCCAATTTTTATTTCCGAGGGATCAACTTTGGCACTCACCGTTGTCTTTTGGGCGTTTGCATTTTGAACGCTCAAGAAAACGCAGAGTAGAATCACTACATATATTACACCATTAACTTTCTTTCTTGTCATGATCTCGAGGAGGTAAATCCATTTAATTTAGAACATTTTCGAATGCTCGGTTTGATTATCACTTGTCGTTCAGCATCAGCTCCTTTTCTTGAACAGGAGCAACAATGCTTTCACATAATCTTCGTCTGTTCTCACCGATACGCTGTCCACACGGCTTCGGTTGAATGAATCCTGCATTTTGCCCTGTCGCAGGCTCCACCAGTTTTGGTAAGATTCGCGCACTTTCCGTTGAGAAGTGTCGATCCAACGTTCCGAACCTGTTTCCGCATCTTCGATTTTCATCAAGCCCACATTGGGCAAAGATGTCTCCAGCTTGTCATACACCTGCACCGCTACGAGGTCGTGCTTCCGGTTGGCGATGGTGAGTGCATCTTTGTATTCTTTGCTGTCGATGAAGTCTGAAATGACAAAAGCCGTACACCGCTTCTTGATGGCATTGGTGAGAAACTTCAAGGCCATTTGCAAATCGGTCTTTTTGTTTTCCGGCTCAAAGTTGATCAGTTCGCGGATAATGAACAGGATATGTTTTTTCCCTTTTTTCGGTGGAATGAATTTTTCGATCTTGTCCGAGAAGAAAATAACCCCGATCTTATCGTTGTTGTGAATCGCCGAGAAAGCAAGTGTGGCGGCAATCTCTGTCACATAATCGCGTTTCAACTGGTTCACCGAACCGAATCCCTGGCTGTTGGACATGTCGATCAGCAACATGGAAGTCAGTTCCCGCTCTTCTTCAAACACCTTGATGTAGGCTTTGTTGTGCCGAGCAGTCACATTCCAGTCAATGTCGCGGATGTCGTCACCGTATTGGTATTCTCTCACTTCGGAGAAAGCCATACCGCGTCCTTTGAATGCTGAATGGTATTGTCCGGCAAAAATGTTTCGAGACAAACCTCTGGTCTTGATCTCTATCCGGCGGACTTTTTTTAATAGTTCGGTTGTTTCCATAAATATGATATGCTAATGTGCCAATATACCAATGTGGTAATTCCAAATCTAAAGTCATCAATGAATGACCGTTATTGGCACATTGGCATATTATTTCATTATTACATTGGCATCAAGGTACCTCTACTTTGTTCAATATTTCGCTAATGATTTCATCCACCGAGGTGTTGGTTGCTTCCGCTTCGTAAGTCAGCCCGATGCGGTGGCGTAATACGTCGTGGCACACGGCGCGAATGTCTTCTGGAATCACGTAACCTCTGTGTTTGATGAAGGCGTAAGCGCGGGCGGCCAGTGCCAAACTGATAGAAGCACGTGGTGATGCCCCAAACCCAATCAATCCTTTGAGAGAACTTAAGTTGTTTTCTTCCGGGAAACGGGTGGAGAAAACAATGTCAACGATATATTTTTCGATCTTTTCATCCAAATATACATCACGTACCACTTCGCGGGCAGAAATAATTTCTTCTGCTTTCAATACTGCGCCAAGAGGCTCGTATGCAGCACTTATGTTTTGACGGAGAATGCGTTTTTCTTCCTCTTTGGTTGGGTAGTTGATTTGCACCTTCAGCATGAAACGGTCCACTTGGGCTTCGGGCAATGGATAAGTACCTTCTTGCTCAATCGGGTTTTGCGTGGCCATTACCAAGAAAGGTCTAGGAAGAGGGTAGGTTTTTTCGCCGATTGTCACCTGACGTTCCTGCATGGCTTCCAGCAAGGCGCTTTGCACTTTGGCTGGAGCACGGTTGATTTCATCCGCCAACACGAAATTGGCAAACACAGGGCCGTGTTTCACCAAGAATTCTTCTGTCTTCTGGCTGTAGATCATAGTTCCCACCACATCGGCTGGCAACAAGTCCGGAGTGAACTGTATTCTCTGGTACTTGGCCTCGATCAGCGAAGCCAATGTTTTGATGGCTAATGTTTTTGCCAACCCGGGCACACCTTCCAGCAGGATGTGGCCATCAGACAACAGACCGATTAGAAGTGACTCCACCAAGTGTTTCTGGCCCACGATCACTTTGTCCATTCCTAACGTAATGAGATTGATAAACGAGCTTTTGCTTTCAATCCGTTCGTTTAATTCTCTAATATCAACACTTTGACTCATAAGACATCATTTTTAAGTATGATTATATTTGTTTTTCTTGCTTCAATTTTTCAACCCACAAAAATATAAATGTTAAATCTGAATGTTTAGCTTTTGCAGTTAAAAAAGATTAAGCTGTTGGCTGTGATTTTGAATTGTTTGTGAATCTTTCACAAAGAAGCTTATGCCCATTTGTTTTTCACTTTACTTAAGGATAGGAAAAGGACATTTTGGGTCGATACGGACTCTTTTTCGACTTTTGGTACATTTCTCTCACCCTCTTTGTCATCTGTCTTTTCAGGTATTTGCCTTACTTTGCATTTTCAGTGATTTTTTCTGGGTTTCTAGGTGAAACCGGAATTATGTAATACAAATATTCAAATATTTACCTGCGAGTGGCCGGACTTTTGATAAAGAACTGCTGTCTGCAACAAGTCGTGATTCTTCTTATCTTAGTTTCTAGTTCGTTTGCTGTTGCTGCCTGATATATTTGGCCACCTCCACCATTGGGGCTACCCAAATGTCTTTCTCTCTTTGTTTTAGGTACTCGAGCAGTTTGCGGTGTTCTTCCAGCTCCACATTGATGCTGTGTTCTCCACCAACTCCATGAAAGATAAATACAATCAGCGAGCCAGCTTTCTCTGCTGCCTTCACCTCAGCAATCATTTGCTCGGCAGTGCTTTGATTCTCAGCAAAAGCATTTACATTCGACAGATCTATCTGCTTCAACTGGCGGAACTCTGGAGTCACTCCCCGGGCGGCCAGAAAGTCGTTTTTTAGATTGTTATAAAAAGGTACGCCTCCGATGGTGAGGTCTCCACATGGATATGCAAATGTCCGCTCTGTTTTTCCATCGATGGCTTGTAGCAATACGTTGGTGGCTTTGATCTCGGTGACGGCTCTTTGGATTGTGTATTTTGACAAATCGTTTTCACTCGCCACCCATCCTCTTCCCGGCAAAGCAGCGTCGCAAGGGTGTGTGAGCGTGTGGTTTCCAAGCTCATGTCCTTCTTTTGCCGCTTTTCGCCATTCCTCTATTCGCTTGGCAACTGCTGGGGCAGAACCAATCAGGTAGAAAGTGCCTCGGAAATGAAAAGCATCCAGCATGGGAATGACTTTGTCGAGATGTATGTTCAAAGCATCGTCGTAGGTGAGTACTACCGCGCATTTCTTTCCATTCCATTGTCGGTCTGGAGTTTGAGCATAAGCGGAATTGGTCAATAGGAAGCAGCACGCAATCCAGAGGTTCTTCATTTTTATCATGGAAAAAAATTAATTTTATTCAAATCGTTTTTCTTGTCTAAATAAGGATTGTTGCCGACTCGGATTTTAGGCAAAGGGGGGATCAAAAATAAGCTACTAACTGATTTATTTAGAACGGACTGAAACGTATGGGGATCACAAAGTAATAACTTGTGGGTCTTCCTTTGAGTGAGCCAGGATTCCATTTTGGCATTTGGGAAACAATACGGGCGGCCTCCCGGTCGAGATCTGGATTCACTCCTTCCAGAACCGTGACATCGGACACATTGCCTTTCTTGTCAATTACAAAGCGTACTTTCACTAGCCCATGTACGCCCTTTTGTGCCATGCTTTTCGGATAGCTCAAGTTTTTTCCAATATATTTGTAAAGAGCAGATATTCCCCCTTCGAAAGAGGGGAGCTCCCTGTATGGTGTATATTCAATTTTTTCTCCTTTCTCATTAAAACAATCGCCAGACACGCATTCTCCTTTTTTCCATTTTTCGGATCTGCTCATTATTCCATTTGCAAAATACATGGTTAAATCGCCTTCGAGCCTGTCGTCAATATAGTGTGACTTGATTCTTGTTTTACCCGAACTATACCATTCTGTATAGTTGCCGTTTTTTATCTGTAGAGTGCCTCTGGAATTGTTTCTGTTGTCCTTCTTGTCGTAAGCTTCATATTCAGCCATTGGCTCTCCAGACGACAAGTAAGAGATCTTCACTGGATGCGTTTTCGCATTGAATTCTTCTTTGATGCCGAATGCGGTTGCTAAATCTCGGGGACATTCTTCAATATAGTCAATGTCATCCAACTTATAATAGATTGTGTCGCCCGTTTGCTTTGGATTTGATTGGGCGAGTGTAATCTCCGTGGAAACGAAGAGGAAAATGGCTACAAGTACTAATCTTAGAAATACTGTTTGCATTGTTTTTGACTATTTTAGACGAACACTGTGCTTTAGTAGCAGTGCTTTTGGTTTTACTTTTCATGTTTTGATTTTCAAAAATAATAAAATTAATTGCAGAAACCTGTCTGGCAATGCAGAAAACTCAAAGAATCACGAAAAGTGTCCTTATGCACCCCTCTATACTGCATGTTTTCCTGTCGGGGGGGCGGCAAAATGGGATTAGTCGTCGATAGAATTATTCAATAGCCCAATGACTCTTCTGGAATGTCCGTGCAATGGGCTGTTTGACTTGTTCACAAATACTTTTGGTTGGTACTTTCTATGCTCGGTTTTGTCGGTGTCCCTGAAAGTCGTATTTTTGCAGTAAATATCACTACCATATCTCCTTTTTGTAGAGAGATTAGATTACTTTTATGAAAATAGGCAATATAGAATTTAGAGAAAACCCCGTCTTCTTGGCTCCCATGGAAGATGTTACAGATATTTGTTTCCGCCACTTGTGCAAACGTTTTGGCGTGGACATGGTATATACCGAATTTGTGTCGAGCGATGCCTTGATCCGTGAGATTAACAAGACAATGCAGAAAATTGAGATCGGCGAGGGCGAACGGCCTATCGCCATCCAGATCTATGGACGTGAAGTGGAACCCATGGTAGAGGCTGCCAAGATGTGCGAAGAGGCCAAGCCCGACATCATAGATATTAATTTTGGTTGTCCTGTAAAGAAAGTTGCGGGCAAAGGGGCTGGCTCGGGCATGATGAAAACGCCGGATTTGATGGTGGACATCGTGCGTGAAGTGGTGAAAGCGGTCAACCTTCCTGTGACAGTCAAAACCCGCTTGGGATGGGACAACGATTCGCGGATCATCGTAGATTTGGCGGAGGAATTACAAGACGTGGGTATCCAGGCATTGACCATTCATGGACGTACGCGCTGCCAGATGTATAAGGGAGATGCAGACTGGTCGTTTATCAAAGCGGTAAAAGACAATCCCCGGATGCGGATTCCGATTATCGGCAACGGCGACGTCACCACCCCCGAAATGGTGAAACAACGCTTTGAGGAAACCGGAGTGGATGCGGTGATGATTGGCCGAGGTGCTATTGGCAACCCTTGGATTTTTGAAGAGGTGCGGCATTACTTGGAAACGGGTGAGAAATTACCGAAGAAGGCCTTTGGTGAGTATGTAGATATTCTGAAAGAACATATCGTAGAGAATATAAATCGAGTGGGGGAGAAAGGTGGAATCTTGCACAGCCGCCGTCACTTGGCCGCGACAAGCGTCTTCAAAGGTATTCCCGATTTCCGTCAGATGCGTATCGACATGCTGCGTGCAAACACCCAACTAGAATTGTTTGCCGTCTTGGACAAGGTGGTAGAAACTGTTGTGCATCCCGATTTCGCCGATTTTTAGGGATAAAGCAAAGAATTTGATTCCAAACGGCTTGCCCTGCAAAAAATATTAAGTAGTTTTGAGAGAAATATCTAATCCCAAAACTACTTTTTTTATGAAAAAAACATTCTTTGCCTTTGCCTTAATCGCCTTAATGGTTTTCAATCAATCCTGTAAGCAGAAAGGTGTTGCGTCAGGAGTAATTGTTTCCAAGGAAATTCCAGTGACAGAATATTCTGTGATTTCATCCGCATTGCCTGCGAATATCATTTACGAACAAAAAGATGCGCCAGCTTATTTGAAACTGGATATTGACCAAAGCGTCTTGGATAAGTTGGATATTGTAGTCAAAGACAGTGTCTTGCAACTGAACTTGAAATCGGGCGTTTCTTTAAATTTGAAGACCGACAAGTGGGTGGTTCGTACCAATTCTAAAAGCTTGAAATTGATTTCCTTGACCAGCGCCGGCAATTTCAACTTGAAAAATTTGTCGGGAGTGAAGCGGTTGGATGTGCGTCTGGAAGGTGCGGGTAACTTTGAGGCCGAGAACCTTGATTGCGTTAGTTTTGCCTTGACGATTAGCGGTGCGGGCAATGCCAAGGTGAAAGGAAAAGCGGAGGCGGCTGCCTATAACTTGTCAGGAGTAGGGAATATGGAGGCAGAAGAGTTCGACGTGAAAAGCCTGCGTGTGTTTTTAAGCGGTGTAGGCAATGCGAAAGTGAATGCTGCCGACTACTTGTATGTTGGCCTGAAGGGCGCTGGAAATGTGGAATATAAAGCCAAGCCAAAAAACCTTGAGACAGACATCCAAGGCGTAGGGAAAGTGAAACAACTGTGAACAAGTGAACAAAGATATAAACTTTGTTCACTTCCTCACCGATTAAAAAATATGGCTGAAATAGAACTTCATCCCTTGCCTCCTTTTTTGCCCGCAAATGCCAAGTTGTTGATGTTGGGAAGTTTTCCTCCGCCTAAAAATCGGTGGAAGATGGATTTTTATTACCCCAACCTGCAAAATGACATGTGGCGGATTTTTGGTTTGGTGTTTTTCCAAAACAAAGATTATTTTTTGCTAGCGAATAAGAAAAGCTTCAATCAGGCATTGATAGAGGATTTCTTACGGGAAAAAGGGGTTGCCCTCAGCGATACGGCATCCAGTGTGGTACGCTTGCGAGAAAATGCTTCTGACAAATTTCTTGAGATCGTTGAAAAAGTAGATTTGGAGAAAATCCTGCGCCTGATGCCCGAATGCAATACTATCGTGACAACGGGTGAAAAAGCAGCTGAAACACTTCTTTCGATAGTGTCGCCAGCTGTTGGAATTCCTTCACCAGGCAGTTTTGTTAAGGTGAATTATCGAAACAAGAACTTAACCATCTGGCGAATGCCTTCGTCGTCGCGTGCCTATCCGAAACCTTTGGAGGAGAAGGCGGAGGTGTATAGGAGCATGTTCCAATCAGCAGAGTTGATTTGATAGTAAACTGGTATTCGTTTTAATTTTTTTGGGGGTGTGCGTTGCGATTGCTTTGGAAATATACTCAGGCTTTTCGTCCATAGGCTTGTGGTTGAAAAGCCTTTTTTAGGGTATCTCACGAATTTCCTCTCATTTTCCCTTGCATATTAAACAAAAATCAATATTTTTGTTTTCGTTAATTGAATATCTGCTTAACACAGTGTGACTTATCAAACAAAAAAAAGTATTAACCTCTTAACTTATTCCCATCATGGCAATAGACAACATGATTTCGCTGACCTTGTCGGCAGAAGAACTGACGAAACTTGACAATGCCCTTACGGCCATCGAAGAAGTGATTAACGGCAAATTTATCAGCCTTACTCCCACCGAAAGGCAAAGCTATGGGCGGGTAAGCGACAAAACTGAAGACTGGATAGGCAAAGTGAAGGAGAGCATGGAGCAGAATCCGTCCCTCGTGCTCACTCATATCGATGTAAACGAGTACAACAACGATTTCACGGCACGCAAGGCACTGATGCCCCGCATCAACCGGATGGAGAAAATCTACCATCTTTTCGAAGACACCAACATGCTGCTTGGTTCCGACTTGTACCACAATGCCATTACGTTCTACAAAGGGCTTAAAGCCGCCGCACAAACCGACGCGCCGGGTGCAAAAACGGTGTACAACAACTTGGCTGCCCGCTTTCCAGGACGTCCAAGCTCCACGAAAGAAGCTTCGAGCCAGCAATAAGTAGTTAGGGAAGTGGTTGTTGCTAGTGTTAAGGTAGTAACAATCACTTATTAAACTCCCAATTGGTACTTGATGACCTACCAACAAGCACTTCCGAAGTGGTTATTTCCACTTTCGAAGTGCTTTTTACTACGTCGGGAGGTGGTGATTGGTAGGTTAGTAACTACCTTTTGGTGGTTCGGAAGTAGTTTTCATTGATTTCAATGCCCCTTGCCACATGTGGAGGGTGTCACTTGGAGCGACGCCCTCCTATAATTAATCGAAAAACCCCTGGCATACGATACGAATTTATTTAAACAGAGATGTTGCCTAAGTAAGAAGAGATATTGTGCGCAACTCGTTTATATCTTGGTGGATAAAAAATATCCCGACGGGATATTCGCTCGGTAGAAAAGAAGATAAAAGACGAATAGCATGCTGTAGTTATGCCCTCTCTTAATGGATCATCCCTACAGGATGATAATCACAAAGGCTAAATTTTGTTCTATCGAGCTGTATTTCCTAAGGAAAAAGGATGGAATGCACAAATCGTTACATCGAACTCACGTTAGTTTACCCTCGGTGTCCAGTTAATTCTTCCTTATTTTGCAATATAAGTCAAATCACATCTTGCTTGTGCTGTTCTTGCCGATCGCCAATCCGGCAATCCCCACCAGCCCACAAAAAATCACCCAAAGCGACTGCAAGGCAAACACGCCGAAGGCGAATGCCTCAGCCGAAACATGGCTGACTCCGTAAAGCATCAATGCTGCTATCACGGCTGCATGCCAGGCACCCATGCCTCCGTTGGTCGGTACAGCCATGCTGATGCTTCCCATCGTGAAGGTGATTAGCGCGGCGGTGAACCCCAGGTTCTCGGTGAAGTCGAAAGCATAGATGGTGACATAAAAATAGAAAAAGTAGCTTACCCATATCATCACGGAGTGAAACAGTAGTTTTCCTTTTTCTTTCATTCTCCAGATTAGGATAAGGTCGGTTCGGATGCCTTTGATGATGCGGGTGATTTTTTTTACGATGAAGCTGTTGCGGTGGGACTTCCATATATAAGCAAGCAGCACAACCATCGCCAACAGGCCGATATAAAACCAGGCAGAAGTGAATAGGGCGTTCAGGAGCGAGTGGATAGCATTGTTTTGGGTCAGTTGTTTGATCAGGTATTCGGCATTGAGAAGGGAAGCGAAAAAAAGGATGAAGATGACCGACACCAAGTCCATCACCCGGTCGAGAATCATGGTGCTCACCGTTTGGGCAAAGGGTATATTCTCTTTTTTCGACACCATTCCGCAACGCCACAGCTCGCCGGCACGGGGGATGGCGAAATTGACCGCATAACCACCATACACCGCAAATGCAATGTTTAGGATCCGAGTTTTGTGTCCGAGCGGAGCAAGCAGCAATTGCCAGCGGAAGGCCCGGAACGTGTTTCCCATCAATCCGAAAATCAGCGAAAAAGCCAGGATATAGTAATTGGCATCTTTGAAAATCAGCCATATTTTTTGGAAATTTGTATCACGAAAGACCAACCAGAGGATAAGGACACCGAGAAATAGGGGCAAAATCAATTGAAGCAAGAGACTTGAAACTCGTTTTCGCAGGCTTGTTTTATTTTTTTCTAGAATTTCAGTCATGGTTTTTCTTCAGATTGTAACAGCTTGATGTGAACATTTAATTACTTTTTTTCGGTTTTGAGGATAAAACACTAACTTTGTGTGAGCAAAGATAACGATTAAAATAGGATGTAAGCGTGCAGACCGTAAAACCAAAGAAATTTCTTGGACAACATTTCCTCACAGATTTGCAAATAGCCAAAAGCATTGCAGACACGATAGACAATTTTTCAGGTCTTCCAATTTTGGAAATTGGACCCGGAATGGGTGTTCTAACTCAATTTTTATTGAAAAAAGAAGGTGAACTCACCGTTGTGGAGCTTGACCGCGAATCTGTGCCTTATCTGCAAAAGCACTTTCCTGAATTGGGCGGGCGGATCGTTGAGGGTGATTTCTTGAAACTTGATTTGGACACTCTTTTTTCAACTCAGTTTTGCCTGATAGGAAATTATCCGTACAACATATCTTCCCAGATTTTTTTCAAATTGCTCGATTACAAAGATTTGATACCTTGTTGCACCGGCATGATACAGAAAGAGGTGGCGGAGCGGATAGCTGCCGGCCCGGGAAGCAAGACCTATGGGATTCTTTCGGTGCTTCTCCAGGCTTGGTTTGATGTGGAATATCTGTTTACGGTGAGCGAAACAGTGTTTGATCCACCGCCCAAGGTGAAGTCAGGCGTGGTGAGGTTGGTGCGGAACGACCGGAAAAACCTTTCATGCGATGAGCGTTTATTCAAGACGGTGGTTAAGACATCGTTCAATCAGAGGCGGAAAACGCTGCGAAATTCCATGAAACCGTTGTTGGGCAAAGGTTGCGAGGCTTATTCAGACCCGATTTTCAATAAACGGCCCGAACAACTTTCAGTCGCGGATTTTGAGCGGCTCACCATCATCACACAGAGCTGTATTTGGTAGGAGAAGACAGATTAGGTAGAACCAAAATCATGCAACCGTTATGTCAGAAGTTAAACTTTACTATCACAAAGACAATGTTATTAGAGTCAGTCGGAGCATTGAATTTCTGAAAACAAATCCGATAAAAAACTTTTTGTGGATTGACCTCAACGATGTCGATGAAGAAATCGAGAATGAATTGGAGGATTATTTGAAAATCTATATTCAGGAAGAGGAGGAAATGATAGAGATCGAGATGTCGTCACGCTATATGGAGACGGCAGACTCGCTGGTGGTGAATTCTAACTTTTTGCTTCCAAACTTTGAACGCGAGCCGGTTTCTTTTATTCTTAAAAACAATATATTGATCACCGTTCGTGGTGAAAACTTGAAATCGTTTCAGGAAACGGTGAAAAAAATATCGGCCAACCCGAAATATTACCCCAGCGGGTACCATGTCTTTGTGGGTATTTTGGAGACACGTGTCGAAGTGGATGCCGACATGATCGAGGAAATGACGCAGCGCATCACCACTTTGAGCAACAGTATCAGCATTCAGGAGGCAGATGAGGATTTATTGATGGAGATCAAGGACCTTCAGGAAAAAACCATGATGCTCCGTGAGAATATCATCGACAAGCAGCGTGCCGTTTCCAGCATGCTCAAAAGTGAGCTCATCCCCTCCGAATTGCATGCCAAGCTCACAATTATTGTGAAAGACATCAATTCTCTGATCGAACACGTCCGTTTCAGTTTCGACCGTTTGGAATATTTGCAGGACACTTTCCTCGGTTTTGTAAACATCGAGCAAAACAAGATCATCAAGATATTTACCATCATTTCGGTCATCTTCATGCCTCCAACTCTCATCGCGAGCATCTACGGGATGAACTTCCGCAAGTTGCCCGAATTGGAATGGGAGTATGGCTATTATGTCTCCATAGGCTTGATGGTGTGTTCTTCTTTGGCAATTATCATCTACTTCAAAAGGAAGAAGTGGCTCTGACGCGGCGCAGGTGAAGGTAAAACTTCAAATCACAAATTTTAAATTGGTAATTATTTATGGGAGTCTCATTCAATTTCACTCAGATTGCAAGTGCATTCGTCGTGCTCTTTGCGCTTATCGATATTTTGGGCTCAGTGCCTTTGTTCCTGTCGTTGAAAAGCCAAAACAGGCAAATCAACCCTTTTCAGGCATCCATCTATTCATTTACGCTCATGGTGATCTTCTTGTTTGTCGGGGATGTCATCTTGCGCCTCTTCAACGTGGATGTGTCTTCATTTGCTGTTGCCGGTTCGTTGGTCATTTTTATCATCTCCATTGAGATGATTTTCGGAGTCGAGATCTTCCGAAACGATTCTCCCGGAGGAAAAAGCACCCTCGTGCCGATTGTGTTTCCGCTGATTGCTGGGCCGGGAACTTTTACCGCTCTTTTATCGATGCGTGCTGAATATGCTGTTGGGAACATCATTCTCGCTTTGTCCCTGAATATGATTTTTGCCTATTTTGTCTTGAGATACCTGGATATTGTTCGCCGGTTGATTGGCGCCGATGGAGTGTATGTGATGCGTAAATTTTTTGGAATTATCCTGATGGCGATTTCTGTAAAACTATTTACCGTGAATATCAGTTCCCTCTTTCATTGACACGGAATTGCTAAGCTCAAAATGTTATTGATTTCGGCCTAATCGCTAACTCTGTGTGACAAAAAATAAGCCTCCCGGAGAATAATGATATTTTGTAGTTTTTAAATAAAACATTCATCTCGAATGTGTTTCAGATAAGGAAAAAATGTTATATTTTTGTGCCGAAAATAAAAATAAACAATAGATAAAATCGAATATATTCACTCATTTAATTTTTTAAAATTAGCAAACGATGAAAATCAACAAAATTTTCGCACGTGAGATCTTGGATTCAAGAGGTAATCCTACTATTGAAGTGGACGTGACACTTGAGTCTGGTGTTGTTGGTCGTGCAGCAGTTCCGTCTGGAGCTTCTACAGGAGAAAACGAAGCTTTGGAACTTCGTGACGGTGACAAAAAAAGATACCTCGGAAAGGGTGTTTTGAAGGCTGTTGAAAATGTTAACACTCTCATTGCTCCTGCTTTGGTGGGTGAAAGTGCATTTGATCAGAGAGGAATCGATTTGAAAATGATTGCTCTTGATGGGACAAAAACAAAATCCAAACTTGGCGCAAATGCTATCTTAGGCGTTTCTTTGGCTGTGGCAAAAGCTGCTGCTGCTGAATTGAACGTACCTTTATATCGCTATATTGGTGGAACAAACACTTACACGCTTCCCGTTCCAATGATGAACATCATCAACGGTGGTTCACACTCTGATGCTCCTATCGCTTTCCAAGAATTCATGATCCGTCCGGTTGGCGCTCCATCTTTCAAAGAAGGTTTGCGTACGGGTGCTGAAGTTTTCCATGCTTTGAAAAAAGTATTGCATGACAAAGGTCTTAGTACTGCTGTTGGTGACGAAGGTGGTTTTGCCCCTAACTTGGCTGGAGGTACTGAAGAAGCGTTGGAATCTATCCTTACAGCTATCAAGAACGCAGGTTACGAACCAGGAAAAGACGTGACTATCGGCCTTGACTGCGCTGCTTCTGAATTTTTCAAAGATGGTGTTTACAACTACGCTAAATTTGAAGGTGAAACCGGCAAGAAACGCACTTCTGCCGAGCAGGTTGAATTCCTTGCTGAATTGGTTGCCAACTACCCTATCGACTCAATCGAAGATGGTATGGGCGAGAACGACTGGGAAGGCTGGAAGCTGCTTACCGACAAATTGGGAGACAAAATTCAATTGGTGGGTGACGACTTGTTCGTGACAAACGTTGAATTCTTGAAAAAAGGTATCGAATTGGGTTGCGCCAACTCAATCCTTATCAAGGTTAACCAAATCGGTTCGTTGACCGAAACTTTGGATGCAATCGAAATGGCTCACCGCGCAGGTTACACTTCTGTGACTTCTCACCGTTCTGGTGAAACAGAAGATGCCACAATTGCAGACATCGCCGTAGCAACCAACTCCGGACAAATCAAGACCGGTTCTTTGAGCCGCTCTGACCGTATGGCCAAATACAACCAATTGCTTCGTATCGAAGAAGAACTTGGTGCAAAAGCTGTTTATGGCTATAAAAGAGTTCAAAAAGTGAAATAAGAATTTCTTTTTTCCAAATAAAAATGCCGGAACAAAAAGTTCCGGCATTTTTATTTGAGGTGTATGTGTTGTGTCCGCCTCAATTTATATTCGTTTTTTTTCTAGCAGTGCTTGCGTTCGCTTTGGGGTCGGAGGTGTTGATTGTTGCTGTCGCCTCTTTTGACTTTTGCTCAAATAGTTCTTTGTAGTCTATCATCGCCCTTCTCACAACATCCTTTGCTTCGTCCACCCCGTAGGTAGCGGCCAACATGCAACGTCTTTCTGGGTTTCCAGGTATGTCTTTGTAGGTTGTAAAGTAATGCCTGATACGTTCAAGAACCATGAACGGCAGTTCATTGATATCGCGGTATTCACCATACACAGAGTCGTTATCGAGCACCGCAATCAGTTTGTCGTCTGCTTCACCGCCGTCGATTAGCCTGAGGCCTCCTATGGGTCGTACTTTCATGATTATATCTCCATGGGAAATATCCTTTTCCGTTAATACGCAAATATCTACCGGGTCTTTGTCTCCTTCAATGTCATCGCGGTACATTCTCTTGTTGCTCAGTTCCGCTACTTTTTTTCCGCAATAAGTTTGAGGGAGAAATCCGTAAAGTGCAGGAACCACATTCGAATATTTCTGAGGCCGATCCACGCAGAGGTATCCTGTGCTTTTGTCCACTTCGTATTTGACCGTGTCAGTCGGAACTATTTCGATAAAGGCGGTTACTATGTCCGGGGCTTCTGATCCAATATTGATACCATGCCATGGGTGGGCTTTAAAGCGAAGGTCGAGGAGTGTCAAGCTGTCTTCTGTGTTGAAAGCTTGCGTTCCGGCTGGGTGAGCTGTTTTTCTCATTTTGATTGAATTATATATTATTTTATAAATGCATAATAAGAGGAGATCGATTAAACAATTATATCATCACTTATTTACAAAGGTATAAATTGTAATAAAGCATCTGGAATATAATCGATTATTTTTTTATAAATTTTGTTTATGGTTTATTTTCAGGTAGGTGTATATAAAAATAAGAAAGCCCGCGAATCACTTCGTAGACTTCCCCCTCTTAACACAAACTTTACAAAAACTACACAATAAAATTGGTTGTAGACTGATAATCAATGATTTCAGGAACCAATTTTTTGTTTCACAATATCTTAAACAAACTCAATATTTTTCAACTAAGTTCAATTTTATTCTTAATATCTCTTTATTAATTAAAATTCGGGGTCAAAAATTATATAACAAAGCGAATTTAACTACTATAGTGCCTAATCTTCTTTTATTACAATAGATTTTTTGACTTCCTATTTTTATAATACAAATATAGAGAAGATTTTATTACAAACAATGTTCTCTTGGGAAAAAAAACAGAGATTTAGCTTTTTTTAAATTCATTTCTTAAATATCTCATGGTGTAGCTCGTCGTGTCTGAAGCTAATAGTTCTGGATTGCCCTGTAAAAGTAGCTTTCCACCGTTTGCTCCTCCCTCAAGCCCCATATCGATGATATAATCTGCCGACTTGATAATGTCCATATTGTGTTCTATAACCAAAATGGTGTTTCCCTTTTCCACCAATTTGTTCAGAACATCCAGTAAGACCCGGATGTCTTCAAAGTGGAGACCTGTTGTAGGTTCATCGAGGATATAGAATGTGTTTCCCGTATCGGTTCGGGCCAATTCGGTTGCCAGTTTCACCCGTTGTGATTCGCCGCCAGACAGAGTGGTGGAGGGTTGGCCAAGACGGATGTAACCTAAGCCTACATCTTGAAGCACTTTCACTTTTTGCAAAATATTGGGTACATTTTCGAAAAACTCCACCGCAGTATTGATGGTCATATCCAACACGTCGGCAATAGATTTTCCTTTGAACCTTACCTCCAGTGTTTCCCTGTTGTAACGTTTCCCGTGACAATCTTCACATGGAACAAGCACATCGGGGAGAAAATTCATTTCAATGGATTTGTAGCCGTTTCCGCTACAAGTCTCGCACCTCCCGCCTTTCACATTGAACGAAAAACGACCGGGCTTGTATCCACGGATCTTGGCTTCGGGAAGCCCCACAAATAAATTCCTGATGTCTGAAAAAATCCCGGTGTAAGTTGCCGGATTGGAGCGGGGAGTGCGTCCAATTGGCGACTGGTCCACGCTGATCACCTTGTCGATGTTGTCAATGCCTTCTATCGATTCGTAAGGCAATGGGTCGTTCAATGAGCGGTAGAAATGCTGGCTCAAGATGGGTTGGAGCGTTGCATTTATCAAGGTTGATTTCCCGCTACCCGAAACGCCTGTTACACAAATGAAAGTACCTAATGGAAACTCTGCAGTTACATTCTTTAGGTTGTTGCCTTTTGCTCCGAATAATTTGATGCTTTTCCCATTTCCGGTTCGGCGTGTTATCGGGACTTCTATTTCTCGTTTCCCATTCAGATAATCTGCGGTGACCGTTCCTTTTTTCAGCATTTCGGCAGGTGTCCCCGCAAACACCACGTCCCCGCCTTTGCGTCCGGCAAAAGGCCCCATGTCCACAATGTAGTCTGCCTCAAGCATCATGTCTTTGTCGTGTTCCACAACAATCACCGAGTTGCCTGCGTCCCGAAGTTTTTTTAAGGAGTTAATCAGGCGAATATTGTCACGTTGGTGAAGTCCGATACTTGGTTCGTCCAAAATGTATAGAACGTTTACCAATTGCGAGCCGATCTGCGTTGCCAGGCGGATGCGCTGGCTTTCACCTCCTGAAAGTGTGGCTGAGGAACGGTTTAGTGACAGGTATTCGAGACCCACATCCAAAAGGAATGAAAGGCGGGAAAGAATTTCTTTTTTTATTTCTTGGGCAATCACTAATTGCCGTTCTGAAATATGGGTATCCATGTCTGCTATCCAGTCGTAGAGTTCACGGATGTCCATGGCTGCCAATTCAGCAATGTTCTTGCCGTTAATTTTATAATGCAGTGATTCTTTCTTGAGCCGTTGGCCGTGGCATTCGGGACAAGTGACGGTGCTTACAAACTGGCCGGCCCATTTTTGAGCGGAAGCTGAAGCATCGCTTTCCTGTTGCAGGCTGATGTATTTTGTAACCCCTTCGAACGAGACGATGTAGTTGGAATTGCCTAAGGATTCATTTTTGATTTGCAAACGTTCCTCTGTGCCAAACATGATTTCGTCCATCGCTTCCTCCGGAATGTCTTTTATCGGCGTTTTGATGGAAACCCCATATTTTTCGCAAATGGCTTCGATTTGCCAGAAGAAGAGTGAGTTCTTGTATTTTCCCAAAGGGGAAATACCTCCCGCAAAGATGCTTAATTCCGGCTTGGGAACGATTTTGGTCATATCCATCTTGTTGATAGTTCCCAGTCCCTTGCATTTTGGGCAAGCACCCTGTGGTGAATTGTAGGAGAAATTATGGGGGGCAGGTTCGCCGTAAGATAGGCCGGTACTTGGACACATCAGTTGATTGCTGAAGTGGCGTACTTCATTGATCTCAGAGTCCAAAATCATAATCAGGCCTTCGCCCATTTTCATTCCGGTTTGCAGGCTGGCTTTTAGCTTTTCTTCAAATTTGTTGGACACTTCCAGTTTGTCAATCACCACCTCGATGTCGTGGTTTTTGTACCTGTCCACACGCATCCCAGGGAGAATTTCACGAACATCACCATCTATGCGCACATTCAGGTATCCTTTTTTACGGACTTGCTCGAACAGCTCTTTGTAGTGGCCTTTTCTATTCCGCACGAGTGGAGCAAGCAAGTATATTTTTTTACCGATATAACTTTCCAGAATCAGGTTCAGGATTTGCGCCTCGGTGTATTTGACCATTTTTTCTCCCGTGAGGTAGGAATAGGCTTCACCTGCGCGCGCATAAAGCAGACGGAGAAAATCGTAAATCTCGGTAGTGGTGCCAACTGTCGAACGGGGATTCCGGTTGGTGGTTTTTTGTTCTATTGAAATCACGGGGCTCAAGCCGGTGATTTTATCCACGTCCGGTCGCTCCATACTTCCCAAAAAGTTTCGTGCATAGGCCGAAAAAGTTTCGATATATCGCCTTTGCCCTTCTGCAAAAATGGTGTCGAAGGCAAGGGATGATTTACCACTTCCGCTCAGGCCAGTGATCACAACCAGCGAGTTGCGTGGGATTTCCACATCAATGTTTTTGAGATTGTGCACACGGGCACCATACACGTTGACTTTTTCTATGTCTTCGAGCAATTCTTTGTTTTGCATCGTTATTTTATAATTATTGAAGAGTTGATGTTCATGATAAGCCAGATACTTCACTCCATTCTGTATTTCTAATATTCACTATTGGGCTAACCATTTTTCGTTATAGACCCTGATTTTATGGTCTTTATAGCTCAATGATTCGGGTGTCGGTATTTTTACCGTATAGGATTTTCCCTGCTTTACGGTTAGTTTTCTATCCCGAAGCCACGAATTAAATTCTTTCAGGTCGGCATAAGAAACGCCTTGGTCTTTTGCAAATTGGGCCAAGTCTGTCACAGTATTGGTCACAACCACATCCTTGAAGTCGATTTGTTTGTAGAGGGTTTCGGGTGTAATTACAAATCCATATTTGAGAGGCGCTTCGAAGATGAGTTTGATGGCCGCCATTCGAAAAAAATAGCGCGAAGATTCTTCGTTAAGCCATAGGTCAACCACCGAACTACTTTGCTGGTTAGATAATTCGTTGCTGATCCTTCCCATTCCTGCATTGTAAGAGACGGCGGCATCTATCCAGCTACCATATTTCCGGTGGGCGTTTCGAAGGTATTTGCAGGCTGCTTCGGTTGATTTTTCCACTGAATAGCGTTCATCCACTTCGTCCGTTATTTCCAAGCTTTTTTCGGATGCTGTGCCAGGCATCAATTGCCACAATCCGATGGCTTTGGCAGAAGATATGGCCCGAGGATTCAGGCTGCTTTCGATGGCTGCCAAATATTTGAAATCGTCTGGAATATCATTCGCTTTCAGGATCGGCTCGATCATTGGAAAATAGCGGTTTGCTCGTTTGAACAAAAGCATGGTGCTTGCGTGCATGTAGCAAAAAATATTCATTTCCCTGTCGAAACGCTCGTGGATGTCGTAACGTGTGACATCCATCTTTTCTCCTGCAAATTCTATCTCATCGGGAATGTCCACCGATTTGACCATGGCCAACACTTGCGGTTCCGATCTGGAAACCTTTTCTGAATTTTGCGAGGAAAGAAACAGGATGAAGGAAACTGTCAATGCAAGGAATGACAGGATATATAGGGCATTTTTTTTCATTCGTCAAAAAATCAAGAGAATTTTACCTTGAAATTGAGAGTATCGCTCTCCTGGCATGACACTGGATAGCCGGGGGATGTTCTCTTGTTACGAAGATAGTAGTTTTATCTGAAAAAAGAAACCCTTGCGATTCCGTTTTAATTGACTTTAGCAATGGCGGAGAAGATTTTCTTGCTGCTGATCCATTTGCAAAGCCCGAAAAGAACAGTCATGAAGAGGATAATGAACGCGCCGGAGGGTACATTCAAATAGTAGGACAGGATCAGGCCGCTCACACAACACAAGAAGCTAATTCCAATGGACAGAAAAATCATTTTTCGGAAATTGGACGTGAAAATATTGGCTGTCATTTGTGGAATCGTGAGAAGGGACATCAATAGCACAACACCTACAAGGCGGATCGAAAGGACGATTGAAACCGCGATGCAAAACATCATCAGGTATTCAAATGCACGCACTGCGATGCCTCTTGTCTTTGCAAAATCTGCATCAAAAGCGATATAGAGAATTTGTCGGTGAAACAGTGTGAGAACCACTATCAACACCAAGGACAGAATTCCCAAATACAGAATGTCCGAATAGGCAATAGTGAGGATATTCCCAAAGAGGTAGTCCGTTAGATTGGGTGCATAACCCGGCTTCAGGAAAATAAAGATGATGCCGATAGCCATTCCCAACGACCAAAAAGAGGCTATGGCAGAGTCCTCCCTCACTCCTTGCTTCGTGGAAAGCCATTCGATGCCAAAAGCCGACATCACCGAAAAAATCATGGCGGACAAAATGGGATTGAACCCGAAATAGAATCCGATTCCCAATCCCCCCAAAGAGGCGTGGGTGATTCCTCCGCTGATGAAAACCAATCGGCGAATTACGATATAAGTGCCGATAATGCCGCAAGCAATACTTGCCAGCAGGCTGCCCCACAAAGCATTTCGGAAAAATGCGTAATCCAACAGTTCGAAAATTTGCATCAGTGCCTTATTGTAAAATAGTTATTATTGAATCTCTTCCGCAGAAAAACCCACTTGGGACAAATCTTTCCAAAAGTTTGGATAAGATTTTGATACTACTTGCGGCTCGGCTATTTGAATTTTTTCGAGACGAATAGCCGCCGGAGCAAATGCCATTGCCATCCGGTGGTCTTCGTAGGTCTTTATAATGGGGTCAGTTTCTGGAACACAACGTTCGCCGTTCCATTCCATAATGCTGTTGTCACGGTCGGTCACCACGTATCCCAGTTTCCTCATTTCTGCTTTGAGCGCTTCAATGCGGTCTGTTTCTTTGATTTTGAGGCTTTGAAGTCCGGTGAACAGAAATGGAATACCCATCATGCAGCATGTCACCACAAAGGTCTGTGCCAAATCGGGCTCGTTCACAAAGTTATGGAACATTTTTTTCGTTCTTGGAGCTGTTTTACGAAGTATTACTCCCTTGTCTGTGAATTCCGACGACACACCCAAGTCGAGAAACAATTCCGCCACTTTCGAATCGCCCTGCGCGCTTTGTTGAAACAATCCGAGCAATTCGATTTCTGCAGTATCCGAAAGTGCCGCAATCTCATACCAATAAGATGCTGCTGACCAGTCAGATTCCACCAGAAACGAGCTTCCCTTGTAGAGTTCCGGATAAATCTTGATGGTGTTTCCATCCCAATTGGCTTTCACTCCAAAATCACTCATGATTTTAAGTGTCATGCGAATGTAGGGCTGGGAAATAACCTCTCCTTGTAGCTGGATAGTCAACCCATCTGTCATCGTTGGAGCCACCATCAGCAAGGCTGAAATAAATTGTGAACTTATATTTCCTGCCAGATAGATTTCGCCCCCTCTCAAGGCTTGGCCTTTGATCCGAAGTGGGGGAAACCCTTTTTTTTCTATATATTCGATTTTTGCTCCCAACGAATTCAAAGCATCTACCAAAAGATGGATCGGACGTTGTTTCATCCGTTCCGTTCCAGTAATTGTCCAGTCGCCTGGGCATCTGGAAAGATAGGCCGTCAGGAAGCGCATGGAAGTTCCCGCAGCCCCCACATTAATAACGTTGTTGTCAGATTCGAAAGCCTTCACCATCACGCGGGTGTCGTCGCAATCGGACAAATTATCGATAGCAGCAGTGCTGTTGCTTAATCCTTTGAGAATTAATGCCCTGTTGCTGATGCTTTTTGAAGATGGTAGCTTAATCGTTGATTTGAATGTGTGTGGTGCAGTTAAAACGTATTCCATTGCTTGTTTTTCGAAGTAATATTATGTGCAAAAGTAGCAAAAAATGGTCACTTGGAAGCCTTATATTCAAACATTCATTTTTCTTAACGTGGGATTAGCAGTGATCGGTCATCAGAAATGTGCCAATGGATTCATGTGCCAGTATGAAAATTAGGAAATTAGCCCCGAATGACCGTTGAGAATTAGCTAATATGCCAATGTACCAATGCGCAAATCAGCTTCTAGATACCACCCATTTTTCTCAGAAATTGTTACCTTTGCGTTTCTTTTTTTAAGTTACAATCAAAACATGCAAAAATACGATATTTGTTGTGTAGGCCACATCACTCTCGACAAGGTGGTTTCGCCCCGTCAAACGGTATATATGCCCGGAGGCACGTCCTTTTATTTTTCAGAGGCAATACGCCATTTTGGCGACATAAGTTACTTGTTAATCACTGCTTTGGCCACTTCCGAGATGAATGTGGTGGACGATCTTAGGGACAAAGGTGTTACCGTGAAGGCTTTTGTTTCTGCACATTCTGTCTATTTTGAGAATATTTACGGAGACAATCCAGACAACCGCACGCAGCGTGTATTGGCAAAGGCCGACCCCTTTTCCATGGAGCAGGTGACAGATGTGGAAGCCACTTATTTCCATTTGGGGGCCTTGCTCGCCGATGACTTTCCTTTGGAAATGGTGAAGGAACTTTCTAAAAAAGGACTTGTTTCTATCGATTCTCAAGGTTACTTGCGGGAGGTACGCAATCAAAACGTATATGCTATCGACTGGAAAGACAAGCATGAAGCCTTGAAGTACATCCATACACTCAAAGTGAATGAACACGAAATGGAAGTCCTCACTGGCTATTCAGATATCCAGAAAGCTGCCCGACTTTTGCATGAATGGGGTGTGGCGGAAATATTAATCACCTTGGGAAGCCTTGGTTCGGTGATTTACGATGGACAAAACTTCCACAAAATTCCTGCTTACAAACCTGCGGAAGTGGTGGATGCCACAGGATGTGGCGACACCTACAATATTGGTTACCTTTATCAAAGGGCAAAAGGAAAATCGATTCAAGAAGCAGGGGAATTTGCTGCTGCAATGGCCACTATCAAGATCGGAAAAAGTGGCCCTTTTGATGGGACAACGGAAGATGTGATGAGTGTGATTGAAAAAGCTGAAAAGGTTATGCCTGTTTGCTAATGTGCTAATGATAAAATGTGCCAATGTGAGAATTAACTAATTTCGACATTGGCACATTTTGTTAATTGCTAGCTGATTTCAACCTCATCGTTTTGCTCAAAGAGGCAATAAGCAAAATACATATACCAAAAAATCCAACTGTTAGATAGGCCATTTCCAATCCCCAATGTTTGGAGATATAGCCAACCAAAACATTGGTCACTAACGGGCCTACAAAGCTAATGCCTGACATGATTGTCAAGGCTGTACCCACAGGTATGTTTTTTACTTTTTCACCCACAATGCTATAAATCGTTGGTACGATGCACGAAATCCCCAACCCAATCGACATAAATCCGAGGGAATTCACGATTACTTTTAGAGTGATCGTTTCCACATGCCCAATCAATACGGACGAGGTGAAAAAGCCGATGAAAATAAGTGCTCCTGCCACTTTCAGAACTGTTGTTTTAGACCATATCTTATAGGCATAGTTTGCCAAAAGACGGCCAGTAGTCATCATCACCATAAATACAAGAAAGCCCACCTGCATTGTTTTGGGCGCATGGATGGTGGATTCGAAATAGACGTTGCTCCAGTCGAACATGGTATTTTCTATAATTAACGCGAATAACCATACCAGCCCGAGCTGTATAAGAATCAGTTCGGAGAAAATTGTTTTCAGCTTGAATTTGGATTTCTTTGGCTGGGCAAGTTCTGCTGTTTTGTCTTCCCTTATTTCATCTAATAGAAAACGGCTGCTGTAGCCCACTACTGCGAGGCACAACAAGGTGATAACAATAAAATGAACCTGCGGGTTGATATTGAGGTTAATCATCAAGAATCCGATCAATGCCCCTATGCAAGCCGCAATGCTCCATCCGGCATGAAAAGTGGCGATGATCGTTTTGCCATAGATTCGTTCCACTTCAATAGCCTGTGTGTTGAGCGAAATGTCAGTCATGTTCCAAAATGTACCGAAAAGCATGAAGAATGTTCCGAGTATATATATGTTTGGAGTAAGCCCGATGAAAAACAAGGATATGATAAACCCTCCCAAGCTTATCAGTACTGTGTTTTTGCTGCCAATTCGTTGCATTAGAAAACCAACAATCGGAATGGCTAAGAATTTGCCTATGGGCTGGAGTGTGATTAGGAGTCCAAAGTGTAGCAAATCTTGCAGGTCGAATGACGACTTGATATCTGTCAACCTGCTTGCCCAACTAGCAAAACAGAGTCCTTGAGCTAAAAACAAGGATAAAACAGCGTATCGTATTTTTTCTTTCGGATAGGATAGGGTGTTGGTCATTGTTTGAATGATTTATGTTTAAAGTGAACGGGAAAACAAGTGAAGTCGTGAATAAGTAACCCAGTAACCGAGTGGAGAAGTAATTAAGTTCTCTAATTTCCAAGATTATTTGTTCTCAAGTTCGCTCCCTCTCTGTTCATCAAACAAAAAAAACTTCTCTGTAAGTAGAGAAGTTTTTTATCGGGTTGAAACCCATTACTCGGCATTCAATGTGAAGCGTTTGAAAGCAGTTACTTCCAAATCCTTGTCGTATTTTGCCAAATATTGAGCAACAGTTATTTTTGAATCTTTGATAAATTCTTGTTGAAGCAACGTGAATTCTTTAATGAATTTAGTCACAGCACCTTCAGCAATACGGTCAAGCAAGTTTTCTGGTTTGCCGGCAGCAATAGCTTTTTCTTTGGCGATACTTCTTTCGCGTTCTTTGATTTCTTCAGAAACTTCTTCGGGAAGAATAGAAACTGGATTCATCGCTGCCACTTGCATGGCAATGTCCCTTGCTATTTGTTCATCCACGTTTGGTTTGCTGAAACCTACAATCGTAGCCAATTTGTTTCCTGGGTGAACGTAAGCCACCACACTTGGAGCTTCTATAGATTCGAATGAACCCAATTCCATTTTTTCACCTGTGATACCACTACGGTTAGTGATCACATCAGCAATGATGTGGCCTTCTATTTCTACATTCTTCAATGCTTCTGCATCAGCGGGTTTGCTGGCCAAGGCACTGTCAAGTATGTTCTTTGCCATTCCCACAAAGTCAGCATTGATCGCCACGAAGTCTGTTTCGCATTTGATTGCTACCAAAGCAGCATAACCGTCTTTTGTAGCAGCAAGAACGCATCCTTCCGACGCATCACGGTCTTCCCGTTTTGCGGCAAAAGCTTGTCCTTTTTTGCGGATCACTTCGATTGCCTTTTCTATATCGCCATTTGCTTCGTTCAAAGCATTTTTACAATCCATCATTCCCGCGCCAGTCATTTTGCGCAAGTGTTGGATGTCAGCCATTGTGATTGCCATATTCCTTATAAATTATTGATTATTAAATTTTATCTATCGAATAGTATGCTCTTGTTGATACGTTAAAAAAGCTAAGATTCAGGCTCTAAGAGAAGACTCTCAGAAACCAAATCTTAGCTTCTTTTATTTTTGTGCCAGAGACACGATTATTCCTCGTCTTCTTTGATGAATTTGCTTGCAACAGCAGCGTTGATAGCTTGTTCATCTTCTTTAGCAACACGTTCTTTTCTAGCTTTTGATTTCCGCTCGCGTGGAGTTTCATCGTCTTCGCCAGCTTCTTGAGCTTCGGCTGCACTTGCGTCAGCTTTTTCTATCTTTCTTTCTTCAAAACCATCTTTGATGGCCTCGCACAAAGAAGCAAGGATTACTTCGATAGATTTTGAAGCATCGTCGTTTGCTGGAATAGAGAAATCCACATCATTTGGGTTTGAGTTGGTATCAACTATGCCAAATACAGGGATACCCAAGCGTTTAGCTTCTTTCACCGCAATTCCTTCTTTCACGATGTCAACCACAAAAATAGCTGATGGAAGACGTGTCATGTCTTGAATAGAACCTAGAGTTTTCTCCAATTTGGCACGTTGGCGTGTGATCTGAAGTTTTTCTCTTTTAGACAAAGTGTCAAAAGTTCCGTCTTTGATCATTTTGTCGATGCTTGACATCTTTTTTACAGCCTTGCGGATAGTTGGGAAGTTTGTCAACATCCCACCGGGCCAGCGTTCGATTACGTAAGGCATGTTGATGCCTCCAGCCAAATCTGCTACGACTTGTTTTGCTTGTTTTTTTGTTGCAACAAACAAAATTTTCTTTCCTGATTTAGCGATTTGTTTCAAAGCGGCAGCTGATTCTTCTGCTTTCGCAATGGTTTTGTATAGGTCGATAATGTGAATGCCGTTGCGCTCCATAAAAATGTAAGGCGCCATTGCTGGATTCCATTTTCTTTTCAAGTGACCGAAGTGCACTCCGGCTTCTAGTAATTGGTCAAATGTTAATTTAGCCATGATTGTTTTTAATTGTTCGTTTACTTTCTTTTGCGAAAATCGAATTGCCGGGTAGCTCATCCAATTGAAGTCCGGGCAATTTAGATACTAAACGCTGAGTTATATAGCAAACCGAATCAGGCACACAGGCGAAATAGCCGTATACCTGCTTTGGGCAGACTGATATGCATTAACGTTTTGAGAACTGGAATCTCTTTCTGGCCTTAGGTTGTCCCGGTTTTTTACGTTCAACAACGCGAGGGTCACGAGTCATAAATCCTTCTGCTCTCAATGCCGGTTTGTCCTCAGCGTTGATCTTCACCAAAGCACGGGCAATACCCAAACGAGCAGCTTCTGCTTGTCCTTTGTATCCGCCACCGTTCAAGTTGATGTTGATGTCGTATTTTTCAGCCACGCCCAATTTGTTGAGCGGTTGTTTTACCACATACTGAAGAATAGATGAAGGGAAATATGTTTCTAACTCACGTTTGTTGATAACAATTTTACCGGTTCCTTCGCTTACGAATACACGAGCCACAGCGGCTTTGCGTCTTCCTAGTGCATTAATTGCTGTCATTGTTATTATTTAAGAGAGTTTATATCGATTAATTTAGGCGTTTGAGCCTGATGAGGATGCTCTGTTCCCTCATAAACGTATAAGTTTTTCAAAATAGCTGCGCCCAACTTATTCTTGGGCAACATCCCTTTTACTACTTTTTCTAGAAGTCTGTCGGCTCCTTTTGCAAGCATATCGGCAGGCGAAAGTGCTCTTTGACCTCCAGGGTATCCTGTATATCTCAAATATACACGGTCTGTCATTTTCTTTCCTGTGAGAACGATTTTGTCAGCATTGATCAAAATCACGTTGTCTCCACAGTCAACATGGGGTGTGAAAGTAGGTTTGTACTTTCCTCTTAAAATTTTTGCCACTTCCGACGCTAAACGACCCAGGCGTTTTCCTTCCGCATCAATAACAACCCATTCTTTTTGTGCTGTTGCTTTGTTTACAGAAATGGTCTTATAACTTAAAGTATCCACTTTCTTTAATCTTTTAATTGTTAATGATTCCCTGTTTAACCCTCCTCCGACAACTCGTTGCTAAGGCGATAATCGAAAACAAGAGGCTTAGGATCAAACCATTAGGCTTTAATTCTTAATAATCGGCTTGCAAAGGTACTACTTTCTGCTTAATTATCAAATGTTTTTGGTGATATTTTTCGGATATCGGGTGAAAGCTTGTTATTCTTGACTTCTATTGGCTTAGGACGAACGGTATCTGATATGTAATTTCAAAAAAACATGTCTTTGTCTTCAAGTTCTTCCTACCTACTTATCCAACGATAAATTATTTCTGCTAGTCAATGCCGTACCCGATTCCTGAAGTGAAAGATGGATGATTTTTCTTATAATTATTTGTAAATTAATTAATTATATGGATTTTATTGAGCTTGAGTGTTCGGGGAGAATCTCAATTACAGGCTGATGTTGTGTTAAATAAATATAAACCAATGAAAATGTTTTGCAATTATGTTGTACAACATAAAAAAACACTTACCTTTGTATCAAGTTTTTCATGGTATTAGATTTAAGGTTAATAAGAAGATTGGTTGTCGAGATGACAACCTTTTTTTATTTCAGGATATTTGAGCTTGAATAATAACAAACATAAAAAACGAACATCATATAACAATTTAGGTTTTCCTCCGTTATTCTCAGTGATTAAAAATATCCAGTATTTCGATAGTGGCTTATCGAGTAAAGTTTATTTTTGGAAAAGGTAAATCATCTTAAATTTTATTATTTTAACAGTTGATAGAAGCATGAATAAGAAAATAGTTTTTTCGTTGATAGTGTTGGTTTTTTTTGGCACGCTATCTGCTCAAAAAAATGATCCTGTTGTTCTAAAGATCAATGGGAATCCTGTCACCAAAAGTGAGTTTGAGTACATCTATCATAAAAATAGTAGTGCAGGAGAAACTGATAAGAAGAGTTTGGATGATTATTTGAACCTGTTTGTCAATTACAAGCTGAAAGTGGAGGAGGCGAAGTTCCTAAAAATGGATACTGTGGCAAGTTTCTTAAAAGAGTATTCCGGATATAAGGCGCAGCTTGCCGATCCTTATTTGCAGGACACAATTTCTGAATTGGCTTTGGCCAAGAAATATTATGACAGGCTCGGTGAAAATCTTGAAGTCAGTCACATATTAATTCCTTTCACTCAAAAAAAAATGTTGCCCGCAGATACTTTGGATGCATATAATAAAGCATTGGACGTCTGGAAAAAAGTGACAGATGCCTCGCATCCCATTCCCTTTGAAAAGGCGGCAGCCGAATTTTCTTCCGATCACTCAGGCAAAAGGCCAGGCTATTTAGGTTGGGTGACAGCAAACATGCTTGTTGCGCCATTTGAAAACGCCATATATAATATGAAAGCGGGAAGCATAAGTCTTCCTATTCGGACAAACTTTGGATACCATATTATATTGTTGCACAGCAGGCGTCCAGACATTGGAGAATCCCGCGTGGCTCATATCATGTTTGCCACAAACGCTCAAATGACTCCCAAGCAAGTTGATAGTGTTTACTCCCAAGCAGAAATAATTTACCAAAAACTGGTTGCCGGTGGTGATTATGCTCAATTGGCCAAAGAGTATTCGTTTGACAAATACTCATCTGAGCATGGCGGTGAAATCGGTTGGGTGAAAGTTGGGGCACGTTTTCCTTCGGAGTGGTTGGAAGCATCTTTCTCCCTTAAAGAGGTGAATGACTTTACCAAACCAATCAAAACTGACTATGGTTACCATATTATCAAATTGCTTGAGAAAAAGCCTCGTGAACCATTCACTGCCCTAAAATCTCAAATAATGAACTATGTGAAAAATGGCGACCACAAGAAGGAACTGGATGCTTTGAAAATAGCAAAACTTAAAACAGATATAAAGCCAGAGGTAAACTCAAAGGCCTATTTGGCCTTATTGGGCTTATCGAATACCGAGTTTCCTTGTGATTCTGCGTTTTTGGCTCACGCACAAAAAATCAAACAACCCTTTTTGAAAGTGGATAAAAATACCTATACTACCGATGACTTTGTGGAGTTTCTTAAAATCGAAAAGCCTCGAACCACAGCAGTTTCCACGGAGTATTTGACCGATCGTTTCAATTCGTTTTTGTTGACCAAATTGAACCACGCAAAAGAACAAAGCTTAAGTAGTAAGTATCCAGAATTTAAAAATTTATCGAATGAATATTTTGATGGCATTCTTTTGTTTGACATTATGAATCGTGAGGTTTGGCAAAAAGCCGAAAAAGACACGGCTGGGCTTGAAAAATACTTTGCCGATAACAAGGCGAAATATACTTGGGGACAACCCAAGCATAAAGGGTACGTGATCCATTGCAAGGACAAATCCGTCTTAAACAAGGCAAAAGAGATTGTAGCCCAAAATAAAGGCAAAAATAATTTACCTCAACTCTTATCGAGCCTGAACGACAGTATCGGAAGGGTGACCATCGAAGTGGGTACTTGGGGAGAAGGAGACAATGCCTATGTAGATAAAGAATTTTACGGAAAAGAAAACAAAAAGGAGATGAAGGCTTACCCCTTGTATTTCATTGAAGCCAGAAGTATAACAGCTCCTGAGGATTACATAGACGTGAAAGGTCAGATTGTGTCTGATTACCAGGATTATTTGGAGAAAATATGGGTTGAGTCACTTCATAAGAAATACAAGGTAGAAGTCAATAAAAAAGTATTGGGAACAGTTAAATAAAAACTCAGGTTTTATTTTTCAGGATATTCAAAAACCGGATAGATCTTTTTGTAGGCTCTATTCGGTTTTTTGTTTTAGAGAGCTACGGCTTTTTGGGAGACGTAGCAATCCCTGTTTCGTGAACTTCAAGGCATAGGTATTGGCAAAAAGACGTGGCTTATTTGATGAGGATTAAGGCAGCATGCCCCGAGTACACCTTTTTCTAAATTTGTCAGAAACTGAATTTTGTCATACATTTGGTCAATGAATACAATATAAATATCCAAATTTTTCCAACAAATCCTCGAGTAACAACGTATTGATATGCCTCTAAACAGAATAATTCGTCTTGAAATGTGCTTTTTTATAACTTGCACTTTTGTCCTTCTTGCTTGTAACAAGGATTCTTCGAAAAAAGCTTCCAGCCAAGCTGATGCTGCTGTTGTGAGCGTGTTTGGAGAAACACTTTATAATTCTGATATCGCAGAAATGTTGCCAAAGGGGCTTGGGGAAAAAGACAGCCTGGTTTCAGTAGATATTTTTGTGCGGAAATGGATAAATGAGCAATTGGTGTATCAGATAGCCAAGAAAAATATTTCCGATAAAAATCAAATCGATGAGATGGTCGAAAATTACCGGAAGACGCTGATAACATATACTTATCAGGAAGATTTATTGAAAGAGAATCTGTCTCAAAAGATAAACGAAGAGGAATTGAAAAAATATTATGAAGAAAACAAGGCAAAATTGGTGTTGTCTTCTAATTTGGTGAAAGGGGTTTATTTGAAAGTCCCAGTGAATGCTCCTCAAAAAGATGAATTGTTGAGATGGTATAAATCAACATCCGACCAGGCCAAGGAGCACGTTGAGAAATATTCCCTCCGCAACGCCGTGGCTTACGAATATTTTTACGATAGCTGGAAAAACTTTGCCGAAATAGCAAGATTCCTACCTGCGGGCATTAATGACCAGGGTCAATTTCTCCAATCCCACAAATCTTACGAAGTCCGCGACAGCCAGTACATCTATTTATTAAATATCCAAGAATATAAACTGGCTGGCAGTGTGCCTCCTTTCGAATATGCGAAATCCCAGATCTCCGATTTGGTGATGAATCAACGAAAAGAAGCGTTCCTTCGGAAATTTGAAAATGATATTTATAAGAAAGCACTTGATGATAAAAATATTAAGTTCTTTAAACCGTAACCTTTTAGTGGGCGAATCTGCCTTTGGGTTTATCTTCAAGTCTTTTATAACTACTTTTAACGGTCGGATTTATTACATTATTCGTACATTTACGCACTTTTAATTTTTGATGAAAAAAACGATGAATTTACATTTGAAAACGATCCTTTTGGCGCTGTTCCTATGTTTGGGCTTACAATCATTTTCTCAGTCAAATGCCATTGATCAGGTTATTTGGTTTGTGGGAGACGAAGCAATATTGAAGTCGGATGTGGAAGGCGTTCGCTTGCAAATGCAAAGAGATGGCGAACATATGGAGGGAGATCCTTTTTGTTTTATTCCAGAACAGATTGCAATACAAAAACTATTTTTGCATCAGGCTAAGTTAGATAGTGTGGAGGTTCCTTTGTCTTCCGTTACCAAAGAGGTGAATCGAGAAATTGACGCATACATCAATCAAGCAGGATCCAAAGAAAAATTGGAAGAATATTCAGGCATGTCGGTTGCCGAATTGCGTGAACAAAAGATCGAACAGGTTCGTGAAGGTGAAATCGTGCGGCAAGTCAAAGCGAAGATTGTAGGTGACATAAAACTCACCCCCGCTGATATCCGCAATTATTTCACGAAAATGCCTCAAGACAGCTTGCCTTATATTCCCACAACTGTGGAGGTGCAGATCATGACCTTTGAGCCTGAAATATCTCTCAAAGAAAAAGATGCCGTGAAGGCGAAGTTGCGTGAATTGACAGATCGCATCAATAAAGGGGAAAGTTTTTCGACTCTTGCAATTATTTATTCCGAAGATGCCGGCTCGGCAAAGAAAGGCGGTGAACTCGGTTTTATGGGTAGGGCGCAATTAGACCCAGCTTTTTCGAGTGCCGGTTTTGCCTTGACCGATCCCAAGAAAGTTTCGAACATTGTGGAAACGGAATACGGATACCACATCATTCAATTAATAGAAAAGCAAGGCGACCGTGCCAACTTCCGCCACATCTTATTAAAACCGAAAGTGGCTCAGGCGGATTTGGATTTGGCTATCCATCGAATGGATTCTGTGATGAACCTAATCAACAAGGATAGTTTGTTTTTCGATTCCATGTACAAGAGTAAAATGTTTGTACCCGAAGGAAAGCGGGGTAAACCAATGACTTTTGATGATGCCGTTGGGTATTTGTCTTTTGACAAAGAAACAAGGAATAACAAGGGTATCATGGTTAACCAGAAAAGTGAAAATTCCTATTACTATGGAACACCCCGGTTTGAAATGAAAGATCTGAATGCGCAGGTTGCACTTGTTGTTGAAAAAATGAAGGTGGGCGAGATTTCCAAACCGTTCCAATTCATTGACGAAAGAACCGGAAAGAGTCAGGTGGCAGTCGTCAAATTAAGAAACCGCATTGATGGGCACAGAGCAAATATGAAAGACGATTATATTGCATTGAAAGGTATCGTTGAAAATGTAAAAAGAAATCAAGTCCTGGACAAATGGGTACAGAATAAAATCAAAAATACAAATATCCGCATCATTGATGGATGGCAGAATTGTGATTTTCGTTACAAAGGCTGGATAAAGACCAATTGATTTTTTCATTGTGCCAGAAAAATATCCTTCTATTCTTAAACTGTTTTTCAAGAAATGGCAAACTCGAATGGATAAACGATTGTCAATCAAACTAGAAGAAATAAAACACAGGGCACCGTTGTTGGTTGTTCTGTGTTTCCTTGTTATATGTGCTTCTGCGGAAACTCTGTTTTCTGCATTACCTCCTGTCGTAAAGCCTAAAAGTTCGAAGAAAATAGAACTTCGAAAAGCACGCCTATGGGTTCAGCGCCTTAATTTTGAGCCCCTTGTCTTGATAGACAGTGTTGTCTTGGTTCATGAAGGTGCTATCATGTATTGCGACAGTGCCTATGTGTATGATAAATCGAATTCGTTCGAAGCCTTTGGCAATGTCAAAATAAATCAGGGCGACACCCTCACCTTGGTCGGCGATTACATGTACTATGACGGCATGTACCGTTTGGCAAAGATGAGGCGCAATGTGGTGTTGGAAGACAAAAAGATGAAAATGACCTTGTTTACCGACAGCCTCAATTTTGACCGGATCATGAACATCGCTTATTATTTCGATGGCGGAATGGTGGTTGACCCTGAAAATGAATTGACTTCAAGTTGGGGACAATACGAGCCTGCATTGAAGTTGGCTACCTTCCGTGATAGTGTCAAGTTGGTGAATAAGAAGTTTGTCATCCATTCAGATACACTTCAATACAGCCCCCAAACACGAATAACGACAATCTTGGGTCCTTCCGTTGTGCAATCTGATAGCGGGACGATTTATACAAACCGAGGATGGTACAATACTGTCACCGAAGAGTCTATGTTGCTCAACCAATCGTTGGTGGTCAACAAACAAAAAAATCAGTTTCTGACAGGAGACACGATCTTTTTCAACCGGAGTAAATCCATCGGCGAAGTGTATGGGCACATGATTTTGCAAGATACGGTACGGAAGATCATATTGAAAGGCGATCGCGGCCATTACGATGGCGCATTGAAATTTGCTTGGGCCTCTAAATTGGCGCAAGCATTGGAATATTCCCAAAAGGACACGCTTTATTTGCATGCCGACACGCTGCAAATGACTCCTGAAGGGAAATTTAGTCGATTGAAAGCGTTTCGTAAGGCGCGGTTCTTTCGAAATGATATTCAAGGTATTGGCGATTCCATTCAATATAGTTCGAAAGATTCGGTGATGCACCTGTTTCGGGAGGCCGTTGTTTGGAACGACAATCACCAGGTCGCAGGCGATACCATCCATGTCTATCGAAAAGATTCCGTGGTAGATCATATGATCGTTAAACGGGATGCCTATATTATGGAACAGATTGATTCCCTGAAGTTTAACCAGCTAAAAGGACGCACTATTACTGCCTTCATGGATGGCAGGCAATTGAGGCACGTGTTGGTGGAAGGGAGTGGCGAGTCAATTTTTTATCCGCAAGAAAAAGATGCGAGTTTTATTGGGCAAAACCAAACGGAAAGTGGATTTTTGGCAATTGACTTTGAGGATAAAAAAGTGAAGAAGCTAAAGCTGTGGCCCGAACCAAAGGCTACGATGACACCTTTGCCGGAGCTGAAGCCCGAAAAACTGAGACTGAAGGACGTTTTTTGGCTAGACTATATGCGACCATTGAATAAGGACGATATTTTCCGGGTAGTGACCCGAAAAGCAGCGGATGCTGCTCCTAAACGGTCCGATCGATTTGCCGGCGAATAATATGCTTTCAGGCATCGCTTGGCTGTTGTCGTTTACAAAACTAAATTCATTCTTTCATTTTCAGAGAATACGAACTTCCTATGAGTGACATAATACATCTTCTTCCTGATTCGATAGCCAACCAGATTGCTGCGGGTGAAGTAATTCAACGCCCGGCATCTGTGGTGAAAGAACTGGTGGAAAATGCCATCGATGCAGGTGCAAACGAAGTCCAGTTGATTGTCAAGGATGCCGGCCGAACACTGATCCAGGTCATCGACAACGGAAAAGGAATGTCATCAACCGATGCGCGTATGGCATTTGAACGTCATGCCACTTCGAAAATAAAATCAGCGAACGACCTTTTTTCGCTTTCAACAATGGGCTTTCGCGGTGAAGCATTGCCTTCGATTGCTTCTGTCGCACAAGTAGAGCTTCGCACCAAACGGCACGAAGACGAATTGGGTATTTGCCTCAAAATAGCCGGATCAAAAGTGGAATCGCAAGAGATTACTGCTTGCCCTTCTGGCTGCAACTTTGCGGTGCGTAATCTCTTTTTCAATGTCCCAGCCCGTCGTAAATTTCTGAAGGGGAATGACACAGAGAAGCGAAATATTCTAACTGAATTGGAGCGTATTGCTTTGGTGAATCCGGAGATTGAATTCACCTTCATTGACAACGATGTGGAGGCCTTGAAATTTCCGGCTACAAATCTTCGCCAGCGGATTGTCCATGTGATGGGAAAAAGCTTTAATCAACAACTGATCCCTGTGGAAATTGATACGGCTTTGGTGAAAATACAGGGCTTTGTGGGGAAACCGGAATCCGCCCGGAAAACAAGGACGCAACAATTCTTTTTCGTGAATGGTAGGTATATGCGGCATGCTTATTTTGCCAAAGCGGTGACGAATGCCTTTGAACCGCTGATTATTCCCGGTGAGAATCCCAATTTCTTCCTTTATTTGGAGGTGGCTCCCGACACGATTGATGTGAATATCCATCCAACAAAAACGGAAATTAAATTCGAAAACGAGCAGCCTATCTGGCAAATTATTTTTGCTATTGTAAAAGAAGCGTTAGGGCGTTCGAACGAGACACCGAGTATCGATTTCAACACGACAGATTCGGTGGATATTCCGATTTTTGACCCCACCCGGGAAGCCGTGCAACCTCAAGTTCGAGTGAATCCATCTTACAATCCGTTTAATTCTCCCCGTAGTGGCGGTTCGTCATACCAAAGTTCGAAACCTCGTTTTGACTGGGAACATTTATACAACGGCTTTGAAGAAAAGCCGAATGATGATGTCTCTTCCGAAACGGTCTTCCACTCATCTTCTTCGATAAGCCAAATGCCTATTGAGGATAAAACGGAGCAAAGTCGCCTGAATATTGACAGTGGTGATAGTGCCGGAATCCATTTCCAGTACAAGAACAGCTATATTCTTACTTCCGTTAAATCAGGATTGATGATGATAGATCAGCATCGTGCACATATCTGTGTCTTGTTCTACCGTTTTATCGACCACATCCGTCGAAATAACGGCATTTCACAGCGGGTTTTGTTCCCCGAAATAGTTGAATTCACGGCTTCGGAAGCAGCGATGATCCCGTATATCGTTGATGATTTGCAAGCGATTGGATTTGAATTGTCCACTTTGGGAAACAACACTTTTTCCATCAGCGGTGTTCCTGCCGAAATAGGCCAAAGCAATCCCGTGGAATTGATAAGAAATATTGTTCACAAAAGTATTGATACGGGAAGCGATGTGAAGGAAGAGATTCAGGAATCGGTGGCTTTGTCTATCGCTTCTTCAAGTGCGATTGCTTATGGGCAAAGACTTTCTGATGAAGAAATAACCCAGTTGATTAATCAACTTTTTGCAACACCTACACCCAATTTTACTCCTGATGGGCGTACGGTAATATCAATTTTGAAAGATACAGAGATCTCAAAACTGTTCAAATAATTATAGAACTTACTTCGTGAAAAAATCAACGATAATGTAAGTTAAGGCGATTAGGAGGGAGATAATCTTTACCATAGTTGAAAACTAAAAAAATATACTATTTCTGATTTTTTGCAAATTTAATGAAAGAAAAATAGTACTGTTTGTTTTTCGGATAATAAATTTCAGTTGTTATGAAATTTTATTAATTGTAGCAAATTCGTTTAGTTATTTAGCTCTTTCTTCTTATCTATAATGGGGATGGTTATAAGCATACTCTTTTCCAACTCCTACTACTAGATGAGACAGATTCACAAAGTAAGTAATATAAGGGCAATAGCAACTCCTTTAACCTCGCAATAAAGAAAGATAAACCACTGAACAAAAAATAAAAATAACCAGTTGGAAATTCCTAAAAAGCCAACTGGTTATTTCTTGCATACGGACGATTATTCATCTTGTGGCTTTCGCCTTTGGTGATTTATAGATTCCGTATTTTTTTGTTATTACACTCCGCTAAATGCGCTGAAGCCTCCGTCGATCGGAAGTAAAGCTCCCGTGATGAAGCTTGCAGCATCGGAACAAAGGAATTGCACGGCACCGTTCAATTCTTCGATGTCTCCGAAACGTCTCATGGGTGTTTTGGCAATCACTTTCACACTGCGTTCAGTCAATGATCCATCAGGATTGATGAGGATCGCACGGTTTTGATCACCGATAAAGAATCCAGGCGCAATGGCGTTTACACGGATGCCATCACCAAACTTGATTGCCAAATCGGAAGCAAGCCATTGTGTGAAATTTGTGACAGCTGATTTTGCTGCTGAATATCCAGCCACACGGGTAATGGCGGAATAAGCAGTCATCGAAGAGATGTTTATGATGCTTCCTGTGCCTTGTTTGGCCATTACTTTGCCAAATACATAGCTTGGATACACGGTTCCGTTCATATTCAGGTTAGTTGCTTTGTTCCAGCCTTCGATATCCATGTCGAAGAAGCATTGATCTGCGCTCAATGTCGCCGAAGGTATATTTCCACCGGCAATGTTCAACAAGATGTCGATGCGTCCCCATTTTTCAACGATCGTGTCAGCCGCTTTCTGAAGGCTCTCCAAATCCAGCACGTTTCCAATAATACCAATCGCTTCACCACCTAAATCGGTAAGTTCTTGTACTCGGGCATCCAAGTTCTCCTGGCGAATATCCATGGCCACCACTTTTGCTCCGGCTTTCACAAAACCTTTGGCTATGCTTCCACCCAATACTCCTCCGGCACCTGAAATCACGGCAACCTTTCCTGAAATACTAAATATTTCGTTCATCTTTTTACTTTTATAAGTTGTTCTTTTTATTTTTTAATTGTTTACCAAAGCGTGGGTTACCACAATTACTTCTGCAATTCGGTTTGTACGGTTGCCATCACGCCGTCTATTTGACCCAATGCCAACATGCGGCCAAGAAATGAATAGCCAGGATTATACCCTTTTTCTTCGTCGTCAAGCAGCAGGCGACCGTGATCTACGCGCATCGGCAGGCTTGGATTTTCTTTTTCGAATACGCGTACAACTTCTATCAGGTTGGCCCGGCCACCCAAGTGGGAAGCTTCGATGAAATTTCCGTTGGGTAAAACGTTGGTGCTTCTTAGGTGGACAAACTTAGTTCTGGATGCGTATTTCTTCGCCATCTTCGGGATGTCGTTGTGAATGCCGGCACTGAGTGAACCGGCGCAGAAAGTTAGTCCGTTATGGGGATTGTCAACGGCTTTCAGAAACCAGTCGATGTCTTCTTCGTTGGTGACGATGCGGGGCAGACCCAACAATTGGAAAGGGGGATCATCGGGATGCACGCACATCTGTATGTTCCATTCTTCACAAACGGGCATGATTCTTTCCAGAAAATATTTCAAGTTTTGACGCAAGCCATCTTTGTCGATGTCGTCATACAATGCCAGCAAGCTTTTGAAAATAGCCACCGGATTCAGGTCGTCTTCCTTGATGTTGCCGTTTACAAAGCTTTGCGTCTTGACAATCACAGAGTCTATGAGGTCGTTTTTTTCTTCTTCCGTGATGGTCTTTTTAAGTTCTTCTACTTTTGCCAAAATTTCGGGAGAGTAATCTTTTTCCGCCCCTTCTCTTTCCAGGATATGGATTTCAAAATAGGCAAATCTTGCTTTGTCGAAATAGAGCGATGAAGAGCCGTCTTCCCATTTATGGAACAAATCGGTGCGAGCCCAATCGAGAACAGGCATGAAATTGTAGCACACTGTTGTAACTCCTGCCTTACCCAGATTCTCCAAGCTGACAATGTACTTGTCGATCAATTCGTCGCGATCTTTTCCTGCATATTTGATCGATTCGCTCACCGGGAGGCTTTCCACCACCGACCAGCGTAGTCCACGGCTTTCTATGTAGTTTTTAAGGTCGTTGATAGCTTCCAATGTCCATATTTCTCCATTCGGAATATCATGCAATGCAGTCACAATTCCTTCCACGCCGATTTGCTTGAGTTTTTCGAGCGCAATTTTGTCTTTTTTGCCAAACCATCGCCAAGTTTTCTCCATAATATTAGTTCTATTTATTTAGTAAATAATCTACACGGCACCGATTGCATTTGTTATGGTCATCAACCATTCAAACAAAATAATGCCCCGACAATAAGCTGGGATTGACCCCAAAAAATAAAGTCAAAAATACATAGATAACGAGTATTTATATATAGCTATATTTGCAAATAATGTGCGTATATTTGCAAGTATTGTAGAAAAGATTAAAAGCGGTGGATGATGAAAAAAATAATGAACGAAAAGTTGCCTATTTCGAGCCTTAACCCGATCAAAGCGCGACATTATGATTATAATTGCTTCACTTATCCTTGGCATTTTCACAGCCAATATGAAATTATGTACGTGAAGGAAGGGATGGGGCAATGCTTTGTGGGTGATGCCATTCAACGCTATTCGGATGGGGACTTGATCCTTTTTGGCACAAATCTTCCGCACTACATGAACAGCGATGATATTTATAAAAATAAGGATGAGGACTTGCGGGTGAAGGGGACAATCGTCCAATTTGAAAAGGATTTCATGAGTTATTCTATCGACAACTATCCCCAGTTTTTTCACATCAAAATACTTCTCGATGAGGCGAGAAGGGGCCTTCATTTCCCAAAGGAAAGCTCGTCGGAAATCACCGGGTTATTGGTGAAGCTACCCGAAATGGAAGGGTTGGCGCAAGTGACAAGCCTGCTCACCCTGTTGCAAGAGATGGCCACATGCAAGGAGAGGGCTTTTCTGGCTTCTCCCCATTTCTACGACTCGTTTCCGGAGCAAGGAGGCAGCCGTGTGGAGAAGATTATTTCTTTTATCAACGGGAATTACACACGCAATATTAGTTTGCAGGAAATTGCTTCGATGGCGGCTATGAACCGGAGTGCGTTTTGCCGCTACTTCAAGGAGCAAACGGGCAAAACGTTTATGGAATATGTGATGGAGATGCGAATCGGGTATGCCTGTAAATTGCTTGCGATAGAAGAGATGAATATCTACAATATCAGCATGGAATGCGGCTTTGATTCGATTACCCATTTCAATCGCATTTTCAAACGTTCGATGAAATACACGCCGACACAGTATCAGAAAAACATTCTGAAGTGAGAGCCGTTGGGCATGTGAACTGTGCGTGTGGAAAAATTGTAAATTAATTAATATCAAAAAGTTAAATATCTTTGTAAAACAGCATAAAGCTGATATATTTGCAATTCGGAAAACGAGTTGTTGTGTATTAAGTTCCAAATATGGGGCTTTTAGCGAAGTTACCGATACTATTTTAGAAAAAGATAATGGGTAAAATAAAATCGATATTGATATTAGGGCTTCAAATCGTATCAACATTTATTGTCGCACTATCTATTTATATGATTTTCGCGTTGCTTGACAATGATTTTGGCATGGACGGATTGTTTGGGCTTTTTGTTTTCCAACCGATCATCGGTATTCTTGCTTCTTGCTCCATTATTGTGGCTTGTTTGCTCATCGGTCTTCCGATTCGGCTCAACAAGAGGATATACGATTGGTGGATAAATTATTTTTATATTGCACCAATTGGAATATTAATTGGGATAGTATTGCTTATCCTTGCAACATACCCCAATTTTCAAGATACAGTATCTACAAGTATTGACGGACAGGAAGTGTTGAAACATATACCCAACCCAGTCTTGGCAACTATTGGCTGGATATTGGTGACATTCTCGATGTTGCACTCTTTTCCGTCAAAACGGTTGACTGATAGAATTACTTCTTTTTTGCAAAAGGCATTTAATGTTGCATAGCTGATCAACGTTAAATGACGTGAGAATTCGGTCGATGACAGAATTACAACAGGGATTATAAAAAACTGTCTTAAACATGTTTTTCTATAACCTATGACAACCCTTCGGGTTTAGTCTGTATCAAATGCGATAGCTTTTCCAATCTTCAGCTACCTAATCCGGCCTTTTCAACAAAGTTATTTCGGCCTTTTGAGCAAAGTTGTCGGAAAATATCCTCCCTATCTTTGTTCCATCAACATTAAAACAAATAAACATGGAACAAAACAATTATCAAGGAGCCTTGCAGAGACCGATCGGTTCGGGCTTCAACGCAAAATCAACATCAACTGAAGTCATCGAGGGCATTGACCTGACAGGGAAAATCGCAATCGTAACGGGTGGCAACACGGGCATAGGCTTAGAAACGACCAAAACGCTTGCGGCCGCAGGTGCTACCGTAATTGTGCCGGCAAGAGACACGGAAAAAGCGAAGAAAAACTTGCAGGGCATTCCACGTGTGGAATTGGAAACGATGGATTTGATGAATCCCGATTCTATTGACGCATTTGCCCAAAAAATTCTGGCATCGGACAGGCCACTTCATTTGTTGGTGAATAATGCGGGCATTATGTGGGTGCCACTACGCAGAGATGGGCGAGGTGTTGAATCGCAGTTGGCCACCAATTACTTGTCGATGTTTCAACTGACGGCGAGGTTGTGGCCCGCACTCAAAAAGGCCGATGGCGCAAGAGTGGTGAATGTGTCTTCCCAAGGACATCAGTTCGCTCCATTCAATTTTGAAGATCCGAATTTTTTGAATAGGGGATACGAAACGTTGCAGGCTTACGGACAATCCAAAACAGCCGCTAACTTGTTTTCCCTTGAGTTGGATAACCGGGGAAAAGCCTTCCGGGTGAGAACCTATGCCGTGCATCCCGGTTCGATAGGCGGAACGGAATTGGGAAGGGAAGCTCCTTTGGAGTTGTTTCAACAAATGGGATTTTGCGATGCCGAAGGCAATATGTTGCCGGAAGTAGCGGCATCTTTGAAAACAGTGCCACAAGGTGCGGCCACTACGGTTTGGTGTGCGACGAGTCCTTTGCTTAATGGGGTAGGAGGTGTGTATTGCGAAGATGGGGATGTCGCTGGATTGGCCACAGAGTCTTCCGTTTCCAATGGGGTGAGGGTATATTCTTTGGATGAAGCCAGTGCCAAACGGCTGTGGACCTGGAGCGAGGAAGTATCAGGCATATCTCTCGATGTGAATTCCTAAAATCCAAAGCATTGATTGTTTTATCTGTATCTGGCCAATCTTCTGTATATTTGACGAAAGAAAATTAAAAAAGCAAAGGATGGAATACAAAGCAAAATATATTACGGAGGACATCAAGCTTTCCTGTTTTGAGGACAAGTTCTTCAAATCGGACATCATGTTCGACCACCACATGCTGATCTGGTTTATCTCGGGAGAAACCAAGATCGTGCAAGCGGATGCTACCTATCTTTTTAAGAAGGGGGATATTTTTCTGATTCCGCGGCATCAATTGGCAACAATCATCAATTATCCTAAAGATGGACAGCCGCATAAAACAGTGGTGATGCACCTTTCCACGGCGAGACTCCGGGAATTTTACGGGAAGCTGGAAGTAAAACCAAAGGCGTTGGCTGCGCAACGGATCCTTTGCTACAACCATCACCCCTTGTTGGAAAGTTGTATCTCTTCCCTGATCCCGTATTTTGAGATGGAGGACCTTCCCGAAGATCTTGCCTCGCTAAAAATAATGGAGGCGATCACGATTCTTCGGACGATTGACAAAGGAATAGACGATGTGTTGGCTAATTTTGAAGAGCCGGGCAAGATTGATTTGGTTAGCTACATGGAAAAGAACTTTATGTTTAATCTGCCATTAGAGAAGTTTGGATATCTGACAGGTCGCAGTCTGACTACATTCAAGCGGGACTTTGGCAAAGCATTCAGCATGACTCCACAAAGGTGGCTCACTCAAAAACGGCTGGAGCTGGCGCATTATCAATTTGTGGAAAAGAAGAAAAAGCCGATTGACGTGTGCTACGAAGTGGGGTTTGAGAATTTATCGCATTTTTCGTATGCATTTAAAAAACAATTCGGCTACACTCCAACGGAATTGACGGGAAGAAATACTTCCGAGAGGTGATATGCGGCTCTCCTTTCCTCGTTGCAAACGAGTGGAAGTGAATTTTTGTAAATGCAGATGCTTTATCTATAAATACAAATGCCTTATTCATAAATGCAGGTTCTTTATTCATTGTTGCGAGTGGTATATTGATTAATGTAGATGTTTAATCTATAAATGTGCATAGACTATCCATAAATGCAAATGCCTTATTTATACATGCAGGTTCTTTATCTATAAATTCGTAAGCTTTATGTATAAATGTAGATAGCATATTTATAAATGCGGAAGGATGAAATAAAAGTGCGGTGGCTTGATGCATCACCGCATTTTTTTGTTTGAAATAATTTGGACTCTTATCGGATAGCAATTTTTGCAATTTGCTTGTATTGCGAGCTTGTAGCACCGAAAACTGATTTTACATAGGTTTTGGCATCGGATGCTACTTTGGCGATCCCTCTTTCCGGGTGTTTGAAAACTTCATTACGGGTAGCCCGAATCATATTCATTTGGATGCCGGATGAGGTTACATCTAAATTTTTGGCTTTTAACTCAGATAAGAAAGTGGCAAGGGTTGTTATTTTTAAATCTTCTTCGTTTGGGTTATATGTAGAAATAGTGGAAAGGAACGAAATAAATTGTCCGAAATTATCCAAGCGATTGGCGTATCCCATTTGAGATACAGATATTTGGTTAACGATCTTTCCTTCCGCTTCCAAAGCTTTCTTTTCTTCATCCTTGAGTTTGGCTACGGCTCTTCTTCCTTGCAACTTACGGATAATTGTTTGTGCCGTTTTGTGATTTTCGGATGTGCTGCCTGATGCTTTAAGAGCATTGTTAACACGAGTGATAAGCGGACTAAGCGGTTTGAATGCTTTTTGTTGAGCATCTACCGAAATTGAATAAGTGGATTTTGCGGAGTTGAAAGCTGTAAATATATCCTTTCCTTCTTGCAAGATGGCTTCCAAAGCGGAAACTTTGATGCTCTCTTTGGATGGATTGTAGTTTGATCCAAGGGCTTTGATTAGAATAATTAAACTTTCGAAGTTTGCCAGATTTTTGGCATAGCCCGATTCTGAAGTAGTTGTCATAATTTATATAATTTTGGTAAGACATCTTGTTTGAGTTAAGCTGTTGCAAAGCTTGATAATGCAAAAATATAAGATTGTTTTGTTAGTTATGGCACTGAATACGTGTTTTTTGACATAAAAATAGGCTAATCTGATCTGTGGTTTATGCAGAATGGTTCTAATTCGTAAAATATTTTTAATGAAAAGGATATTTAACAAGAAGAAATAAATATATTTGCAAAATGAGCATAAAAGAGAGGAAAATTTGCTCTCCGTAGAAAGAAGTCTCCTTCCCCTCGTTTGCAACGAGGGGTAATTGGTAATGCGTTTGCAACGAAAAAAGGAAGTCTAAATTATTCGTAGCTACAAAAATTAGTACTAAGGCATTATTTGTACCTATTTGATGCCAATGGATGATGTGTTGCACTTTGTTCTGTAAACAAATAACCATTAGCCCCTCGTTGCAAACGAGGGGGAGTGAGAGGTAATCTGAAGCATAAGGCAGTATTGATGACCATTTATTCGGGCGGACTGCGCATAAGTGAGTTGATTAATTTGAAGATAAAGGATATTGATAGTGATCGGATGCAAATTCGCATTGAACAGGCAAAGGGTAAAAAAGACAGATACACCCTGTTGGGACAAAAAACACTGGAAGTATTGAGAAGTTATGTGAAGCA
>DBTT01000053.1:96898-97077 GCA_002307185.1 Bacteroidales bacterium UBA1309
TATAAAAAAAGCTTTGCGCATAGCGCTTGACAAGACAAAAATAACAAAACGTGTATCGCCTCATACCTTGCGACACAGTTTTGCTACTCATTTGCTGGAAATGGGAACAGATTTACGTTATATTCAAAGTTTACTGGGACATCAAAGTTCGAAAACTACTGAAATATATACACATATAA
>DBTT01000055.1 GCA_002307185.1 Bacteroidales bacterium UBA1309
GCCCTGCTATCTCAACTTTTTATGTATCATCAACATGTTATCAATACAATCGGCAAAGGATATTACAATAACACAACAGTAGGTGATACTACAAAAGTATTCTATCTGATTCCTAAGAAGAAACAACAGGAGGCAATGGCCTACTTAAACAAAGAAGTGTTTGCCACAGAGCCGGTTTGGATTCAACCGGATAGTGTATTGGATCAGGTCTGGAGTTCCACATCAGAGCCTCTGACAAAACTGATTGCAGACGATGTGTTGGGCAATTTGTTAAATACTCAAAAGCTACTAAACCTGCAAAACGCAACGTTATTGTACGGCGAAAAAACTTATACCATAGGAAATTTCCTGACCGATTTGGACGCCGGAATATGGAGCGAACTTTTAACAAGCAAGTCTGTCAGCAGTTATCATATGTCTTTACAACAGAAATACGTCAGCTCCTTATCAACTATTGTCGAAAACAATCCATCCAATAGTCCGCTAACAGGAGTTTTAAGGGCACATTTGTTATCCTTGAAAAGTAAAATAAATAAGGTTTTACCCACAATCAATAACAAAGCCACCATCTATCATTATAACGACATATTGATACAGTTAAACTCAATTCAGATATAAGATTGAAAGTTGCGCAAGAAATGCTGCCATATAGATCAACCGCCGTTCAATCTTTTTTGATAAAGGAAGTGGTTCTCGGCGAATCAGGTTGTCTGCAAATTATCTGATAATTTGTTTATTAATAATATACCTTGAATAAAATTCCTATACGTATAGGCTACACAAGGTATATTATTGATAAACTTCTCCTCGAAATGTTTTTCTTAAGTTTGTTTATTTGCCATGTTATAGAATGCCTCTTTTAATATCACTTTAAGAAAATCTTCGAGGCGGTTGTTGTTCCATCCGACATCAAACACTTCATTATAAATAGCCCTTTCATGTTATTTAGGCGGTTTCCAACTTTTATCCCGGTTATAGTATAATACTCCCTGGATATAACCGTAGGTGTGTCGATGTTAGATTCTTCTATGCCTGCTGTGGTGGAATCGCTTGATTCAGATTCAACCCCATAAAAGGTTATATTATCCAGATAGAAACTAAAACTGGCGGCACCTAATCCCCATACAATCTGCGTTGCACCTGAGGTAAACATTGGTGAAAGTCCATCAGAAGTTGATGTACCCGAATTCCATGTAATACTATCGGTTGAATACTCTAGTTTCAGGGAAATAGTTGAACTTCCTGATACGGTTGCCCGATACCAAATAGGTTGATTTACGCTTGGAAGTAATGTGCTGACAGTTGTATTTGACAACACGCTGAGTGAGGTGGAAGATGTCGATTTGTATATCCTGAATTGCGACTGCGATAAAGTTGATGCTGTATAAACAATGAAAAGGTATCCATTCATCAAGCCTTGGACATAGCCTGTAGAAGAAGTTCCAACCGCAGTTGTATCGCCTCTGAGCAACACCCCCACCTTGTAGTCGATACTTGTGGACCCTACGCATTGTTTCCATGTAACCGAATAATCGGTGCTGGTTTTGGAAAATAAATCAAGGTTTACCACACCCGTAGAGTTTCTCGCACCGCCGCTGTAAGCCCTAAGCATATTGCTGGTCACGTCTTCAGTATCTGTGAAGGACACCACTCCGGCTGTTGCTCCATTATTTGTTCCGATAGTGGTATTTAATGCTGGAGGTGTGCTGGCAGCTGTTTTTGCCACATCATCTGAGAAATCATATATCCTACTAACAGGTTGGGGTGTGACAGTTCCAGACAAACTGATAGTCTGGCTTGGCAATCCTTTGGTACTTGCAGTTATATCTCCTGTATAGCTGGCCACATTCAATCCTGATTTCAGCCTCACATAAATCGCCGTCGTACTAATCAACCCATTGGTTGGTGATAAAGAAAGGGATGAGGCGTAACCCGAGCTTTCAGCCAACGAAAGCTCATAACCATTTGGTGCGGCAATTTCTATGTTGCCAGCAAGCGACTGGCCGTAAACATTAAAAGTCTGGCTGGTTGAAGGATCTGAGTTTTCGACTGCACTAAAATCTGCCATGCTGTATTTGGATACTGACAATATGCTTGTGGAATATGCAATATTGTCCATCACCCAGCTAAAGTTGTTGGCATCCATTCCCCATACAAGCTGCGTGGCTCCCTCGAGATAGGTGCTGTCGATAAATGTTGCCGTTGTGGCCCCCACCCAGTTTACACTATCGGTGGAACATTCAAACACCAGTGTGTCTCCATAAGCCGAGGCATGGAACCAACAGGGTTGATTAGGTTGCAATGTGAAGCTGGTAGTATAAGATGTCTTATCTGTTAGTCCTGTTCCACCGGCTATAGAAGGTTTGAGTGTTATGGTATTGTCGGCATTATATTGTGCCATAAACAGATATCCTTGCTTCAGGCTATCGGCGTATGTACACATCTCACTGCTGGATCCTCTCAACAATACACCACTGCTGCTCCCGGTACTGCCAAACCATTCTTTCCATACAACCGAATAATTGGTCGCATCGGTTGGGAACATCGTCAAGTCAGCAACACCTGTCCCATTAGTGGAGCCAGCCGAGTAACTTTTGAAGCAATTGCTCGTGCTGCCATTTGCATCCGTATAGGAGACAACGCCCGCACTTCCACTTTGAACTGTTATCATATCTGCTGCCGGGCTAGTGGCGACAGTTGAGGCAACATCACTCGTGAAATTATATACTCCGTTATCTGCTCCCTGAGTAATAATGATATTGTCGATTGAAAGGGAATATGTGCCGGTATTATTCGCTTTGTACATAATGATATTGTCGCCAGCATTCAAGGTTGCACTCGTTGTATCAACAGACCAAGTGCTGTCGTTGACCGTCTTTGTGAATTCTGGAGTAGCCACTTTCACTCCGTTGACATACAGGTCAACCGTTGTGACAGTTCCTGAAGAAGTCAGGTATTTTGTCAGGATCTTATATTTACCTTTTCGAAGCGCATTTACTGTATCCCTGGCCACAGCACTTGAGCTTGTGCCAAATTTCAAATAACCTTGCCCTGTGTAGTTTCGGATAGTCCCGCTATACCCACTTGTAACAACACTTGATACAGATTTGCGGTCGAAACATTCAGCTTCATATTGTCGCGGTCCAGTATAGACCGATGGGGCGTTTGGAACAACCAAAGAGGCGGTCGTGTACGTTGTCAAACGATCGGTTGCTGTACCAGAACAATCCACGATTAAATCAAGCGGGCCATTGTGATTTACATATAATGTGAAGACTCCGTCCGACCAGTTACTTGTCACAGTGCTGGCTTCGTGGTCGGCCCTGTCTTCATAAGAATAAGTAGGTTCTAAAGTGCTTCCATAAATTTTAATCGTATCAGTTTTCAAACTGGTATAATAATTGTCGTAGTTTGTTAGGTAGAAAGTTAGTTTATCTGAATATTCTTTAATAATTCCGGTTGTGTATTGGCAATAAGTTAGATGTATTGAATCACATGTATTGTATTTAAGAGGAATACTAGCATTTGCCGTCTTACCCGTTTTAAATGGATTATACGTTACCCAGCCATTTTCGCTCCGACCTGCATACAAGTCCCCTGTATATTCTTCAGAAAACAAAGTGTTGAATTCGGTCACTTTGTCTGCTATGCTCGGCCAGCGTGTGGAATAGGTAGATTTATCCACCGGAGTTTGAAACGTGTTAGCCAAGGAATCTCCTAATTCATAGACCGTTGGAATTGCTGGATAGCGTCCTGTCTTTTTGAACCAGCTAGTATTTAGTGAGAAATTACCATCATCGTCCATTCTATAAAGCCCTTCAAACATGGTGAGCGGAGAACTGTAGATTTCTTGAGCAGTTCCCGAAGTCACATCATTGACAATAACCACCTTTGTACGGTCTATAACCTCCTTGCGGCTAAGAATGCGGACTGTGCTATCCAATATCTTGCGGAATATATCGATACTGATATTTTCGAATTGAGGATACGTACCCCATCGCCTCATCGTATAGCCATCTGATGTTGTGGCGGTGCTGAGTTCTTTGAAATCCTGTGCCCAAATTAGTTCAGGGCCATCAATGACGGTTTCGCCAGTCAGCATGATATGTTCCAAAATAGGAGCTGCACCGGCAGCCACAGGGTATGTCAAATCCGTGGCAGCAGAATCCGGAACCCAGCCACATTGGTCGAAACGGATGCCGTACTGGCCCGAAAACCCCGAAAGATATGCGCCTTCACAGACGCTTTCTATATCGGAGAAGGCATCTGTTGACGTAAATTTTTCACACAAAATAAAATGTTCAGGGGTCTCCTTGCAGATAGCCGCAAAATCTGGATTGCGTTTCATCATGGCCACCGGATTTATATCGGAACCGGCTCCACACCAACTGACACATAAATAGCCTCCATATTTTTGGTTCAGTTTCATTAAATCGGTGAAATGAGCCATTCGCTGGGCCCAGGTTACCGACCATGTATCACCAAATCCCCAAAACTGTTCCGCATAATTAAAACCTATAAAATTGGGATAATCCCGATAAAATTCTTCATAAACGCTCAAATCAAAATCGGAAAAATGAGCAAAGCCACCACTGGATTGTTGGATCATTGCCCACACTTGGTTCTGGGCGCAGGTTCGCAGCCATGATTTTGCAGTCTCATAAGCTGAATCCACCTGGAGCCATTTGCCTGTCGTCGTATTATGGCTAACAGAGAATGACAGGTTAAACACAACATATGGGCGAATATCTTTAGGTATCAGGTCGATGATCTTTTGAGGATCGGGGTAATTCCAAGTGTCGATATGAATCTGCCACATAGGGCTGGCCGGAGATGTAGGACGCCGAATAGGCACTTTGGAATGAGCATCCGGACAGAATGTATAACTACTTAAGAAAACTAGAAATAGAGATAAGACCCTAGTCGAGAAACATAATTTCAAAAAGTTATACGTGGTTTTCATATCATCATAGAGTTAATAGGTTGCAATGTAATTTAAGGATAGATGCTTTTTTTCTAAATTTCTATTTTGAAAAAAACATTTTTTAATGAAATACAAAATGAGGATTTGCATCCCTGCTGCAAAACTTATTGACTGTGGTTTTTCATGACATTTATTGGTTATATATAGGAAAACTACCTCTCACATTCATCATAAATTACTTCGATTCCTTGGCAAGAAAGGATAAATCTATCAGGTAGATCGGTTTGAAAAAGATTGAAAAATAAGTATAAACCGGTAAATTGGTCATGCAAGATAATTAACAACCGAGGCTACAATAAATAGTTGAATTTTAAAGGAGAAATGTCTGTTTCGGTTGACAACAACAAGTTTTATCAGGAGAGCCATTGGACTCGATTGAAAGAATACATTCCCAATACTAAATTATCTAAACAAGAAGTCGCTGGCAACTACTGGGGGTGTCTTATTCTATTCCACTTAGAAGCTCAATTGACAACCAGCCCATGACAAAGGCCTTGCGACAAAATTAAGGAAAAAAGCTGGCCGCAATTTTGAAGCCTAATTTCGGTATTGCCTTCACGCGATCAGGCAAACGCTTGCTTTTCTAAATATTTGGAGTTTCTCGGTTTCCCAACTTGAAGAGTTCCATCACCTTGATAGAAGGCTTGAGAAAGAAACCTCCCGTTGTATGGAATTGGCAACGGAAGGTATTCTCTCAGTATTTCTTACTTAATAATAAATTTCTTGACAGTGTTCCCTGATTTTACAATATACACGCCGGGTGTTAATGTAATGGTGCTGCCATCTCCTGAGCTTTGCGTTTCATAGACTTTGGCTCCCGATATATTATAGATGCTGAACGAATCAACATTGTTAATGGTCACATTTCTACCATCCAGCGTAACCGTGAGGCTATTGTCATCCGAAACAGTAGAACTGACCGACAAAGTTGCATCAGTGTATGTAACGGTGATGTTATCAAAATATACATCCGTGACATTAGAACCGCCTCCGACTCCCCATGCCCATTGAACTAACCCTTGGGAATAGGTGGTATTGGTAGCTGACCATGCCGTTGTCCATGTTGAATTATCAGTCGAATAAGAGAACGATAGAGTTGTTCCACTAGCGGTAGCCTTCAGGTACAAGGGACCTGTGGTGTATCCGGATATGCCACTGACTGTTACGTTGCAGATGGTAGTTCCAGAAGAACTTGTGTCAAGGGTTCTGACACGGAACAATATTTGACCTTCCGTGCCTGTATTTTGAGCCCAGAAATAATAGCCCTGCCTTGCTTGTGTAGAATACGTGGAAGCAGTCGTTTGGGCCCTCAGGATAACGCCGCTCTTTGTGTTGCTGGTCGTCGAAGTTTTGATGTACTGTGTCCATGTAGCCTCCTGGTCTGTGCTGGTTGGGATTGCGGTAAGATCCACTGATGAAATATTTGACCCGAAGGTAAGTGCCCTAAAAACATTCGTCGAATTGCTATCACCAAAAGTTAGCGACAATGTGGAGGCATTCGTTAGTTGGAAAGTACCCGTTGAAGCGGTGTAGCTTTCCAAATTTGTATAGGTGCTGCCATCATAGTAGCCGTTGCCACCCAAGTCAAAGGTATATTCCACCGTTTCTTGTGCGAATAAAGATATTGGCAAGATCGCCAATGCGACTAATAAAGTCCGAGTAGAAATTGCAATTTTCATAGCTGTAAAAATAATAATTGGTTAATACTAAATAAAATGTAATATTATATTCCGTGGAAGCATCTTTCTTGGCTGAAAGAAAGATGCTTTTGCACGGTGTATATTTCTTTTTCTATTATTTTGGCACAGAAAATCTCACATTGTCAAAATACGAATCTGTAACATTAGAACCTCCTCCGAGTCCCCATGCTATTTGAACTTTACCTTCAGCGAATGTTGCGTCGTCACCCGTTGCAGCCAAGTTCCATGTAGCATTGTCTAATGAATAGTAGAACGAAAGGCTCGTTCCTTTGACAATGGCTCTAAGATATAATGGTCCTGCGGTATATCCCGTTATCGGAATCTGTCTGTCAAAAATATTGGTCACGCGTTCTGCTTCATCTAATCTTAGTGCACGAAATTTCATCAGCCCGGGAGTTCCTGTGGTTTGAATTAAAAAATAATAGCCTTGTCTGACGCTAGAGGCATATCCGGGAGCGGAAGCCTGAGCTCTTAGAACCATACCATTTTTAGTGAGATCAGTTGTTGATGTCTTTAAGTATTGTGTCCATTCCACTTGTTGGTCGGCGCCGCTTGGAATTGCCGTAAGATCAACGGAGCCAACATTTGCGGTGCGGGAAAGTCCCCTAAAAAGGCTTGTCTTATTGGCATCTGTCAAAGTGACTTCCAAGCTTGCTGCATTCGTAACTTCAAAAGTGCTGTAAGAGGCACTGGCAGGGAAAGGCACCAAATTCGTGTAGGTGCTTCCATTGTAGAAGCCGTTGCCACCCTTGTCAAAGGTATAGATTATTTGAGAGAACAATGATACTGGCAATGCAGCCAATACTACTAATAAAACTTGTGTGATAATTGATGTTTTCATAAAAAAATAATAGGTTGATTAATTAGTAAAAAATTATATTTCCATACTTATCTCCCAAGCTATAGGGATATAAACAGTCCAAATGTCTATATCTTTATGTTGGGGAGAGGGAAAAGGAATAATCAAAATAAAGCCCCCAATCACAAAATATAGAGATATAGAGAGCAAGTAGCCACGATCCGTTTGTTCGTCTGCGGGTTTCCAGCTAGCTTGAGGGGATTGATAGTATATAGAGAAGATAAGTAGTTTTTTTCATGGGTTAATAATGTTTGATTTTGTTTGAATTTATATCCGTCATACAAATACCCAAACTTACGCATTCGAATCCAGTAATTTGAGTAGCAATGCGAATAGTATCACGATATTTAAATACTAAGATATATACTTTATTTTAGTTTTACAATTAGTAAGGCTTCTGATTTCAAAATTAAGCAATAAAAATATCAATGTGCGAAATATTTATTTCATATACATTATCAATTATACCGACATTGTTTCTGTTTGTTACAAATACCATTCTATATGTTTCATTTGACACTGGGAAGTCTTGAAAATGCTATTGCGAACCAAAGAATATCAAATTCATATAGAGCCAACTCAATGGGGTGGGAGGGTAATAGGCTTGTGTGGTCACATTGGAAAACGGGCTGTTTCTTTTATTTGGGAATATTGTTCCTCTGTTGTCCGCAAACATGTATTTTTATTCTAAATTTCACTCATTTCCGCATAAAAATCCACTTTTCCGTGCTTATGGTTAGGATACAGCTACCATACAGGAACGATACAGGAACCATAGAGCTACCCTATACGGAAAAATAAGGATGCGTGTGAAAAAATATACAAGTATGGGCTTGTGGAAATGCAATAAAAGGAACAAGGAGGAGCATCGTTTTCGTATCCTGCATGCGATGCCTCAAATCATTATAGGGTGAGTTCAACAGATGTAACGGAAACGACTACATGTAAATTGGACACAGTCTTTACGGAGTAGCACACAGTCCCACGGAGCAAATAAAGAATCCCTTGTATCGATCCTCTCGCCTCGTCGGGCGTGATTTAGCTCCGCTGATTTTCAATTGCAATCACACCCTATTAACTATTCGAAAGCAACGTTCGGCGGAGCCAATTTTGATCCGCTATTAGACTTTTTTTATGTACAGTAACTCAAAAATGTTGTACAGTAGATTAAAAGTCTCGTACAGTAGGTCAAAAATGTTATACAGTAGATCAAAGGTCTCGTACAGTAGGTCAAAAATGTTGTACAGTAGATCAAAGGTCTCGTACAGTTGGTCAAAAATGTTATACAGTAGATTAAAAGTCTCGTACAGTAGGTCAAAAATGTTATACAGTAGATCAAAGGTCTCGTACAGTAGGTCAAAAATGTTGTACAGTAGATTAAAGGTCTGGCACAGTAAGCCAAAGGTCTGGCGCAGTAAGCCAAAGTGGCATCGCAGTAGGCTAAAGGGCTACCGGAGTAAGCCAAAGGTCTGGCGCAGTAGGCCAAAGTGGCATGGCAGTAGGCCAAAGGGCTACCGGAGTAAGCCAAAGGTTTGGCGAAGTAAGACAAAGTGACATCGCAGTAAGCCAAAGGCCTGACGCAGTAGGCTAAAAGTCTTATTCAGGGAGTATTTACGCAATCCAGCCTTATCTATTATTTTTTTTGAAATTTTCCGTTAAATGTATTCCCGAGATGAAAATAACCAAGTTCTTGCGTTATCAGGATTTGCACAGATAAAGAGTCCCCTCGACAACTTGAATATTTAACGAGAGTACGATCTAAGAATTATGTTTTTAGCTATCCTGGATATGATTGAGGAGAATTATCCTATTTCCCATATCCAACCATGCCACATAGTGGCATCCTCTCAATAGCCCTGTGCGTGAGCGCAGGGAAAGGAATCCGGGATTGATCATCCTAAGCCACGTCAGTGGCGACATCGTTCGGGTACACCGAAGCCGAACCGTATCATCCCCAAAATAGTTGTCGCCGCTATGGCGGCTTCCGTTTTCAGACGACCTACATTCTACCCTGCGCTGGCGCACAGGGCAAGGAAGGTTGTCGCCGCTATGGCGGCTTGCTGTGAGAGAATCTGCTAAACTTATTCTTGGCGAAACGCCCCTCTCGTTATAGCCTTTAGATCGAACTCACGTTAATTAGGTAAAATGAAACAACACCCTGTAGCTTCTTTGTTCCATGCTAAACAAATACTAAATTTCCCCTGATCTTCTCTTATTGGCATTACATGATAGCCTGGAACATCTGTGATGATTTATGAATTTTATACAAGTTGTATCTTTTGATAAAGTGGCTTCAAAGTTTAGAATTGAACATCTTTGGAAAGTTTTTTTCTTGCTTATGTCTCTGAATGCGTGTTTTCTTGTGTGGAATAGGTTGGTTTGAATTGTGCCTCAAATAAAATGATTCTGATTGGTGAAATATTTCTAATAAAAGATGTATTTAATAAAAAGAAATAAATATATTTGCGAAATAGATGCTTGATACTGATTTCTTTTGGTATAAATGCCTTTTAGGATGTAGATTATTGGGAAAATCAAAAGTGATGAGGATTTGAAAGGCAGGAGTTTTGATATTTAGAAGGAGCAATGCTATGAAAATTTATGCCCATATCACAAAGAAAGAATTCGATCAAATAAAAATCCGTTGGACAAATTAGACTTAAAGAATACAAGGACAAAATTATCGGATTGTATATGCGCCATAACTACAATTGCTTGAAAAATAAAAAACATTGATTCTTAGTATTTTGATATTTATATAAAGTAGATATATGCGACACTACGTGTCACTTACAGGAATCGGGTGTCGCATATTGAGACGTTGTGTGCAATCTTAGCAAAAGAGCGTGCTAACTAAAAATGAATAATAGAAATGGCAAAATATCAATTACCCCCATTAAAGAACGAAACAGAATTTGAAGAATTTGTTTGTGATTTATTCAATACAATTGAAAGGACAGATTCATATACAAATTTGGGATTTCAGACTTTTGGAGTAAAAGGACAGGAACAGAAAGGAATTGATATATTTTCATCAAAGGCTGAAACTGTAATTCAATGTAAACTTAAGAGTTTGAGAAGAAAAGATAGTTTGCTGCAAAAAGAATTGATAGAAGACATAGAAAAGGATTTAACAAAAGTTCAACACCTTGATTTTCGGTTTAAAAGATTTGTATTTACATCTACATTTCGAGATGATACTGTTATTCAGGAATATATAATGTCAATAAGAAACGAATTCCCATTTGATATTTCCTACTGGGGTTGGGATACATTATCAAGACACGTAGAAGACAACATCGAAATATTAAAGAAATATTTTCCAGAACTTATTCCTAAAAAATCAAAACCTGATTTGCCAGATAATGCACTAGGAAAGGATTTAGAGAAGAAAAATTACATTTCATATTTAATCAAAAGATATGGTGAATGGAAACAACTTGAACTTTCAAGGAAAGGAGAAAAATTTAACTGGCCAAGTTTCAATAAACATCTGATGGATAGGTACAGAGCACCTGGAATTAATTATATAAATATCAACTATTTTGAAAGTTTAGCTGCTTATTTACAAAGTCGTATAGACAAAACAATTTTTGGGAAAAGTAATATAAGAAAAGGCAGTAGGAATTACTCAAGTTTTGATGAACACTCAAATGGAATTAAAGAATAAAAACTGTACACAACAAATTGCAAATTGCATTGCGGGTGCAGTGGTGTGCGTTGTCTCTGCTCCTTTCTTGACCGTCATGTTCTACCGGACACTGACGCTCTTCGAAATCCGCAACGACAACTTCCAAGTGACCGTTAGCGGCAATCCCCCGTATAAAAACTCATTAACTTACGAAGCTAACGGGTAAATACAAAAATGAAAATTTGGAAGAAAATCTAAATTTATAGCCAACTGATTTTCATCAATAATTTTTACAGTTAGTCAGAATTGTAAGTGCGACCTAGTAACCAATTAGAAAAATATAGACATATGGATAATGTTTTGCTACATCTTCATCCGGATTTTTCTGAAGAATTAGAAAGGGTAATACTAAATTGGAATTCTGTTCAAACAGAAAAAAGATTCATTGGGGTTCATCTCAAAAGAGACTTTGAGAAAAGTTTACTTACTAAGGGTGCCATTGAACTTACAAAAGCTTTTCAGTTAGGCGCACAAATAAGAACTGAATCAGGTTTTAGTCCTGATAATGGAATTTTAATCTTTACAGAAAAGAGAATCTTCGAGGGCAATTATTACCAACTATATTATGGTGGTTCAGAAGAGACAGACCCTTATCCAATAGTTGACGTTGTATCTCTTGATTTTATTCGCAATTTATTTAATCAACTCAAGAAAGGTAAAGACTATGTTTTTCAGGCTATTTTATCTAATATCCTAAATGCTCAAGCTCAAGGGGCAGGATTACTAACCCATGATGACACCAGGGGTTGTATATTAGATTTTTGTAATTACATGCCCGATATTCTTGTTGGTTTAGAAAATGGACCTAAGTTTTGTCCCAAAGATATTTTAAATGTAAAGAAACTCCATAAAGAATATCTTTTTGAATTGGCAGAAGTTGTGGAAAAACGTCGTTACAAAATTGACAATGATAAAGAGGTTAATACACGAATTCTATCATCAGAAAAACCAAGATTAGAGGAAAATGCATCAGAATTTGACTATGATGTGGCATTGTCATTTGCAGGTGAAGATAGACGATACGCTGAAGAATTAGCCAAAGAATTAAAACATCAAAATATTAAGGTATTTTATGACGGTTTTGAGAAAGCAAATCTATGGGGTCAAGATTTATTAGTGTATTTGAGCGATCTTTATAGACTTAGAGCTAAGTTCTGCATTATGTTCCTTTCAAATCATTATGCCAAAAAATTATGGACAAATCATGAACGACAAGCTGCTCAAAACAGAGCATTTAAAGAAAGTAGAGAATACATTCTACCGATAAGATTGGATGATACTATTATCCCTGGGATTTTGGATACAGTTGGATATTTAAATTGGCACGAGGAACGAGTAACTGATATCGCAGAATGTATAAGACAAAAATTATTAATTAGGAGATAATTAGGCATGAGAAGAACTGCACATAACATCAGCTACCCGTCAAGGTCGGCAGCAGTGGTTTTCGGTGTGCATCTTTCCGCTCAGGCTGCTTTTCGGCTTGATAGGAAATCGCCCGCAGTTCGCCCCTGCGTGTAGCTTCCTACGTTGGGCGCAAGAGAAGACAAATACACTGAAACCTATAAAAAACTTAAAATATGTCAGAAGATAGAGTAAAAAAAAGAAGTTTTAATATGTCAATGTTCAATATTAAGATTTCACCAAAAGAATCAGATGAGGATTTTACTGAATTGTACACTAATCTGATTAAACGACTTCATAGTGAAAATATTGCAAAAAATACACGTGGTGAAAAGTGGATGGAAATGCGGACTCAATTTTCATATGATAACGATAAGGTACTATATGGGATGTTAACTTATTATACAATGCTTGATGGAACAGATTGGTATAATAAACGGACTAAAATGATTCAAACAGTTGAACTAGATGAAGATTTATATCCAAATGCTAAGGAAATAGGGTATTATTTTATACCGGAAGCACATCGTTTTTGTTTTATCAATAAGACTAATGGAATTGCAATGTCTCAGATCGAGATTTTTTTGCAAGAAGCACTTCCTGAATTAGTTGAAGATGATAAAGTTGTTTTTGTTACACAAGAATTGACATCCGATGTTATAGAAAGGATTATTAATGCTCCAAAATTGTTTCGTTTGGAAGTTGGAATTTCTTATTCGAACAATGATTTGTCAGATGAATTTGAAGAATTATTTGATAATGATTTAAGAGATAGCCATGTTCAAGATTTGAACATGATTGCAAAATCATTTAAGGCAGATTCAATTGATATTGAAAATAGTAAGATACTTAAAGCAGCATTGAAATTGTCGCAAAGCAATGGTTATGCGGAAGCAACTATTCAAAATGAAGAAGGTAAAAATGAAAATGTTGCAACTGTTGATTATCCTCGGAAAGAATTAGTATTTTCATCAGAAGGAAATGAACACAAAGATGTATTTGCAAAAGTAATGAGACTTTTTAGAAATGGCTAAACCTAAAAAATTTGGAATAAAAGCAATTATAAAGCTTTATAGTGCAAAGTTACTTTTTAAAGGAGCAAAATTACCTTTATTGATGACCGCATTGATAGTTGCTTTATTTATAATTTTTGGTATAGTTGATAAGACAACAATTGAAAGTGCTGTTGACTTGGTTTTATCAATAATTCCAAGTTTACTAGGTTTTGTGTTAAGTGGATATGCATTACTTATTGGTTTTGGAAACATTGAAATAATTGCGAAGAAACCGAAACCAAAAAACGGAGATAATGAAAACAAACCAACACTTTATCAGAGGGTTAGTACTGTTTTTGCTGTTGGACTATTTATGCAAATTTTTTTGTTAGTATTCGCTTTTGGACTTAAACTGATTCTAAAACTTGATTTAACTTGCATATTCGACAATTTTTGTATTTGTAATATCTTGAATTATATTGTTTTCACCCTTTTAGTCTTTGGACTTTTATATGTGACAGTAATGATAAAAGACCTCGTTGTAAATATTTTCAATTTTAGTCAAGTACAGCATCTTTTTATCAATAGACCAAAGCAAGAAAACAATGAACCGTCTGAAAATTAAAGAACTACAGTGCCCAACATGCGGTCATAATACATATGGAATTCAGTGGCCTGCGGGCTTTTGTTCTCGTATCAGCTTTTGTCTCGGTAGATAGGGTCCTTCTCCCCCTCGTTTGCAACGAGGGGGAATTGGTAATGCGTTTGCAACGAAAAAAGAAAGTCTAAATTATTGGTAGCTACAAAAATCAGTACTAAGGCATTGTTTAGAACTATTTGATGCGAGTGGATGTTGATGTCTTTGTTCTATAAACAAATAACCACTAACCCCTCGTTGCAAACGAGGGGGAGTGACTAAATATCCTTGAGAAATGCTGCCAATGCTATCGGAAATTTAAAAGATTCAACTCCGCTACGGGATTTCTTTATGCGAATTAATTTCTGCAAGGGGAGAGTTTCCGCAATTAGTGCCACAGCTCGAAAATTGGCAGTGATTATTTGGAACATGGTGGTGAAAGGAACACCTTATGAAAATCCTGAAGGATATTTGTATTTACAACAGAAAAGGAAACTTGGTTGGGTGTAAAGAATACGAAGCCAAGTTCAAAAATACGACATAAAACCTGACGATATCGAATTTGTAATCAAGTGATTATCAATTGTGAAATTTGACGTTAGTCAGAATCAAAAAAATAGAAGGAAATCATTGATTTTTAAATAGCTATTGATAATAATATATGCCTCTAAAAGAAGAACTGATTTACATTGACGGGAACAACAGAACCAATGATATTGTTTCTTATCGTTTCATTGGTGTAGGTTACTTAAAAGACAAATGTGCTATCAAATATAAAAACATAGAAAAGGAATATTTTTATAGTGCAAATAAAGTAAAAATAGTAAAATCTGCTATTAACAGCGAAAAATCTAGCAATATCTTTCAATATCTGAACCAAATTGCCGACGCTGTCGGGCTGACAACCGAAGAAGGGAAAAATATACTTGCTGACAGTTACTCAAAAATCACATTCATTCCCGAATATTCCATACTTGCAAATTTTCTTAACGAGGTTCAGCCGGTAGCAAATTTTTTTAGTAACCCGATTGAAATATTTCCGTTTGGGTTCAACTTAAGTCAAAAAGAGGCAGTAAATAAAGCATTTACTGCGCCTTTGAGTGTAATCGAAGGACCTCCAGGAACAGGCAAAACACAGACAATTCTAAATATTATCGCCAACGCTGTAATGAACGGACAAACCGTTGCCGTTGTATCGAGCAACAACTCTGCAACAAAAAATGTATATGAAAAATTACAAAAGAACGGAATTGAGTTTATTGCTGCTTTACTTGGAAATTCCACAAACAAAAAAGAATTTATTGATTCTCAAACTGATATTCCTGATTTGTTGCAATTCAATTTGTCGGACAAAGAAAAATCAGATATAAAACAAAGCTGCGAAAACCTTTTTAATCAGCTCTCGGAATATCTTCGACAAAAGAACGAATTGGCATTACTAAAACAAGAACTCGACTTTTTGATAAGGGAATACAAGCATTTTCAAGACGAAAATAAAATAGAAAATGATATTGAATTTTTGAAAAGCGCAACAGCCGACAAATTACTTGCTCTTTGGGTTGCCATTGAAAACCAAGCATTAACCAACAAGAAGCTAACTTGGTGGCGAAAATTGTTTTATTGGTTCAAATATGGAAGAAAAGAAAAAACCTTATTTGATATTCCAGCAGAAAAGGCGATACTTATTTGTCAATCAAATTATTACCCTGTAAAAATCGAGGAGTTGAAAAACCGACAGAATGCATTAGAAATTTCTCTAAATCATTTTTCTTTCGACAATAAAATGAAAGAATACAGCCAACTTTCAATGCAACTTTTTAAATCGGAACTTTACAAAAAATACAATCGTAACAAACGAGAAAAATATGAGATAACACAATTGCGTTCAAATTCGGAAAAATTTCTTAAGGATTACCCTGTAATTATGAGTACAACTTATTCATTACGAAGAAGTTTAGCAGAAGAAACAACTTATGATTTTGTAATTATTGACGAATCTTCGCAGGTCGATTTGGCAACAGGTGCGCTTGCTCTTTCTTGCGCCAAACGAGCCGTGATTGTTGGTGACTTAAAACAACTTCCGAATGTAGTTGATGACAGAATGAAAGAAAAAACCGATACCGTTTTTGATAGTTTTTCCATTCCAGAACCATATCGCTATTCTAATCATAGTTTGCTTGCCTCGATTATGGAAATTTTTCCACGTATTCCCAAAACACTTTTGAGAGAACATTATCGTTGCCACCCTAAAATTATTGAATTTTGCAATCAAAAATTCTATGATAATCAACTTATTATACTCACGGAGTATAAAGACGAACGAGAACCATTGATAGTTTACAAAACTACGGCGGGCAATCACGCTCGCGAAAAAACAAATCAACGACAAATTGATATGATTATCAACGAGATTATTCCAAAAGAGAAACTCGAAGGCATTGATTTGGGCATTGTTACTCCTTATCGAAATCAGACAAACGCTTTGCAACAAGCATTTAGCAGAACACAAATCAAAGCCGACACAGTTGATAAATTTCAAGGAAGAGAGAACGATGTCATTATTCTTTCGACTGTTGATAATGAAATTTCAGAATTTACCGACAACCCTAATCGCTTAAATGTAGCTATTTCAAGAGCAATCAAACAACTTATTTTGGTTGTGAACGGTAACGACAGCGACAAAGACAGCAATATTACTGACTTAATCCGTTACATAGACTACAACAACTTTTCCGTAAAAGAAAGCAAATTGCGTTCTGTTTTCGATTATTTGTACAAAGGTTACGAACTAAAACGTGCTGAAATAATATTAAAAAGTGGCAATAAATCCGACTTTGACAGTGAAAACTTGATGTACGTATTAATTTCAAACACACTCAAACATGACAAATTCTCAAAATACGATGTAGCTTTACACTTTCCTCTTCGTAATGTTATTAGAGATTTTTCCAAGCTTACAGAAGATGAACAAAAATACGCGCGACACTGCAACACACACCTGGACTTTTTAATTTATAACAAACTTGGCAAAAATCCGATACTTGCAATTGAAGTTGATGGTTATGAGTATCACAAAGTGGGAACAGAACAAGCCGAGCGAGACAAGAAGAAAGACACTATTTTAGCAAAATATGAATTGCAATTACTTCGTTTCTCGACAACTGGTAGTGGCGAAAAGCAAAAATTGATAGACAAATTGACAGAAATAACAACAAATTGACTGCCCCACACACCCTCTCCCAGCTTTGCACTCAAATTAGAATCTTCAAAAGCAAAGTTGCTTTCTCCACTTCTATTACAAAAAAGCAAGGAAATCAACAGCCTATCGAGGGTAAACTAACAACACCCATATCCAGAACTACAAGGGTGACAATCTTGAAATTTCCCAAAAACAGAATATCGTAGCACCTAAGCCTCGTTACTCCATCTCGCCATACTCCCGAATCTTCCCCTCACAAATCTTCATTGTAATATCCCGGAGCAATTCCACTTTAGGTAACAGGGCATCAATATCCTCTTTGGTTACCACAAAATCAGGATTGTATCGGGCTTCCACATAAGCATCTTTGAGTAGAGTAAACAGCCGCTTCTCTTCGGCGGTATCTCTCGGAAATACTTTTGCCAATTCTGACGAATGCCCCTTGACGGATGCGGATAATTTCGCTAAGTTGTGCTGCTTGTTGTTTCTCAAAGTAAAAGATAGACGGATGGCATAGTAGAAGTTTTCGCTGGCTTGATGTAAATTAAAAGATGACATTTTGTAATTTTTTCTTCCATATGAGTCATTTGCTAAATAAATAAACTCTGTTGCATTTTCAAACTTCTCATCAAAATACTCCTGAGCCTGTTGCTGTATCTCTTTGAAATTGAGCTTTCGGCGTCTGGCTAATTTGAATTTGCCACTGTCATAGAGAACAATCCCTTCCTGTTTTACTTGCGTGTAGAAGTAACGTCCTTCTTCCAGTTGACGGTTCAGGGTCTTGATGTCGTCGTTGATAAACTGCACAGGGGTTTGATGTTCGGGATCTTTGTAGTAAAGGTCGTCGATGTTGTCCAGCACGTTCCCCACTTTCTTGTCGGAAATGCCGCTTGTCACCACCAGGATGTCGTAATCGGACATGAACGAGGTGGGGATGCCAAATTCGATCCGTTCGTCATGCTCCACAAACTTTCCCGTGGCGTAGCTGCCGTAGAGGATGATCATCTCGGCCTGTGGCAGGCGCTTGTTGATCTCACGGACAAGGAAAATCAGGTCTTCCTGCTTTCTTTTGGGCAAATAGGATATCGATTTTTTCATTCTGTGTGCTTTTGCTGAAGCAAAAATAATTATTTATTGCCGAACGGCGGTGCATTTTCCCGATCAATTTTAACTAAAGGTAGGGAAATAAATTTTATATTTGCCCCCAATAAACTCCGTACTGTGATATTTACATGCCCGACACCCGGTTATGGACACGTAAGCCAAAGCACACAGACGAGCTTCCGACAATTTGATTTAATCACTTCGGCTTGCCACACTTGGCAGGCTTAAAGACGGACGTTTATGAATAGCAAAAAAGAAGATGCGGCGATTGCAGGCCGATTGGTCCGTGAAGTTGAAAGAAATCTTTACCCTGATTCAAAACATCAACCGGACATTGACTTGTTCAAACGGATACAATAAATGGAAATCATCTTTTTGGCCCGTATTTAAAATACAAATTGTTAACTTGACAAAACTCAAGTTTTACCAAATCAACAATAATATAAATCTAAAATGGGCTTTTTAAGGCTCGACTACGTAAGCCCATGATTCCTCTCCACCCACCGAGTAAGGTGATCTGTTCCGGCCTTAAAACCCAGACGTGAATTTTACAAGCTTCTGCCGTGCAACAAACACAGCTTGCTTTTTTACCTGAAAACGCATTTGCTCTTTCATACGTCAAGGCTTATCTTGGTCATCGTCGCCCAGTTCGAAGGATTGATCCTCTTGAGCTATATATTCCGAGGGAGAGACACCGTAGAAGTTTTTAAATACAGTTGAAAAATGGGTTTGGTTGGAAAAACCAACAGCGTATGCAATTTGTGAGATGTTTGTCTTTTTTTCTTTTAGCAAGATGGCAGCCTGTTTTAACCTTATGTTGCGAATAAAATTTCCGGCTGATAGCCCTGTAGCCGTTTTTAGTTTTCTGTGCAGGTGAACCCGGCTCAATCCAAGATCCGTCATCAACATTGCTACGTTCAATTGCGGATTGCTGATATTCTTATTAATTATAGCCATAATTTGCTCCATGAACATCTCGTCACTCGACTTAAATTCTATGGGAATAACCTTCTCCGATTGATCTTGCATTCCCGAATACTTGCTTTTCATGAAAGATCTAGTATTGATCAGGTTCTTGGATATCAAAGATAATTCTACCAGATCGAAAGGTTTTGCCAAATAGGCATCAGCCCCTTCGTTGAGCCCTTCCATCCGGTCTTCGAAATCAGCCTTCGAGGTTAGCAAAATGATCGGGATGTGGCGGGTGTTGCTGTTGCCGCGCAATTTTTTCACCAATGTGAAGCCATCCATTTGAGGCATCAGGACATCGGAAATGATCAGATCCGGCATTTGAGCAAGTGCTGTTTGCAAGCCTTGAGCGCCATCGCTTGCAGTCACGACTTTATATATGTCTTTGAACTCATTCTGCAAATAACTTCTTATCCCTTCTTCGTCATCGATCACAAGTATTTTGTATCTAGTTTTCCTCTTGAACGATGTTGCCGACTCTTCCTTTTCGTTCAAATAAACAATTGGATGTGAAATTATCTGCGAGGAAGTTTCTATAAGGTCTTCTTTTTTCAAATGATCTTTTCCCAAGGGTATTCTCACTGAAAAACGGCATCCCTTCCTATCCTTTCGGTTCTCTACGCGAATAGATCCGTGATGAAGCAGGACTAATGTCTTCGCAAGATTCAACCCTATTCCATAGCCCATGATCTCCCCAAAGCTATTATTGTCATATCCTTGGTAATATCTGTTAAATATTTTATCTATCTTGTCTTCATCTATTCCTATTCCGGAGTCGGTAATAGTTATTTCTGCATATTCACTCAGGGTGTCTGCCCATGTTTTATGATCACCTGTGGTTAAGCTGATCAAAATTTCCCCTTTATCTGGAGTGAATTTGAATGCGTTGGATAAAATGTTTATAATAATTTTATCAAAATTATTTTGGTCGATCCAAGCCAATAGCTGGTCTGTTGGATGTGAGAAACCGAGGCTTATCCCCCTCTCCTGTGCCTGCGCTTCAAAAATCTTATATATTTCATTGATAAAGCTTACCAAATCGGTTTCTGTGTATTTCAATTTCATCTTTCCCTGGTCTATCTTCCGTACATCAAGAAGTTGATCCACAAGGCCCAGCATTCGATTTGAGTTTCGATAAATCCCCAGTATCGTTTTTTGTGTGCTTGGAGGGAGGTCTTCTTTAAGAAGTTTTTTCATCGGATTGATGATCAATGTGAGGGGCGAGCGTATTTCGTGGGATATATTAATGAAGGATTGGAGCCGGAATTCATTTATAATTTCCCTTCTTTTTTTTCTGATCAGGTAAAAACTGAACAAAGCGAATATGCTGAACAGTATGGCATAGGCAAAATATGCAATTTTGCTTTTATACCAGGGGGGAGATATAATTATCGTAATTCTTTTAATTTGGGATGTTGCCCCGTATTTGCATGCGCGTACCTCCATTGTATATTTTCCCGGGTCTAGATGGCTGTATGTTAAGGAGTTTACTCCTGATCTTGTCGAGTTCCATATATTGTTGTTCAGCTCTATTATCCGGTATTGGAAATAGATATTCTCGGGGTCTTTGAAGTCCATTGTGGAAAAATCAAAGGTAAAAGTATTGTCTTCGTACGAAAACTGAAAGACATTTGAATTTAAAACATTCGAGGAAGCAATGTTCTTGCCTCCAGATTGGGTGTTCGCTGTCACCTGTTGGCCATGAGAATACAAGCTTGTTATCAACACATCGTAGTTGTACCTTTTGTTGAAAGTGATTTGGGTTGGCTCAAATGAAGTTATTCCTTTGTTGCCGCCGAAGAAGATTAGCCCGCTTGAATCTTGCCAATACGCTCCCCGGTTGTAAATCTTATCCACCAAGCCATTTCCTTGATAAAAACAAATTATCTGGTTTGAGGGTCTCCGCAGCAAGTTGATTCCTCGAAAAGTGCTGCACCAGATATTGCCCTTTTTATCTTCGGCCAAGCCACAGATGACATTGCTGGACAATCCGTCCTCCACGGTGTAGGTTTTTAGGGTTTTCGTATTTTTGTCGAGGCAGAAAAGCCCGTCATAGGTGCCGATCCATATTTTCCCATCCCGGCTCTGCATGAGTGAAATGCAGATCTGCTTGGACAGGGCATCTTCTTGCTTGATGTCGATAAAACGGTTGTTGGCCGGATCGAAACAACTGACCCCTTTGTAATGCCCAAACCAGATTAATCCTTGAGAATCGCATAAAAGGCAGTTGATCCAATCGTTTCCTAGCCACGGTTTGTGCTGCTGGTTCATTCCGTATTTTGTCCACCCGCCAGTGTTTAGGTCGTAGCGAATGAAACCCGAGCCAAATGTGGAAATATACAAATGGTTGTCCCTTCCTTCGACCATCGTTTTCATATATCCGGTCGAATTGATCTTCATAAATTCACATTTCTCGCTTTTTTTGTCCAGTAGCCCCAGTCCCTGTTTATAGGAAGTTACCCAAAGTTTTCCGCGTGAGTCTTCATATATTTTAGTTATGTCTTCATATGTGTTGAGGCGTCTTGTGGATTCTCCTTTATCATTCAGTTTTATTATACCTTCGTTTTCGATGGCGCACCAGATGTCTCCGTCACGGTCTTTGCATATCGATATGGGGGTGCTTCCCATTTGGTATTCATTACCGCTTAATGGCCAGAATCTGAACTTTGACGATTCATTGGGAATGACCAGGATTCCTTTCAAAAAACAGCCTAGCCATAAATTTGAATCACGGTCTTCAAAAATTGTCTGGATTTTTGTTTTCTTTAAATCATACGGATTTTCCCCAATCGAAACTGGTAATATCTTGTTTTGCTTGGTGTCTATGTACTTTAATCCTTGTCCATCCGTGGCTAGGTATATTATGCCCTTTTTGCTTTTGACGAGGCCTCTTATGCTGAGTCCGACTTCCGCTTTTTCAATGGGAGTGAATGTTTGTGATCCATTATTCATATAGTAAACATCATTTGATGTGCTCATGAAAAGTCGGCCTTGATCGTCCTCAACAAATCCCGATATGTTGTTGTTGAATTGCGGAAAAGAGGTTGACTCCTTTAAGGTGGAGTCAATTCTAATAAGGCCTTTGTTCGTGCTGATCCATAACATCTTGTATCTGTCCTCATATATATATCCCGTCCAATATCCTGCAATCTGGTTTATAACCCTTATAGGTTTCGCCCGAAGAGTTGTCTTGTCAATCAAGAATGTGCCTCTACCTGCCGTTGTAACCCATATCTGGCCGTTGTGTATTTCTATAATTTGCGAAATGTAGGGAGCTATGTTATCCGGAAACGCTATTGTCTTAAATGAATCGGAGGCAGGGTCGTAGAGTTGAAGCCCGATGTTGCATCCAACCCATAGATTGTCCTTCTTGTCGAGCATCAAGATTTTGATATTATTGCTTAGGAGTGAAGCGTGATCCTTTTTATTATTCAGATATTGAACGAATTTGAACCCATCGAATTTGTTCAGCCCATAATCCGTGGCGATCCATATAAATCCATCAGAATCTTGTACAATTTTATTAAAGAGGTTGGAAGATAGCTCCTCCGCACCATATTCTTTTACCCCGTGAAGTTGTATTTGAGCAATCGAATGGCTTGTATAAAGTATAAGGCTGACTAATAATATATAAAACGCTTTCATCTTAGAAGGATTTTTCATTTGTATTCAACAAGCAAATTGCATATCCGAACAGTTTTTATTGCTTCATTCAAAATTAAGTAAATTATTCTATTTGACAAACATCATAATTAATATTACAGTTCCAAATGGTATAAAAAGAGGGAAAAAAGATATATACGGGTAATATATGTTAATCGAAATGTAACATATTGATGAGGCTACAGGCGTTGTAGTAACTAACTTTGCCTCTATTATTGAAACAGTATTTACCATAATTCATGTTTCGCATATAATTTGGCCTTGGATGTTAATAAAGCAAAGATGGCTTAACCTATAAATTAAGAATTACTTATGAAAAATGTAAAAAAACTACATGTCTATTTGTTCGTGATGGCAGTCTGCTGCATAGCCACATTTTTTGTTTCCTGCGATGGATTTAGATTACCTGCGGTCGAAGAAGCGACAGTTGGGGTCTATAGTGTCTGGACAAGCCAGGAAGGAACTACCAGCACGGAAATCACCGGTTCTTACCTGGGGCGACGCATTCGCCTGAAAGGTTTTGGTTTTACTGGTCTGACGGCTGTGTATTGTAATGGACTGAAAGCATCTTATAATACAAGTTATGTTTCTGATAATTCGATAACATTTACTATCCCCACAACTACTCCAATCGCGGAAGACATGACGGATACCACTTCCATGAATGTTATCAAGGTGGTGACTAATCACGGGAATGCGTATTTCTCATTCACATTTAAGAAAACGTCCGTGATAACCAAAGTCTCGAATACGCTTCCCAACGAAGGAGATGTGATCACGCTAACAGGAAATTACCTTTTAACCACCACAGCAGTCAGTTTCCCATCAAGCAACGGATATGTCGATGCCACAGAATTTACCGTGGTGGACAAGACTACTGTTACCGCTGTCACACCTTCGGGTGTAGGTGATATCAGCGGATCCATCAGAATCCTCTGCAACGAGGGGGATACGGTGTATTCTCCAGCCTACATGTTTTATAAAAATGGGATATTCTTGAAATCGTTTAAGGAATCCTATATTGTCGCTTCTCCTTCGAATGGAGCCATATTGGGTGACTCGGCTTCTATTGCCCAATTAACGGGGCTTGCCCAGAACCCGGACACGGTGTTGGCGTTCCCTGCACAGGCGGGATCCATAGCCATTAAAACTTCGCTGAGTAGTTTGAACTCTTTTATTAAGTGGTATCCTAGTCTCGCTATTTCGGCGATGTTAAAAAAGACCAGCTCTGAGATCACTTCATCAACCAGTATGGAAGATTTGGCCATTCAATTTGATTTGTATTCCCCATACAGTTGGAGTTCGGGAGCAATTCCATACAAGCATGATAAGAATTATTCAACTAAGACAAGTGCGCTGGTTTACAATTATCTTCCTTGGTCGGTAGGGTCACCGTACACTTTCTCGAGCGGATGGGAAACTGTGACTATTAATTTTAGTGATTTCACCGGAATAACCTTGACCTCAATTGGGGCTAGCACCATTGCCACTACCTCAGGACTCCAGTCACTGATAGGCTTCATCAATATAGATGCTAATGGCGATGGTCATACGGCAACCGTGATGAATCAATTTCAATTGTTTATTGCAAATGTAAGGATAGTCCCAACAGAGACACCTGTGACATCAGACTATTGATCATCAATCATGAAAATAGAACTATTGGGAATTAAACCATTAAATAATCATACTATGAAGGGCTTTATAAAAGGGAAACCTCTTTGTTGTAAATTTTTGCTATTCCTCGTCCTTTTCTCAAATATCCAGATACTACTTATCAAAGGGTATGCTAGTGGGCAAGGACAGCAAGATGGCAAGAAACAGCAGCAGGTTTCATTGAAAGGAGAAGTTGTTAACAGCGATGGAGTCTCCATCAAAGGAGTTTTGATCCAAAGCAATGGAAGGAAAATAATAGTCACCAACGCAAGCGGATTGTTCAACATCAAGGTGGACAAAGAATCGGTGATTCGTTTCTCCATTGCAAATTACAAGGAACAATCTATCGTGGCTGTTGACAATCAATCCGAAGTGAAGATTGTACTCGAAAAATCGGGTTCTATATTTAACGACAATGTAAATCTTGGATACTGGACTCAGGACAGAGGTAGTTTCACGGGATCTAACACTACCGTGTACACCTCGGAGGCAAACAATCAGCATGCAATCAGTATCCAGGATATACTTGGAGGATTGGTTCCCGGTCTTACCGTCAGTGCGAATTCCGGGATTCCAGGAGCCTCCAGCCAAGTTTCCGTTCGAGGAATAAGAACCTTGCAATTGAATTCCAATCCTATATATGTAGTTGACGGAATGATTATAAATCCAGATGAAACAGGAGATTATGTCGAAAACCTATTGTCATCCATTGATCCCAACAACGTTGAGCGGATTGATGTGCTGAAAGATGTGGCTGCAACCTCTTTGTATGGTGCGCAGGCTGCGAATGGAGTGGTGGTGGTTACCTCCAAAAGGGGAAAACTGTCTCAGAATCCTGTGTTGAAAATTGGCGGGCAATGGGGAGTGAATTCCTTACCCAAGAAATATGATGTTGCAAGCGTTTTAGGCTCAGGATCGACCGATGAGCAAAACACAATGTTTCAAACAGCCTTTACAAATCAATACAGTTTATCTTGTTTTGGGGGCGGCGAAACATCAACTTACAACATCACGTCCGGGTATTTGGATGAAAAAGGAATCATGTCGGGCACCGGGATGACTCGCTTCACTTCCAGTGTCGGCAGCACGATCGGATATAAAAGCTGGTTAGAAGCTGGAATGAATATTCTGATGAATGTCTCAAATCAGAATAATATTGCCGAAAGCTGGGATCAGCTAAGATACACCCTTGATCCGTCAGCTGAACCCAATGGCTATTCTGCCGAATATGTAATGAACAGCAAGACGGCTAAAGCAAAAAGATATATGGGCAACGGTAGGGCATACGTGGAAATAAGACCGTCAAAGAAAATAACCCTCCGTTCAGAGATGACAGACAACGCCTCTTTCACGGAAAAAAGCTATTTCGGTCAAAGGCTTGACACAACCTATTCTTCCGATGTAGATTATGCGGAAGCACTGCGCTCCCAATATAAACATTATATCAATGAATTTACGTGGAGGAACATCCTGACTTACCAAACAACATTTGGGAAGATACATCAGTTGAAAGTCTTGGGCGGGCATGAATACAAGAGCACATACGACAATTACACTTTCGTTAGCCGGACAGGCTCTTCCCTTGACGATGCTTATTTGCCAGACATTAATGCCGGTGCCGATGACGGGTCTTATGCCGGTGGAGCCTATTTCCAATACAAAACAGTTTCTTATTTCGGCGATGTAAATTACGGTTTGCTTGACCGCTACTTCCTGACGGGAACTTTCCGGCAAGACGGAAATTCCCTTTATTCTGCTGGAAACCGCTGGGGAAATTCAGGATCCGGAGGTTTTGCCTGGAGAGTGAGCAACGAGCCTTTCATGAAAGGGGTGAAAAAGGTCATGGACGAGTTGAAAATCCGAGGCAGCTATGGAGTTGTGGGAAACAACAACATCTCGAAGAAATATTATAGCAACCTTGACTTATACTCCTACTCTAACGAAAATGGGATTTCTTCGATGACGATTATGATGGACCAAAGCGATGCCGGTTGGGAAAAAACCAACTCCTTGAACATTGGTCTCGACATGTCTTTTCTGAATGGCCGTATCCAGCTCAGCGCCGACGCTTACAAGGATGTCACAAAAAACTTGCTGTTCCAGGTACCTCTTGTTTCGACCGATTTCCAGAGAGACTCCACTTGGTTTAATGTGGGATCACTAAAGAACCGCGGTTTTGAACTCTCCTTGAAAACCATCAATATTAATAACGGCAATTTTGAGTGGAACACAAGTGTGAATTTCGCTTTCAACAAAAATGAAGTTGTGTCGCTTAATACAGAGGGCAACTACATCAATGCCTACGATTGGAGTTCTGAAAATGAAAACAGTGGAATCCTCACCCGCACTGCCCAAGGGCATTCGGTTGCTGAGTTTTACGATGCAACAAACGAAAAGTTTTTGGGAAGTGCTTCTCCTAAAATGACCATCGGGTTTGTCAATTCATTCAAATGCCGTGATTTCGACTTCTCTTTCATGCTTTACTCGCGGATCGGAGCGAAAGCCTTTAATTACACGTCGTATGCGCTGGGAGGATATTCCGACTATGCAGGCAATGTGGAAAAGGCAGACTACCTTAGGATGAAGAATATGACTCTTGGTTATAATCTTTCCAGTAAGATTAGTCAAAAGTTTAAGATAACAAATATGAGGATATATGCCAATGTCACAAATCTATTTACTGTCACGAGTTATTCGGGCTATGACCCGGAGATTGGCAATGCGGCATATTACACGAATAGAAATACCGGGGTGTCTTCTCCCAGTGTGCTGTATAATGGTGTAGATGCATTCAGGCTACCAAATCCAAGAACGATTTCAATAGGTCTGGAAGTAACTTTATGATGGCATGTGTAAAAAAAATAGATTGAATAACATATATAATTTTAATAGGATGAAAGATATTAAAAGAACGTTTTCTCTCGAGTTCTGTCGGCTTTCTTTCAGATTGTTGCTGTTGCTGGCTTTGATCTTAGCTTGTCCAGTTTCAGTGGATGCGTCTTCCGGTGCAGAGATATTGGCTCCCGCAGATGATAATTTCATATTGAAGGGAACAGTTATATATTCCGAAGATTCCCAGCCTCTTATAGGGGTAAGTGTGTCAGTGAACGGTAAGTCGGTGGCTATATCGGATGACAATGGAAATTTCTTGATAAAAGATTGCAAAATAGGAACAACTTTAACTTTTTCATATATCGGAATGGAAAAACAAACCGTGAAAGTGAAAAGTATGGCACCACTAAAAGTTATTTTGGAACCTGATTCTCACGTGTTGAACGAGGTCGTGGCAATCGGATACGGTAAAATGAAACGTTCCGACCTGACAGGTGCAGTGACGTCCATATCGTCGAAGGAAATTGAAGAACAGAATATCACGACTATCGACCAGGCTTTGCAAGGGAGGATTGCCGGCTTGAACCTCACTCAAAATACAGGCACGCCAGGTTCGGGCACATCCATCACCATCCGGGGTGCAGGATCTATCCAAGGAAGCACGCAGCCTATTTTTGTGGTTGATGGGGTTGTCATCACTTCCGACAACACAGATTATACACAAAACCCCCTTGCTGGTATCAATCCGGCCGATGTTGAAAGTATCGAAGTGCTTAGAGACGCTTCGGCGACGGCCATATACGGGGCGCAAGCTGCGAATGGGGTTATATTGGTGAGTTTGAAGAAGGGGAAACGGAACGAACGCACTAGCATTTCTTTCAGTTCCAATTTTGGATTCACAGAACTGGCGAAGAAGTATGATGTCCTCAATTTGAAACAATATGCTACGTATCTGCACAATTATTTGTCCGAAAGAATACTTGTGGGTCATGATGCTACCACAGCTACTCAAACCGCCGAATACCAGTATTATAGTCATCCGGAACTACTCTCGGATGGGTATGATTGGCAGGATATTATGTTCAGAAGGGGTTATACACAGAGTTATAATCTGGCCTTACGCGGTGGAGGGGACAAATCGTCCTATTCAGCATCAGGCAGCTATGAGGAAAATAATGGATCGGCGATCGGTTCCCTTTTCCAAAGATTCACTCTCCGGTCAATAGCAGAGATAAGGCCAAAGAAATGGCTGATGGTGGGAATATCCACAAATTTTTACAATAGTTACCAGGAGGATGTCGTTGATGCCGGCAGCCAGATATATAATGCCCTCCGGTCCCAGCCCTATTTGAGCCCGGATGCGCAACTCTCGTACAATTCCAACAACGACGGGTATTCTTCATACAATCCTTTCGCACAGTTCAATGCGACAGAGAAGTGGACACGTAATTTCGGGGTACAGCAAACACTGTATGCGGAAATCAGTCCAGTGAGCTGGTTGAAATATAGGATCGAACTGAACGACAATTTCAATTTTTCGAAGTTCCACTATTATCTGGGTCCTTACGTGTCGGGCTATTCCTATAACAGCAGCCTGATCCGATCCAATAGGGATAATTTCTGGAACAGATATACCTGGAAGAATATTCTGACCGTTGACAAAACATTCAAGAAAGATCACAAGCTGACACTCATGATGGGGTCCGAATATACGGAAGATTCAAACAATTATTCCTTGGCCCAAAGGACAGAGTATTACGATCCGGATACCAGCGAAGGAGTGACTACCGACAACGAAATCAGTGCGGGGGATCCCTCGCATTCAACCGCCCAGGGGCAAACGTACCTGTACAGGATGTTCTCTCTTTTCGGCAGGGCATTCTACAGTTTCAAAGATCGTTATTTGTTTACGGCAACTATCCGCGAAGATGGAACTTCACGATTTGGGAACGGAAATAAATGGGGGACTTTCCCCTCTTTAGCCTTTGCATGGAGGATGAGCGAAGAGCCTTGGTTCAAAAAGCAGGCTTTAAGCAATACCATGAACAACGCGAAGCTTCGCCTAAGCTGGGGATTGGTTGGAAATTCCAACGTAGGGAACTTCCAATATACCCGTACGCTGAGTTCCACAACAAATGGCTTTGGGCAGGTTTGGTTAACATCTACCCTTGGAAATCCCGATCTGAAATGGGAATCCACAAATTCCTACAATGCAGGATTTGATCTCGACTTTCTTCGAAGCAGGTTTCAGATAATCTTTGATGCCTACTATAAAAAGACCAATAACCTGTTGTTGCAATTGTCGTTGCCTGGTTACATGGGTTCAAGTAGCAATGGCGGTTACACATCTCCCTACTATAATATTGGTTCTATCACCAACAAGGGCATTGAATTAACCATAAACAGCACAAATATCTCGAACAACAAGTTTACATGGAAGACAAATCTGACTTTTTCCAAAAACATCAACGAGGTCACTTCTTTGAATGTAAGTTCTGGATATTTTGATACCGGTTCATACTGGAGAACGGCAGTCGGGCATCCAGTCGGACAGTTCTATGGTTATGTCTTTGATGGACGGATAAACAGTGCAGCTGATTTCCTTGTTGACAATGGGGATGGGACAAGCACTGTCAAACGTGCGACAACATCCTATAGCAGAGGTACGATCGTAAACAATACTATCAACTATAGCACAACATATATCGGGGATTATCTTTTTAAAGATGTTAATGATGACGGAGTATTGGATTCCTCGGACCGTACTTATATAGGAAATCCCTTCCCTAAATTTACCATTGGTCTTAACAATACGTTCAATTACAAAGGATTTGATGCGTCTTTTTTCCTGTATGCGAGTGTTGGAGGGAAAATATACAATTATACGCGTTATGAGATGGAGAATACGAATGCCCAGTACAACAATAAGGCTACAACAATTTTGGATGCTCCGGTGACAGGATTTTACGATGACTTGATCAGCTATGCCAATATTTGGAATGTGTATATTACCAATGCGAACAGCAGCCCCGCTAGATTAGCTCGTTTGTATCGTGCCAATGATGTTAATCTAAATAGCAGGACATCCACGGCATATATCGAGGATGGATCTTATTTACGCTTGAAAGACCTGAGTGTGGGATACACCTTGCCCAAGAAATATGCCAGCCTGTTCAAAATTTCTAGGATGAGAATCTTTGCAAGATTGGGTAATGTGGTGACTATTACCGGATATTCGGGATATGACCCCGAGGTGGGATATACTCCTTCAGGTGTAAGTACCAATGGGGTATCTTCAGTGTCTATGACCAGAACAGGGGTGGATAGCTTTAGGAATCCAAGTCCCCGTACCTATTCTTTCGGTGTTGACATAGGATTATAAATGAAATAACTAGAAGATTACAAATTATGAAAAATAATATAATATCAGGCTTCTTCTTGTCGATTGCGTTTGTCTCGCTATTGACAAGTTGTAACGACAAGCTGAATGTTGATTCCACCTATTTGGTGTCTGAAGATGCGTATTACACAAGCTATGCTAACACAAGAAGTGCTACCGCAGCATTGTATAGCTATCCGTGGGCCGTTTTTGAAAACTATTTTGATGTCTATTATGGTGATTTACGCGCAGGTAACTCCTTATCGAAACAGTCAAATGTTAGTGCTAATTCAACTATGGATTATATTTTCTGGAATACGACTTCTCTTGCCTCGCAAATGGCAGACGGTTGGAATTCGCTTTATGCTGTGGTTGCGCAGTCAAGCAATGTGATAGTCAGTATGGAGCGGTCGGAAGAAAAGAATCCTGATTTTTGCGGAACGGAAGAAAACCTAAGGATTTGCTATGGGGAAGCGAGATTTATAAGGGCAGTTGCGTATTGGTATCTTGCCGATATTTGGCATGATGTACTCATTATCGAAGACCCCGAAAATTATACTTTAGACTTTCAATCCATCGCACCCTCTCCTTATGAAGATGTGTTGGAATATGCGGCTCGTGACCTCAGGTATGCGGCACAGTATTTGCCCGATGATGAGACTGCGGGCGAAGGAACGGCATGCAGCCGTAGGCTAACCAAAGCATCAGCCTACGGGATGTTGTCGCGGATATATTGTTCGATGGCTGCCTACGCACGTGGAGGTTGGTTTTCGAACAGCTTGTCGAGCAGTACTGGTTCATCGACTACCGAAAACCAAAATCCCCACAAGTCGGAATACTATACATATTACGCCTCACTCTCCGGTTTGGGGGTAAGCACAGATGCTGAACTTGGTAAGGCGCTATACCAATTGGCTCTCAATGCAGCTGATAACTGTATTTCGTATGCCGATGCTGGAAGCTATTCCTTGTTGAGCGATTACGAAGATATATCCCTTGTGGGGCATAAGCAGACAGAAGAGTTGTTTGCTATGCAGTATGCAATCGGGTGGGAAACCTATTCCTACGGAGGTAACCGCAAACAAAGTTCCTGGGGATTCAATAATCAATACTTGGTTAACGGCTTGTTTGGTGCAAATGGAGGCTCCTACTACATGAGCTTATCCCTCCTAGAAGATATGCTGACTCCGAATGCTCCGGATTCGACAGATACCAACGGACATACGATCTTGGTGGGTGCCGGGGAATCGGGAGTGGACCGCGTGTATGGTTCCCTATTCACCAAGGGAGAATATTACGACAGGCTTGCCAATGGAATGGTGCAATTAAGCGGTATTTATGGGAGTCTGTCTACTTCTATCGGGGTTCAAATACGCAAGTTCATGGTGGGGATTGAAGCAGATACGGGCTATCCCGTGTATCAGTACAACTCAGGATTATCACAACCAATGCTAAGGCTGGCCGATGTCTATTTGATGAGAGTAGAGGCAAGCATGGGCCTGAATGATGCCACTTCCACTTCTGATGCGACAGACATTACGCTGTTTAATAAAGTGCGTGCGCGTGCCGGAGGAAGTGCCATAAGCGATGACGGAAGCATTAGTTTCTCTACCCTGCTGAAAGAACGCCGGATGGAACTCTTGTGGGAAGGTCTCTACATGCACGATTTACTGAGGTATTCTTTTTATGATTATACGGATGCCAAGCAATTGCTAGTATCCCAAGATTGCTACTCCAGTTATACTTGTGTCGGCAACAGAGGAGATTCAACCCTTACTACTCCCACTGAGGCGGAATATACGATAGCCACGGATGGCTATACCTATACCGGGCTTGGAGATAACCGCCGCTCGATAACCAACTGGACATTCTGGCGGTTGGACTATCCGAAGGAATCTTCAGATATAAATACTTATTTGACCTCAACCCCTAAGAATGGAGATTATCAGACGGTGGGAATCGGAGGATTAAGATATTACAGTTTTGATTGGTCGAGCCAGTTTAATGCAGATTGATATAAAAATAAAAAACATGATCATGAAAAAATATATAATACCTACAGGTTTGGTTTTTCTAATAAGCCTGCTTTTAGTTTCCAATCTTACCTCTTGTAAAGATTCGGATGCGGATTCTGCCACCTCTTCCACTACTACCAGTATCAGTGGCATTTACAGTTGTACAAGCGGTATGCCTTCTGTAGAGATCACAAAAGCGGAAGTTGGCGATTATATATGTATCAAAGGTGAAGGTTTTGATGCCAGCTCTGTCATTATGTTTGGTATGACAGACTCGACGGCAGCTGTTGACACCCTTGGCGCAGTCACCACCTATGTAAGTAACAACAGAGGTCAGATTGGCTCTAATTATATTATCATAGCTGTTCCATCGAGTACGGTGGGTGCATTGTGGGTGAGGGTCACTTCTGATGCCGGCGTCACTGAAAAATTTCCTTTTTATGTTGTTGACGGCCTGCCGACTTTTTCCACCTATGGAATCCCTATTTCAAACCTTAGCCCGGCAGGAGGTGACTCTGTCTATCTGCAATTTTCAGACACGCTTCCTATAACAGCCTCTGATCAATTGGAGGTTGCTTTTCCAGACTCGACCATATCGGGAGGATACCTTTCGGGTACGGTTCTAGACATTTCCAGGAATTCCGAAGGGTTGATAACCGTGCAAGTACCCAATGGTGCTGGTGTGCCATCGTCCGCTAGCAAACAATTTTCAAATATGTATGTCGTGGTTCATAATGGATATTATAAGAGCGATACCATTTATTCACCCTCGATTTTATATTATCCCGAAAAGCGAGGATTTGGTTTCGATGCATATGATTCCTCCGATTCCGATCTGTTTTACACGAGCACCACATATTCCTTTAATAACACAACAATGGAAGGGATTGACGACAATAACCTGTCTTTCAGATATTCCGCATTATGCAGTAAATCCGATCTGATAACGTCCAGCACCCGGCATAGTGCCGCAATATCGTTCTGGCTGAAGCCTTTCCTTCAGAATGTATTGGATTCAACGAAAAGCAATACTCCTGGAGAATCTGATCCATACTTGAACAAATATACTGTTTTGTCGAATTTGGCGCTTTGTTTCGAGATCAACGCTGCTGGAACAAGCCGGGAAGTTAAATCCGGTCATACATGGACTTCCATATATAATAACGATACCGGAAACCTGTTCAGTTACTCGTATGTTTACACCAGGACCTGGCCCACATTCAACTTCTCTGATGTCGGAGATAACTGGGTGCCGGTTGTTTTGCCTTTCTCTTCGATTACGGGCAATCTGGTCTCGATTCAAAGCATTTTGACTGATTCGGATGATTACTATGCTATCTTCTGGTACAATAACAAGCAACAAGGTTCGGGAACGTTCCTCACCGGATTGAACCCAACTCCTTTGTCTTTCACTGATTACCAGTTTCTTGTCCGGAATTTCAGGCTGATTCCGTATTTTTCTCAAACGGCTCAAAATCAAAACTAAATAGTGGATCAATGAAAAAGAATTATATAGTTTATGCTTTTATGGCAGCAATCGTAATGCTTGCGCTAACGGCTGGTTGCAGCAAGGATAATGATAGTGACAGCATAGGTAACTACAGTTATACGGGAAGTGTGGCCGATTCGATTGATATGGGTACAAGTGTGGAATGGGCTTCGCATAACTTGGGGGCGACTGTTGAGGGAGACTCGGGTGTGTATGTTTCTTGGGCGGGCGCATCCTCTCTTCTGTCTAAATATTGGGGAAAGGGGTGGCGCTTGCCAACAGAAGCCGAGGTTAAGGAACTATTCGACAGTTGCACTGTGACTTGGGATACGGTTCTGAATTCCCAAAGCATCTCCATAGCGGGTTACCAATTTACAGCTACCAACGGCAACGTTCTCTTTTTACCGGCAAGCGGAGTGTCTCTTAGTGGAAGCGACTCGCTCACCAACGTATCGACCTATGGATATTATTGGTTGTCAGAAAAACATGAGAGTTTTCTCAATGCTGCTTATAGCTTTGCTTTCAGCCAGGATAATTCAGACATGTATGGCATAACCACCACGAATGTGTCCGTTGGATTGAATGTTCGTCCCGTGCGGGGTGAGTAAAACATGGGTGTAAACTAGGTTGGGAAGCCGAATTCTGCTGATAACCTAGAAAGAAATCTACCCGCATTGCCTTTGGTGGAAGCCTTTAAAGATCATTAACATCGAAATATCGCTTTTGCCTGCACCCGCACTCCAATCTGAGAACACCAAAGTCGATTGGAGTGCGGGTGGGTGGATGTTGGAAATCAAGAAATAATTAATTTGGACGATCGAAGTAAGGAGGAAAAATAGGATAGAACAAGATGAAACTATTGAATGTACAGGTTTGGAAAAAACTATTAGTCACTTTTTTGTTTTTTTGGCTGGTGTCAACACTTCTTTTCTCCCAGCAAGTCGAGGGTGGGCTGCTTGATTCGATAAAAAGCCGCTTCCTCCAGCAAGCAATCTCCTTCCCGCAGGAAAAGATATACGCCCAGATTGATAAAAATTTTTATCTTTCGGGAGAAACAGTCTGGCTCAGGGCTTATCTGGCTGATGCAATGTCGCATCGCCCCGACACGACCAGCCGGTATATTTATGTCGAGCTGCTTAATCCCTACAATCAGGTTGTCCGAAGGATCAAGATCCGGCATGCGGACGGTGCCTATGCTGGGCATATTGATTTGCCGGAAGATGTTCCGGCAGGGGAATATCAACTGCGCCTTTACACCCGGTTCATGGAAAACCTGAATCCGGATTATTTCTTTCGCCGGAAAATAGATATTGGCTCTCCTGAATCTGTTTTATACCGGATTGAAGCTTCCTTTGAATATCAAAATGGCAATCCGAAAGAGATACAAGCGGAACTGCGTTTTCTGGATGCCAAAACAGGACAAGGTATTGTGCCCGAAAATTTAAAAATCAAACAACAGGGTGGTATCTTGAAAGAAATAGAATATTCGCGGAAGGAATCTGCCGCAAATGCTACCTTCAAAGTGGATCCGGATCAACATGCAAACGCTTTGTACCTAGAATATGATTATTTGGGAAGAACGCAAAAGCTGTTTATTCCCATGCACCCAAAGAGCAATGATTACCATGCAGATTTCTTTCCCGAAGGAGGAAATCTAATTATGGATGCCCCCAATAAGGTAGCCTTTAAGGCTATTGGCAGCGATGGTTTGGGTGAAGATGTCAGGGGTTTTGTTAAAAACCAATCAGGGGACACGTTGGTCACATTCAAGTCGGAGCATTTGGGAATGGGGTGTTTTTTTATTAATCCGGAATCCAATGAAACGCTTTATGCTGTATGTCGAAATTCTGACAATATTGAAAAAACGTTTGAGCTACCCAAAGCTGTAGCCGACGGTGCCAGCATACAAACATTTTGGCAAAAGGGTCATTTGCTGGTGAACGTCGTGAAATCTCAAAGTCTAGACTCGACACAGCCGTTCTATCTGGTGGTGCATTGCCGGGGATTGTTGCTTGGCGCATTGAAATGGGACGACAAGAAGGATTTTATCTCCTTTGATAAAGACAGCCTACCTTCCGGGGTGATCAATGTCTTGCTTGTCAATTCAAAGTTGATGCCGGTTAGCGAGAGGCTGGTCTTCAATCTGAATCAATCCGATGTTGCCAATTATACTATCACAACAGATAAGGGCAATTATGGGAAAAGGGAACTTGTGAAAGCTTCCCTTAATCTAAAAGATATTAAAAATCAGCCTATTGCTGCAAATTTGTCGGTTTCGGTGACTGATGACAAGGATGTGACACCTGATTCTTGTGTCAATGTGATCACGTCTATTCTTTTGGCCTCCGATCTCCGCGGCTACATAGAAAATCCGGGATATTATTTTATAAATGGAAATCCAAAAGCTTCCATGCATCTGGATATGTTGATGATGACTCAGGGATGGAGGCGTTACGATATTCGGAAAGTATTGGTGGACACGATCGCAAAACCACAAGTTGCCATCGAAATAGGACAAGAAATTTCCGGAAAAGTGAAAAGCGGTATCTTATTAAATAAAAGTTCGGTTGACTATCCCGTAACAATTCTATCGACCACTTATCCCTTCTTTGAACAAACCTTTACAGACAAAAGCGGAGCGTTCAAATTCAATCATTTTGAACTTCCCGATAGTGCCAGCTACATTGTTCAGGCTCAAACAAAAAGCAAAGGTAATAGAGTGGATCTTATTCTCGATCAAGAGAATTTTCCACCCGAAAAGGGAAGGGTCTTTTCACAAAAAAAGGCAGATTATCGAAAAATTGAAGATTATATGCTGAAAGCCTCCCAGAAATATACCTATGAAAATGGAATTCGCATGGTCAATTTGGATGCTGTGACTGTGACCGCAGAGAGAAAGAGCAAAAGTAACGGCAATTCTATTTATTCGTCAGCATTTAACACGCAGATTTCTGCAGATCAAATTGCGGAGAAAAATGCTACGGACATTTATCAGCTGCTTGTCGGGATAGCCGGCGTCAACGTATCAGGCAATCGCATCCGAATTCGCAGCAGCGACAGCCCTCCGCTTATCCTCGTTGACGGAATGGATATAGCAGAGGATGAACTGGGTATGATTGCCGTGCAAGACATTGAGCAAATAGAAGTTGCCAAAGATCCCTCAGGAACAGCCATCTTTGGAGGCAAAGGGAACAATGGTGTGGTGATGATTTCAACCAAAAGGGGGGAGGGGCTGCAAACTCATGAAGAGAACACGAATATCAAGTTCGTAACGCCCTTGGGCTACCAAATTGCCAAACAGTTCTACACTCCCAAGTACGAAACACGTGAGCAGATAGATAATTCCATTCCCGATTTGCGTTCCACCATTTATTGGTGTCCGGTTCTCAAAACTGACCAACAGGGAAAAGCCTTGTTCGAATTCTATACAGCAGATATGCCTTCTACTTATTCAATCCTCGTTGAGGGCATTGCTCCCGACGGAAAAATAGTGAGGGCTATCGGAAAAATTCGGCGCGAAAAGAAATAAAAGTGTTGCAAATAACCAATACTTCGGCATCAATTTCCAAATATTAGGAGGTGATTTCTGTTATAAATTAAATAAATCATATAAAAATACAGTATTCATGAGGGTAATAAACAACTTTAGTTTTACAGTAATTGTGGGGTTCGTCATTCTATTCAGCTTTTGTGGGGGCAACAGTTTGTCTGCTCAAACGGTTTGGCTGGACCAA
>DBTT01000042.1:0-24290 GCA_002307185.1 Bacteroidales bacterium UBA1309
CGCCACGGCAACCAGCCTCAGCGTGAGCACCGACAAGGACCTGCTCTACTATTCCAGCACGGTGACGGTAGCCGACGGCACCAGCAACCCTGTCGCCATCACCTTCGCCCACTGGTTCAGCAAGGTGACGGTGGCGGTCAGCTCCAGCACCCTGGGGGCAAAGATCAACGCCATCAGCGGGGTGACGCTGTCGCCCACCTACGCCTCGGCATCGGTGGCACTGCTCTCCGGGGAAACCACCTCCGGCAGCACCAGCTCGCAGGCCGTCTCATTCTCCACCACGGGAGACACGATACTGACTGGGGCCACCATACCGGTGTTTGCTGCAACAGGCACGGCAAGCTTTTCGGTGGGTATCGGCAGCTTGACGCTTGGCAGTTCAACCACTTACAGCAGCTTGTCAACGACATTTACGAAAACATTGGTGGCGGGATATACCTACACGCTCACGGCAAGACTGAAGAACAACTTCATTATTGGCGGGGTGAGATGGGCAAAAGGGAATGTGCGATCTACGGATAGCGGTTCCACATTTAGCTTCTATAGCAGTCAGGAACTATATTCTGGAACGCTTTTCGGTGGAGATTATTTCTGCTGGAATACCTTGAATCCTTCTTCTATAACATCTTCTAATGCTACATCGGGCTACATTAGTTCAACCGACCCTTGTAGGAAAGTCTCGCCAACTGGAACTTGGAGGATGCCAACGTACACAAACCTAAGCAACCTAATTAGTTCAGGCAAGATTTGGGGAACATACAATTCTAAAAATGGTTCTTATTTCAAAACGACTTCAATCCCTTCTGTTGCTGCTAATTATTTATTTATTCCAGCGGCAGGATACCGAGTTTATACAGGCGATGCTATGTTGGGAGTTGGCTCAGAAGTGCGTCTTTGGACAAATACCCTTGTTTCGGCAACAACAAGCAGTAAAGTCTACACCTTTTATAGCGCATCTATAAATCAAGACGTACGCACGGTTGGTTTTTCCATACGTTGTGTCCAAGACCTGTAATGTAACACTTACGCTTGGAATGCGACTTCAAGTCGCACTCTAAGGTTATTTCAAAACCGTATTCCAATGAAAGAAATCCAAGTTTAATCTCTAAAACCTTAAAAGAATTATGGCAATCCTACATCGCATCAGGGCTTATCTCTACGATAACCTGCTGACCAATAATCCGTCGGAGCTGCTGGTGGTGATCCCGGCGTTGCCTGCCGGAGAATATGTGGTGGAGGTGGTACGCAGTACACGACAGGTGTTTTGCTTAAAGAGCCAAGAACAGCAGCCTTTGGGGAAGTACTCACCGTGCAATAAAAATTATTGTCTGCCTATATCGCCCGATATAGACCGGTGCTATCGGGCGATATAAGGTGACGATACCGAGCGGTATAGACCGGCGCTATCGCCCGAGTGAAGCGGACGGGAATCTTTGCAGGGGCTAAGGCTCCTCTATCTGAAGGCTTAACCTGGGCGGCGACTCGAAGTCGCACTCCCGGTAGCTTCCTCCTCTTTCAACACGGTGGCACACCCAAAGATTATCTCGTTTTACGGGTAGTTTTTGTGTTGTTCATCCCTTTGCAAGCTGGGAAGTTTGGGGGGATGATGCTTATCCCGGTTTGGACGTTATTTTTTGAATTGAAAGTTTGGAAACCGGGATGTAAATAAACTTATTTTTTTGTGATCCTTATGGGCTGTGAAGCCCGTAAGGATTTTTTTAAAACCTCACCCCTAACCCCTCTCCCAAAGAGAGGGGAACTGCTTGCGCACACAAAAAAGGTGCGCATCGGTAAATATGTACAGACGTAATGTGTTACGTATCTATCTGTTGGGGGGCATCCCGGCCTCAGTTAGACATAGCTCCCCCTCTCCCAAGAAAAGGGAGAGCTGGCTTGCGCACGAAAAGAGAACACATTTCTAGCCACGTAGTGGCGTCATTTTAGTAGCCCTGTGCGCAAGCGCAGGGAAAGGAATCCGGGGTTGATCCTAAGCCACGCCAGTGGCGACATTGTTCGGATACACCGAAGCCGAACCGCATCATCCCCAAGATAGTTTTCGCCGCTATGCGGCTTCCGTTTTCAGGCGAACTACATTCTACCCTGCGCTAGCGCACAGGGCAACTAAGATTGTCGCCGCTATGCGGCTTGCTGTGAGAGAATCAACTAAACTTATTCTTGGCGAAACGCCCCTCTCGCTATAGCCTTTAGATCGAACTCACGTTGAGTTCGCATCGGATTGCGTAGAGACATGACACCATGTAACGTCCCTCTCCGTTACCGTTTTTTAGGATTAGAAAAAGACGGAAGCAACTATCCAGGTGCTTCCGTCCAAAGGTTCAAAAACCTATGATCTGGAAAGGAGATTGTGGTATTAAATTTTATTATTGTTCAAAAAAAGATGGCGGAGAGCAAGGTTGCTCTCCTTTTGCCTTTTCCTGTATCCGTGCCGTCGGTGCTGCTATTCCGAGGCCCGGTGTTTAGGTCTAACAAAGGTATGACAAATACCATCTTTTCTATATTCTGTGTTTGTTTCGAATCGGGAATCAGGTAGTTCGAGATGAACCCATTGGGGCTGTTCCAAACTGACGATTTCCAGTTCGAGAAAGCGCTCGTTTTGCAGAAAAGCCAGAATGATTTCCTTTGGATCAATCTTCTCGTTTTTTTCCTGAATCTTCAGAAGGTCGATTTGGAAACAGCCTTCCGGTTGTTCTCCGATCACCACGGGAACAATGTATTCGTTGCCGGTTTTTCGGTTTTCGATTCTTTCGATGGCCTGAATGATTTGCGTGCGTATAATATCTCGCACTTGAAAGAGCACTGCAATCGGATTGCCTGTGGCCAAAAAAATGCGCAGGCGCAACTCTTCTTCAAATATGGAATTGAATATGCCTTTGCTTTGGTTCACGATCAATGCAGCACAACCCTCCAGACGGTCGGCTACTTCGTGGATGCGCTTGCGGATTTCGGCGATACTGGTTTCCCCAGCCACGCAAAAAGGGAATTGGTCTATGCAAAACCAGTTGGCATCACGGATCTCATACACATGGATATAGCCTGTCGAGTTGATTGGCAAAGCGTTCCCGTTTTCGTCCACAAATGCTGCAATTTTATTCTTCATACGCCAGTTTTTTTAGGGAAATCCGAAACGAAGATCAACCTCCGCACGAACAACCTCCACCCATGCCGGGAATATGTACTTGCTTGCGGAAACTGATGTCGTCGCTCCAATCAATAGGATTCACGGTCACCCGTAACACATCGGGCTCCATCTCTTCCAACTTGGAAGTTAGGGCAAATTCTTCGAGTGCTTTGTTGAACCATTTTGGCAAATGGCTGCACACAATTTGGAGTTTCTTGAAATTGGTTTCCTGGATAAAGGGAACCAATATGTCAATCGAGTTCAGCGAGCGGTCTCCACTCAACAGGGGGATCATGTCGATTTCGTATTCGGCTTCTTGTTCGTTGCCAACCAATGTGGGACGCACCACTTTCTTTTGCTGTGCTTTGATGGCTTTCTCCAATTTCTCTTTGACAAAATGAAACATTTCGGGAGAAAACTTTCCGGATGCTTTCCAGATGCCGATGCCTGCTTCCTGGAGCAGCACCAGCGGCAACCCTTTGATGTTTTCGACAACCAATAGGTTGCAATCTTCAAACTCGGATGCCAAGAGCTGCACCTTCACTTGAACATCCACCAAGTCTTTTTGGACGGTGAGGTCAAGAGGAATTTGATTGACGCATTCCCACCCTGATTCTTCATCGGAATAAATCTCGATGATTCCCGAGCTATAGAACGGGATAATTTGCTCCTTGTCGTCTAAAAAAACGGCTATCTTCATGTTTGGTAGTTAGCTGTTAGCTGTTAGCTTATAGCGAATAGCTAATGGCTATAAGCTAACAGTTTATCGTTAATTATTTAAAATATTTCCCCGTGGTTTCCAGAGCCGTTATTTCGATCACGCCCGTTGCTTTGAGCATGGCGGCAGGATAAGATTTGCCGGCATGCTGCGGGGTAAACTTCTTCACCACTTCGTCCAATACTCTTATTTTGAGGCTGTCGTCTTCGACCATTTTGGCTGTGCCGAGGATGATGACGCTCTGATAATCGGTGTTTGTGTCGCAAGGAAGTTCGGGGTCGTGGATGAGTCCGTTCATTTTGAACACTTCAAACCCAACCTTCGGATTTGCTTTCAGATACTTGATTTTTTGTCCGATACACAATCCATGTACATACACTTTGTCCTCAATCAGCACAAAGTGGACGGGGGTGATGTAGGGAAATCCACCTTCCGAAATTGTTCCTAGATTACCGACTTGTTCCGCTAAAAGTAGGGATTTGATTTCCTCCGGCGAAAGAGGATGTTCTTTCATTCTTCCTTGCATAATAATTAAGAGTTTTGATATTCTGGTTTATAATGAATGAACTATGTCTTCCGAGATTTGGCTGGCCAAATGCCGGATGGCCGCAATTCTTTTATTATCAAACAATTTTTGGACTTCTTGGCAAAGTACAAGCACATTCTCCATATCCGATGCATCCGGATCAGGGTGGCGATATTCGTCAATGGAGCAGATTCCGAAAATCCAATCCATGGCTTTTATTCTCCGGATCAAATCTTTAGGTACCTCCACCACCTTTACCACGTCCTGCATCAAGGTGATGTAATTGTGATTTCTCGGGCTTTCGCCATACAAGTCGCAAATAGCCACCAAATAGCGTTCGAGTGCCACCGAAGCAATATTGAATGCAAGGCTGGGACGCTGCCCGCTGTCCTTGTATTGTAATGCCCTGTTGTGGTATGCCTTTGCGTCTGCAAAGTTAATCTCAAAAGATTCTTCGTCAATAACTTCCGATTCATATTCTACCATAACCTTTCTTTTTTCTGAATAACTGAATAACTGAATAATTGAATGACTCAGTAATTCAGTGAGTCAATAATTCAATGATTTTTTCTTTGGCCACCGATACCTCCGTACTGAAAAGTACCGGTGAACGCAAAGCATTATATAAATCTGTAGGTGGTAATTACCATACGTTAAGCACCCATTCTTTGTTGTGCTTGTATTCCATGTCGGTGAAAATGTGGTTTGCCATTTCCTCAGCTAACCAAATGGCTCCGGCATAACCAACAACTGGATGGCGGAATCCTCCGGCTCTGTCATATACAGGGAATCCCAAGCGAACCATCGGGATATTGTTGTCAATAGCAACATAGCGTCCTTTTGAATGTCCTAATATTAAATCTAGTTTCAAACCCTTGTTCTTGATCCTGTCTTCCAATTCCCAGAAATCGGCGTTGGTAACGATTTCCATATCGAAATTCACACCTTCTTTTAGTGCCAGAATGCGTGGGTCTTTGGCATATCCGCCATTGTCGTCACCCAGAAGAAGCAATACTGGTTCCATTTCCAAGTCGAGGCAGAATTCAGCCAAGCCGATGACCAAGTCGGGGTTTCCGTAGATAGCTACTTTTTTTCCGGTGAGGAACATGTGTGAAAGGTCGGCCAAGGCATCTAGGGCAATGCCTCTCTTTTTCACCAAGGATTCAGGAATTGCTTTTCCGGTCATTTTCTTCACATTGGCGAGGAAGGTGTCCGTGTTGCGGATGCCGATGGGCGTAGGCCCGATGATTGCCGGCACGTCAAACTCCTGTTCGAGGTATTTTGCAGCCCTTGAGCCTTCGTAACGGTTCAAAGCAATTGTTCCAATGGCGTTTGCGGTGCTTTGCAAGTCTTCGATGGTGGTTTCTCCATGCGAAACATGGTTGCCGTCAGGCATGATGGGCGAGTCGAATTCCTCGATTTCGAACAACACGGTGGCATCCACTTTCATTTCGGCCAACAACGATTTCAGCTCGGTCACATCAGCCGGATTCACCCAGCCTGTCAGCAAATTGATTTTGCCATTGCTTTCAAGCTCCTTTTTGGCAAAATGGGAAATAATGTCTTTCACCGCAACATCGTATCCGCTAATCATGCTCCCTACGAAGCTGGGCGTATGGATCGGGATCAGATGCACTTCCCTGTCGGGGTATTTTTCTTTCAGCAACCCGGCCTCCAACTTCAAGACAAGCCCGTCGATGTCGTCGCCGATCACCTCTGTGGAGCAAGTGGTGATGATGGGGATCACTTTCACATGCGGGTAACGCATCAATAGTACGTCAACTCCTTGTTCTACCCGGTGCAAGGCTCCAAATACGGCCGCATCTTCGTGTAGGGAAGAAGAAGCCAATTCGAAGCTCTCTTTGAAGTGTTGGGAGAAAATCAGGCGGACAAACATCACGCAACCTTGGCCTCCGTGTACCAGACCGATGCAATCTTTTATGCCAATGCTGGCGAATTGGGCTCCTGCCGGTTGGCAAGTGAAAATCGGATTGATAACCCCAACTCTATCTTTTGGTTTTAATTCGCAACTCATGATTTCTTTTTTGTTACATTAAACACTTTCAGGTTCGGGGTGGGAAGGAAGGGGTTGTATGGAAATAAGATAACGCTTGTCAAAAAAAATGGCGATTTGCTCCTTTTGCCCCTGCCCTTATCCCTTCACCTCGAAACACTCATTTACCTAATCAATACTGCTGTTTGGTGAGTTCCTTGTTCAACGAGGCATGCACCATCGTGTGATCCATTCTCTCTTTCAACAGATTCAGAATCTGGGCTATATCTTCCTTGCTTGTTTCTTCCAACCAAGGGAAATATTTTTTGAAAGCCCTGCTCAAAGACATCGCCTCGCTCCAATAATATCTGTCGGAGGTGCTATCGTCCTCTTTGGCATTTTCACCGTTAAGAATTTGCTTTGTTTTGGTCAGAATACGTTCATTCTGAATCAAGCGGTCCCAACCACGCGAATTGTATTGCCAGAGACAATGTTTGGTGATATACCATTCAAGCTGGCTCATTTTTTCTTTGGCTACATTTTCTTCCATCTCTAACCCCCTTTTAATTATTCGACATCCACTACTTTGCTCTTTCTCAATGTCTCCACCGGCACCACTCTCCATTCTCCTGTTTCAGGATGAGGGAATGTATAGACGTTGCTTTCCGCTTTTGCCCGCAATCTTGGGATGGGATCGTAATCGCTGGTGCATTGCCTCAAGTCGCTTGCATGCTTGATGTCATCGCTCAGGTTGAGGTCAGAATACGACTGTGGTGTTTCAAAACCTTTGCCCGTGGGGATTTCATCCTTGCTAATGTCCAGAAGGGTCAGTTTGTGAACCGGAGAATATACGCAGTTATAAATATCACGGGCCAAGCGCACCCAACCTTCGAATCCCTTGTAGGGGCCGTTGTGGTAGCCATGAACATTCAGGTAAGGCACACGGATTTTTTTAGCTACTTCTCCCGGACGTTTGCCCGTCATGATAAGGTCGGGTTTGAGTTCGTACATAGCTTCAAGGCTTTCCAATTCGTTTGGATCGTCAATGGCCAAGGCACCTGGTTCGCAGCGCGAAACCCCTTTTTCCATGTCTCCTTGGTGGCCGAATTTTGTGTAAACTGATACCACGTTGATGCCCATTTCTGCTTTCAACATGTGTGCCCAGTGCCACAATTTGGACCCTCCAGGCCACAAGCACATCTTGACTCCCTGCAAGCGTGCCGCATACCAGTCCAATTCGGGTTTCCAACGGGCATATTCTTCTGCAATGATTTCTTCCGCTTTGTCTTCGATGCCAAAGAAATAACCGATCTTCCGCAACGAATCGGCAGTGGCTTCAAATCCGAATCCGTCGATGTCCATTCGTGGAATACCGTAGCGGACACGAAGTTCATCGCAGATATATTCGGCAGACCGGGCGCATTCCAGCACGTTCAATTGTGCTTTGTGCAAACAACGGAGGTCGTCGAAACGTCCGTTGCCGGTGAATGTTGCCAAGATTTGTATTCCCATCCGGTGGAAATAGTCCTTCATCAGCTCTTGGTCGCCCTGTATGTTGTATTCGCCAATGTAGTTGATCACATACTTGCTGTAAATTTCAGGCTCGGCAGTGCCCACCATTTGATTCAACCAAGCCATGTTGATCTTGTGGTGTCCTCCCGATTGGCTTGGGCCGGCAAATCCCGGGGAGTTGCAGACGAACACTTTTTTGCCGGGCATTTCTTCCATCACTTCCTCCGCAATAGCATTCATGTCGTCGCCAATCAGCGCCGATGCGCAAGTTTGGTAAAGCGTCATGCTGTTTATTTTGGGGAATGCCTTGAATGCTTCCACAATGTTCTTTTTCAACATTTTTTCTGCACCAAACACCACGTGTGCTTCTTTCATGTCGGAAGCAAAGGTGTATTTCAATTGAAAGTTTCCATCGTCGCTGATATAACGCTTGGTTTGCCAAGTGTCGTACGTGCAACCAACAGGGCCGTGACTTAGATGGATCACGTCTTTCATCGGGGTTCCAATCACGTGCTTAGCACCACAGTAAGCACAACCTCTTTCCGAAATTGTTCCCGGAATCGTGTTCAGGTATCCGAGTGGAAGAGCATGCGTCAAGTCCTCGCCTTCGCCCTTGTCCACGGCGTGTTCAAGCCGCTCGGGGATACATTCGCTACATTTGAATTGATGATATGGCATGATTTCTCTTTTTTTTATTGTTTTAAAACTTCCAGTAAATTACAAAGCGGCATCGCCCGTTTCTTTGGTGCGGACTTTCATGGCATTGTCGGTTGGGCAAATAAATATTTTTCCATCCCCGATGTAGCCGGTCTTGTTTGTTTTGGTAATGATATCGACGATTTTGTCCACATCTTCATCCTTGGCTACAATGACAAGCATCCGCTTTGGCACAAATTTCATTCCGGTCACATGGCCTTTCACCATCGCCTCCTTGCTCACTTCTATACCAGTCAGCACCGGATTGATTCCCCGCTGGTTGCCACGTCCCCAAACGGGCATCGCAGTCACAGAAGGTACATCCATCTCGTCCAGCTTTTTCTTGGTGGCATTCATTTTGCTGGGGCGAATAATCGCTATTATCTCTTTCATACGATCAGTGTTTATTAAATTCCGGAAGCCCCCGTACGTACCGTGATTGCCTTCTCGACGGGAGAGATGAAGATTTTCCCATCCCCTTCGCTGCCTGTGTAGGCTTTGAACTGAATGATTTTGAGCACTTCATCTACTGAAGAATCTTCAACGACAACGATAATTAAAATTTTGGGCAATTCATCGTAGTGGGTGTTGCCAACGGTCAGCCCTTTTTGTTTCCCCCTACCGAATACAGGCATCTTGGTCATTGAATAAAAACCAGAATCCGCCAAGCCATCCGTTACAGCGTCCGCAGTTTCGGGACGCACAATCGCTCTAATCATTTTCATTTTGCTATCTCCTGTCTTTAGAGGTTAATCAATAATACCGTATTTTGTCACCATGGATTCCAATTCTGGCATGGTTAGCGGTTTAGGCACCACAAACATCTGGTTTTCGATGATTTTGCGGGCCAATTCGCTGTATTCGTGAGCCTGGTTGCTTTGAGGGTCGAATTCGATCACGGTCTTTTTATTGAACTCCGCCTTTTGAACAATGTTGTCGCGGGGTACGAAGTGGATCATTTGTGTGCCGATTGCAGCGGCAAATTCTTCAATAAATTGACGTTCCTTGTCCACTTTGCGGCTGTTGCAAACAAGGCCTCCCAAGCGAACGCCACTTTGCTTAGCGTATTTCACCAAACCCTTGCAGATGTTGTTGGCGGCATACACGGCCATCATTTCGCCCGAGCAAACGATATACACTTCCTGTGCTTTTCCATCGCGGATCGGCATGGCGAACCCACCGCAAACAACATCACCTAATACGTCGTAGAACACGTAGTTCAATTCTGGAGTGTAGGCTCCTTGTGCTTCCATCAAGTCTATGGCTGTAATCACACCACGGCCGGCACATCCTACGCCTGGTTCCGGGCCTCCCGATTCAGTGCATTTGATGCCTCCAAATCCAGTACTCACGACTTTGTCGGTTGTTACCAATTCCGCACCGTCGTCACGAAGCGTGTCCATGATTGTTTTTTGGTTCATACCTCCCAGAATCATACGGGTTGAGTCTGCTTTTGGGTCGCATCCATGAATGAATACTTTCTGTCCATGGAAAAAAGCCATTGCTGCTGCTGTGTTTTGTTGTGTGGTAGATTTACCGATACCACCTTTTCCGTAGAATGCAATCTTTTTCATAATAAATAAAGTTATTGGGTTGATAGTTACATTAGCTTCTAATCAAATACCGTGCCATAAAAATATTTATTGAAATAAAGGTTCTTGTTTTATAGTTATATTATTTATATTCAGTTTATTGTAAATTTATTTAGAACGTATTTCGTTATATGAAAATATAATAACCCACAAAAAAGAGGGATTAAAAGTCAAAAAGTACATTTATGTAGTGTTTTGGATTTGTGGTACGATGAGGAGGATGTCTCAAGAGAACGCTAGCTTGGCAAATTTTACGCTGAATAGCCGTCCTACTATTTTGTGATCAAATCGTCATTTTGCAAACCGCGAAGTATCCACTTCCTTGTGTTTCTTTTCCTTGTACCCTCCAAACTTGTAGGAGAAAGAGAGGCTGACGTATTGGGTGTCGGAAATGATCGAGATGTCCAAGTTTTGAGTATCAAAGTGCGTTTTCATGCTTTTGGGAGTCCAGCTATTGAACATATCATTCACTTTGAAACGGATTTCGGCTTTGCTATCGTTGGACGCCCACTTTAAGCCTGCATTTAGTTGGTATATGGAGGACAGTATTGCCGGTCCTTGGATATTTTTGGTGCAAAAGGCTCCCGATAATTCGGCTTTGATATTCGGCTTTGAGGAAATATTAAACGTATTATTCAAGTTCGTGTAAACGGAAAATATATTGTCATTGAAGGATGTTTCGTAGAAGTTGCTATTTTTTTGTTGGTCATAATATCCATAAAGCATGAATTTAGAATCCATCCAGGAACTGATGCGGAATGGCACCAATAGGTACAGTCCTAGATTTTCTTTGTAATCGAAGTTTACCGTTTTGTAAATCAAAACTAAGCGTTCTTGCGATTGGTAGGGCAATTGCATCGAATAGTCATCTTCGAGGCTGGCATTCAGTGAAAAGATATATTTGTTTTTGAGAATGTAAGTCAGGGAGGTTTCATAAGAACGGGTTGGTCGTAAATCGGGATTTCCATCTATTTCAGTGTAACCATCCAAATAGGAAACCGAATTTATCATCGCCCAATAACTAGGATAAGTTTTGTCCGAAGAAAGGCTGAATTGAAGGATGCGGTTGGGATCGATTACGTAAGTCATGTCCAATTGGGGGACAAGACTCCGATATCGTTTGTCTTTGTGCTGATAATATTCACCGGTGAACGAAGCCTTTAAAGAAAAAGATTCGGAGAATTCCTTTGAAAATCCGGCATAGGCCTGGTATGTATATTCGTTCAACGCACTCTGGGTGTTGGATGACGAGAGGTCTTTGCCTTTATCTGAATAATAGACTTGAGAACTTTTGTCGGAGGCATAGATAAAGTTGGCGCCATAATTCAATGTCCATTTGTTTGCCAAGATATGGCTTTGGTCTGCATTCAATGTCAACCGATTGATGTCTTGTTTGGAGGTAGCGGTGAATGCCGTTTCCTTTCCAGTCAGTTTTTCTTCATAATCTTGTCCCGAATGCTTTTTATAAGAAGTATAATCGGTACCAACTGAGAGGCCAAACCCAGAAGTATAATTCATTGCTAAGTTATGCAATTGAATCGGTGTGTTTTCATACCCTCTGTTTTCAGAATCAGAGAAAGAACCTTTTGAAAATGCGGTTGGTCTGTTTTTTGTCTGGATTTGAGTAGTGTAAACTACAGAAATTTTGTCTTTCGAACTAAGCAACAATTCATTCCCTAAGCGGATATTATGGGATAAATTGTTGTTTTTTGTCACGTTATCTTGATTGATTTCATACAGTTCGCCGTCATAAAGATGATGCGAATCTATACCTAAACCCATATATTTCTCGGTCTGCATTACTTGATACATGAAGTCTGTTGAAAAAAGCGAGCTGCTGTATGACAGGGATATACCTGCGTCGTAATTGGCATAATGCGATTGGCTGGCATTTCCATTGACCTGTCCCTGCCATTGTGGGGTTTGCGATACACCGTCTTTCAACACAAGATTGATGGAGGCTCCCCGCAGATGATACTGAGGCGGTGTGTTATACATCACTTCTGCATACTGGATACGTTCCTTTGGTATACTTTTTAACAATGCTGTCATTTGCTCGGCGGTCATCGAGGATGCTTTTCCATTGATGATCACGCTGACGCCATTGCTTCCAGCCAAATTCAGGGCATCGTTTTGTTCCGATACGCCAGGCAACTCCAACAAGGCATCGTAGGCGTTGCTTGCTATTTTGTTTTGCAACAAAAGCGTCATGTCGTACGTCATCTTGCCGTCCACCACCTTCACTAAAGGGCGTTCGGCTTTCACAACCACTTCTTGCAAATTCAAATCCTTGTTTTCCAGTTGGATATTACCCGCGTCGGGGTTGCAAAATTCCTTCTCTAAAGATTTGTACATCAGGTTTTGAATCACTAATCGGTATTTGGTAAGGTTTTTCTGAAAATAGAAATTACCTAATGAATCGCTGTAACTAGCATCCATGTAAATTGAATCCATCGTTTGTAGCACAATGGCGGAGGACTCTATACCATGTCCTTCTTTGTCTGTTATTCTCCCTGTGATATTCTGCGCATTTAATGCCAAAATAGAGGTTGCGAATACGAGAATGAGTGTGAGCTTCTTCATATTGAGATGCGTTTTTTGTTGTTTCATGGAGCAAAGGTCAGCAGAAAACACAAGAGTCCAGGTTATCATTCACTTATGAAGTCTTATCTAGTCTTAACGGTCTGTGGTTCGTCGTATTATTATGATTACATTTGTGTGTGTTAAATGAAAAACAATGAAATCTAACTTCAAATACATTCTTATCGGTATTATTGGCTGTCTGTCGATAGCCCTCGTGTTTCAAATTTTTTGGCTGGGGGGACTCTACAAAACCATAGAAGCAGAAACTGAAAAATCAGTGATTACTTGTTTGGACGAAGCCAATTCAATGGAATTGCAAGAACGAATAGATAGCTTGGATAAAGCCCCTAAACCGAAAAAATGTAAAGGGAAAATTTCTATCAAGCAATCCATGGGAAGTTCCAAAGAAAAAGATCCATTTGAAAAAAAATTCACTATACAACGGGAAAATGTTGTCAAGGAAGGCGATACCATCAAAGCCGAAAAGGAATTAGACAAAGACAAGGTCAACGTAGTTTATATGAACAAGATTCTTGTGTCGATCAGGGAAGCTATCCACCAGACTTTGGATAATAAAGAATCACCGATTAGCTTGAGAATCTTACACTCATCGCTCTCTGAATTATTTGTTAAGGAGGAAATAAAATCGCACATATACCGGATTGAAATTGTGAACTTAGCCAAAAATAAAGTTATCCACACTGCTAGCTTTTCAAGAGAAAAGGAGGCTCCTTCCGTATTTAACTTCACCTATGATTCCGACAACCATTTGGGATACCGCATTTATATTGAGTCACTCACAAAATCTATTTTAGCCCAGATGCTCGGAATTCTGAGCACCACCTTTTTTATCATTGTGATTTTTGTTTTTGCATTCTGGTACTTGATCAAAACCATATTCCAGCAGAAAACATTGGATGAAATGAAAGAGGGTTTCACCAACAACATGACCCATGAATTAAATACGCCGATTGCCGTAGCTTATTCTGCAACAGATGCTTTGCTCAACTTTGGACAAGGCGAGAACAAAGAGAAACGGGAAAAGTACTTAGCCATAAGTAAAAGCCAGCTCGAAAAACTGAGTGGTTTGGTGGAACAAATTTTGTCAATGAGCATGGAGCGGCGCACCAAATTTGTACTCCAAAAAGAAGATGTTCAGATAAAAGCGGTATTGGATATTCTGGTTGAACAACATCGGATGAAAGCGGACAAGAAGATCTTATTTAATTTTGATATTAAACCCCATGATCTAACTGCCTACGCCGATAGAACGCACCTTAATAATTTGCTTAGTAACTTGATCGATAATGCGATAAAGTATTCTGAGGAAGAAGAGGCTCGCATAGATGTCTGTGCCTTCAACGAGGCGAATTTCTCTGTCATTGAAGTCAAAGACAATGGAATTGGTATTGCTTCCGACAAACAAAAATTTGTATTCGATAAATTCTTTCGGGTAACACAGGGCAACAAGCACAATGCCAAGGGATACGGCATCGGGTTGTTCTATGTGAAAACAATAGTGGAGAAGCACAATGGAATTATCCAACTCTCTAGCGTATTGGGAAAAGGATCTGTCTTCACAATAAAAATACCACTAAAATAATGGAGAAGATAAAAGTATTATTCGTTGAAGATGAGCAAACTTTGGCCATGATCATCAAAGACACGTTGAGCGAACAGGGCTTCGATATTGTTTTGGCTGAAGATGGAAATGAGGGGCTTAAGCTCTTTTTTGATATCCGTCCTGATATTCTAGTTTCTGACGTGATGATGCCGCAAGTGGACGGTTTTGAAATGGTCAATAAGATACGACAAACGGATAAGGCAACCCCTGTCTTGTTTCTCACGGCACGTTCTGCCATCAAAGATGTGGTGGCTGGGTTTGAACTAGGAGCCAATGATTACCTAAAGAAACCCTTCAATATGCAGGAACTGATTGTGCGGATAAAAGCCTTGGTTGGACGAATCCAAATAGGACAGAAAGACGAAAATAGTACCGAATTCAGTATCGGTGACTATCATTTCAATGCCGTCACGCAAGCACTGAATTACCTCGGAAGCCACGAGGAGCTATCACACCGGGAATCGGAAATACTCAAACGGTTGTGCATCAATAAGAACGACGTGGTGCAAACGCAAAGCATTCTTCTTGATTTATGGGGAGATGATAATTTCTTCAATACCAAGAGCTTGCACGTTTTTATCACGAAGCTGAGGCACAGGTTGAGCAAAGACGAAAGGATCAAAATTGTAAATGTTAGGGGGATTGGCTATAAATTGATTGTGGAATAATGAAATGAAATTTCAAAACGTCAATTACTCCTCTCTTGGGCTGGAATAACCGCAGCCGTACCCTTGAATTTTTTTCTTTCTATCTTCCTCATGCATGTTTATAAATTTTACAACGATTACAGACTCAGTGAGCGCTCGTTCCCTCAAATTACCAACCCCCCCGAATATTGCATTTTTATAAAGATAACCCTAGCCAATCAATGCTTGCAAAAAGAATTTATCGCATTTTCCTGATTTTTTTCTTTCGATTTACATAAATATCACCACAAATAGTGATATGGAATTTCCAAGATTTTCTATTAATTTGTATGTTTATTTCCATTAGGAGGGTACCCAATTTCTGATTGACTAAAAAGAATGAAAAAGATGATTGGCGTAATCGGTCTGAATTACAAGTCAGCTCCGGTTCAGATTCGCGAAACAGTGTCGTTTACAGAAGAAGAAGCAGAGCTGTTTGTCAGGCAATTGAAGCAAAACAAGGCAATATCTGGGGTTGTTGTCTTGTCAACCTGCAACCGCGTTGAGATTTATTTCCACCTCCATGATATTTCCTTTTCCGAAGGCAGTGAATTGCTTTTTCTCAGCTTGCTTGATTTCAAAAAGCTGGATGCGGCAGTAAAAACCCATATTTATGAATTAAGCGGGACGGATGTCGTTGAACATATTTTGAGGGTGGCCTCTGGCATCGACTCTATGGTGTTGGGAGAAGACCAGATTGTAGGTCAGATCAAGAAAGCATTTACCATTAGTGAGCGAACACATTGTGCCGGTCCTGTATTGACACGTCTTTTTAATGCAGCATTGAATGCTGGAAAAAAAGTCCGTACGGAAACGCACATCAATGAAGGCTATGCTTCCGTTAGTTCGGCTGCGGTTGCTCTTGCCAAGCGAAAATACGAGGACATTGCCAATCGCTCTGTCTTGTTGATTGGAGCAGGCCAAACCGGTCGTTTGTCTATGTTGAGCCTTGTTGAAAAAGGATGTCGCAGCTTGTATGTCGTGAATCGAACTCTGGCCAAGGCGGAAGAATTAGCCGCTGATTTTCACGCAAAAGCTGTTCCTTTCGAGGATATGCAGCAGTTTATTGCACAATGCGACATCATCATGCTGGCCACTTCGGCACCCACTCCACTTATTGATGGAAAAATGATTCGCGAAGTTTTGCCTGTACGTAAATTCCGCCCATTGACAATCATCGACCTCTCTGTTCCGAGAAATGTGTCGCAGGAAGTGGCAACATTGGATCACGTCACGCTCTACGATGTAGATGATACGCAAGAAGTGATAAGTGAAACTCTTGAAAAACGAAAAGCAGAAATCAAAAAAGCAAACGAGATTATCGAAATTTTGGTCGAAGAATACATGGATTGGCTAGTGTCTCTTTCCCTTTCCCCTACCATCCACCAGATTAAAGAACGATTTCGTAAAATTCATGCCCTTGAAATCAAAAACTATCAAAAAAACTTGAACGAACCAGATCTTGGAATGGTAGAGCTGTATGGTTCGCATATGGCCGACAAATATTCGGGACTCATTATCAAAAACCTCAAACACCTCACTGACAACGGTAAAAATGTAGAATACCTTCAAATGATCAACCGGTTGTTTGAACTAACTGCAACCAATGAAAAATAAAAATACAATCAGGGTTGGTACTCGTGGTAGTGCGCTGGCACTTTATCAAGCCAACGCGATGAAAGAGGCGATCGCAACCGCATTTCCAGAGCTAACTGTCGAAGTGGTTGTGATTCATACAAAAGGGGATAAAATTTTGGATGTCGCTCTCTCGAAGATCGGGGACAAAGGCCTTTTTACCAAAGAATTGGAAGTGGCTTTGCTCAACAACGAAATTGACATGGCGGTGCATAGCCTCAAGGACTTGCCCACTTTTTTCCCTGAAGGATTAAAATTGGGAGCTGTATTAAAGCGGGCAGAGGTGAGGGATGCCCTTGTCAGTAAACATGGAAAAACGCTGGAAGAGCTTACTACGGAAGATGTGATTGCCACTTCGAGCTTAAGGCGTAGGGCACAACTCCTAGCCTATAATCCGAATTTTCAGATCGTGGACATTCGGGGCAATGTAAATACCCGGCTTGCAAAAATGGATAACGGCTATTGCGATGCAATGATTATGGCTGCCACCGGTCTCCAACGGCTGGGATTAGATGACCGGATCACTCAAATTATAGATCCGGAGATTGTTGTTCCAGCTGTCAGCCAAGGCATCATTGCCACAGAAACACGAGAGCTGGATCCTCGTGTCGATGAAATAATGAATGCTGTAAACCACCACCAAACAATGATGGTTGCCTTGGCCGAACGTGCTTTTCTCAAGTCGATGGATGGAGGATGCCAGGTGCCTGTAGGATGTTACACCGGTGTAGAAGACGGTTTTATCCGGTTTACAGGTTTTGTCTCCACTCTTGATGGAAATCGCGTGATTCGTGAAACGGGCAATGGATTGCTCTCCGAGGGTATCCATATTGCGCTCGAAGTGTCAAAAAAGATGGCGCTACAAGGTGCAAACGAGATATTGGAGCAAATACGTAAGAATTCAGACAACTAACAATTTCAAAGGTGGAAGGCAAAATAATCATCAACACCCGACCTCTGGCTTCCGAAGATCGTATAACGGAAGCGTTGGAAGAGCTTGGCCTAAATGTCTTGTTGATGCCCCTCACCGAAATTTTGCCACTTACGATTCCGGATCAGACACAAAACGACATCTTTCTCGAAAAAAAATATACCTGGCTCATATTCACAAGTCAAAATGGCGTAAACAGTTTTTTTGATTGTCTTCTCGCTAAAAGATGGACTCAAACTCTGCCTTTTCACACGGCAGTTTTTGGAGAACGCACTGCCGAAACTTTGTTGGCGAAAGGATGGAAGCCTGACTTGGTGAATCGGGGTAACTCAGCGATTCAATTGATCCCGGATTTGCTGTCTTTGTTGAGCTTCGACGACAAAGTCCTCTTGGTATTGGGCGATTTGGCTCCTCACACTTTGTTGGAAAAGTTGAAGGAGAAAGTCGTTGTTGATCGGATAAATGCTTACGCAACATTAGCCACCGCTAAAGTGGACGAATCCATCTTGAAACGTGTAGCAAGAGGTGAATATGATTTGGTCCTTTTTACAAGTCCTTCGGGCGTAAGAAGTTTCGCTAAATTGGCTAAAGATACCAGCCCGATTGATCTGAAAACGCTTAAAGCCGTATCTCTTGGCCGATCTACTACCGAAGCCCTATTGTCCGAAAGCATAGTCCCCAGGGTGGAAGCTTTTCCTTCGGGAAAAGAGGGATTGGTATCGAAACTAAAAGAATATTTCAATGCAGACAATTTCTAAACGGATTGTTTGATAACAACATACTGAATAATAATTCAAAAAAAGAAAAAGTTATGGCTTTCCCGCAGACACGTCTCAGAAGACTGAGAAAAACGGAGATTACTAGAAACATGATACGCGAAACTGTAGTATCGGTAGATGATTTAATTATGCCGCTATTTGTATGTCCTGGCAAAAACGTGCGAAACCCCATCACATCGATGCCCGGAAACGACCAGTTGTCTGTTGACTTATTGGTGGAAGAATGTAAAAAATTGTTCGATTTGGGTATCAAGTCGGTCTTGTTGTTCGGTATTCCCGACCACAAGGACGAACATGGATTGGTTGCCTGCGAACACAACGGGATTGTGCAGCAAGCCATCCGTGCCATCAAAGCCGAAATCAAAGATATGTTGGTGGTTGCCGATGTGTGCAACTGCGAATACACCACGCATGGCCATTGTGGAACCATTGTGGATGGAGATGTACACAACGATTCCACATTGGAAACCTTAGCCAAGCAATCTGTCTCGCTGGCCGAAGCTGGGGCTGACTTCATTGCCCCAAGCGATATGATGGACGGACGTGTGGGGCGAATACGTGCCGCCTTGGATGAAAATGGTTTCTACAACACTCCCATTATGGCCTATTCAGCCAAATATGCCTCCGCTTTCTATGGCCCTTTCCGCGAAGCTGCCGAAAGTGCACCCAAATTTGGAAACCGGGCCAGCTACCAGATGGATCCCGCCAACAGCAACGAAGCTTTGCGTGAAGTGGAGCAAGACTTGCTGGAAGGTGCTGACATGGTGATGGTGAAGCCTGCCCTGAGCTATTTGGATGTTATTCGGAGAGTGAAAGATACGTTCAATATTCCCATTGTGGCTTACAACGTGAGCGGCGAATTTTCTTTGGTAAAGGCTGCCGCTGCCAATGGTTGGGTGGATGAGGAACGCATTGTCAAAGAAATCCTGACCTCCATCAAGCGTGCAGGTGCAGACATCATCATCACGTATCATGCCGCCCAAATGGCAGAGATATTGAAACGGGAAAACAAGTAAAATACAGATATCTGCAATGAATCACGAAAAAAGCAGCGCCGAATTTGCCAAGGCAAAGCACCTTATTCCTGGTGGGGTGAACTCTCCCGTAAGAGCTTTCAAGAGCGTTGGAATCGATCCCGTCGTCATAGAGAGTGCCAAAGGAAGCCATATCAGCGACATCGATGGCAATGAATACGTCGATTTTGTCATGTCTTGGGGACCACTGATTTTGGGACATGCCCACGAGGCAATTCTGAAAGCAATCAATGACACTGCCCTCAAAGGAACTAGTTTTGGAGCACCCACTCGCTTGGAAACCGAAATGGCTGAACTAATCGTGAGCATGGTGCCCTCTGTGGAAAAAGTGCGGATGGTCAATTCCGGTACGGAGGCAACCATGAGCGCTTTGCGTCTGGCTAGAGGATATACCCAACGAAACAAAATAGTCAAGTTTGCGGGAAACTACCACGGCCATGCCGACAGCTTCCTGATCAAGGCTGGTTCGGGAGCCATCACCTTGGGACAGCCTGACAGTTTGGGCGTCACCAACGCTATTGCACAAGATACCCTTGTCGCCAATTACAACGATCTGGCCTCCGTGGAACGACTGTTTCTGGAACAAGGTTCCGACATTGCCGCAGTTATCGTGGAGCCCGTAGCGGGCAACATGGGTGTTGTTCCTCCAGTCAAAGGTTTTTTGGAAGGATTACGAAAACTAACGAGCCAATACGGATCGGTGCTTATTTTTGACGAGGTGATTACTGGATTTCGTTTGGCGCCAGGGGGGGCGCAGGAATATCTGGGAGTGACTCCCGACTTGACCACTTTAGGGAAAATTATCGGTGGCGGACTTCCTGTGGGTGCTTATGGAGGCAAACGAGAGATAATGGACATGCTGGCGCCACAAGGACCCGTGTATCAGGCTGGCACTTTGTCGGGTAATCCATTGGCAATGGCCGCTGGATTGGCCATGCTGAGGGCATTGAATGAAACTCCCGGGTTTTACCAAGAATTGGATAGAAAAGCAAAAAGATTGGAAGAAGGATTAAAGGCCAACCTCCAAAAAACTGGCTTGAAGGGGGTAGTCAACCGGGTTGGTTCGCTGTTGACCCTTTTCTTTACGGAGGAGTCGGAAATTCGGTCGTTCGATCAGGCCATGACTTCCGACACAGCCAAATATGCAGCTTACTTCAGGTCGTGTCTCGATAGCGGGATTTACCAAGCTCCATCGCAATTCGAAGCTTTGTTTATCTCTCAGGCACACACAGATGAAGACATCGATCATGCGCTTGCTGCAAGTCTGGAAGCGATGAAGAAGGTAGCCAACTGATCAAGTGGCCAAGGTTGCCAAATTTACAAGTTCACGCCCTTCTCTTTAAACAAAAATTCCTACAATGAATTCAATATTTAACGATACTATCAACGGAATCAATACAGAACGTCCTCCCGTCTGGTTTATGCGCCAGGCAGGCAGGATTATTCCATCTTACCGCCGATTGAAAGAGAAATACAGCTTTCATGAGTTGATGCAAACACCCGAACTGGCAGCGGAAGTAACCCTCCAACCCGTGTATGAATTGGGAGTGGACGCTGCCATTTTGTTTTCTGATATTTTAGTGATACCCGAAGCTATGGGGATGAAACTGGAATTTACCGACCATGGCCCTCGCTTTGCAGCTCCCCTGAAAAATGTCAAAGAACCTCTTTCCGTTCTTCATCCCAATCCAGACAAACTAAAGCATGTGTATGCCGCCATCGATGTGATTGTTTCTTCACGACCTGAAAACACCCCGTTGATTGGATTCTGCGGTGCTCCACTCACTACATTTGTCTATATGGTGCAGGGAATCAGTTCCAACCACTTGTTTCCGGCAGCAGTAGATCTGATCTATCGCGATCGGGAAACAGCCAATCAACTCTTGACTGTTATTACCGACTTGTCGATAGAATACGCTTTGCAACAGGTAAAACACGGTGTCAGCGCATTTCAGCTGTTCGACACGCATGCCGGATTGCTGCCGTATGCAGTTTACAACGAAATGATACTTCCTCACGTAAGGCGCATCCTGAAAGCGGTGCGCGAAACGGGAACTCCGGTGATCTTTTTTCCGAAAGGCTTAGGTCATGGAATGAGCGCATTGCATAACGAATCCTTCGATTTCGTAGGTGTCGATTGGCAAATGTCGATAGAAGATGCAAAGGCAATGGTGGGTCCCGAAATGGGCGTGCAAGGCAATCTGGACCCGCGCATCCTAACCACGGACAAAGAAACGATTCGGAAGGCTCTCGAAGCGTATCTCCCTTTTGGAAGCCGCGAGCACAAATGGATTTTCAACCTTGGTCATGGTGTGTTGCCCGATACTCCGTTTGAAAACGTCAAATTTGTAGTCGATTGGATCAAATCGGCTGATTGGAGACGAGGATAAAATTAGGCTACGGCAGAATAGATAGACGCCACGTTCTCTAGTTTGCTTTTCTGCACGACAAGAAAACAACAATCGCTTGTCTCAATAGAACGCTAAGTTGTGGTTAGAATAGATTGCCATGTTTTTTTAGCAAATCTGCAAACAAGCTACAGAGCGCATTTTTGGCTCGATCAATTTTTACGACAGCCAAATAATTTTCAATGAAATGATTAGAGGTTTGCCTAATCTGCGAAATTTCCGTTCTGAATTTCTTCTCCCCTCCTCCTCGTTACAAACCACCAGGAGGGAATACCTCCTGTTCATTTCATGAAAGAAAGGCTATCCCCCTTTCGCAATCTCCATTCGCTACGAAATAATTAACTTTGTTTGCAAAACAACATTGACAAAAATGGATGACCTGCATGAATTTTTGAGATTGTATTTCCGCATAGGGGAGAAAGACATTGAAGCCGTATCTTCCCTTTTTAGTCAAGAAACCTTGAAAAAGAATGACTTTTTCCTCCTTCAAGGAAAGGTTTGCGACAAGTTTTCCTTCGTCAAGGACGGTGCGCTACGCCTCTTCTCGGTGGTCGATGGAAAGGAAATCACCCAATGGATCACCCTACCCGGATATTTCATTACCGAGCTCGACAGCTTCACTTTTGGCAGCCGTGCGAGGTGGAACGTGCAATGTCTCAAGGACACGACGCTATATACCATCACGAAGGAAGATTACTTGATCATGAACCAGTTGGTGGAAGGCTGGCTGGCCCTGGAAAAAGAGTTTATCGTGCACTGCTTCACGACAATGGAAAACCGTATATTTCAATTTCTTTCCCAAACGGCCCACGAACGCTATGCCTGCTTTTTTGAGAACAACAAGGAACTGTTCAACCAAATTCCCCTCCACTACATTGCCTCCATGCTCGGTATGTCTGCAGAAACATTGAGCAGAATCCGTGGCAACGGAAAATCTTGACAATTGTCAAGGAACAACCATTCTGTGCCGCTTATCTTTGCACCAGATAATTAAGCGGAAAACATGATGAAAAGTATAAAATCGAAAATTTGTATCCAAGCCTCTCCGGCTGATGTTTGGAATGTGCTGGTGGATTTTAAAAGATACCCGCAATGGAATCCTTTTATCCTTTCGCTAACAGGCACGGTGGCGGAAAACCAGAAGATAGAAGCCCGGATTAAACCGGTGGACGGATCAGCAATGATATTCAAACCAACTGTATTGCGGTTTGTCGAGCACCGTACAATTTGCTGGGAAGGACACCTCTTTTTCAAAGGGCTTTTCGACGGCAGGCACTCCTTTGAATTGTTAGAAAATAGCGATGGCACAACCACTTTCATCCAGTCCGAAACCTTCTCGGGCATTTTGGTGCCGCTTTTTTCCGACACGATTGAAAACAAAACCCTCAAAGGTTTTCACTTGATGAATCAAAAATTGAAGGAACAGGTAGAGAGAAATTCCGACAATCTTCATAACCAAATCACTACTCCTCGTTCCTAACGAGGAGTTAATGGTTTCTTGTTTCATAACAATAACGATCTCCCATGCCTCTAAATCATATCAATTTCAATGACGCTGTCAAGACCTGCGTAATTCCGAGCCGAACTATATAAGTAATCTTCTGCACAGGCAACCAATCCAGTTTTCACCGGATTTTCGTGGATATAATTGATGCGCTGCTCTATCATTTCCGTTGTTGACAATTCAACAGGATGACTTTTGTCTTGCCAAAACCGGTATTTCTCAATACGGTTATCAAACTTGCCGGCAAATTCAAACCTGTATAACATCCATTCTCTCCTGCTTTCGGGCAAATGCTGTATCTCGTCGAGTACCTTCTTTGCTGTATATTTTTTATAATCACGAAGAAAGTCCGTCATTCTAAAAGGAGATTCAATACTGCAAACCAAATGGATGTGATTGGTCATCAAGCACCACGCATACAGTTTCAACCCCTTATTCTTTCGGCAATAATCTAACGACTCCGAAATAATATTTCTGTAATTCAACCTTGTAAAAACATCCACCCAATCAGTTACCGTAAACGTGAGAAAGTAAACTGCATTTTGCCTTTCAATTCTGTAGTTTTCTGAAGACATATTTGTGTTCTTTTTTTCGTTAAAAACGTCTCACCAGCAACCCCTCGTTGCAAACCTACTCTTTATACACATCTTTCATGGCTTCGCAAGCAAGTAAGAATGCATCGTGTTTGATATGGAAAATATCCAATCCATTCTTCATGGTGATGTATCACTCACTGCCCCTCGTTTGCAACGAGGGGTTGCTGGTCCTTTGTTTTTACAACAAAGATATAACATCCACTCGCATCAAAAGCTGGTCAAAATATCTTAGCGATAGATTTATCATAGTCATCAATTTGGCTACGTCTTTCTTTACGTTGCAAACGGCTTCACAATTTCCCCTCGTTTCAAACCTACTCTTTATACACATCTT
>DBTT01000042.1:24639-110657 GCA_002307185.1 Bacteroidales bacterium UBA1309
CCCCTCGTTTGCAACGAGGGGTTAGTGGTCTTTTGTTTTTACAACAAAGCACTGTATAACATCCACTCGCATCAAAAGCTGGTCAAAATATCTTAGTAAAAGATTTTTCATAGTCATCAATTTGGCTATGTCTTTCTTTACGTTGCAAACGTTTCACCATTCCCCCCTCGTTGCAAACGAGGGGGAGGGGGGCGCAAATTTGGACGTGTGTCGGTTATGTGCGTTTGCTTAATGTGCATGGCTCTATGCGAGGGATTTAAGTATTAGTTTAACTATCTCGTTTAATTCTGGATTATTGATTTTAGTTATCTCGCTAATTATCATGTCTTGCTTTGAATTTAGAATCTTTTCCCGAATCAATGAAATGACTTCCTTTTCATTCTGAGCTTTACGCATTTCACCTGATATGAGTTTGTTAAAACGACAAGACTGACCTATTTTGAAATCAATATCAATTATCAAGTTGTACTTTCCTTTTGTTAAAGGCTGTTGACGGTCAATTTTTGAAATAACACCCTCTCCAAGAGGCTCAAAATATACTATGTCTTCGAGTTCATAAATATCCTTGTTTAAATCAAATGCCTTTGCAGAAGAATTTCTATTGTTGTCATTTTTTGAATAGGTTTCCTCCGAAATAGATAATAAATCATTTGCTATTTTGTCCAAATACTCAAAGTCTTGCACATTCTTCCACTTTTCTGGAATAATTGCTTGCCCGTGCAATGCTCCAAGTAATGAACCAGTAAAAGCAGCAATACTATCTGTGTCCGAACCTAAATAATTAACAGCATACAAAATACCATCAATTGGCGTTTTATGAAATTTGCATGTTAAGAATATTCCTGCTAAAACAGTTGAAATTCCCGAACCTTTAGTTTCTTTCGCTACACAACCTATTTGCTTTAAAATTTCATTTGTTGATTGCTTTGTTGTTAAACCTTTGTACAATAGCCTAAGCTGTTCCTGGGTTTCAATAAGCGTTTTTTGATATTGTTCTTGAAAAGAAATTTTAGAACCTTTATTCCATTCCATAATCCAACTTGCAAAAGTAGGTTCTTTAAGAAATGATAATTCAAATTTCTTTTGAAAGTCCTGACCAATTTGAATAATAAAATTCTCGGGATTAAAATCTTCGGGTGAAATAGGTAAAATTAAATCAACAGCATAAGCTAAAAGTAATGCCCCAAGTATCGCACGAGAATGACCATGAGTTACAATACTATTAGAAAAAACTTCTCTTTTTATTTTTTCTATGTCTCTAAAATTAGCTAATGCAATTGGCAAAATACGCATTGCTGCTCCATTTGCTCCACTTTCTCTATAATCTACCGTCACTTCGCCTGCTTTAAAATTGAAAAAGTTGCTATTCCAATTTGCAGATTTCCTTTCAATTTTTTGTGCAGCATTTTTTATGGTTCGACCTGCACCTCTCGAATAAAGCAACCAAGTAGGCAATTCTTTTTTTGAAAAATAAACATTGTCAATAAAACCGTTAGGTTTTATTGAACGAGATACACATAAAAGCAATTGTGTGTCGTCAGAATAAGAGCCAGCTTTGATTCTATCAATAAATCCATTAAAACGACCACCCACGCTTTTCTCCCAATCGTAGTATTTATCAATTGAGGAAACACCGAATTTAGAATTTAAACTTTCTGTTGAACTTTCAAATTCAGTTATCCACCCTAAAGAATCTGCAATTGCAGAGAGTTTTAATGCTCCTTTATATTTAGTTTCTGCTTTCATTAGCTCCTATTTGAAGTAAAAAGACTAGAATTAACTACAAATTTTGAAGTGTCAAAGTTAAACATTGCAGCTTTTGCTTCTGCTAAATCTTCATCAGTAGCAAAACAAATTTCATCTATGTAGTCTATTGATATTCCATCTTTCACTAAAACTTCGGCTTGTACGTCTGTTGGAAACTTTGAATGCAAATTTTGTCTATTCAATGTTCGCACACCGTTAAATGTGTTAATATGCAACTCATTAGAAAATAACATTTTTAGTTTTTCTATATCTCCCGAAATTCCAAATTGTCGTTTTGCCGAGTTTGATGCTGCGTTTGTTACAGCAAAAAGAGTTTCTTGAACGTACAGGTAAATTGGATTAATCTTTAGAACGCACCAAGTAATTGTTAGGTCATCTTTTGTTCTAGCTTGAAATTTTGAAAATAAGAATGTATTTGGGAAAGATATTGAAAGATTTATATAATTTTTATCATCGTAACGCACTTCATCAGTAAACTTTACGTAATCAAGTATATCAAATTGTTCAATATCTAATGATTCAAGTTTAGCCCTGCTCATTAGATTTTTGTTTTCCAAAATACTATATAGATTCTTGGTAGGCGTAAAATGAATTAAACATTCTATACCTTGTGTTTTAATGAACTCTTTAAATTGTTCTGCTGTATTTTTAAACTGTAACATACTAATTATTAAAAGGGTAAATCATCATCTTCATCACTAAGTTGTACGTTTACATCACGAGAGCACACATCAACTAGTTCTTCTTTTATTTCGCTTAGGTATCTTGAAGGATTTCCGCTACTTAACAAATAAAGATTAATTCTTGCCCTTGTCATTGCAGTATAAAGCAAACGCCTTTCAGTCGATATGTGGTATTCGTCATTTTCATCATTAAAACCCGGAGGATAAGGTATTACATCATCATTTACATCTAAAATGAAAACATTTGTAAATTCTAACCCCTTTATGGACGACAATGTGCAAATCTTTATTGAATCACTTTCATAATCGACATCTTGATTTTTCTTTTTCTTAATGTATTCTATTGAAAAACCTGAATTTTCTAACTTCTGTGCGATACTATCAAGACCAGTATTATTGCGGTGCAATATTACTGTACTATTGATGTTTTCTGATTTTATTAAACTTTCTAATTCTTGTTTAAGATAATTGTATTGGCTTTCAAAATCTTTAAAATAGCCAATTACAGGTTTTTTATCTCCTTTTAAAGCTGTCTCAACATTTGTAAATTCGCTTTTATCAGTTTCCTTTTCAAGCAAGGACAATGCTGCTCTCGCAATATGAACGCTATTTCGGTAATTCTTTTTAAATTCAATTGTGCGTCCACCTCTAACATTTAAACCTACCTCTGTCCACGAAAAGCCACTTTTAAAAATGCGTTGTGCTGCATCTGCGATAATTGAAATACTGTTTGTTTCGCTAGAAACTAGTTTTGACAAAACTAATATTTGTGCTTTATTTAAGTCCTGTGCTTCGTCAACGATTATATGGCTAAACGGTGGAATGAAATTTTGATTCTCTTCAATTATTTTTAGAGCAAATATTGCATAATCATCAAAGTCGTATTTGTCTTTGTTTCTCAGTTCCTTTTCATATGCCTGATAAATATTCCAAATAACTTGTTTATCCTCTTTTAATACTCTATCCGTTGTACCTCTACCAGTTCTTTTTGAATCAAGATATTCTTGTTCATCAGTAAAGAGTTTACCTTTCATCCATGAAATTTCTTCTCTAAAAAACTCAGTAGATTTTTCTGCAATTGAAAATTCTAAATAGCGGTTCTTAACTTCGTCTATAATATCAGTTTGGTCTTTTCCGCTAATTGTTTTCCATTCTCGAGAAGTATATCCGTTATCAAATGTTACAGTGGAAAGTTTTATTCCATTGTTGTCAAGGAAATTATAAGCCCACTTATGAAAATTTGTTATTGTAACGTTTATTCCAGGTTCACTTAATGGCTTTAATTCTTCACTATCTTGTTGATAACCACCTTCTATTTTGTGACTTATCTGAGTAATGTAAGCTGCTAATGTTTTGTTGTATGTGAAAATCGCAACTTTAGCCTCATGAAATAAATTTGATTGTGTATCAAGAAGATGTTTTGCACGATATAGAGCAACAGTTGTTTTTCCGCTTCCAGCAACTCCTTTAATTTGTATTGGATTCTTTACTGGTAAGAATAATACGTTTTTCTGTTCTCCCGTTAGTTTAATTGTCTTTAGCATAATCGTGCTTTTATATTTGTCCATGCGTTTGCTAAGATTTGGCTCTTTTGCAGGTTTTGGTCGTGTGTCGGAAGTGCGACCTGCAAATGTGCCAAATGTGCGTCGGCTTTTTTACAATGAACGCCAACGTCTAATTTACGAAGTACATATTCAACATTCGTAAATATGAAACTTATAACATTCGTAAACGGATTTGTCTATTTTGTATTTATTGTTGGTAACATATTGATTTTTATAAGTGTAAAATAGAAATGCTGATTTACATTCTATTGCATTTACGAATGTTCTACTATTATTTGCGACCATCCAATACCTTGCTCTCAGCAGCAGCACGAATTGAAAATCGACAAAGTCAATCCTTTCGCATCTCTGAAAACTTTTCCATTCTCCTCACTTCGCAAATATATCCATTTCTCCCCATCAAACCTTATTTTTGTTAAAAATATTTGATATTTAAGTACTAATTTTTACAACATAGGTTATAATCCCCTCCTTTTTATGCCAAAGAACACATTTTTAGCGATATAAATAATGAGACAAACTACTATATTTGCATTATCAAGCTTTGCGATTTCTTAATTTACACAATATGTATCACTTAAATTTTACAAAACATGACCACAATTTCAGAATCGTCCTATGCTAAGAACATAGCCAACTTCGAGAGTTTGCTTATTGCCATCCGTTCCTTTGGATTGGCCTACAATCCTGTTAAGGAAAGCATCAAGATTCCTGCAATGGAAACCTTGCTTGCCCAAGCCAACGAATCTTTGGTAGAGTATGCCACTGCCCAATCTGCTTATTCCACAAGCGTAGATGCACAAAAAGATGCCTTCAAACCCATAGGGCAGCTTATCACCCGTGTCAGAAACGCTCTCCAGGCATCAGACAGCACCGCTGAAAACAATCAAACTGCCGAAACCATTTTCCGCAAGCTGCAAGGGCAACGGGCATCGGCCAAACTCACCAAAGAAGAAAAGGCCGCCATGGAAGCCGAAGGCAAAACCGTGAATCAAATTTCTGTTTCTCAGATGGGCTACAGCGATCGCATTGTAAACATGCGAAACGCTATATCATTGCTCTCTACCATTCCAGCCTACAACCCCAACGAAGAAGAGCTCAAGGTAGTTGCTCTCTCCACCTTAGCCGATCAATTGCAAGAAAAAAATACAAATGTGACATCTGCCTTTGTGCAACTCACTGTGGCCCGCAACAAGCGAAAGGACATTGTTCGGGATTCTGATAAAAGCTTGGCTAAAACAGCATCCGATGCCAAAGCCTATATCAAGTCCCTATTTGGAACTACAAGCACAGAGTACAAGCAGATTTCCAAAATCTCAATCAATTAGCTCCTCATGTATCTTCTAAACAGAAAGTGCGGAATCGTTACCTGATTCCGCACTTTCTGTTTATATATCATCCAAGCCAATAGTATTTAGATCATAACTTCAAATTGCATCTTCTTTTCTAATTATAGCTACCTGAAATATATATATCCCTACTTGGTTTATCTTTCACCTTCGATTATTTATATATTTTCCATCCTCATTTGTATATATCCGATCTATATTTATATATATTCACACTCAATTTATATATATCCAAATCAGATTAACAGATCATCGATGCATATTTATATATATCCAACCTCCATTTACATATATCACACATCAATGTATATGTATTCCATTTGCACAATTATTTATGGAAGTTTATTCTTCCGTCTTCTCGAGTTCAACTCTTTTGGCCTCTTGCTTCATCTCTTTTTTCCTCCTCCTTCTGGAATGAGTTTCATCATCTCCAATCAGTAACCCCCAGGGTTGAAGCCCATCTACCCGGTCAAAGATAATCTTTAAGACTCCCAGGATCGGAATGCACAAAAACATTCCCGAAATTCCCCAAATGGCTTCTCCTACAAGGATTGCGAGGAACGAAAACAGGGCATTTATCTTCACTTTCGAACCGATTACGAACGGAAGGGTGATATTTGCGTCAATAGAATGTGTGGCAAGGAAACCTAGAACGAGAATCAATATATTGGCCGAACTTCCAGTCGCAAATGATATGATTAGGGTGATGATCAGCGACACTCCGATCCCAATATAGGGAATAACGTTGAGGAATCCCGTGATTGCAGCCAACAGGATGGCATATTTCACGCCCATTATCGTTAGAAATGCGGAAACAATGACAAAGACAATGATGATTTGAATGATTAATCCGGCTAAATAATGCTTCACCATTATTTGAACTTCGGAAAGGATTTCTTCCACCTTGCTGATGTGCCTTTGGGTGAACACATCCCTAATAAATTTGTACAAAATCCGTCTGTAATTGAGTACGGCCATGAAAAAGATGATGCTCAGGAAGAAGAAAAACACGCTCGAAGAAAACATTCCGATGGTTATTCCAATTATAAGGCTACTAGTCGATGCCAATTTTTCAGCAGCTTGTTTCAGGTACTCCATCTGATCGTCCAGATTTAGGCTGAAGTTGTGGAAAAACCAGATCTGCATCCTATGAAAAACAACTTCGATCTGTTTTTGCAGTTTAGGCCAGTCATTTACCAAATCGCTTAATTGGTATGCGAAGAAATAACATATTCCGGACAGGACGATGATCAGCAGTAACACCGAGATAACGGTTGACCAACCTCTTGACAGGCGCAGTTTTTTCTCCAAATAATTGGCAAACGGGAGAAACATGGTTGCTGTGAATATCGCAAATGTGAGAGGGGCCAATATGATTTGCCCAAGCGAAAGAAGATAGCCGATGGCAATGACGCTGACCAGCACCAAGGGCAATCTGATGATGAAAGGTATTTTATCCGTATTCATTTAATCAACAGGAAATTAATTGAATAAAATTGAATTCAGAAAACAAGGTGCATCCTAGTTTCCTTTCTAGATTCAAAGATAGATGATTTGGATTGAAAAATTTGAAAGTTCTGATGAAATTCTATAATTTGTAACTCCAGCTTTTCAATGCCAAAAGAGCAAAGCAGAAATTCCAATAGTAAGAATTTCTGCTTTGCTCTTTTTCCAAGAAATGGTTATTTTATTTTCCTTCGGATAATCACCACGTTCACCACCGACAAAAAGGCAAAGATGGCAATGCCAATCAAGCTTACGCGAAGGATGCTCGTTTGTTCGAAATTGCTCCAGACTGTCTTGAGCGTGTCCACATAATAGTTCCGCAGAACAGCCACAATAGCTATCGAACCGATCAATACCACAAAGTTTATCCCGACCGACAGCACCTCATACGAACGGGAAACAACAGGTTTGGAATACCCCAGCAAACGTAGGTTCTGGAGTTTCTTCATGTTCTTCTGGAGCAACAAGTAAATACTCAAAATGAGGATCGCAAAAGATAGGGCGCAAATCAAGATTCCCACACCGGCAACAATTCCGACAATCACGCGCATGAAGAAAGCCATTCGCCCGACGGCCTGATTCTCCCCTTCCACTTCGTAGCCTCTGCTTTTGAAGAATGTGGCGATCTGCGGGTCGGCAATGTTGCTCACTTCCAATATCAACCGGGCAGGGTTCGCATTCTTTTTGTTGCCATAATGCTGGTTGGCCCAAGCCATGAAACTTTCGGGAACGAGGATCGTGTTGATCCGGTTTGAAAATCCCACGATGCTTCCCTTGTATTGCTGGGTATTGTTGTTGCCAACGAGGGTGATGTCCATCCCCACCAAGCTAGCCAATCCTTCCGATATTTTGGGCATGGAGCGGGCTTCGGCAAAACCGAAGTTATACAGGTCGAGGTAGTTTTTAGGAATGATGATCGGAATGGATGTGTCGGAAGGGGAGAATTTCCAATCCTTTGATTTCACATCAATAAAATTATCGGGCACCGACTCAAAGAACATTTCCGTTCTGAAACTTTGGCCGCCTTGTTGCGAAATGCCTCCAAAAACGCTGAACTGAGAAGAGGTGAATTGCCCCAATTCTTTCACGAAGCGTGCTTGTTTGATTTCCTCGATTTCCTTTGTGCTAAAGCCAGTATTGCCAATGATTCCAACTTTTTTGGTGATGACAAAAAAGTCCCGCTTGAACAATGTGTCCTTCTGCGAGAAGAATGGATTTACATCAAAGAAAAATTGCAAGGCAATCAGCACGATGGTCAATCCAACCAAATTGGCGATAAAAAAGCCCGCCATTTGGGCCATGCTTATATTTTGTTTTAAAAGTTTCCAGACAAGTTTCATAAGGCAAAACGTTGATGATAGGGTAGGGGTAACTGTTTTCCAATAGAAGAAACGATAATGGCTGCATCTTGTGCCTTGGCCTCTTTTTCCACCAAATCGGCGATAATGGCTGCATTCTTGTCGTCCAAGTGGCTTATCGGCTCGTCGAACAATAAGAATTGGTATGGCTGGCATAACGACCGGATGATGGCCACACGCTGTTGCTGTCCCCAAGATAGTTTTGCGCAGGGTATATTTTTCTTGTCGCCAATTCCCAAAAGCTCGAGCATGCTTACTATTTCTTCGTGCGACTTGTGACGAGTCAATTGATTTTTCAACTCAATATTCTCAAATGCGGTTAATTCGGGAAAAAGTCTCAATTCTTGAAAGAGAAGGCTGAGTTTGGTCTTTCTTATCTCGTCCCATTCTTTAAAAGGGATCTCGTTGACACTTCGCTCATCAAAATATATGTTGCCCAGGAAATCATTTCTGTAACCGTAGATAAAGCTGAAAAGAGAGCTTTTCCCGGTGCCAGATTCAGCTTCAATCAAGTAAGACTTTCCCTTTTCAAATGCCAGGTCTTTGTCCCAGACATCAGAATGTAATTCCAAGTCGAAAAAAACCCGTGGCCTGGAATTTGATAAAACGATCTTGTTCATTCTTATAATCCTTGTTGTGCTCCAAGTTTAGTCAATACCGTGTCGAGGTATTTAAAGATGGAAGCCAAACTGTTGTCTTTTTTATTTGTAAAATTCACGGTCGCTTCGTTGGTGAGGTCGGGTTTCACATAGCCTTCCACAGTCTCAATCAAAGACAATCCATCTGTCACCAAATCTTTGTATTGTGCAGCTTGCGGCCCACCTTCTTGCGTGAAGTAGTCGAGAGCAAATTTTCTCAAAGGGCGGAAATCTCCATATAGATAGCAACTTTTGCCTTTCACCTTGTCGGCATAGGTGTTCTTCGGGTTTGTGTTTCCGAGGTTGGCAACAGTGGCCGCTTCGGTTGTGAAATAGAAGGTATTGTTTTTTACGCCAAAGAATCCTTCAAGATCATCTTTTTTGACAGAGTATTGTGCTTTGCCTGTTTTCTTGATTATATCAGCCGATTGTTTTGCCAAAAGTGAATCAATGAATGTCCCAATTTTATTGTTTGGAGCCAATTCAGCTAAAAGTGAAAGCTTGAATTTGGGCTTTGCGGTGTTGTCTTGCAAAGTGAGCATTGCATCCATTTCGCTTAAATTTTTATCTTTAGGAATCAGAGTCAATTCGTTGAGCGAGAAAACAACATTTCCGTTTACAGATTCAATTAGCGATTTAAGGTCAATACCGTTTTCTTTAGTCAGGGTTGCTATCGTCTTGGAAAGGCCTAATTGAGTCAAAAGATTATAATAGCCAGTCCCTTTTAGATTGGCGACAAACGAAAGAATGGGAGCTTGGGAAATGCATTGCAAATATTTTTCGGAAATTTCTCCTGTGGTTTGTTCCGCCATTTTTTTTGCTTTCGTTTCCACTTCTGGAGTTTCAAAGTAGTATTGCGTGTGGGTTTTGATTTTCCCGTTTTCGAAAGAAATAAATGAGCCGAAAGATATTCCCTTGAACTCCTCAGCGATTTTTTTGAACGCTTCAGCTACTTCTTGTGAAGTTTTATCGACACCTATAGTGTAAGGCGATTTATTCAAATTTTCGAATTTGGAGGATAGATCCGCATAAAGACTGGAGGAATAATAGACGGAAATATCTTGCTGTTCTTTTGAGAATTTTTCAAAATTCTTGTCCGAAAGAATACTCTCTTTTTGATTTAACGTCAATAATTTGATGGCGGACAATTGTGTGGTGTCTTGCCCTAAGCTTGTTTGCTGAACTAGTACTAACAGTTTCTCATCGTTCCATACCACATTGAATGTGGCGGTTTGCGGGAAAGAATACACTCCTTTCTCTAATTTTATAGACGATGCATCCACATTGAATTTTGTAAGCGATTCTCTTATCTTTTTAGCATCGTTCACCGGCAACAAAAGGCCAAAATAAGAACCCTTGGTGAAGAAATAGGCATCCTTGTTTAACGTAACACCGAATGCGCTCGAGTTTTTCTCAAAATCTTCGATTAGTTTCACTGCCGACTCGCTTTTCAACATCGCTTTTGCCATATTGATTCCACGTTTGACAGTTGCATTTTCGAAGATATTGTAATTCGATTTTTTTATGAGCGATTCCATGTTGATGTGGGTCACGGATTCCGCTCCCGCTGGAATTGATTCTGCTAAATTATCGGAAGACTTCCTGCAAGAAACCAATGTGCCAACGGCAAGAATTGCAAGAATTGCAAATTTAAAAAATTTCATAGTAACAGCTTTTGTGGATCGTTATTAAGTTAATATGTTGAGAAGCAAAAGTAATGAAAAGTTTGACTGTTTACCCATTTTTTTTAATTTTTATTCTTGAGGGGATATAAGAAAAAAGGATGGTAATTATCGTTTTACCATCCTCTTTTCTTATCTATTTTATCCCGCTTATTTTATTCCTAATTTGGTTTTTACGAGTGGGGTTACGTCCACAGCCTTTGTTCCTACGTATGGCAGGGCAGAAGCTTCAAGAATAAAAGAATAACCTTGCTCGTCTCCAACCGTTTTGATAGCTTGTTGCAATTTTTGTTGAACAGGGGCCAACAGCGTTTGGCGCAATTGCTGAAATTCAGCGTCGCTTGTTTGGCTATAAGATTGATATCTTTCTTGCAATTGTTCCAATTGTTTTTGGCGATCTGCTGTAACTGCTGGTGTCGGGTCAATGGTTGAAGCTTTGAATTCTTCCACCTTTTTGTTGTATTCGGCTTCAATGGCAGTTAAGTCTTTCTTAATCTGTTCTTGTTTTGTAGCCAATTTAGCATCAGCATCTTTTACTTCTGGCATCAATGCAAATACCTGACTGGTGTTGATGTAAGCTAGTTTCAATTCTTGCGCAAATGCACCGATTGGGGCAATTGCAAATAATAGAATAACTAATTTTTTAAGCATAATAATATTTGTTTTGTTTTTAAATTTCATATTTGAGCGCAGCAAAATTAATTTAATTATTTGGAATATCCTAACTTAGTTAAAACTTCATTGCTGATGTCGATTGTTGGCGATGCAAAGATGACGCTTGATGCCGAAGCCCTATCCACGACCACCTGATATCCTCGTGCGGTAGCTATTTCTTTTACTGCCACGTAGATTTCATCTTGGATAGGTTTGATCAAGGCTTCGCGCTTCTTGAAAAGTTCGCCATCTGAACCAAAGTATTTCTTCTTTAAATCCTGCAAAGCTTTTTCTTTGGTTACAATTTCATTTTCACGCTTGGTTTTTTGTTCTGCCGACAAAAATACCGATTCGGACTGGTAAGACTTATACAATCTTTGCAGCTCTTGCTGGTACTTGTCAACTTCTGCTTGCCATTTCTTGGAAGTTAGCTCCAGTTGTTGGTTGGCCGTTTCATACGTACTTATATTTTTAAGGATATAGTCCATATCAATAAAAGCGAATCTCTGTGCATAACTACTGGCAGATAATGCGAGAAATAGTCCGAATAAAAAGATACTTTTTTTCATAATTCACTTCAATTTAAAGTTTATGAATCTTAGATGGGGGTAATATCTTAATGTTTAATTTCAATCTGATTAAATATTGTTAAGGCTTCAGCTTACCTATATCGATTAAAACTCTTGACCTATTATAAAGTTGAATTTACCACCTGCCGTTTGCATGGTCCCGTTGGAGGAAACTTTGTCAAAGCCATAGCCCCAGTCGATACCCATCAACCCGATCATTGGCAACATGATGCGTACGCCAAATCCAGCCGAACGTTTCAGGCTAAATGGATTCGTGTCTTTCACGGAACTCCATGCATTACCGGCGTCGATAAACGACAATAGATAAATCGTAGATGTTGGTTCGAGCATTACCGGATACCTTAGTTCAAGCCCCAATCGGGTGTAGGCACTAGCATTGGTGGCAATGGATCCGTTTTCGTATCCTCGAAGTCCTACTGTTTCAGTGGCATATGTACTCGAATATCCAGTCATACCGTCACCTCCCACGTAGAACGTTCCAAAAGGAGACTTTTTGTGTTCATTGTAGTATCCCAGCACTCCAAATTCGGCACGTGTCATCAACACGGGAGTTTTTTGTATGGAAGGGATCAAGGGGTGGAAAGTCTTGGATTTGAATTTCCATTTGTGATATTCTATCCATTCGTATTTCTTCGCTTTTTGATATCCGTCATCATCTGTTGTCATCGAAGCGTAGTCACGGCCGTCAAACCAAGAATACGGAGGAGTGAAGTCCAAGCTCAAAGAAAATTGAGATCCTTTACGTGTGTAAATTGGTTGGTCCATCGAGTTCCGGCTCAAGGTGAAATTCAAGCTCAAGCTGTTGCAGTTGCCATTGCGGACAATGAAATAGTCCCAATCTTTCATCGAATAGAGCTGATAGGATAATTCTCCTTGCAGTTGGAAATAGTCGTCCGGCCAATTCAAGCGCTTGCCATAAGCAATACTTCCCCCAAACATAAGGATATGTTTGCTTGTGTTATACAAGCTGGAACTAGTGGTGCTATAGTTGTCGTAATAATTACTATATGTTGAAGTCGTGCTGTAATTATTATATTTATTGTAATAGCTTGACATGTCCGTCTGGTAGGAAAGATATGTTCCAACGGACAACATATTCGGACGTTTCCCTCCGAACCATGGATCCATAAAGGAAATCGAATAAGATTGGTAATATCGGCCGTTGGTTTGCCCGCTCAGGGTTAATGTTTGTCCGTCTCCTTGTGGAATGATGCCTTTGTAGGAACTTGGGTTAAATAAATTTTTGATTGAGAAATTCGTAAATTTCAAGCTTACACGTCCGATGATACCTGTTTGTCCCCATCCTGCGGAAAGCTCCACTTGGTCATTTGCTTTCGACACAAGAGGATAGCCAATATCCACAGTTCCAGATTCCTGATCAGGGCTTACATCTGGTTTCAAGTTTTCTGGATCGAAATGCCCCATTTGTGCCACTTCACGAAGTGAACGCATCAACTCTTCACGGCTAAACAAAGCTCCTGGTTTGGTTCTCAACTCCCGACGGATCACATCTTCGTACACTCGGTCATTACCCGAAATGGTAACCCTGTTGATTGTGGCTTGAACACCTTCTGTAACACGTATTTCCAAGTCCACAGAGTCATTTTCTATATTTGTTTCCACAGGTTCGGCAGAAGAGAATATATATCCTTGGTTGTAGTAGAATATGTTTCTAACAGCGTCTTCATCGTCCGACAGGCGTTTGCTCAGTTTTGTCTGGTTGTACACATCTCCAGCTTTCATGTCGAGGGCAGTCTGCAGGTCCTCAGAACTAAATTTAGTGTTTCCAACCCAAGTAATGCTACGGATGACGTATTGTTTGCCTTCCTCTACCTTTATTTCAATATTGACTTTCTTGTCGCTGACATTATAAACTGTATCCCAGGCAATAACTGCATCGCGGTACCCTTTCTCATTGTATTTTGCCATCAGGTTCTTTTTGTCTTCGATGTAATTGTCTGGTATAAAGTTCGTAGAACGCAGGAAGTTGCGGATTTTGGCTCTCCACGTGTGTTTGTGGCGTGTTTTTTTCATCGCTTGTTCCAAAGTTAGGGATGAAAGCTCTTTATTTCCGGTGATGATGATGTTGTTGACCTTTATTTTTTCCTTTTTATCAACTTTTATACTAAGATAAACTTCGTTCGGCTTTTCAGGATCACGTGTTTGCGTGATGTCCACAGTGGCCTTGTTGAATCCCTTGGAATTAAAATAGGATTTGATAATTGTATTGGCACGGTCGATCATATTCAGGGTAACTTGGGTTCCCTTCACCATCGATATTTTTTTCTCAATATCTTCCCGCTCGCTTTTCTTCATCCCTTCATAATGTATGTCCGTAATTCTGGGATTGTCTTTCAGTCGAATTTCGAGCCATATCTTGTTGTTTTCAACCTTCACCGGAAAAATCGCAACATCAGCAAATAGCCCTTGCTTGATGAATTGCTTTACGGCGGTTGTAATTTCTTTTCCCGGAACTTCTATTGTGTCGCCAATGGCTAAACGCGAGAAATTGATAATAACATAGTCTTCATAAGTTTTGTTAGTCAAGCCTGTTACCTTGATGTCAGCGATTACATACTTCTTCGGTGACGCATAAGAGAAGACTGGAAGTTCTTGCGAGGAAGATGTTTGGGTGGAATCTGTCTTCAATGATTGAGCATTAGCACTCAATGCCAGACACAATGTGAGTAGGATGAAAATACCTTTTTTAGCCATGTTGGTTTTTATAATTTAGCAAATTCGTCAAGAACCGCTATTTATCTCTGGTTTTTATTCTAATTATTGGTGATTATTATCTCCGATTTGTTCACTGATCTTACCGAATCTACGTTCACGACACTGATAATCAAGTATAGCCTTGTAGAATTCTTCTTCTCTGAATTCGGGCCAGAAAACATCCGTGAAATAGAGTTCCGAATAAGCCAACTGCCATAAAAGGAAATTGCTGATTCGGTATTCACCCCCGGTTCGGATCAGCAAGTCTGGATCGGGAATATGTTTTGTGGATAAATAATCAGAAATTGTTGATTCTCCAATGTTTTTTTTCTCCAATTTATGATTTTCGACATCCGACACGATCTCTTTGATAGCCAGACTCATTTCCCATCGTGCCGAATAGCTTACGGCAATAACCATGGTGAGTCCAGTGCAGGAAGCTGTGTCGGCGATACATTTCTTAAAAGCTTCCCGGGTGTCATCTGGCAAACGGTTAAGATCGCCAATGGATAGCAATCTGACATTATTTTTAATCATGCCGGGCGTTTCCTGAACAATAGCAAACACCATCAACGACATGAGTGTATCCACTTCTTCTTTTGGACGGTTCCAGTTTTCTGTTGAAAACGTATATAATGTAAGATAACCAATTTTCAGGTTATCGGCAGCTTCTATTACTTTTCGTACAGAGACAATGCCCTCACGGTGTCCCACCGATCTTTCTTGTTGGTGTGCCTTGGCCCATCTGCCATTTCCATCCATAATGATAGCGACATGACGAGGAATTCTGCTTTTATCGATTTGTTCTATTAACGACATGCTTCGATACTAAATTATTTGTGACATGAGCGGTCGATGCGTATTCCAAAGTCCCACGTCAATGTTACCATTGTCATGGAATACCAATCCTTGTTTTTGAAAGTGCTGCTCTCGATACCATAGGGATTGTTCAGCGAAAATCCGTCTTTATTCATAACATCAAATGAATCTCCAAAAAGTTTTCTCATTGAAAATTCAAATCCCAAATTAAGCCTGTTCTTTAATTTGTATTTCATTCCCATTCCTAGAGGGATGTTCATACAAACATTCGCATTACTCCCTGTTGCAAGTGTTGCCCCAAGTCCCGTGAAAATATATGGTGTTAAACGCCTTGTTCCCAAATAATTATATTTATCGCTATAACTGAAAAAATTAAATTCAATTTGTGCTCCCATTTCAACAAATGACCTGCTGAATGAAACTTGAGCTCCGTCTGGAAATGCATTGCCGCTGCTTTGTGTGTCGCCAGATACTTTTCCTAAAGCCAAATTTCCTTTCCAAGCCCAGCGAAAGTTGATATTTTTTCTGAAAATACCACCAATGGCCATTCCCGGGCTTTTAAATAAGGCTTCTTTATTAGCATCGCCCATATAGGAAGATGTTCCAATAAAACCTCCGGCCTCATATATATGTTCCTGAGCATTAGCACTTCCTGATAAAAGAAAACTTGCGAAAATAAGTATTAAAGCACTTGTCTGAAATTCTTTTTTCATTATTCCGAATCAAAGTCATTTCTCCTTAAACGCTTTTTTTTCGCTAAAAGTATCTGATCTCCACTCATATTTGAGTAAGCACCCATTCAAAAACATTTTTTTTAATGAGTTTACAAAAATAGAAAGAAATTTGGGTGAATTGCATCAGACAATAATAATTAAAATTAATTTGTGGATATTATGTTCTTTAAATGAATGATGGATGAGCTATTATCTTTCTCATTTCCCTTAATTTCACCGTGGATTACGGGTGCGGATGTGCCTTCGAAAAATTCTTTTTCGGTAATTTCTATGAATGCTTCGTCCCATAAACCCCCATCAATGAAGCTTTGGAGCAAATGACGTCCTCCCTCCACGAGCAGTGAGTTTATTTTACGAACCCGTAGGTCTCTCACTATTTTGGGTAACAAATCTTCCTCGAAACCAATTGGTATGTAGGTTGTTGATCCTGATTGTTGTTCAGAGGCAACGGCTTCGGTATATATTAATGTATTGGCTTGGTTGTTGGTGATATTGCTGTTTGGTGGGATTCGCCCGGAACGATCGATGACGATGCGGGTCGGATTTTTACCCGCCCAAAGCCGAGTGGTGAGGTAAGGATTGTCATTGATGGCGGTATTGGTCCCCACCATGATGGAAGACACTTCGGCTCGAAATTTATGAACTAAAATTTTGTGAAAATCTGTTGAAATTATTGTCGGTTCGGATACTTGTCCAGGAATCCTTTTTTTATCGATAAAATTGTCTTTAGTCTGTGCCCACTTCAAGTAGATGTAGGGTCGTTTGAGGGTTTGGTAAACAAAGAACTCCTTGTTCAACTCCTTGGCTTCTTTCTCCAGGATATTCACCACCACCTCTATTCCCGCAGCTTGAAGCAACCTGATCCCTCTTCCCGCCACTTGCGGATTGGGATCGATGACGGCAATAATCACACGTTTGATCTTTTCATGAATAATGCGGTTCGCACACGGTGGTGTTTTCCCAAAATGAGAACAAGGTTCCAGAGAAACATACATGTCTGACCCAGCTATTTGGCCTTTGTCTTTCACACTTTCGAAGGCATTCACTTCGGCGTGAGGGCCGCCGTATTGCCGGTGGTAGCCTTCGCCAATGATTTCACCTTCCCTTACGATCACGGCTCCCACCATAGGGTTTGGCGACACATGCCCTTTGCCAAGCAAGGAGAGTTGCAGGCATCGGTGCATAAATTTTTCGTCGGTCGTCATTTTTCTTTTATCTTTGTTGATATGTGTTTTTTGTCTATGCAAAATTACCAAGAATATGTTTGTGGCAAACTCCGTGGCATTTATCCGGAGAATGAAATCCACTCCCTGTTCCGCATCCTCTTGGAGGAGATTAGCGGGATGCAGGCTGCTTTTTTTCTTTCCGACAAAAGTAAGCAATTAAATGAACAACAGGAAAAACGATTGGATGATATTCTGTCACGGCTGCAAAAATCGGAACCCCTCCAATATATCATTGGAGAAACAGAATTCTACGGATTGCAGTTTTCGGTGAGTCCGGATGTGCTGATTCCTCGTCCGGAGACGGAAGAACTTGTCGATTGGGTGGTTCAGGAATACCGATTCAAACCAGTACACATCTTGGACATTGGCACGGGAAGCGGTTGCATTGCTGTGGCTTTGGCCAAACTGTTGCCTTTGGCGGCAGTAGAAGCTTGGGATGTGTCTGCGGAAGCACTCGCTATGGCGGAAAAAAATGCCGGGAGAAACGGTGTGGATGTTGCTTTTCAGCAAGTGGATGTGTTGTCAGTGAATAAAGACAGGGGTTTTCCGTTAGATATTATTGTAAGCAACCCTCCTTATGTTCTTGATTCGGAAAAGAAAGACATGCACGGGAATGTGCTTGAACACGAACCTCATTTGGCCTTGTTTGTGGAAGACGATGATCCTTTGCTTTTTTATCGGAAGATTGCGCAATTTGGAAAACAGTCATTGAAGCCTTTCGGCACATTGTTTTATGAAATAAATGCGGCAAAAGGGCAAGAGACGGTGGAATTGTTAACCGACCTGGGATACCGTGATGTGGAGTTGAGGCGAGATTTGTCGGGCAACGATCGGATGGTGAAGGCTGTATGGAACGGGTAAACAGCCAACATGCCAATGAGATAATTCACGAATTTACAAATCAACAGATTAGCTACAATGACCGAATCACAAGCCTTACATAAATTAGCAGCTTATTGTTCAAAAGCAGAACGCTGCGAATGGGACATCCGGAAAAAACTGTCTTCCTGGGAATTTAGCGAGGAATCCTCCTCGACGATCATCGCCCGGTTGAAACAGGAAAAATTCTTGGATGAGGTGCGTTATACCCACGCATTTGTGAGGGACAAGTCTCGTTTCGGGAAATGGGGCGTGGTGAAGATTGAATTTGAACTTCGTAAAAAGCGGATTTCGGAAACGATTATCCGTGAATCTCTTTCAGTATTAGATGAAGAAGATGCTGGTTCAATTTTGGCTGGATTGTTAGCCAAGAAAAATAACTGCGTGAAGGCTCAGGGCAATTATGAAAGAAGGGTGAAGCTAATTCGTTTTGCAACTGGCAAAGGGTATAAGATGGACGAAATCATCCGCTGCTTGGATAAAATAGTAAAAGAAGAAGATGGGGATTTGGAATGATTTTATTCAGTTGTTTTTTCCACGGCTTTGCGTTGCGTGTGAGAAGAAATTAATAGATAGCGAGCAATTCCTTTGCCTCGAATGCCTTCATTCGCTTCCCCGGACATCTTATATCAGCAGACCGATGAATCCGCTTGAAGTGTTTTTTGCAGGCCGCGTTCCTTTTGAGCGGGTGGCATCGTTTGCGTATTTCTCGAAGGAGGGAATGTTGCAAAAAATTGTACACGAACTCAAGTATGGCGATAATCCCGAGTTAGGTGAATTTTTAGGAAAGTGGATATACAGGGAAAATAGCTCGGCCAGTTTTTTTGACTCCATCGACTGCGTTGTGCCGGTGCCTCTTCATCCAAAAAGGCTCGATAAAAGGGGATACAATCAGTCTTATCACATTGCGAAAGGCTTAGGGCAATCGTCCGGTATTCCTGTGTTTGCCGATCATTTGGTGCGAGTCATTGATAATCCTTCCCAAACTACACTCGGGCGAACGGAGAGGTGGGCAAATGTGAAGAATATCTTTTCTGTAAATAATCCGGATCAATTTCGAGGAAAACACATTTTGCTTGTTGATGATATCTTCACAACAGGCTCCACCTTGGAATCCTGTGCCAGGCAATTGCTCGAATGCGGAGATGTCAGGCTAAGCATATTGGCGGTGGGTTCCACCATTTGATATTGTGTTTTGCCAATTATTTTCCAACTGTGTATTTCGGCGTCAAGATCATGTGCTACATCTTTGGTTGTGACACATCCATAGGCTTTTGTGTAATTTTCAACTTCAACAGCGATTCTTCGCCTATTATTGTTATTTTTGCTACTCATGACTGAAATATATTATTAATCTATCGTTATCTGCTATGGAAGAAATCTTTGGTTACATTGTGAAATTAGGTGCGTCGGTGATGATGCCTATAATTTTCACAATTTTGGGTATCTGCATTCGAATTAAACCTGCAAAAGCGGTCAAAAGCGGTCTCCTCGTAGGGGTGGGCTTTGTGGGTCTTTCAATTATTACAAAACTTTTGACAGACTCCTTGGGGCCGGCATTAAGGGCCGTAGTTGAGATATATGGTTTGCAACTGCAAGTTTTTGACATGGGATGGCCTGCTGCTGCAGGCATAGCCTACAACACCTCTGTTGGTGCATTCATTATTCCTGTTTGCTTGGGTGTGAATTTGTTGATGTTGCTGACAAAAACCACCAAGACGGTGAATATCGACCTCTGGAACTATTGGCATTTTGCATTTGTTGGGGCTTTGACTTATTTTGCAACCGAAAGTATCTTGTGGGGATTCTTTAGTGCCATTATTTGTTACATCCTAACCCTTGTCATTGCAGACTGGATGGCGCCCCGTTTTCAAAAGTATTACAAAGACATGGACGGGATTTCTATTCCACAGCCATTTTGTGGTGGTTTTGCACCTATTGCTTTGGTGCTTAACAAAGCCCTTGACATGATTCCCGGCATTAACAAAATCAATATTGATGCCGAAGGAATGAAGAAAAAATTTGGTTTACTGGGCGAACCCTTATTTCTTGGGGTTATTGTAGGTTGTGGCATTGGGATATTCGCCCACTACAATGTGCAGAAAGTGTTGACTTTGGGAGTGGCGATGGGTGCCGTTATGGAATTGATTCCTCGCATTACAAGTTTGTTTATTGAAGGACTCAAGCCTATTTCGGAAGCCACAAAAGAACTGATAGCCCGCAAATTCAAGAGAAGTTCAGGCCTCTATATCGGTATGACTCCCGCCTTGGTGATTGGGCATCCCACCACGCTGGTGGTTTCTCTTTTGCTGATCCCGGTCATCCTTGTTTTGGCGGTAATTCTTCCCGGCAACCAGTTTTTACCTTTGGCATCGTTGGCCGGAATGTTTTATTTGTTTCCATTAATTCTTCCAATTACAAAAGGAAATGTGTTTAAATCCTTTATTATCGGACTCATTATTCTTGTGGCGGGACTTTATATAACCACCAACCTAGCTCCTGCGTTCACAAAGGCGGCAGTGGATGTGTATCAAAATGCTGGCGATCAGTCGGTGAAAGATGCGGTGAAAATTCCTGCCGGATTTTCGGATGCTGCTGCGCTCGATTTCGCATCCAGTCCGTTTTCTTGGCTGCTCTATCATTTGACCGTCACCATTAAATATGTTGGCCCTGCCATACTGGTGTTGTTCACATTGCTAATGATGGTGTGGAACCGGATGAGGATTGTGAAAGAAGGAAAGCTCCATGCAGCTCAACTCGATGCGGAAGTGAGCAAGTAAAACAAATGACCTTGTGACCGAGATAACTCGGTTACAAGGTCACAAGGTTACAATTTATTTCCTATAGTGTTGGCTTCACTTCTTTAATCGTTCCGTCTGCATTGAATTCCAGGGTGTCGATGCACACTTCTCGGTGGAATCCTCCTGCGCCATCCGGCATTTTGATACCATTCGGACGACTGATTCGGTGATACACGATGCGCCATTCGTCTTTGCCTGGGATTTGAAGGATAGAGTTATGTCCTGCACCATAAATCCCTTTCGATTCATCTTTTTGGATCACGATATTATTTTTCGGGATCGTTATTGGTCCGACGGGAGAATCTGAATATCCGTATCTTACCCGGTAGTTCGGGCTGCGTGTGTCGTCTTCCGACCACAAGAAATAATATTTCCCTTGACGGTAGAACACGTAAATTCCTTCGCGGAAAGTGTTGTCCACAGCAATCGCTTTCAATGTGCTTTTATTCACAGAAACCATGTCCTTGTTGAGTTCAACGGCAGCCATGTATCCATTGCCCCAATAAAGGTAAGACTTGCCCGATTTTGGGTCGGTGAACACATCCGGGTCAATTTCCTGACCGCCCTTCACGCCTTCGGGTTTGAAGTCGATAAGAGGTTTTCCCGAATCGGTGAATGGACCTGCAGGATCATCCGCAACGGCAACCCCGATTTTCTGTGCTCCGCAGAAATAATAGTAGTATTTGTATTTTCCCTTCACCTTTTTCTCGATGATGCAAGGCGCCCAAGCATTCCGGTTGGCCCAAGTTACATCTTTTTTAAGGTCGAGAATAACACCTTCGTCTTTCCAATCCTTGAGGTTGGCGGACGAAAATGTTTTGAAGTAATAACCGCTCCAACCGTCAAATCCGTCGCTGGTGGGATAGATGTAATATTTCTTCGTTTTTTCGGAATAAAGCACTTCAGGATCCGCGTAATATCCTTCCAGAACTGGATTGTTGTCAGTTGGCAATTCAATGCCGGCAGGCAAGCCCCATTTCTCGGTGAGGACTTTCAGCTCACGTCTCGTCACTGGGATAATTGTTCCGTGGCGGGGATGGAAGTCCATCGAAATCTGTTGGTCCACCACCTTGAACACATCCAGGTCGCAGCTTTCGCAGAATTGGTATTTCCCCTTCATGTACATGTCGTACATCAGGATATAAGAGTCGCTGTTATTGAGTTTGAACACGCTTGAACCTTCCACCGCTTCCCGTGTTTGTTGCTTGTATCCCGGTTGTTCTATCCATTTTCCCGATGTCAGCGAGTCGGTGAGCGCAAGTCGGATGCCGTTGCCTTGGCCTTCAGTCTTATAGAAAAGGTGGAAAATGCCGTTTTTATTGATGATGTCGCCATCTATACACGATTTTCCATTTTGGGGGATGAATAATGGTTTAGGGTTGCCTTCCAAATCGGTGAAATCCTTGTTAGCATAGGCATAATAGATAATGTCGGGACCGTTTCCATGCTGCATCGACCAATAAATCATGTATTTGCTAACCGATGGGTCGAAAATGGTTTGCGGAGCCCACACCCGTTTCAGGTTTTCCTGATCGGGATACTTGGTCTGGATGTTGATAATTGAAGACGACCAGTTAATCAAATCGGTCGATTTCAACAACACCATCGCCCGGTTGGAATCCCAACCCTTGCTCGAGGTCATGTCGGTGGCCACCATGTAAAAGGTTTTGCCATCTTCTGCCCGAAGGATATGCGGGTCGCGTACACCACCGGTGGAACTGATTTGTTTCGAGTCAATCACCGGATTATTGCCATTTAAGGCTTTATAGTTATATCCATCCCTACTGATGGCAAAACAAATGGCTTCATCTTTCACGTCATTTCCCTTGAAATAGGTGAAAAGATAGCCTGCAAAATCTTTTTCGGTAGGACCTGATTTATAGTCTTGGGAAAATGCTAGAAACGCTAGCATCGAAAAGAGGAGTGTTGCGATTTTTCTTGTTTTTCTCATTTATTTTATTTTTGATGAATAGCTAACAAGTCTTTCAAACCTCAAATATAGTGATTTGAAACTTATTCGATGTTAAAAAAACAAGCATAAATGGTATGTATTTCGGTCAAAATGTCCGTTAGTCGTTTGCGATGGTGATGGCTTAGAAATTGACTTATAAGAATGTCAATTACCCTATTTTCACCAAATTTATGCTGGATAAACATTTTGCTATTTCGTAATTTGTTGGTTTTATATGAAAAATAGAGGAATTGGTGTGATCCGCACAATTTTCTTCTTATTCCTTTTGGGGCATCCCGATGAGGCAGGCTACGGAATGTTCGGGACAGGTGAGGATAGCAGGGACAAGTTTTTTCAAAAAAGGAGTTCTTTTCGGAGTGATTGTTAAAATATTTACATATTTTTACGGAGTGAATTTGCGGAATCGCATTGAAATAGGGGGAAAGGAATGGATAATCTTTTGAGCAAAGATAGATCTCTTTAAATCAAAAGATATCAGGTAGAAATTTCAAGCTCCACTTGATGAAATTCCAAGACAAGGCGTTAAATAACAATTAATTAAAATTATAATGAAATTGAAAATCGCAATTCTAACTACAACATTGTTTTTCATTACTTCCACAATTTTTGCCCAAACAGTGATGAAAGAATACAAGGCGGGCCATGTGTTTGATGTAAGTTTACCCGATTACATGTCGAAAACTACGGGGTTGAACGATGCTGCGAGCATTCAATTTAAAAACTCGGTGAAGGATATTGCCGGCTTCATTATTTTTGATACGAAGGAAGAGTTGGAATTTGCCAATATGAAATTTTCCTCTGTTAATGAATTCTACGACCTGTTTATTAAAGACTTTTTGGAGGGGCAAAAAAGCAGGGAAATCTCGCAACCGACCGTTCATACGCTTGGACAAAATAAATATGTGGAATGTGATGCGTCTTATTTCGATGAAGAATCAAAGTTAAGCATCTATTACTACGTAGGAATAGTTGAGACGAAGAATGCTTATTACAAATTGCTTTGTTATGGCGGAATGGATAGCAAGGAAAAGTACAAGGCTGATTTTCAGAAAATTCTTTATAGTATCAAAGATTAAATAGCTGTATTTCGCACTGGTCGGATGAGACTCAAAGCCATCCGGCCGGTGGGGTTCTTCTAATAAGATTCCACTTCTATAGAATGACTTCGAGTCACACCGTAGAGTGGAATTGCTATTTAGTGTCCCATTTTTTTAGGTTTTATATTTTGAATAGCCCAATCGTATATAGACTGTATGTATGGTATCATTTCTTGCCCCAATTGTGTAAGCTCATATTCTACTTTTGGCGGAACTTCAGCATAGACTTTTCTGGAGACGAAGCCGTCCTCTTCAAGTATGTGAAGTGTTGATGAAAGTACTTTGAGTGATATTCCTTCAATACAAGTTGATAGTTCATTAAATCTCATTATTCCATTTTCGGACAAGGTGTTGATTAACAGTATCGACCATTTGTCTCCAAATCTGTCCATTACAACTCTAAATGGACACCGTTCGGAGCATAACTTCTTTTTGTGAAAATCTTTCGGCATAAGCTATTGATATATAGTAATACTAACCTTTGGGTTAAAATGATACTTGATGGTAACTTGTTGTTTTACAATTGATTTATCTATATATTTGTGCTTCAAAATTACAATTTTCTTTATTAAGAAAAGCATATTGAATCAATTTTATATATACAAATTAAATGATATTTCAGATGAATATTATATTTCAAGACACGAAGGATTTTTGTACAGAAGAATTACAGAGCTTATTTTTATCTGTAGGGTGGTCATCGGGGCAATATCCTGAAAAATTGGTCGTAGCGATGAAAAACTCCGGTGTTGTGTTTTCGGCATGGGATGGAGGGAAATTAGTAGGGCTTATTAATGCCATGGATGATGGTATAATGAACGCATATATTCAATACTTGTTAATAAATCCCGAACATCAAGGCCTGGGAATTGGAAAAAAGCTTGTAACGATGATAAAGGAAAACTACAGCGATTATTTACGTATAATATTGATCGCGTATAACAAGGAAATACCTTTTTATCAAAGTTGTGGCTTGGAAGTGGGACAAGATAAAAGTCCGATGTTTATCACATCTCTTTGGACTTGATTACAATAAGCAAACAAGCCTGCCTCGCTACTGAGGCAGGCTTGTTCCGAGTACGGATTCAAGTCCATAGCAGAGTGTCATATTGTATTTTGGTGTCAGGCCTCAGGTCAGTTTATCCAATTCTCCATATCCTCTTCTACAGTTGAGATGCCACCGATGCCAAAGTTCTCCACCAGCACGTTGATGACATTGGGAGATAGAAAAGCGGGTAGAGTAGGGCCGAGGTGAATGTTTTTCACACCAAGGTGAAGCAGGGCGAGCAACACGATCACTGCCTTTTGTTCGTACCAAGCGATGTTATAAACGATTGGCAGGTCGTTGACGTTATCCAGTCCGAAAGCATCTTTGAGTGCCAAGGCGATTTTCACCAACGAGAAGCTGTCGTTGCATTGCCCGGCATCCAGCACGCGGGGAATTCCGCCGATGTCGCCCAAGGGCAATTTGTTGTAGCGGTATTTCGCACATCCTGCGGTTAGAATCACGTTGTCTTTGGGCAAGGCAGTAGCAAAGTCGGTGTAGTACGAGCGGGATTTCATCCGGCCATCGCAACCAGCCATGACGACAAACTTGCGGATAGCACCAGATTTCACTGCTTCAATCACCTTGTCGGCCAAGGCAATCACTTGGTTGTGGGCAAATCCACCGATTATTTCTCCCGTTTCAATCTCTTTGGGAGCAGCGCAACGTTTGGCATGCTCGATAAGCTCCGAGAAATCTTTCGGTTGGCCTTCTTTGCGGGCAGGAATGTGTTTTGCGCCGGTAAGCCCGGAAGAACCAGTTGTGTAGATGCGGTCGGTGTATGTGGCACTTTTAGCCGGAGGAACAATGCAATTCGTGGTGAAAAGAATCACGCCGTTGAAGCTTTCAAACTCCTCTTTTTGTTGCCACCAGGCATTTCCGTAGTTTCCTACAAAGTGGTTGTATTTCTTGAATTTGGGGTAATAATGTGCTGGAAGCATTTCGCTGTGGGTATAGACATCCACTCCCGTGCCTTCCGTTTGATCCAGCAATTCTTCCAAATCTTTCAAATCGTGTCCGCTAACCAGAATTCCGGGACGAGTGCCTACGCCGATATTCACTTTCGTGATTTCGGGGTTTCCATACGAAGAGGTGTTTGCTTGGTCGAGCAAGGCCATCGCTTTCACTCCGCCTTCGCCCACTTTCAACACCAAGGCTACAAGTTCGCCCACTGTGATGTCGGTGCGGGAAACTTCTGCAAGCGTGTCTTCCAGCAAGTGATACAGTTTGGGATCTTCGTATCCCAAGTTGTTGGCATGTTCGATGTAGGCTGCCATCCCTTTCACACCGTAAATGGCCAATTGCTTCAACGAACGGATGTCTTCGTCTTGCTCTGTCAAGATTCCCAAGGACGGGGCAATGGTTTCAAAATCTTTGTAACTAGCGTCGAATAAGACTTCATCCAATTCGGGTAAAGCGATTCCTCGGGCTTGTGCCGTTTTGAGCAAATTGTCTTTCACGGAAAATGCTTTTTCAATTTTTGCCTTGATGGCATCATCGTCAAAGTTGGCATTGGTGATGGTGGCAAACAGTGCGTCCACCATTTGACGGCTTGCGGCAAGGCTAGCTTCTCCTTCGTTGCGCAACGAGCGGTTGATGATGGCTTCTCCGCGGGTGGCGTGCATCAGCAAGTCCATTAGTGCGGCTGTCATTGGTTCTTTCCCGCATACTCCTTTAATCGTGCAGCCTTCTCCTTTGGCTGCTTCTTGGCATTGATAGCAAAACATGGTCATGGTTGTTTATTTATTTATTTGTGAAATTGTAAAATTGCTGATCCGCTTATCCCCATTGTTCGTGCAGAAGATTTCCGGATACGGCGAGGTAAACCGATTTGATGGGAACGAAACGTTTGGCTTGGCTTCGGGCTTTTTCGGCTAGGCGTAGCAATCCGCCACAGCAGGGAACTTCCATCATAAGCACTGTGAGGGTTTCGATTTCGGCTTCATCCATGAGGGTAGTTAGCTTGTTGACATACACTTCTTGATTCATATCCAATTTGGGACAAGCAATGGCCAACGACTTGCCTTTGAGGAAACGGCTGTGGAATTCGCCGCTGGCAAAGGCGCTACAATCGGAAGCTAGCAACAAGTTCGATCTTTTGAAAAGGTTCGATTGTGGATTTATCAGGTGAAGTTGTACCGGAAATTGGCGTAATTCTGAGACTCGTGTTGTGGTCGGTGCAGCTTGCATCGTAAATGCTGGACTGATGAAAGGAGTTGTTGTTTTCACTTCACGCATCACTGCCCCCGGACATCCGCTACTGGCATGCGGCTTGTCATATTCATTCTCCTGAACAGCATGTTCGCAATCAAAAGCGACTTGGATTCCCTTTTCTTCCAGATAAGCCATTCCTTGTTTCACCAATTCTTTTTCGCCACATTCTTTCAGGTGGTTCAAATGGGCAACGATGACGGCCTCGCCTTTTGTTAGCAAACGCTCCATCACAGCTACTTCGCTGTATGGCAAAGCTTCCACTTCCTCCAAAGTGATGGCTTCCACAGGGCATTCACCAATGCAAGCACCAAGTCCGTCGCAATATATTTCGCTAATCATCACCGCCTTTCCGTCAATGAGTTTTAATGCGCCTTCATGGCATCCCTCCACGCAGTTGCCACATCCATTGCAGGTTTCTTCATCTATCTTGATAATCGTTCTTTTCATCTGCTTTTTTAGTTTGAGGCAAAGGTAGGATAGGAGGATGTCTCGAAAATGTATCAAATGTTACACTTGTGGAAATTAATTCGCATATTTGCAAATTAGGGAACGATCTGTTTGGAATTATCACATATATTTGTTCAAAATCAAGAAGCCGATGGAGTATTCCATATTATCTCGGATACCTCTTTTTAGAGGAATTCCTGCTGCTGAAATAGAAAATATTTTTGAGAATGTATCTTCTTTAGAAAAGGTGTATAAGAAAGGGGCGATCCTTGCCGAACAGGACGAGGCTTGCAACCGGCTGATTATTCTTCTTTCGGGAAAAGTGCGGGCCGAGATGGCCGATCCTTCGGGAAAGGTGGTGAAAGTGGAAGATATTTTGGCTCCGAATCCTTTGGCTATCTTGTTCTTGTTTGGCACAAACAGCTGTTTTCCAGTGCAAGCTACGGCCGATGAAGACTGTACAGCCTTGGTGATTCCAAAGCAGTCGGTACTTAATTTATTAGGCAAAAATGAGTTGTTGCTGAAAAATTATTTGGATATTTCGGCAGATTTTGCTTCCCGCCTGAGCCAAAAACTCTACTTCATGTCGTTTAGAACCATTCGGCAGAAAATCAGTATGTTTTTGTTGGAGCTCTCGCGTAATCAATCTTCCCCTACAGTGGAATTTGGACGAACCAAGAGTTCATTGTCCGAATATTTCGGTGTTTCCCGTCCTTCACTTGAAAGGGAATTGAGCAATATGCAGCACGATGGATGGATTTCTATTGACAAGAAGGAAATCACCATACTCAAGAAAGAGAGCTTGGTGCAGTTGGTGAGGTTTGGGGTTGTTAAATAAGTGATTTGATGGATGCACAACCAAATTTTTGCTATTGTGTCAAATTAAATTTCAAACTCAAACCAAAGTTCGTGGTGGTGGTTTTGTAAGAAGTGGCCGACACCAACGGTTTGTTCATGATTTGATCCAGATAAGCCCCCAAAGTCACTGATTTGCTCAACGTATATGCTGTCGATACCTTCAGGGTATTGATGGTTGTTCCACTTGTTGCCTGGCTATAGACATCTTCTATTTTGCGGAGCAAGGCATAAATCGTTTTGTGGGAAAAATCTACTTTGATGTCCAGATCATTGTTTACCCCTTTTGCTTTCGATTTAATGCCAAGTGTTTTGTTAAATTCGGAAATTTTGTGAGACATGCCAATAATGAATTCATTACTCAGAGCTTCTACTATTTGGTAAGAGGACGTACTTAGGGTTACGGTTCGGGCATTGTTATACTTCATCGAGAAGGTAAGGTTGTTGTTCAACGTGCCATCTACGCCGATAAGAGGGTTGAATTTTTCGGTAATGGTCACCGACGAAATATCATAGGGTGAAGAGGGAAGATAGCTTCCCGTCAAGACACTTTGGACGTAGCCTCTGTCGTCCGAAAGTTCTGTCCAGCCAGAATAAGAGGAATAAGAACCAACTTGATATTGTGATGAATATCCATGGCTCAACCGTAAGGATTTGAATTTATCACGAACCCATGGAAGGGTAATCAGACCATCGTAGGTTATCTTCCAGTTGGGCAAGATAGAAGACAGTGACGGGAATTGCGTTAGAGCCACCTTTCGGGCACTTTTTCCGGAATAAGCCGCCAAAAATGCAGGGATCAACACATCGGATGAGTTCAAAGAGGATTCATCAAGCAGATCTTCATCGCTTGTTCCCGAAAGCAATTGGCTATACTCCTCGTCGTAACGCCCGGCAATCACTGAGCGGTTATTCAGGAATGTTTCGAAAGCCTTGGAATAATATCCATTTTTAGACCCAACTGATTTCAACGAGGTTGCCAGCGAAATTGTTGAAATAGAATAGCTTCCGCTATAGGTTTTAGGCATTCCCGAATACATGTATTCCACTTCTGTGTTGCGGGTCAAACTGCGCTGGGCTTCCAGATCAATTTTCAATCCTTTTATCGGCTCCAGTTGGGCTTTCAAGTCGAACTTTTCTGTATGTGTAAGCAGCGATGCTGTAGCATTTGTCGTATCCATCACCAGCCAATCATTTCCCCGGAGTCGTTTTATAAAATCCACCCCTGTTTCCATTCCAAAAGCATATTTCCAACCAGGAGCAAACCCAAAGTCTGACTTACTTTGCCCAAAGGCATCTCCAATATTAGGAATGAACCCGGTAATAGTTGAGCCTGACTGGAGCGAATAATTGACAGTCAAAGAGCGAAGTGACATTGCACCCCGGGTGACAAACTGCGCTATTTTATACAAGGGGGATTCCTCGCTATCCAGAATCTTTAGCACCACCACCTGCAAATGAACGGTATCTTTCGTTAAAATTAGAAGTGAATTTTTATCAATCTTTTTAAACTTGACAGGATATACTTTTCCCTTGTGCCGTGTGCTTAGCCGCACATTTTTAGAATTAAGGTTATGCCTGATGGTGACAGTTGTGTCCAACCTGAGCACGATGTTGGATTGGAATTTCTTCTTTTTATCTACCGAACCATCTCTCCTCGGTTGTCTCGGGTTGTTTTGGCCGCGATTATCGCTGGCACGAGTAGGAGTCTCAAACTTTTGATTTACTTTTTTGAGAAAGCTTGATTTGTTATATAATGCCACTAGATTAAATTTCGAATTAATGGACAATGATTTAGTATTCGTAATGGTGTTGCCCAGTTCGAGGTCTTCGTCATCTTCGTCATCTTCGTCATCGCTACTGCTAACGGTGCTTGCTCTTGTCCAAGAATAGGTGCTTTCGTAATTTGCGGCAGAATTGATCCAATTCGTTATTGGAAAATAGGAAAAGGGCAGGTTGTATCTTAATTTCATACTTTGTTGATAATAAAGCGGTTTTCCTAAATGCAATATGCTTTTGAACACAGAATCCTTCCAATTTTCGTAGGCAGCCCTGTTTTCTTTTTTATTTACTTGTGTGTAAGGCGCTTCTATTTCTGCTTTGGTCCCGGATTGAAAATCAAATTTGAGATTTTTCGTTAAATCCCATGTCAGGTAGAAATCGCGATTCCAATAAAATTCATCGCTCCAAGTAAGCAAATCGGAAGAAGAAGTACTTGCCGAATCACTGAGATCCCTTAGCTTGGTCTCTTCATAGCTTCGCTGAATATAAGAATTGAAGGCAATGCTTGAAGGCAGGAAATTAAAGCTAAACTCCTTCAAAGATTTCATCGAAGGAGACTTGCTTTTGGTATTTTTAAATGGAGACCACGACTTAACTATCGGGGAATATGAGTAGGATACGCTCATTTTCATATTTTGCTTGGAGTCATAAGCCGTAATAGGATCGATATATTTTGTCTCGTTGAAAGAATAGCTAAACGATAAATTGGCTGGATCGTAAGGCATCGGGGTTTTGCTTTTGATATTAAATTTGACATTGTTAAAGGCCAACCCTTTCGTAGTTGTTCGAGTAGTGTTGAGTTCCATCAACGAATCTTTTTGCTGCTTTGTGGTTAAGGAGCTCAGTGATTCCTTTAAGGTAACATCTGTGTCATACGCATTGTATTTGGGGGTACTTATTTCTTTTGAGTAATTATAATAGAAAGGAGCCGAAAGTTTCATTTTTTCGGGCAAAAAGCGGCCTAACTCAAGATTCGTCGAAATATTGTAGTTCTCATAAGTGTCTTCTCTTCGTTCTTGCAGGCCTTGATCCAATGCACCGAACCCATCCGTCTCTTTTCTCGCAGAAAGATTGATTGTTCCCAGACCCGACAAAACAACATTCAAGCTTCCCCTTGCGGCCCAGCCTCCATCGTCGTTGAACCCGTGCAGGCGCAATTCGTTCACCCAGACCTCTCCCGATTGCTGTATGGTTGACTTGTTACGAACCCCAATCATCATCACTTTCACTTCTCCTAACGACGGGTTTCCCATCACGCTTACCTTGTTATTGGGTTTGTCAGGATCATACTCGTAATAGAGGCTGGTGTATGAGACTCCCTCTTCGCCAGCTTTCTTTGCCTTGTTTCGATCTAATTTAATGTTTTTTAATAGTTCAAGAGGAAAATCAAACATGTTGGCGTCAGGCCAAACAATATACCTGTCGGTGCTTGACTCATTGCTATAAGTCCCCGCAGGGGTTATTGTCAACGGAATTTCGTATTCGTAGTAGTTATTCCGGTAATCTGTACCTAAGCGGATGAACACGGCGATGTCTCCCTTGGTGAGTGTTGTCCCATCTGCCAGTTCCTCGGCATGAGTGAACATTTGGAGCCGCTTGTATTTGCGCAAATCATAATTCACCGTTTTGTAAGCAGCCCGCGAATCATTCGGATCAAGAGTTTCCACCTTGAGAGACATTGCCTGCTCGTTTTGCTCAATGACTTGAGATTGCGAGGCATCTGTCGAGCGGGTAATTGTAGGAGGTAGAACATAATTTACTGGTGTCTTGTCAGAGTTCTCTTCAATGTTGACAGCACCGACATCAATTGTTCCATTCCCTGTGACACTTCCCGAGGATATCAACGAATTTTCATATTCCCGCCAATCATTTCTCACGAGATCCAAAGTTCCAAACCTCAAAAAGGTTGTTTTCGGGAAATTAGTCATGAACATACGTATAAAGCGGATGGAGGTGAATCCGTCTATATCGCCCACTACTTTCTCATAATCACTGATTGGAATTTTAAATTGGTACCATTTCACGCTTTCTGTTTTTCCATTTGCCAGGCTCACAGATACGGTCTTTGAATCAGCGATATAATTGGAGCCTACGACCATTTTGCTGGGATATAATTCCACTTTGTACTGGTAGTATGACTCGGTTTCATTCAAGGTGTTGTCACCGTTGATATCTTCTACGTCAGGTGTGCTTTTTGCAGACGTAGAATATGATTCCGAAGAATCATCTACCGAATTTACATCTGTTCCATTGTAGTGTTTGTACCTGTTGAGAATACTCAATTCTTCATTGTCGTAATCTGTTCCTCGATAGAAATGATAATTATCGCCTGCTGGATCATTGATGGCAGAAAAGGGGTCACTCTCGAGTGTATCTAATGCTGCCGTCGAAAGCTTCTTCTTATAGCTTGTGAGATAATCAGCATAGGTAGAATATTCAAGTTCTTCATCGGTAGAGAGTCCGTCAAGTCCGACATCTTGCAACTTGCGCGATGTCGTGCCATTGGAATCGTCAAAAGCAACCGTTGTTGATGTCCGCTTGGGGACTTTCCCCCAGACTGTCTCCGAGACAGTTGTAGTGTCTCCATCAATAGGAAGGCCACTTTCATAAAATTTTTTGCCATCTTTCAAGATATCTTCCGAGATCTCTCCCAAATTAAAGTATAGATCTCCTCCGGCCTCCGTGTCGGTACTCAAGCTGTCATACACAAAAGGATCCAACATCCAAAACTCGATGTACCCAATATTTGCTGTTTCAAAATCGGTGGTTGTCAGCTTGCGAGTTATTCCTCCCCAGCGTGTTGTGGGATTGGTGAGCTTCCCATTCGAATCGATATTGGTAGCATCCAGATTGTATGGTCCCCTTTCTGTCGGGTAGAAAGACAGGTTCAAGGGTGAGATGTAGGTGACATCCGTTGTCGAAATTTCTTTTTCGGGATAAAGCTCAGTTTCGCTGATTTGTCTCACAAAATGATTTGACAACTGGTCTTTGTCATTCTTAATATGTTTGGGTGTCGCTGAGGAGCTACTCTGTGTGAACAAGCGTGCAACTGTAAACCACGAAAGCAAAGCTCTGTTTTTACCATAATTAACATCATTGCTCAAGGATGCTTCTGAAAAAAGGGCGGAAGATGAATCATCATAGGGTGTGGAAGCTAAAGACCACGAAGACGGTGTCATGATACTTATAGAGCTTTCAGCCGTCTCAAAGTCATCAAGGTAAGAATAGTCCCCATATTTGCTACTATTGTGGCCTGCAATCAACTGGGCGAATTCGCCTGTAAAATTGATTTGCGAAGGCTGGCTCTCATTAACAAAAGGCAGTTTGTCCACTAAGTTGGTCAACCAAGTTGATTGCGCGTTATAGTTGACATTCATGCCAAAAATAGTATTGTTGACCGATTCATTCCCAAAGGCAGTCTTTGTCGTGAGGGGTGTTTCCGACAAATGCATGATGGTAGCTCCCATGCTTAATTGTTTCGAGAAGTCATAACTCAGGTTCAGTCCGGTGAGCGTCTTCTTTTGTGTGCTGTATCCTTGGCTTTCAAGGCTTACGCTCACGCTTGTTCCTGCATCAATGATGGATTGGTTGATGATCGCAACCGTTCCCGAAACGTAGTCAACCGTATAATCGGTACCCTCTGTAAGCGTTGTGCCTCCTGCTGTGACAACCACAGAGCCGCGCGTCACATTGGTGGCATTTAGGCTAATGGTAGAATTGGAACTGCCCTGGTAAGTGCCGTACAACTTAAACTTGTTTTTTTCGGTAAATTGTTTAGCTTTGGTTTGTGTCGAATCGTATAATTCCTGGTAGATATATTTTTCGGCAATAGTTTCATCCCCTATCTTTGTTTTCAAAAAGGAACCAAAAGGCTCCAACACAGGAAAAATCACACGCCCCATGGATGGAAGCACTGTGTATCCATCCACGAAATCAAACTTGCCGTCTGGATACGGATTCTTATTGCTGTTAAGCCTGTCCAGCCTTAGAACTCGCAGGAGTTGTTTTTTTGCAACATCGCCTTCTGTCAAATAATTCAGATAGACCCCCGTGGTGTCAACCTGTCGGGAAATATGCAAGGTGAAGTTGGTAGATTGAATCTGTGAGGCACCTAATGAATAAACGTTTTTCATCATCAAATTCCACAAATAAGATGTTGGAGACAAAGACGTAGGCTTTACTAATTTCAGGAATAAAGCACCGGAATTGGTCGTCGTATCGCTGTAAGATGAAGTGACATCTGACGAAAACTCGCCTACCTGGTAAGTTGAGCCACTCATCTTGTACTCGTATGCAACAGCAAGCACTTCGTCACTTTGCAATTTGGATTTGAGCGAGATGTATCCAAGTTTTGTGTTGACTATATATTCGGAAGATGACATAAGCCGGGCACTTTCTATTTTTTCGTAGTCTTTTCCAGAGGTCAATACACCGGAAAAGGTTGAAGTAACTTGGCTTATGTCACGGGCAGTAGGGTAGCTCGACTTGATCGTGGAATACAGATCATTAGCACCGTTTTGGGGAATGGATGAAGAAGAGGTGGATGTCCACAGGCTGTTGTGGATATGGTCTTTCTCACCTAGATCAGCGAAAGCCACTACATTGCGTGCTTCATCATAGACGGCTTTTTTGTTGGTGACCCATACCTGGATCCGATTGATTGTGATTCCAGACTTTATGTAAGGAAGGGCACTTAGGGATTTATCGTAAATATCCCGGAAATATTCGTTGAGAAAAAAGTGTTGGTTAACATCATATTGGTCGGGAGTGATCTCAAATGAGGATGTTTGAACACCATTTTTCGAACTAACAGTCTGGGAATTGGACTCCTGCTGTGCAATGACAGCATTCACCTTTAGCTTTCCAAACTGAAGGTCGGCTTTGATGCCAAAGAGAGCTGCACCGCCATTAATCAGGGAGTTGCTGGTAGTCATGCTCACATTTCCCGCTTCCAGATGCCTTATGATTTCGTCCTCTTTGCCTTCGTAAGCCAACTTTATTTTTTTTGAATCAAAATCGAATGTAGCCTGGGTGTCGTAATTGAGGTTGAAGTTCATTTTGTCTCCCACGGAAGCATTGGCTCTCAATTGAATTTTTTCATCAAAATCAAACAATGTTTTTGTCCTGTTATTTTGGGAGAGAGCCGGATTGTCGATAGAAGTCCGTTTTATGCCAGAGGATAATTCTATCGATCCTTGAGTTTTTATCCGGACACCGCCGGGACCAAAAATTTTCTCTGCAGGTCCTAAGTTGACCCGAATATTCTTCAATGAAAAATCATCTCCCGATTTTTCCCCTTTTTGGGCAAGCTCTTTGTTTTTCAACTTGAAGTAATCTGTCATTTGCCGCCTCCTGGTATATTCGATAAACTCTCCAGAATCCATCACATAAGGAGTTTCGATCACCTCATCGCCAATTTTTGTCCGGAAAATGTAGCAATTGTTTTCCGTGTCATACACAATCTCGGTTTTCACATTCGAGGGATCGCGCAAATCGATTGGAAATTTTTTGTCAATGTCATCGTATGATTCAACCTGCGTTTTTTTCACGGGATAGCGTGTTTTTTTACCCTCGCTCTGATCTTGAGGTTTTTCGTGAATCGTGTCTTGCGGATTATACAGCACTTCCGGCACTACACTATATTCGGTTTTTCCTAGAATAAATGCAATGAAAAGAATCAGAAAACTGAAAGCCAGTATGTATTTGTAAGTAGTACGCACTTAATATATCTTATTCAAAACTTGCTAATTGGCAAGTTCTTTTTTATCAAAGAATCTTCAAGGCAGCCTTGATGGCCTGCTCAATGCTTGCGGAGGGAGTTTGCTTAAGAATATTTGTGACAGCTTTGTGGGACGCATTTTGTGTAAACCCAAGCATAACCAGTGCTGCAACGGCTTCTTCCACAATGGTATTGTTGCCCAATAGGACATTCTGAGCTGAATCACCGGCGATTTTTTGAATTTTATCTTTCAAATCAACGATAATCCGCTGAGCCGTCTTCAAACCGATACCTTTCACGGTTTTCAATTGATCCGCATTTCCCGAAGCAATCACACTTTCAAGCTCTTGCGTGGTCATCGAAGAGAGAATCATTCTTGCCGTGGATGCACCGACACCCGAAACGCTTATCAAATGGATGAAAACATCCCTTTCGTGCTTGTCTGCAAAGCCAAACAGCTGGTATGCGTCTTCACGGATCGACTCAAAGATATAAAGCTTCGCCTCTTTCTTGGCGCTGATTGCCGAATAGGTATTCAACGAGATTTGGGCAAAATAGCCAACACCATTTGTTTCGATAGTCACCGATGCCGGCATCAATTCTGCAACTTCCCCTTTGATGTAATCAATCATAATCTAATACATGTGAATTAGCAATTACACAATCACCAATATGAATATCTAATCCGGCGAAATGTATAATTGTTTTTAGCTTAATTCTATAACGGAAAAATCAGCAAAAGCGTATGTTTTGGTGGTAATTTCAAAGACGAACTTTGTGACCGGCAAAATAGTTGAGGTTTGATGGCGGGGGAGTTGGTTTCATTTTGTAGGTAGGAAAAAGTTAAGGTTGGGAAGACTTAAGATAATTTGTTGAATTTCTTCCTTATTCGGTCAAGATGTTATTGGTTGATTCTTCTTTAAATCTCAATGCTTGGCTTTTACAGATAAGCCTAGGTCTTTCATGGTTCTCTTTCTTGCTTTAGTAATTCTCAACATCAGGGGATGTTTTCCATTGGCAAGTGTTTTTTGATTTACACCTTGTTTTACACAAACTGTGTAAAACACAGCACATCAACCGCCCAATTTCATAATAAACAATTAAAAGAAAAAGCCTTGACAATCAGTAAGATTGTCAAGGCTTTCATTTCGTCGGGATGACAGGATTTGAACCTGCGACCACACGCCCCCCAGAGGTATTTTTAACACTTTGATTCTTTGTGTATTGTTTTGATTTTCTTATATTTGTATCAGATTTTAAGATGGTTATAAAAAAGGTGTTTTTGCCTGTTTTTGATACTTTAACTCTGTTTTATGTTCCTATAATGTTCCTATAAGCTTTAAAATGTTGTTATGGCAAATATTAGTATAAAAATAAGAAAAGAGCAACCAAACGAAAAAGGCGAATACATCCTTCGTTTAATGATAACTAAGAACGGAAAAAGAAAATACATATCTACCGAGATGTGGGCGGACTCGAATTATTGGGACGAAACGCAACAACAATACATTATTTTGGACAATATCCGAAGCAAGGAAAAGAAGGAGGCCAACGAGGAACGCAAAGCCAAAAACATAGTGTTGTCTAAAATCATCGACCGGGCGAATGAAGTCATAAGAGAATTTGACAAAAATAAAATAGATTGGACTTTGAACCAGTTCGAAGACAATTTCAACCACAAACCAGTACAGGGGAATATATCGGTTTACTTAAAAAAACATATCAAAGACCTACGGGAAACCAACCATGTAGGGAATGCGAATTGCTACTACGCCACACTGCACATGATGGAACTATTCGATGAGAGGTTTTCCCAAAGGCTGTTCAGCGAAATAGACCTCAAATATGTGAATAGGTTTGATCTGTGGCTGCAAAAGAGGGGATGCAAGGGCAACACAAGGCGTTATTACTTCAAGGCGTTGAGGGCTATATGGAACAGGGCTATGTCGGAAAAGGAAGCGCAACCAGTAGCCTATCCGTTCGGAAAAGGTGGATTCAGCGTTGCATCATTGGCGGAGGAAACGGAAAAGAGATACCTCCCTACCGATTACCTTACGAAACTGAAAGACACCAAGGGGCAAACACCCGAAACAGAGTTTGCACGGCTGCTGTTCCTGTTCTCCTATTATTCCTACGGGATGAGTTTTATCGACATGGCACTACTGACGGATAAGAATGTCATGAAAATGGATAACGGGTCTTACATCGTTTATAAACGGCAAAAAGTAAAGCACACGGCGAACAGTAAGCCTATAAAGATACTGCTGTCTGGGGAGATAGAAAGGATTATTAAACATCTATCCGGAATCTCCCTGCCTGTCAGCAGATACCTATTACCTATTGTCCTCAAGCAGTCAGCAAGTGAGGAAGATCTTTACAGCCACGTAGTGAACAGGCGGGTATGGTTTGGCAAACACTTGAAAAGGCTATCGGTTGAACTTGAATTGGACTTCAACCTCACGAGCTATGTGAGCCGTCACACCATGGCAATGCAGCTACAAAGAAACAATGTGTCCGAAACTATCATAAGCCAGGTTCTCAACCATGCAGACCTAAAGACGACAAAGACGTATTTAGACAGCTTGGATACGTCCGTGATTGATGAAGCCACAAGAGTATTATAAATTGAAAAAGATAGGATTATGGGGTTTATAGACAGACTTAAAAAAGACGTTGAGGCGGAAAAGCAAGAGCAGGACAGGATGGACAGGATGGTAACAAGAAGCATTCGGGAAATAGAGGACTTGCTTGAAAAAGTACGGAATGAGGAAGACTTGTTATTCGTTCACAAGCGAATAGCTTATATGGAGGAGTGCATCGAAAGGATAGAGGCAAAAGTGTCGCCGTTGGACATATATGTTACACGAAGGAAGGTGGGCGACGAGCTTTGGGAACGGGCAGGTTATGACCCGGCCATCGTTCCGGCCTTGAGGACTGTATTCAAAAAGAATCTGGAGCGTTATAAACGGCAATTAGGGAAACTCAGATCGGTGGCGGAAGAGACGGGAGTTCCTCAACGGGGACAAAAAAGAACAATCAATGCCGAAAAGTTAAAACCCTATTTCAAGTCTCAATTTAAAGGGATGGGGAACGGAAATATCGATCATTTCCAAACACTTATAGAGGAATTACAAAATGACCGCAATAAGACAGGTTGGGCGATAATAGCCTTAATGATATACAACAGCGGACGCCTCAGCGACCGTAAACCAGCCAAATTTATTGAGTGGTATCGGATATTTGCAGATGCTATCAGCGTAGAAATGTTGGGGCAACCTAAACCAGAAAGGCTAAAGCCTACCGAAGCAATTAAAAAGGTTTTCTACTATTTAGGCACCAACTAAGCACCGCCCCGAAGCACCTACTTTTCTTATAAGCTACTGTTATTCAGTGGCTTTTTTTATTTCCAAAAACACCGTTTCTTGAAAAAACCAAAGAATTACAAACTTTGCAAAGTCATCAAGCAATCGCCAAAGGCAAAGCGGTTGAGGTGTGAAGTCAGCCAAGCCGGAACACTTGACAAAAAACAAAAGAATATGAACCTTTACGATTTGTTGCAAAGCCAAAAAGACCTTAACATTACAATAAATGCAGGGCAATTAATTGAGGTTATCGACTATGCTGTCAGCAGACGAGAAACACCCCAACAGCGACCGACAGCAAAGAAAAACACCTACGGAATCAAGGAATTAGCCGAACGAACCGGATACAGCGTAGCCACGATTTATTCGAAGGTGCATAAGAGGAAAATACCCTTCCATAAATCACCAAATGGCTCAAAGCTAATGTTCTATGAAAGAGAAATCATGGAATGGCTCGAGGGAAACATCCCACCAACACCGGCAGAAGTGGCAGAGGAAAAACTTCGGAAATTTAGCGAAAGGAGGGCGAAATGACCATCGATAGCCGAGAAGTCGAATGGGTCAGAAAAAAAATAACCCGCAACAAGTCCTACCTTGCGAAGTGCAGAAATGAAGCTCAGTATAGGGCGGTGCAAGCGGATACCATGTTCCTCGAAAAGGAAATATTGCCAATCCTTCTGAATAGCACCATCCTGTACCACAGCGAGGCGACGAAGTACTTCATCCGAGCCTTCGATGCCGCTCTTAGCCAAGAGTGCAACGGTATGCTGATCTACCTGCCTATCCGGGAGGAATACGAGGATCGTCCAGTAATCGGGGTCTCGAATTGTCGGGCAGATTTGCCATTAGGCACGCCTGGAGCTCTCGAAATCGAAATCATTAATATGGACGGAAACGGGGCTAAAGTGAAGCCTGTCAAACTCGAAATAGAATAGGAGGGAAAAAAATGGAGGAAGAAATAGTTGATTTAACGACACCTAAGATCGATTTTTCAAAATACCAGATTGACTTGGAACAGGAGTACAAAGAGCCTAAGCCGCTTGTATGCTTTGCGGATAAGCCCATTTTCACCCGTGGGAATATCTCGTGTATCAGTGGCAAGGCAAAGAGCCGGAAAACGTTCCTCATTAGCTTGTTGACGGCGCAAATACTGGAATCCGACTACAATGCGAGAATCCTGATTTTCGACACTGAACAGGGCAACTTTCACGTTCAGAGGGTTGCAAGGCGCATTCACAGGCTTGTTGGGTACGAACCTACCGAAAACAAAGAAAACATGCGGATGTTTGCGCTGCGGGAGCTGTCCACCGAGGAACGCTTGAACTTCGTCAGGGATGCGGTTCTCCATTTCCTTCCGGATCTCGTTTTCATCGATGGTATCCGGGATCTGCTAAAGGACTTCAATGACATACGGGAAAGTAGCGAAATCGTGAATCTGTTGATGAAGCTCAGCAGCGAACTGGACTGCCATATCTGCGCTGTGCTGCACGAGAATAAGGGCGACACATCTTTGCGTGGTCATGCAGGAACTGAGCTTCAAAATAAAGCGGAAACGGTCATTTCGGTCACGCTTGACGGCACGGTCACAGCCGTAGAACCCAAGTTTTGTAGGAATATGCCCTTCGAGCCTTTTCACTTTCGAGTCAACGAAGAGGGGCTTCCGGAATACTGCGAGGCTGAGGCTAAACCGAAAAGAACAGATGTTTTAGAAAGTCTGTTTTCGGAATTACTACCGGCTACCGTCACGCTTGCCTTTAGCGACCTTAGAGACCGTGTAATGAATGCAACTGGAAAAGCAGTAAGGACCGCGGAAAGGTATATCAAAGATGCGGAAACTAATAGTATTGTGAAAAAAAACAATGCAGGGCTTTATTTATCTATACCGAATAATCAAGTAACTACCGATGAAGATAGATTGCCTTTTTAATATAGCCGTCAATCCTGTTTTGGCGGTTACCGTCAACCGTCATTCCCCTATATATAAGGGGAAAATGACGGTAGGACGGTTAACCAAAAATGACGGTAAATGACGGTAAAAATGACGGTAGAATGACGGTAAATATTGATAGATGAATTAAATCTTTGATTATTAATTAGTTATATGGAAATAGAAACAATATACGGTCAGATCGTTGCGAAATCCAACCACTATCTGGCAGTCCCGGGACAAGGAGGCAAGCGCATCATCAAAGATTCCATTATCAGGGAATATGAGAGAGCCTTTGGCGAACAATGCACGATATACCGGAATAAACGCATTTCGGGGCGATTCAGGCTATTTGTGCGTGTCTTCCATAGGTCTGAACGGTTTGACCTCGACAACTCCCTTAAAACGCTCCTGGATTGCTTGCAGGAAGCTGGAGCGATAGAGAATGACAGACTATGTTGGCACATCGAAGCCGAAAAGCACATAGACAAAAGCAACCCCCGGATTGAGTACTGCATCACGGAAATGAATGAGCAGTGCAGACTATTCGATTAAACAAACAAGGCTATAAATTTAAAAAAAACAGTAAATCATGGATTTTATAGGCTATTATCAGAAAGAGAACCGCCCCGACCTGTCAGACAAAGCTCTCGACGTATTGGCCATTAGCAGCCTCCCTGTGCCACCCAATGCTCCCGATGGAACAGAACCCGTCTTTCGACTTGGAAGCGATTACAGGCTCGAATACCGTTATTATCTGATGGGTTTGACAAGGCGAAAAGGTAAGCTCCACAAGGCAGCCTTGGAGTTCTTGAAACAAGGTGACGGGTTGTTGCCCCTCATCAACCAGATCAATGTATATCTAATTGATGAGTTAGCCAGGAAAGAATTATATGAAGTTATCCCGAGGGCTTTGGAGATCAACCAAGGCTTGGCCGATGCGATCGAATCAGAGTTCCCCCATCTCGATGTATCACCCCTGAGAAGCACGGAAAAAGCTAACGAGGAACTGAAGAAGCTCCTGGACCAGCTTGAAAGACACAAAAGGGGCGGGCTTTGTTGAGTGCTGCCCGCCCCTTAGTAGAACCAATGGAAAAAGATAGTTGATATTTTAAAATATAGGAACAAAAAAAATATCAGCGATGAACCCGATCTTATCAAATTACATAGCCAAGGCTTACGACCGGTTATTAGACTTTTCCACATACCACTGCCACAAGCAGGGTCTTGCAGGCGAGGAAGTGGACATTCTCAACGAGGTCTTTATTGATCTACTAAAGAAAGAAGAAAGCTTTCTTTTGGAATTGCTTTCAAAGGAGAAAAAAGACGGTTACTGCGAGCTTGACTATCTCGTCCTGAAATTGATCCGGACTTACACCTCAAGCCCGACCGCGCCGTATAGATGGAAGTATTCCAGTCGAACACCTAAGGATGAAAACATCCAGGACCTTAGCCTATTGAATAAGATAGACGAGGGGTACAGTCCTGATACTTGCGCCCACACACTCAAGGCCCGCAGGATTGCCGTAATTCGATTTATCGTTGATAGGCTCCCGATAGATCCGGTCGAAAAAGAAATTGCCATAGAGGGGCTCTTGTGCAATGAAAAAGCCGAGGATATCGCTCGTAACTTCGGCGACAGTGTCCTTTCTCAGAAAGATCGTTCGTTTGTTTACGATACAAACAATTTCGTCAGCGAGGTCATCTCACAAATAGCGAACGTCATCTGCTCAGACCCTAATTTTGACCTGAAGCTTCATAGATTAAGCAAGAAAAAGAAAGATCTCGGCAGTCGTCGGATTTCCAAAATCAACGAGACTGTTAGCGTTTTTCTGAATGTCCACTGGTATCCGGCATTCAATGAAAAATCGGCCTTAAGACGATTGCTTGATGAGGTCTGAAGCTGAACCAACCGAAGTCTTTTTTTGAGGTATATATTAAGATTATAAACATTTTGAAGGTATTATTATGACAGATGAGGAAATGGAAAAATTATCAGCAAGCGACTGGCTGAACCGCTTCGAAAAACGCGATAGCGATTGGAAAAACGGTGCTGTGGATTTGGAGATAGAGAGAAACCCAGCACAAAAAAATAGTGTTGAAAAAAGCACTGAAAAGCCCGAAAATACAGACGACTATACCGTTGAGGATTGGGCTGAGTTAATGAACGGAACACAAAACGGGAAAGCCGACATATTCGAAGACTAAAAATCAAAAATAGACTAAAAATCATGGACAAAAAAAAAGAAAGTACTGCTCCCATCCTCATCAATGAGGATACACTTGGGTACAAGACGGATCTGCATAAGATCAACTACTGGGTAATTCAAAAATATGCAAGCAAAATTGAACGGGAGTTCGCCCGATTGAACATCGGTAGCCTCACGGATGAATTCTTATCGGGAATCCTCTCAGGCGATTTGTCGGTTATTAGGATAAAAATAAAAGAGGATATAAGCAAATCCCTCGATTCGCAGTTTCTTGGAAAAGAAATAGAGAGGAATGTAGATGTTTCAATGGTTCGATTGATGGACATTTCTGCCGATTTGTCGAGCACCGTCCTCTTGACCGGAATCAATGATTTGCTTGAATATCTGTCGGTCGATACACATGGGCATATCGTTATCTCTGAAGAGTCAAAAGCGGAACTTCTCGAAGCGCACAGGAAGTACCTACACACAGAAGACGGGATAATGCGATATAAGAGCCATATTGCAGCAGCCAAAGCTATAAATAGTTTCGGCAAGTCAATGGGCGGACGATTGGGGAACAGCGATGCTTTGGATACCTTTGACATGGGCGAGGATGGTTTAGTAAAGCCTATACCGATGGATTATGAGTGAAAACTATGTCCACTATTTTCAGGCCCTGAAAATAAAATTCTCGCTGATGCTGTCAATTGCTGGATCAATCCCCCAAGAATTGCTCCAACAATTTCCGGTTCCGTTGAAGACGTGGCCCTTTTTAGGTTGTTTGACCATACTTGCCGGATGCACATCGTCTTCAAATGTTACAGCCTTCAAGGAGTCACAGGGACACTCGATAAAACCATATCGGAATTAGATTCCGAGAACGAGCGCTTCCTTTTCTTTCATCTGCTTGCCAGGCAAAGGCAATACCTAATCGATCATGAGCTTTACGAGATGCTGGAAAGCTGGCCGAGAATGTGCTGATGATGCGGCAGGACGTGAACGACATATCAAGCAACATGAGCAAGTTGGTAGTGAACACGAATAAGCTTCATTCCATCGATGAGAGGTTAGAGAAGATAGAAAAGAACACGAGATAATCATAAAAAGGCAACAATGAAACTAACATTAAAGCAAGAAGCCTTCTGCAATTATTACATTGAAACCGGCAACGCCTCGGAGGCTTACAGGCGGGCGTATTCGTGTGAAAATATGCAGGGGGACACTATCAACCGAAAAGCCGCGGAATTGCTTCAAAACGGCAAGATTACGGCAAGGGTGGGAGAACTTCAAGACCAACTTCAACGCAAGTCCGACATTACAAAAGAAGAGGCTTTGGTGGAACTTGCTAACATCGTACGCTCCCGTGTCACCGACATCATGAATGTGAAAGGCACTCGGGTAGTGGTCAAGAGCCTGAGCGAGCTTCCCGATAACGTGACATCCTCAATCGCCTCGGTAAAAAAAGTAAAAGGAGGTATTGAGATTCGATTTTACGACAAGATAGCTGCCATCGACCGCCTGTCAAAGATGCTGGGTTGGGATAAGCCGACATCGCTAAGTGTACAGGGATCAGTGCCGGTGGCTGAATGGTTGAAGAGTTTTAGCGAAAATGATGAAAAATGATAAAGGAGGAAGCAAAAGACCTATTACTTGAGTTGGAAAGCAAGTATTGAGCGCACCCCTTTGTAGGGTTTGCCCTGTACATACACTAATTTTGGGTATCATCCTTTAAGTAGTTCTTGAACTTGTCTGATAGCCATAGATCAATATCATTTCTCATTAATTCATTAGGGTTAGACAGAAATTCACCATGAGATATATCTGACCCATCAGGAGCTATCAATTTATAATAGTGATCTCTTAGGTAGAATCTTGGGTTAAAATTTCGTTCTTTTGCAGTCCATCGCAATTCCATTGTAGTTATAAATATTAAGTGGGCTTTAATAAATGCAAGTGAATCGTTCTTTTCTTTTATGGTTAGTTCGCACATTTTCCTATCTTCTGAACTTGTTGAAACGTATCCTTTTTCCCAAACCTCATATTTATATTCCTTTTTACAGGATATGAAAAACAACACCATCATGATAAATAGAAACGTCTTCATATCGTAAATTTTAAATATAATGGCACAAACTTAATAAATTAACTTTCATTCCCCTCTATTCTATCTAATAATTTTTTTAATATCATCGATGAAATTTATTTACAAGCGACCCCATCCTGCCCGAGGGAAACAGATAATCCACCCTCATGAACATTTCGTTATTCAGGGTCTTCCGAAATTTCGGCTTACTTCTTTTACTCTGAAGGTAATGTTGGAATTTCCGATATTTTAAACATCTCCAAAATATTCTTCTGATAAAAAAACACCCGTTGGAATAACTATCGAACGGGTGTTTTTTATGCCCTTATCTCCCTTAAAAGCCTCATTTATGTTCCTATAATGTCCCTATAAAGAAAAACACCTACAAGCAATAAGCTTATAAGTGTTTGATTATTAACTGTCGGGATGACAGGATTTGAACCTGCGACCACACGCCCCCCAGACGTGTACTCTACCGGGCTGAGCTACATCCCGAAATGCGGATGCAAAAATAGGTCTTTTTTAGGATAGAAACAATAGTTTGCTAAACTTTTGTTACGGTTTATCTTTCATACCCCTGCTGAGGGTCTCTGTTGACAAGGCGGGTTCGGGCCATTTCTTCGTATTTGGTTTCCGGACGGCCGTAGTTGCAATACGGATAGATGCTGATTCCTCCACGTGGAGTGAAAACCCCTATTATTTCGATGTAGCGCGGATCCATCAGCTTGATTAAATCTTTCATGATGATGTTTACGCAATCTTCGTGAAAAGCGCCGTGGTTGCGGAAACTGAACAAATAGAGCTTCAGGGCTTTGCTCTCCACCATCTTGATGTCGGGCAGATAGTTGATATGGATGGTTGCAAAGTCGGGCTGCCCTGTGATGGGACACAAACTGGTAAATTCCGGGCAATTGAAAGCAACCCAATAATCGTTTTCGGGGTGCTTGTTGTCAAATGCCTCCAATACTTCGGGAGCATAGTTGTCTTTGTATTCGGTTTTTCCCCCTAGGTGGCTAAGGCCTTCTATGTCTTTGTCACTCATTTTTAGTCTTGTTTGTTTCTTATTTTCAGGTATTCTTCCAATCCGTGGCGGCGGAGTTTGCAGGATGGGCATTCGCCACAACCGTCTGCGATGATGCCGTTGTAGCAAGTCAGCGTTTCGTTTCTGACGATGTCAAATGCGCCGAGTTCGTCAGCCAATTGCCATGTTTGAGCCTTGTTGATCCACATGAGCGGGGTATGGATCTTGAATTGCTCGTCCATAGCCAGGTTCAGGCTTGTGTTGACCGACATGATGAATGTGTCGCGGCAATCGGGATATCCGCTGTAATCGGCTTGCGAAACTCCTGTGACAATGTGACGGATGCCGTGGCTGCGGGCGACGACAGCCGCGAAAGTCAGGAACATCATGTTGCGTCCGGGAACAAATGTGTTTGGATAGCTGTCGGCGGGTTTTTCCTTGTCCATCTCCATGTCGCTGGTCAGCGAGCTTACCGAAATTTTGCTTATAAGGGAAGCGTCAAGCACCTGAAAAGGTACTTCTGCACGTTCCGCAATGCCTTGGGCCACTTCAATTTCCTTTGAATGTCTTTGTCCATAACTCATACAAAGCGCCCGGACACTTGAAAAATGTTTCAATGCCCAATAGAGGCAAGTGGTTGAGTCCTGTCCTCCAGAGAAAAGGACCAAAGCTGGTTCGTTGTATTTCATAAAAACGTATTTGATGGGTAATCTACGTTTAATTAGATCACGCTTATTAAACAACAACTTACCTCAATATCAATTTTTGAAAAAAACGTGCTACGAAACGGAGCATAAGAAGAATACAAAATCGGCTGTGAAGATAGTCTGTAAGGCTTCAAGGGCGAGATTGAATTTCATTTTTCTTCGTTTTTTACGTGGTTGATACTAAGATACACGGGAAATGATTTATTTCCGATGCAAAGTTAGGCATAAGATCTTTATTTCGCAAAACAATCTTATAGCCACCTTCACAATGACATTGAAGAATAATTAATTGGCAACAACTTCTTCCATTTTTTTGATTCCATCGCGGTTGAATAGTACCCGGTATTTGCGGTAAAAGACTTTCTTGTTGCTTTCTCCCCGCAAAATAAAATGAAGGGGATACACTTTCTGTCCTCTAAATGAGAGGTATCCGTTTTGTTCATCGGCCACAAAAAGGGGCAAAGAAGAGTCGCTCATTTTTTCGGTGAGATGGAAAAGATGAAATTTCAGAATGTCGTTGATTCCTCGGTAATTATATTCTTTGAGGGATGATATTTTGGTGACAGAGAGTGTCACCAACTTTTTGTAGAGTATAATCTGTTCATTGTAAATCCTGTTTTCCGCTTCCACGATGGGTATTCTCTGACGAAGATTGAACACCTCTTCGGGCAATTTTGCTTCCGATACATATTCCGCCGATTCTTTGATCACACCGATTTCAATAGCACGTGTGCTGAGCTTGCGCTTGCGGTCGAAGTATTTTTTTCCCAGCTGGGAACTAAAATAATAGCGCATGAGGTCTTTTATTCGGTCTTTGAACATATAGCTGACAACAATTATGAGGAATAGGGGCAAGGTGTATTGTTGATAATGTTGCTGCGCCTTGAATGTAACAACAGTAGCAAAAAGCATGGAAACACCCGCTGCAATGCTATAGAAAAACTGCTCCGCGAAGCGTCCGTCGCGACTGCTCTTGATGTGTAAAAAAAGAACACTTTCAATCACCTTTTTGAGGATTCCCCATTGCATCACCACCCAGTTGTTGTTTTCCAGGTTGTTCGCCTCTAGGTTGGGGAATTTTTTCTTTCTTCGTTCTTGTTCTTCGCTGAGGATCAGAGGAAGAAGCATATCCTTGATCTCTCCATAATTGTCTTCGTTTTCAAAATGCCGCATCAGCCGAAAGGCATGCTGTTCAATGACGTTGCTAATGAAATTGTCTCCATAGGCAAAATATTCTTTCCATTCATCAGACAAATCTTTACGATGAACCTGGGAGTAGAGGTTGCGGTAGAATTGGACGATACGCTGCAGATCGGCCACAAATTGGCGACACCTATTTGCTCCCTGGGCATTCGGCAAGGACACAATCCGGGTCACCTCATCACGGATCGAGCTTTTGCAGATATTAGCGAACACTTTCACCTCGTGAACAAACTGTTCTCCTTTTTCATCCGAAGCGGGTTCCTTCAATACCAGCTGAAGGGAGTGCAACAGTTTGCTTCTAGGGCTTCCTGGCTGAGAAGAAATAATCTCAGGAAGAAGGAAATCAGGTGTTATAAACCGAATTTTTGAATTGACATCCTTGAAAAAATCTTGTTTGGAATAAGTGTCGCTATTGATCTCAAGACTATTGGGGACAAACAGCCAGGTATTGATGCTGAATTCCTCTTGACTATCAGCTGTCGTTTGGTCCGAAATAAAAGAGATTTTAAATTCGAACGAAAACTTGTCATGTATTTTGACATTGGTCTCTATCATTTTTCCACTCAGAATAAGGATGTTGAGAAAGATACGAATTGTAATAACGAACATCGCCAGTGACTTCCTTGCCAAGCCATTCGGGTTGAACAAATTCTTCCTCCTCGCTGGCAAGCTCCACTTCCGCGACGATCAACCCTTGGTTTTCTCCATGAAATTCATCCACTTCAAAGGTGTGTTTCCCGCTTTTCACCAAGTAGCGGACTTTTTCAATCTTTCCCTTATTGCAAATTTGGAGCAATTGTTCGGCTTCGTCCACGGGAATCTCCGTTTCCCACTCAAAACGGCTCATGCCAGAATCCGAACCTGGCCCCTTGATGGTGATAAAACCTTTATCGCCTTTCATGCGGATACGAACATTTCGCCCTTTGCCTTCGGAGAGGATATACCCTTGTTTGATGGTCTTGGCATCATAGGCTGCGGGCTTGAAGTCGCCAACGACCAAAAATTTTCTTTCGATTTCAATCCCAACCATAATCGTTCCCGCTATTGTATAATTTGCTTGATAGCACCTAGGTCTGGAAAGAAAATCACTTTGACGGGCTGCTTGTTGTTGTCGAACATTTTTTCAGCAAGCACATCTTGCTGACCATATTGAACGACATCAATTTCCTTTTTTACAAATTCTTTTGAGTCGAAAGAGATTCTCAGGTTAGCCTTTCCTGGGATGTTATAAATAATTCCCTTGGAGAATTTTTCGGCCAAGGCCTTTTCTTCTTTCGGTGTCAGAATCGGTTTGACAATCGGAGTTTTATTCGTCAACGACAGATAGACTGGCGCACCGGACAAATCATCGGCCGGCACAACACCTAAATGTTTTGAAAAACGGAACAAGACTTGTTTGTCAATGTTCTTGTCTGAAGGAACAACAGTAAATGCCACACTGGATGTTTCAGCAGTTTCTTGACCGATAAACATTTGAGTAAGTGCTTTCTCTTGCTGTGTCAACTGATCCATCACAATCTTATACGCATTCCCATCGGGAGGCATGTTGTCGGCCTCGCCTGTGAGGATGTTGTTTTTGCTTTCACGCAATTTGTAAATCTGCTTGGCGATCAATTCCGCCTGTTTGGCGGTGGACCCAGCCGAAAGAATCTCTTCCGAAAGGAATGTGCGTGGATTTGGCAGAACATCGGGAGCAGAGTTTTGAAGCTCTGTGGCCTCTGCTGTTTTGGGTTCAAACACGGCATCGCTATTGATGGCGCAAATCACACCATCTTTTGTTAGAGTAATAAAAGGGGAGGTGGTGTTGGATCGAAATTCTACCAAAAACGAGTTTCCCTTATCCGGAATCCCTTTGCTGGAAGAAGTAATGTTAGTCAATTCATAGATAGTCTCATCTTGACGAATCGGATTAGATATATTCAAATAACGTTCTGCATACTGATAATATTCTCCTGCCGTACGGGTCGTTTTGAGGATAGTTGCAGTTATTGTAATCGAAGTTTTCGGCAAAGTGTAAGCCACTCCGTAGTTGTTGCCCTTCACAGCGGACATCTTCACTGTGGTTTGCGCCGAAAGAGAAGCAGTGGCCAAAAGGATGACACCGAAAAAAAGACGAATCGTGCGTTTCATCGTTGTTTAATTTTTTGTTTACACAAAACTAATAAAAAATAATGTACAATTTATTATTGAAGACGAAACAGATTGCAGGCAAAGACCATTCTTTAGGCGCGGTTCCCTTTTGCCTGCCAAAACATCAATTGGCTGATGAGCGGATAGGGCAATTCTTTATCAAATTTGAAAAACAGGAAGGGTATCAAGAAAGGTAAGTATTTGAATCCACACGGCAACCGATCTAAGAACAAAGATCACAATAGGCATGTTATGAGTATATTATAAAAAAAAGTTGAAGCACCTCCCGTTGCGCGGAGGAGAATTCTTCAACTTATCACCATGAGAGTAGAGGTCTTTAGGTCTTAATATATATACCTCCACTGTAAATTGTTCATATATTCTTCCACATCGATAACTCTCACAAAACTCTTCGCAATATTACTGTTGGAATCCTTGCAAATCCACTCCAATTCCTGCACTCCATTGCCGCACGGCAAAGAGAGAGCCAAAATATAGGTGACAAACACATACGAATATTTGCTTTCGGCAGTTCGCTCCATCGTATAAGAATACCCCTTCTCAGTCAAAGTTTCAGGATTGATACCCATTATGTCGGTATTATAAGGTGGAATCAGTGATATCGGTCTGTCTTTTACTAATTTGTATGTGACCGCCCTGCAAGTAGCATAGAAAACCCCAGGTTTTAAACCCAAATTTTGTGCTGATTGTGGAGAAATATACACCTTTCTATCTTTGTAGATGTCTGTGAAATATGAATATCCAATATCAAGATGAACAGTGTCACCAATATAATCTAATGTCGATATTGTTTCAGTGTATCTCAACAGCCGTTTCTTGCTAGCTGGAAATACTGCTTCGAGAGAAAGCATAGATTTGCTTTTCAGAGCAAATAATATAGACTGCATCTTGGAAGAAATATATGGAATATAATATATACTTCTCTCTTGATTAAAATACCTCACGCCTCGAGGTCGAGAACGTGAAATACAATCAGTCGGACAAAAAGTCCCAATGGAATCCGAGAACAATAAAAAATGGCAATTATCCATAAAGCGTATTCTTTAAATAGTGGGGGAAATATTTTTTCAAGAATGCAATGCTTTGGTCACAAAGTGTTACATTCTTGAAAAAATCCAATCGACTTTCTACTTCATTTTCACAAGTCAAACACTACAAGCAAAAAGCCGTATCCTTGAATAGTATTTTGTATTTATGGAAAATTATTTTTGAGAAATTGAAGTCTTTGACTAATAATCCACACCTAAAAAATATTGACAAAGCTTTAAATATCTCCCGACACATCTCCATAGACTGTCGTGTAGCGGATGTAATAGTCCCCAGAATTAATGTCTATTCCTTCAGGTGCGATGAAAGAATCTTCTTCTCCAGAATCTACTATGGTAGAATAGACCACTTCTTCTGTATAAGAAGAGACAATTTCAATAAGCACGTAGCCCAAGTCGGCATTGAAGGCGGTGTACACAGCCCCCGAAACATTATACGCCTCGATTGGATCAGCCTCACTCACAGAAGAGGTAGAGGTTGTGGAAACTGTATCAACCAGAACAAGCGCTCTGGGTTCACCTATGAGGATGCTGCCCATTAGTTCTATTTTCGTTTTTGCCTGAAGGCTTGCCGAGAATAACACTGTTACCAGAATAAAGATAAATGAATAAATCCGTTTCATGATTTTGTTTTTTCGTTTTGTATTCTTTTTAATTTTCGCCTTTTTCTTGATACTTTGACAAAAGTAAAGACTCTAAAGCTGCCAGTCAATATCATTTTCGGGGTATATAGGGTGTTTAACTTTTGCCCATCAATTAATGTATTGGTTTTAAGAGTATTGTAAAAAAGGTATATAGGTGTCTTGATGTGTTTTTTTTACAAACTCTGCTGTGAAGCTCAATAAAGGGGAACGAAATAACTGGTTTTTGCAACAATTCACCTTTTATGAATTGTCGCTAAAGCGTTTTTTTTCGTAATAATTGGGATTGGCTCACATCATGATATCGAAAAAGTCCCGACCTCTTTCAAAAGGGATACCAGGTATTTGACCAACCTAATATTGCCCGATTTTTATTTTATCCGTTGAGAGTCTCCTTGAGATACGCCTCGGTATCTACTTTTACATTATCGATGCCAAGTTTTTTACGAATGGATGTTCGATATGCTTGAATTGAGTTTGAGCTAAGTTCTAATATCATAGCAATTTCCTTGACATTCATTCCTGCATATGTGAGCAAACATATTCGATACTCTTTTTCCGAGAGGTTGGGAAATGAATCACGCATCCTTTTTGAAAGATTCTTACTTATATGATTTATTATGTCTTCGAAATCGACCCATACATCATGTTGTGGATTATGATATACAATTTGATGAAACCTTTTTGCCAACTGTAAAGTGGAAGCATTATCCGAGTCAATTTTTGTAACTAGCACTGCTTTCCTGATTACGTCAAACTTCCACATAAGCAACTCACGCATATTTTTTTCCTGCAAAGCCATTTTTGCAGAAGAAAGGTGTTCGAGTTCTGATGCCATTCGGGAAAGCGTTACAATCTTTTCATGGGTCTCTATAAGTTTGTTTTTCTGGTTGATCCGATATTTGGCAAATACAATGATGCCTAGGATAAGGATAAGGAGCAAAACAATCACTACGTATTGATATTTGCTCACATCTTGTTGATATGAATTCTTTAAAAGCTCAAAATTATACTTTTGCTGAATATCCAAAATCGCACTATTATTCCGGTATTCTAACAACTGATCATATGCGTCAATTTCTTTCTTCAAATATTCAATCACCAGTGGGTAGTTTTTTGTCTTTTCCTCCGTCTGACCCAACAAGCCATATATGCTTATCTTGAGATCTAAAGAATGGACATGGGTGATTGTTGACTTGACTAAATTGTTGTAGTATTTTGCTGAATCATTGAGCCCCATCAATGAATATAGGTTGGCGAAATTAAGATAAAACCGGACAACGGAATTTGTGTCCAAATTATTCTTAAAGGCGTCTTTCAGGTAAGGGAGAGCTTGATTATATTTGCCTTGCTCCGAATAGGCTACACTGATGTTTTGCTCCAACAAAACTTTGCCTTTCCAGTCTGAATTGAGGTTGGGGAGCTGTAGTCCTCTTTTGAACATGATTATGGCACTGTCGGTTTGCCCCATCATCAGGAAGGAACGACCAACATTGCATATCGAGATAATCCTTTGCTCCGGATAATTTTGATAATAATTTTCTGCTCTTTTAAAAGATTCAAGCGCTTGCCGGTTCAATCCTTGTTGCCAAAGGATGCCTCCGATGTGGGTTTGCACCAGGCCCTTGAGGCTATTGTCGGATGTTTCCTTTGCCTCCGACAATGCTTCCATATAAGCACGCATTGCCTTGTTTTTATCACCTTGTTCACGATAAACGCAACCGCTGTAGAAAGCAGCTAAGGCTGTCCATCGAGGGGCTGTCTTTTTGTCCTTGTAGTAGGCCCAGGCTTTGAAAACGGCCGTATCGCCCTTAATATCCCTATATGCCTTGAATCTGACACGGGTGCGCGTGACTAAATATTGCATATACTCTTCTTCGTTAAAACTTTTCTCGGGGTAAAATATAGAATCGATTAAGACAATTGCACTGTCTGCTTGTTCGTTGTCTGCGAACTGTTCGGCTTGAGCCAGAAGGTTGGAAGCCTCCGGCTGAGGATTGCAACCAATGAAGCCCCCGACAAATAGCAGCACAAAAACAATGTATTTGAAATGTTTCATGAAAAGAATATTTTTTGGCTGCAAACATACATAAAAATCAAGATAAAAGATTTGTTTCACCTTAATTTCACAAAACAGACTTCATCAGATTTCTTTATATCCATACCAACCCCGAATAATACAAGAACCACTTGTTTAAAAAACAAAATGTTCATCGAGCCTAAATTGGGGGAAACTTCTGTAATCAGTATTCTATTATGGCTACCTTTGCTTGATGAATTGCGCCATATTTTTGGTCTTGCCATCATTTTCCAGCTACAATAACTTTGAAATAAAAACGCATAAAAAGAGATAGGGCAGACATCAGCCAAGAGTGTTCTCTACACATAGTAGATACATACGGGAAAATGATATTGACAAAGAAACCGGTGACATTCGCCCATCAATCACAATTGTAAATAGTTATGCCTTGTCTTATAACCCAGGAAGTCGGTCAAAAATATTGAGCAGGCATTCTTGATCTAACCTTTAGATGGACAATAATCCATTTAAACAAAAAAAGACATTTCCATGACTTGGAAGTGCCTTTTTGTATCTTTATATTTGTGGAAGTCCGTTAATCAGGAACCACCTCATCATACATCGAATCAATAATATCCTTGTATCTTTCCTCAATCACCCGGCGGCGTATTTTCAGGGTATTTGTTAACTCCCCCGACTCCATTGTGAAGGGTTGGGAAAGCAAGGTGAAGCGTTTTACCTTCTCGTAACTGGCAAAATTGATAATCTGGCATTCGATGCAATTGCCAATGAGCTTGACGATTTCTTTATGCTGGATCAAATCTTCGTTGCTCGAATAGCTGATGCTGTGCCTCGACGCAAAGTTTCTCAATTGCTCGAAATCAGGTACGATCAACGCAGAAACATATTTGCGTTTGTCTGCGACAACGGCAACTTGATCGATGTATTTGTCTTCCTGAAGCTTTATTTCAATGGCTTGAGGGGCAATGTATTTTCCATTTGCCGTTTTGAACAAATCTTTGATGCGCTCGGTGATAATGATTTCATTCTTTTCGGTAATGCTGCCGGCATCGCCCGTCCTGAGAAAGCCATCTTCGGTGAATGCCTTGGCCGTTTCTTCGGGTTTGTTGTAATAACCCGACATCACGGTCTTTCCCCGAACAAGTATCTCATTGTTTTCTCCAATTTTCACTTCCAAATCGGGCATTATTGTTCCAACGGTTCCGAATGTAAAATTATTCTTGATGAAACAGGTGACCGTAGCGGTTGTTTCAGTTAATCCATAACCATACACCAAGGGAATATTCACCGACTGCAAAAACCGGTTGATTGTGTCCGACAATGGAGCTCCGGCGCAAGGATAAATTGTCCCTTTTTCAATACCAATCACCGTTTTCAATAAACGGAAAACCGTGTTGTTGTAGATGAAGAATTTAATCGAATTGAAAACCGGCGGCTTGAGTCCATTGTTCAAATAATCCAGATTATGCTTTGCTCCTGTTCTGATGGCATCGTTCATCAGCCACCTGAGGGGTCTGGGAGCATTGTCGATAATATCTTTTACCCCAACATACACTTTTTCCCAGAAACGGGGAACGCTACACATGCAGGAGGGCCTGATCTGTTTTACCGTTTTTTGGATTTGTTTCGGATCCAAATTGATGGCGATGGTCATCCCTTTATGCAAGGCGAAGTAAGTCCAACCTTTTTCAAAGATATGTGCCAACGGAAGAAAGCTCATCGACACATCTTTGTCGGAAACATAAGTCAATCGCATGTCGTGCGTACGCAAGATTTCCAAAAAGCTGTAATGATGCAGGATAACACCTTTTGGCTCGCCGGTAGTTCCCGATGTGTAAATCAGACAGGCAATATCTTCCGGGCGGACGGAATTCATACGCACATTCACAATCACCTGGGTATTGGAATTTTCGCCTGAAGCGACAAAGTCGTCGAAATAGACGGAGGTTTTGTCTTCGGGATGAAACACCACATTCGGGTCAAAGACAATCAGCTTTTTCAAGACGTTGGATTGCTTTTGCACCTTGAAAGCATTGTTGTATTGAAACTGTTCGCCCACAAACAGTACATGTATCTCCGCATCGTTGACAATATATTCCACCTGCGAAGGCGAGGAGGTGGCAAAGATGGGCACCATAATGCCGCGGTTGGCGTAAATGGCGAAATCGGTATAGAGATACTGCCTCATGTTTTGAGAATAGAGGCCAACACGTTCTTTGGGTTCCACTCCAATCTCGGCCATGGCCCAAGCGACACTCATAATCCTGCGCGAAAAATGGCTCCATGAAGCATTTTTCCACTTTTTTAATTTCTTGTCGTAATAAGTCAAGGCAGTTCGATCACCGTATTTTTCGGCTTGACGGTGGATCATTAATGCCAGGTGATTATAGCTCATGATTCAATTCTGTTGATTTGGTTCGTGCAAAGTTACGGCTTATTTCGGGAATGTTACCTTTTCGTTTTTTATATATTAAGCAAAAATAATAGCATATTGTATGTTTTGCAGCATGCTCCTGCACCTAACTCATAAATCAAAACTGTCATTTTTCCATTAATACGATTTTTTTAAAATCTATTTTCGATAATTCTTTCCCTAATCTTTACTTTCGAAAGCAATCTGTCCACTGATTTGTATTACTTTTGCAAATCATTAAAAAAATAACCCAACCGCTTGTTTTGGCATGGCAGACAATCTGAAAAGTTTAGCAAAAGACACCGCCATCTATGGTGTCAGTAGTATCTTGGGGCGTATTTTGAACTGGTGCCTGACTCCGTTGCATGTGTATATTTTCACCAACCCCGTGGAGTATGGGATGGTAAATCAATTGTATGGATTTACGGCCGTGTTCATGGTGTTGCTCACTTATGGGATGGAAACAGGCTTTTTCCGTTTTATCAACAGCAAAGACCAAAACGCCGGCACAGTTTATGCCTCATCGATGATTTCGTTGGGAGTTACTTCGCTTCTGTTCATTCTCTTAAGTTTTGCCTTTATCACGCCTATTTCCGGATGGCTAAAATACACCGACAATCCGGAGCATATCCTGATGATGTTTGTGACTGTTGCATTGGATGCATTCATGTGCATTCCGTTTGCCTATCTGAGATATAAAAAGCGTCCGATTCGGTTTGCATCGTTGAAGCTGGCTTTCATCTTTTTGAACATTGGTTTCAATCTCCTTTTCTTAGTCGTATGTCCTTGGCTGATGAAAACTGCTCCGGCATTGGTGGATTGGTTTTATTCCCCTTCATTCGGCATCGGTTACATCTTTTTGGCCAACCTGCTGAGTACTTCCGCTGTTCTTCTGCTGTTGTTGCCGCATATTCTTGAAGCTCCGTTCGAGTTTGATAGGAAATTACTAAAAAAGATGCTGATGTACTCTTTCCCTTTGTTGATTCTCGGAATAGCAGGAGTGGTAAACCAGACCGTTTCCCAAATCACGTATCCTTATCTTTTCAACAGTGTGGACGAAGCGCGCAGCCAGATGGGGATTTATGGTGCTTGCTTGAAGATCACCGTTATCATCACCATGTTCACGCAAGCTTTCCGATATGCCTACGAGCCGTTTATTTTTGCCAAAAACAAGGATAAGAATAACGAGGATGCCAACAAAAAATCATATGCAGATGCGATGAAATATTTCATTCTTTTCTCGCTATTGGTTTTCGTCGGTGTCATGTATTACATGGACATACTGAAATACATCGTGAGTGCAAACTACATCGAAGGAGTAAAGGTGGTGCCGATAGCGATGCTGGGCGAAATCTTTTTCGGAATATATTTCAATCTCTCGGTGTGGTATAAAATCACGGACAACACACGTTACGGAGCTTATTTTTCCGTGCTAGGATGCGTCATCCAGGTGTTGATGAATATCGTCTTTGTGCCGATGTTTGGTTACATTGCAAGTGCTTGGGCAACATTGATCTGCAATTTGGTGGTGGTGCTTTTATCCTTTCTGATCGGCCAAAAGTATTACCCGATCCGTTACGACATGCCCAGCATCTCATTCTACTTCATCATGGCGGCCGTGTTCTATATCCTCGGAATGTATGTTCCCATCGAGAATGAATATCTTCGTCTTGGATTCCGAACATTGTTGCTATTCGTAATGCTATCTTTTGTTGCGAAGAAAACTTTGCCAACATTTCGCCAAAAAGATCAATAGAAGTTTACAAATTTACGTATTCACAAATAAAAGTATGAGAAAAACAATTTTGACCCTACTCGGGGTGTTCTTGCTCGCCCATTCGCTTCTCGCCGATGAAGGAATGTGGTTACTCAAAGAACTCAACCGTCAAAGTGCAGCCCAGATGAAAGAACTCGGCTTCACTTTCCCAATCGACAGTTTATACAATGAGCAGAATCCGTCGCTGAAAGATGCAGTTATCATATTTGGAGCAGGATGCACAGGCGTTGCGGTTTCCAATGAAGGCCTGGTATTCACAAACCATCATTGCGGATACGAGGCCATCCAAAAACTAAGTTCGGTGGAGCACGATTATTTGAAAGATGGATTTGTCAGCCAATCGTTTGAAAAAGAGTTGCCCTGCAAGGATCTCACCATTCAATTTTTGAAGAAAACGGAAGATGTCACCTCAAAAGTTCTATCGCAAGTGACAGAAGCTGACGACGAATCAATCAGAGACAGCAAAATTTCCAAGGCTCGGGAAGAAATTCTGAAAGAATACGAAGGCAACGACTTCCTTAGTGCCAAAGTAATACCTTTTTATTCACGGAACAAGTATTACCTGGTGGTGTATGAGGTGTTCAAAGATATCCGTTTGGTATTGACTCCGCCTTCCTCCGTTGGGAAATTTGGTGGCGAAACCGACAATTGGATGTGGCCAAGGCATACTTGCGACTTTTCCGTTTTCCGTGTGTATGCAAACAAAGAAAACAAACCGGCAGAATACAACGCCGACAACCAGCCCTATCATCCCCGCTACTCTGTTCCCGTTTCCCTAAACGGATACAAAGAGAAGGATTATGCGATGACGATTGGTTATCCCGGTCGCACGCAACGCTATCTTTCTTCGTGGGGAATTACCCGGTTGATTGAATCTATCAACAAACCTCGCATCGAAGTCCGCACAGCCAAACAGGACATTTGGAAAGAGGCGATGCTGGCCAGCGATGCCGTGAGAATCAAATACGCTTCGAAATATGCACGCAGTTCCAACTACTGGAAAAATGCCATGGGAATGAACACCGCTTTGGCAAAGCTCCATGTGGTGAAAGAAAAACAAGCCTTGGAAAATAAATTCTCGGCTTACCTTCAAAAAGATACTGCCGCAAATGCGAAATATGGCGAAGCACTTCCTTTACTGGAGAAAGCATTCGAAAGTTCTTCTGAAATAGAAAAGGTGAGGACTTATTTCAATGAAACATTCACCGGAGGAATTGAAATTGCCCGATTGGGAGCGTCCGTACTCACTCTCAAAGGAGAAAACAAGGACGAGCAAATCCAAAACCTAAAAACCTCACTTGAAGGCCAGTACAAAGACTATGAACCGTTGCTGGACAAAAAATTAACCCCTGTCCTCTTAAAACTGTATGCTGATCGTGTTCCTCCGGAATTTCTTCCGGATGTTTATAAAACTATCCAAAAGAAATTCAAAGGCGACTACAACAAGTATGCAGACTGGTTGTTTTCCAAGACAGCTTTCACTGACCTGAATAAAGTGCTGGATGCTGTGAAAAAGAAAAAGGACCAAGACTTGATGAAAGATCCAGCCGTGGAATTGGCTTTATCCGTACAAGAAATTCGCATGGTGGTTCAGATGAAAGCCAACAAATCGGACGATGACATTCAAAAAGGCGAGCGCCTGTTTATGGCCGGCTTATTGGCGATGAATCCCGACAAGGCCTATTCGCCCGATGCGAATTTCACCCAACGGCTGAGCTACGGTTCTGTAGGAGGGTATAGCCCGGCTGATGCCGTGAAATACAATTTCCAAACAACGTCGGAAGGTGTTTTGGCAAAAGTGGACCACAGCAATCCCGAATTTGATTTGCAAGACTATCTGGTAAAAGAACTGGAAAGCAAGGATTTCGGACAATATGGACAAAACGGCACGTTATACACTTGCTTCCTTTCCAACAACGACATAACCGGTGGAAACTCGGGAAGCCCTGTGTTCAATGGCAAAGCCGAACTGATCGGATTGGCGTTCGATGGAAACTGGGAAGCCCTGAGCGGCGACATCGTTTTCGAACCGAAAGTTCAACGCACCATTAGCGTGGACATCCGCTACGTGCTTTACACGATTGACAAGCTCATGAAATGCCCCCGGTTGATCCAGGAATTGAAATTGCAGAAATAAGCCTTCCTCTACAATAGGGACAAGGGGAGATCGACGGAAAGTTGGTCTCCCGTTTTTTTATCTCCGCATTTTTGGCATGTTCGCTTTCCTTGTATAACCGATTATTTAGTTAACACAAAGAGCCAAGTTTTTCACCTATAAAGCAAACGGACAAAATGGGAAGAAATAACTGTCCCGTTTCTACAACTCAAACACAATTCACCATCACCTTTTCAAGCGGCCGAAGCCGTTTTACTCAAAAAAATTGCTATCTTTATTCCTTCAAAAACAGAGGTATCACTAAAAAAGATAATATGATTAAGGCAGTATTCTTTGATATAGATGGAACATTAGTCAGTTACGACACACACCGTATTCCACAATCCTCAAAAGATGCAATACTGCAATTACGCCAAAAAGGCATCAAGGTTTTCATTGCCACTGGCCGCCCTTTTGCGGCTGTCAACAATTTGGAAGATTGCGAATTTGACGGTTTCATCACCGTGAATGGAGCCTATTGCATGACAGCCGAAAAAGAAACCATCTTCAAGCAATCGATTCCTCCCGGAGAAATTCGCTCATTCTTGGATTACCAGCAAACCTGCGGAGAGTTTCCTTGCATGGTGGCCACCGAAAGCGAAATTTTCATCAACAAGATCAACAAAGATGCCGAAGACATATTCACTCTAATAAACTTTCCATTTCCTCAAAATAAGAAACTGGAGGAACTCGCCGATCGGGAAATATTTCAATTGGTCGCCTTTTTTAAAGAACACCAAGAAAAAGAAATTATGAAGAATGTGTTGCCTGGATGCGAAGCGGCAAGGTGGAATCCTCTTTTTGCCGACATAGTATCCAAAGGAATCAGCAAACAGGTAGGCATCGACAAGGTGCTCGAACACTATGGGTTCGAACTGGATGAAGCGATGGCATTTGGCGATGGGGGAAACGATCTGCAGATGCTGAGGCATGTGCCGGCAAGCATCGCCATGGGAAACGCATCGGATATCGTGAAACAAACAGCATCTTATGTGACCGACACGGTAGATAATGATGGAATATGGAAAGCATTGAAATATTTTTCAATAATAGAATGACCGACTTAGGAGAAAAGATATTCTTGCAAGTCTTTTCCCAACATTTTTGCAACTGTGAAATATTTTCATAAATTTGCTTGATTAAAAAACATTGAAAACTTAAAAAGATAGATATATGAGATTTGTTGTGTCGAGTACGGCTTTGTATAGCCATTTGCAAGCCATCAGCAAGGTAATTAACTCCAAGAACACATTACCCATTTTAGATTGTTTCCTATTGGATTTGGATGGAACAACGCTTACATTAACGGCCGCGGACAGCGAGACCCGCTTGGTGACCTCATTGGAAGTGAACGACGTGGAGGGTTCGGGACGTTTGGCTGTGAATGCGCGTAATTTGTTGGATCCGTTGAAAGAACTACCCGACCAACCGCTCACGTTCCAGATCAATGACGATAACCTAGAGGTGTTTATCTATTTCCACAATGGGAAATATAACTTTGTTGCCCAGAAAGGGGACGACTATCCTCAGCCCAAAGCATTGAATCCAGAAGCTATTACCCTCACCATCGATCCACAAGTCCTTTTATCGGGAATCAGCCGCACCTTGTTTGCTACTGCCGACGACGAATTACGCCCGGTGATGAACGGGGTCTATTTTGATATTACGCCCGACGACATCACTTTTGTTGCCTCGGATGGTCATAAACTAGTTCGCCTTAAAAATTCTTCAGTGAAGAGTGCACAGCGTTCTTCGTTCATTCTTCCCAAAAAACCAGCCAACTTGTTAAAAGGGATTCTTCCCAAAGAAACTGGCAGTGTTCAAATCAAATTTGACGAAAACAACGCCTATATCACATTGGGCAGTTATGTGATGACTTCCCGTTTCATCGAAGGACGATATCCAAACTATTCTTCTGTGATTCCGACAAACAATCCTAACAAAGTAATACTCGACCGTCTGTCAATTCTCAATGCCTTGAAACGAGTTTCGGTATTTTCGAATTTGGCAAGCAGTTTGGTTAAGATCGAATTGAGTGCCGACTCGGTGAAAGTGTTCGCCCAAGATTTAGATTTCTCCACGGCTGCAGAAGAATCAGTCTCCTGCCAATACGACGGAGTTCCCATGAATATTGGCTTCAAATCGAGTTTTCTAATTGATATTCTGAATAATATTTCATCCGAAAACATCTCTGTGGAATTATCGGATCCATCACGTGCGGGCCTGATTTTTCCAGTAGAAAATGAAGAGAACGAAGACATCCTTATGTTGCTGATGCCAATGATGCTCAACGACTGATCCAACTAACTTGGGAGCGTCCTATTGTTTCAATAGGCTGCTCCACGAAAAGAACCATATGGAATTAAACTTAAAGAATCCGCTTGTATTTTTTGATCTTGAGACAACTGGCACGAGCGTAGTGCACGACAGAATTGTTGAAATTTCATTTTTGAAAGTCTTTCCCAACGGCAAAGAAGAAGTCAAAACCCGTCGCATCAATCCTGAAATGCCGATTCCTGCAGAAGCGACGGCAATCCATCACATTACGGATGAAGACGTAAAGGATTGCCCCACCTTCAAAAAGATAGCCAAGTCTTTGGCCGACCAAATAGAAGGTTGCGACTTGGCCGGTTTCAATTCGAGCCGTTTTGATATTCCCCTGTTGGCAGAAGAGTTTCTGAGAGCCAATGTGGACATTGACTTCAGCAGGCGCAAATTCATCGATGTGCAAATCATTTTCCACAAGAAGGAAGAACGCACCCTCAAAGCTGCTTATAAATTCTATTGCGACAAAAGCTTAGAAGATGCACACTCAGCGGAAGCCGACACCAAAGCCACTTACGAAGTGCTGAAAGCACAACTCGACAAGTACGAAGATTTGGAAAACGACATTGAAAAGTTAGCCTCCGAATATTCATTCTTCAACAACAATGTGGACTTAGCTGGACGTATCATCTTGGATGAAAAAGGGGTGGAAGTTTTCAATTTTGGCAAGCACAAGGGGAAAGCGGTGAGAGAGGTATTGAAAAACGAACCAAGCTTCTATGCTTGGATGATGGATGCCGATTTCGCATTAAATACAAAACAGGTGCTTACAAAAATACGCTTGAAGGAGTTGGGGAAATGACAACTACCTGTTGCAAGAGCAGCCCCGATAACTATCAATCAGAATCAAGCATTCAGCAATGAGAACCGGGGAAACCGATTATTTTAACCGAAACCTCCAGATAAATTTTTTCAGATCTCTTTTCTGTCGGTTTTCCCTCAAATTAAGGATTATCTTCTTTTTCTAGCCATGTCTATCCGTAGGAAAATGAATAGAAGAGTAGTGAAACCTAATAATGAAGATCCCCCATAACTGAAAAAGGGCAGGGGAATTCCAATGACGGGAGTGATGCCAATTACCATCCCAATGTTAATGACCAGGTGAAAAATGAAAATGCTGGCAACGCAATAGCCAAAGACCCGGCCAAAAACAAATTTTTGTCTTTCTGCCAAATAAAGTAATCTCAAAATCAGAGTGAGAAATAGAAGTAATACTGCTACAGAACCGATAAATCCTTGTTCTTCGCCAACCGTGCAAAAAATGAAATCGGTATCTTGTTCTGGCACATATTTCAATTTTGTCTGAGTCCCGTTAAGAAAACCTTTTCCCCAGAAACCTCCTGAACCAATGGCTATTTTCGACTGGTTCACGTTGTATCCGGCACCTTTCAAGTCATCTTCCATGCCCAGTGAGACTTTGATCCGCTGCTGTTGGTGCGGCTGCAGAATGTCTGTAAACACATAGCTCACCGATAAACTGAATAAAATGGCACAACCGGCCACTAATACGACGATAAAATATTTCTTCACAATACGGCTGAAAGCTATGTAGATGAGATATCCGATGGTGGCCCCTAAGCAGACAAGTGAAATAATGTCATAATGGGGGTCAACACCAAAAATAGATGATACGATGTAGCCGATCAGTAAGAAGCCGAAAGAGCCACCACCAATGTAGAGTGCCCCTTGAAAATCACGTCGATAGCTTATAACCAAACTCGCACATATCAAAATGATGACTATGATGGAAATAAATTCTCCTTGGGTAAGAATCCCGATAGCAACGTCAGAATACTTTAAGCCTACAATAAAAAGCACAACTGCACAAGCGCCAGAAAACAACACTAATCCAGGCAAGCCTTCTCGGTAGAGCATCAGCACAAATGCTGTGTAAACTAATGCAGATCCTGTTTCCTTCTGGCAAATAATTAACAGCATCGGCAGCAGAATAAGGCTTGAAATTAATGCCAGGTTTTTAGGGGTCATCAATTTAAAGTTGTACTCGTTCATAAATCGGGCTAATGCCAAAGCTACGGAAAATTTTGCGAGTTCAGCAGGCTGAAGACGTACCGGTCCAAGCACCAACCAAGAATGGGAGCCTTTGATGTCGGGAGCCGCAAATACAGTCACAAGCAACAAAATCATGGAAACGGTATAGAAAAAATAGGCAAATACATCGAAAATATTGTCATCCAGTTTCAGAAGCATAAATCCGGCAGCCAAACTCACTCCAATCCAAATCAATTGCATTTGTGCTGAGTTTGACATATCGAAGGACGATGAAGTGTTTCCAAATTGATGGCTCGCTCCGTAGATGGTAAACCATCCGCATACCACCATCAGCAGATAGAGCCCAAGCACTACCCAATCCACACTTTCCTTAATAATGTCTTCTTGCTTCGTATATCTCATAATTGTTATGGCTCTATGGGTCTCCAGGTATTCCTTGCTTTAATCTGGTTTAGTGGCTACTGTGGTTTCTGCGGAACCCGCTTGCTTATCGACATCGCCTGAAGTTGTTCCGTCATCTTCAGTAGCCTTTTTAGCTACTACTTTTTTTCTCAAACTATGAAGCCCCGGCAACATCACCGTGTTTGCCATTCGAGTTTCGAGAGCTTTGTCTCTTTCAGGAATACTTCCTTTGAGATATTTTTCTACCATCAAACGGGCAATAGGCACGGCGAAATCGGCTCCAAATCCCGCATTTTCTACAATAACGGCAATGGCCACTTTGGGTTTGTTGCGTGGGGCAAATCCCATGAAAAGGGAGTGGTCGCGTCCATGTGGATTTTGCGCTGTTCCTGTTTTTCCACAGACCTCAAATTCTGGTGACAGGTTGATGGCGTGGCATGTTCCATTTGTCACGGCTTTGGACATCCCTTCTATAATCGGCTCGTAATGAGAGGCAGCAATACCTGTCAATCTTTTCTCGGTGTATTTTTTGTCTAAAGCACCTCCCTGTATGTTTTTTACCACATGAGGCGTATAAAAGTGCCCCCGGTTGGCGATGGTTGCCACAAAGTTCGCTATTTGTAACGGAGTAGTCGTGATTTCCCCTTGCCCTATAGCAATGGAAATGACGAACGAGGGCATCCATCTCGCAGTGTGATGGAGTTTTGTGTAAAATTTGCTATTGGGTATAAATCCTTGCTTTTCAGAGGGAAGATCTACTCCTAATTTATGTCCGAATCCCATCTTGACCAAATAATCTTTCCAAACATCTAAAGCTTCATTGATATTCTTGTATTTCTGCCGATTGCTCAACATTCCGCTCAAACCATAACAGAAATAGGAATTACAAGATGTTGCTACCGCTGGAGCAAGACTCAAGGGAGAAGGATGGCTATGGCATGCTGGATGCCCGCCCAATGGAGGGTATCCGTGATGACAGGGAAAAGCAGTAGCAGGGGTGATAATGCCTTCTTGAAGGAATATCAGGCCTTGACTTGGTTTGAAGGTAGATCCCGGAGGATATACACCAAGGACAGGACGGTTGAAGAGTGGCTTGAGTGGGTCGTGTTCAAGTTCCTTGTAATTCTTTCCAAATTCTCGACCAGTCAGCATGGCTGGATTGTAAGACGGGGCCGATACCAAACAAAGTATTTCTCCTGTTTCCGGATCAATCATAACTATGCTGCCTAATTTATTCTGCATCAGGTATTCTCCATAGGCCTGTAAATCCATGTCAACCGATAGGGTGAGATTTTTTCCAGAAATAGGAGACTTGTCACTCGATCCATTGTTGTATTTTCCTTGGATTCTTCCATGGGCATCCCTGAGCAGGATTTCAACTCCTTTTTCTCCTCTCAGCGTTTCTTCATATGTTTTTTCTATTCCCGATTTGCCTTCGTAGTCTCCCCTTCTGTAGAAGTCGTCCTCCTCCATTCGTTCCCGGCTAACTTCTGCAACATATCCCAAGATATTGCCAGCGTTAGGATAATTGTATTCGCGCATTGTTCGGTTTTGGATAGAAAAACCGGGGAATTTATATAGTTTCTCTTGTATCAAACCATACTCCTGTGCATTTAGCTGGCTCATAAAAGTTTGCTGGGTATAGTTGGAATATCCAGGATTGAAACGAAAATCGCGAATGTTATCCATCCGTTTCTTGTAATCCTCGACTGTAATATTCAGGATTTTGCAAAATTCTAGTGTGTCGAAATTGCGAACTTCCTTCGGAATGAATACAATATCGTAGGTCGGCTTGTTGTAAACCAAGAGTTTTCCATGCCTATCCGATATGGTTCCACGAGCTGGGTACAACGTTTTTTTAAAGAATGCGTTGCTGTCAGCCGAATCTTTGTATTTGTTTTGATAAATTTGGAGGTAGAAAAGTTGGAAGGTATAAATAACAACAACAGCTATTGCTATGATTGCAATAACTGACTTTCTGTCTTCATAAATATGTTTGCTATCGTCGCTCATTTCTTGCTCTCTGCTTGTAAGAAAAACTTTCCAAAGCACTAACAATCAGTAATGTTAATACAGAAGATAATCCAATGTGCAACAATAAGGATGAGGCATCTCTAAGCGATAAATATTCAATCAGAAAAATAGCGGAGTGATGCACGAGGACCATGCTCACGGCATATTTGTAAAAATTTCCTGCACCCAATTTCGAGACACTTGGCACCACATCATCAAAATCTTCTAATGAAAAGAATAGTTTTTGAATATAGGGGCGAAGGAATGCCACTAGAATAGTTGCCGCCGAATTGATTCCGTATGAATTGGTAAACGCATCGATGCTCAGGCCGAGAATGAAAGCAATGAGCTGGGTTAAACTCCGGTTGAAATTGACAGGAAGTTTGATTATAAAATAGACATACAGCAGAGGTACGGCATAACTGAATACCGATACTTGATTCAAGATGAGTACCTGTGCAAGGATGAGCAGGACAAATTGAACGAGAAGCTTTACGTAATTATTTGTCATTTTGCACCTCCATTTCCAAAGCTTGACGCTCCTTTGTCAAATCGTTTTTTATAATTCTTACAAAGCTGAGATTGTAGAAGTTGGTGAATAATTTAACCTTCAGGTTGTAGAAGTTATCATCTGTCTTCTTGTTGAATCCCTCAACTGTTCCCACAAGTACACCTTCTGGGAAAATGCTTGAAAATCCGCTTGTTATAATCGTATCTCCTTTTTTTACTATCTGGTGGCGAGGTAATTCATCCAGGATTGCATACCGGGAATCTTTTCCCTCCCACGAAAGTGTTCCAAAACTGTTTGTGTTTTTCACCTTGCAGCTTTGGCGGAACTTTGGATTCAGCACAGGCAGAATCAGTGAAAAATTAGTAGAAACGTTTCTCACGATGCCGACAATCCCACTTGTGGAAACCACCCCCATGTCGGGTTTGATGCCATCTTTAGAACCTTTGTTCACAACTATGTAGTTGTTGATTTGCGAAACGCTGTTGTTTTCAACATGACCCACAACGAAGTCATAAGGCATTTCCCGATGAAGCGAGTCTTTGAGAAAAGCATTCACTTTTACGGAATCCTGTGCTTGCTTGCGCAATATGTTTTCCAGAGCCAATACCTGTTGTTCCAACTTGCCATTTTGCTGAACAAGCTCTTCGTTGGTTGTTTGCAGATTCAAAAATGTCTTAATGCTTCCGGAAAAATAATACGCCCTCCCTGAGATTTCGTTGAAAGAGTTGAAAAAAATACTGCGTTGATAAGAATTATTCTGGTATAGTAAGAAAACACAAATTCCTTCGAGGATGATAAACACAAACCACGAAGAATTTCTAACTAAGAATGCAATTAAATTACGCATAAACGAAATCCACCCTTTTATATATCCTTTTCCTAAAACATTGTTTGCTCATAGGCGGATTGATATTCTGACAAATAAATCTTATTTTTCGATTAAATATAGGATCTCGTTTGTATTCCCAAAACCGAAGGAGCATATGTCATACTTTCGCTTTGACAGACGAGCTCCTACTATATTCTTTATCTCATCAGGAAATTGAACTTAGCAATGTTTTTCAAGGCGATTCCGGTCCCTTTTGCCACTGCGTGAAGGGGATCTTCTGCCACATGGAAAGGGATTCCAACCCGGTCTGAAAAACGTTTTGCCAAACCCCTGAGCAAAGCGCCGCCCCCGGTAAGGTAGATGCCGTTGCGAACAATGTCGGCGTACAATTCGGGTGGAGTTTGTTCCAGTGCGCTCAAAATAGCCGAATCCATCTTCGAGATCGATTTTTCAAGGCAATGTGCCATTTCCTGATACGAAACAGGAATGTCCATCGGCAAGGAAGTCATGCGGTTGGGGCCATGTACCACAAAATCTTGAGGCACTTCGTTTTCAGGAAGTTCCGTGAGGGCGGCGCCCACTGCAATTTTGATTTGTTCGGCAGTTCTTTCGCCCACTTTGATGTTGTGCTGGCGACCCATGTATTCCTGGATGTCTTCCGTTAAGTCGTCGCCTGCTATTTTGATGGATTTGTTCGAGACAATGCCGCCAAGGGAGATTACGGCAATTTCGGTTGTCCCACCGCCTATGTCAACGATCATGTTTCCTTCGGGTGCTTCCACATCGAGGCCGATACCCAAGGCCGCGGCCATAGGTTCGAAGATCATGTAAACGTCTCGTCCACCTGCGTGTTCGGCAGAGTCGCGCACAGCGCGAAGCTCCACTTCTGTGCTGCCGGAAGGAACACAAATCACGATTCTTAATGAAGGCGAGAAGAACCGGTTTTTACTGCTAATCATTTTGATCATTCCCCTGATCATTTGTTCTGCCGCAGCAAAATCGGCAATTACCCCATCTCGCAAAGGGCGGATTGTGCGTATGTTTTCGTGTGTTTTGCCGTGCATCTGCTGAGCCTTGTCGCCCACAGCAATCACTTTGTCTGTTCTTCTTTCGAGGGCAACGATGGAGGGTTCATCAACCACGACTTTTCCATTTTGGATAATGATCGTGTTTGCTGTTCCAAGGTCCATGGCTAATTCTTGTGTGAATGAAAATAATCCCATGTCAAGATATTTATATTATGTGTTTATAACTTACAGATAATTTGTTGGTGGATGTTTACGCGTCAATGTTTGAAATGCCTAACGCCGGTCACGACCATCGAAATATTGTTCCGTGAGCAATATTCAATAGACAATTTGTCGTTGATTGATCCTCCGGGTTGAACTACTGCTGTGATTCCGGCTTTTCCCGCAATTTCCACGCAATCGGGAAAAGGGAAAAACGCATCGGAGGCCATTACAGCTCCGTTCAGGTCAAAATTGAATGAAGCCGCTTTTTCGATTGCTTGGCGAAGGGCATCCACCCGTGAAGTTTGTCCCGTTCCTCCCGCACAAAGCTGTTTGTTTTTGACCAAGATAATGGCATTCGATTTGGTGTGCTTCACCAACTTGTTGGCAAACAGCAAGTCTGCTTCTTCTTGTGCCGAAATTGCGCGGGGAGTTACCAATGTCAAATCGCTCGAAGTCTGGATGCTTAAATCTTTATCCTGCACCAAAACGCCATTCAGCAGCGAGCGGAATTGCTTGTCGCCTTTCAATGTGTCTTTCTGAACCAGGATGATCCGGTTTTTCTTTACTTCTAGTATTTTCAAAGCTTCCTCATCGTAAGCAGGGGCAATGATGATTTCGAAGAAAATCTTATTGATTTCTTCCGCAGCAGCGGCATCAATCGGGCGGTTGGTTACAACGATTCCCCCATAGGCCGAAACAGGGTCGCCTGCCAAGGCTTCTATCCAGGCTTCTTTCACCGTGGGGCGGGAAGCGATTCCGCAAGCGTTGTTGTGCTTGAGTATTGCAAGGGTAGTTTCTTCAAATTCACCGATGAGTGACACCGATGCCTCAATGTCAAGCAGGTTGTTGTAAGATATTTCACGGCCGTGGAGTTGTTCGAACAATCCGTCAAAGTTTCCATAGAATGCACCTTTCTGATGGGGGTTTTCTCCATAGCGAAGGTGCTTTGCATTGTCTTCGGCATAGCGGAAAGCTGTGCCTTCGTAGTTGTCCAGGTAATTGAAAATGGCTGTGTCGTAGCCCGATGAAACAGCGAATGCTTCCTTGGCAAACCATTTTCGGTCTTCAATATTCGAAACGGCATCTTTGGTTTCCAATAGTTCCAAGAAGGGGGCGTATTGTTTTTTGGATGCAACGATCACTACGTCTTTGAAGTTTTTGGCGGCTGCGCGAATCAGCGAAATTCCGCCGATATCTATTTTTTCAATGATTTCCTCTTCTTCAGCGCCCGAAGCAACTGTTTCGGAGAAAGGATACAGGTCAACAATCACCAAATCAATGTTGGGAATGTCGTAAGCCTTTGTTTGTTTCACATCTTCAAGCAGATCTCTCCGGAAGAGAATTCCTCCAAAAATTTTAGGATGAAGCGTTTTTACACGGCCACCCAAAATGGAAGGATAGCTTGTCAGGTCTTCAACAGCCTGACATGGTAATCCCAAAGACTCGATGAAACTTCTTGTTCCTCCAGTTGAGATAAATTGTACACCATTTGAATGTAGTTTTTTCAGAATGTCATCCAATCCATCTTTGTGATAGACAGACACAAGCGCTGTTTTTATTTTTCTTTCCGAAGACATGTTTTTCTTGTAAATATAACTTGTTTTTAATTAGTCTGCAAAGGTATAAAATCTATTGCTAAAAGAATTGTGTAGCTGCAAAGATTTCTATAAAAAAAACGTGAATTTCACGATGCTAATTACAATAAATGTTTACAATATTCTAAATGTCAATTTGACAAGAAATTTACCTACATCAATTTTATTCGATATGCATATGCCAATTTTTTTTGAAGATTCTTCGGATAGGATAAGGTATATTATTTATTAACAAAATAGTGTATCTTTGTTTCTTTTGAGTTTTTAGTATCAATTTATTTTGGTTTTACAACTTATGAAGAAATATATCTTTTGTTTATCAATTTTTTACTTGACAATGACAACCTTACTAGCAAATCCGTTTCTCAAGGCATACAAAACGCCGCATCAAACACCTCCGTTTGACCAGATAAAAATAGAGCATTATGTGCCAGCATTTGAACAAGGCATAAAAGATCATCAGGCTGAAATCGACAAAATTTCATCCAATCAGGAAGCTGCCACGTTTGCCAACACGATTGAGACCTACGAGCGTTCGGGAGATTTGCTGAGACGTGTTAGCTCTGTATTTTTTAACATGCTCAGTGCCGAGAGCAACGATGAGATGATGAAAATTGCCCAGGAAATGAGTCCCAAATTATCCGAACATCAGAACAATATCAGCTTGAATTCGCAGCTTTTTGCTCGGGTTAAAGCAGTTTACGGAAATCGGAAAAACTTGAACTTGACATCCGAGCAAATCCGGTTGATAGAAAAAGTTTATGAAGGTTTTGAAGACAGCGGGGCTACGCTTTCCGAGAACGACAAAGAAATCTATCGTGAGTTGTCAACAAGCTTGAGCAAATATACACTCGATTTCGGGCAAAACGTATTGAAAGAAACGAATGCTTACGAGATGTTGCTAACCAATGAAGAAGAATTGGACGGGCTTCCCAAAAGTGTACTTGATGCAGCGAAAGCGAAAGCAAAATCGAAAGGCAAAACAGGTTGGATGTTCGATCTCTCGGCTCCGAGTTATGTCGCTTTCATGAAAAATTCCAAAAATCGGGATTTACGCAAAAAACTTTACCTCGCATTTACGAGCAAATGCGTGAAAGGAAACGAATTTGACAATCAGGAAAATATTCGAAAAATAGCTGAAACCCGTCTCAAAATTGCCAAGCTGATGGGATATCCCGATTATGCCACCTATTCCTTGCGTGATCAAATGGCTAAAAATAAGGATAATGTTTACAAGCTCCTCGATAAATTGAATGTGGCCTTCAAAGATGCTGCTTTCAAAGACGTGAAAGAAGTGCAAGATTATGCTTCCAAGTTGGAGGGCAAACCGGTGGCCATCGAACCTTGGGACTGGAGCTATTATTCCGAAAAACTGAAAGATTCAAAATATTCAGTAAGTGATGAAACGGTCCGTCCTTATTTTGAATTGGAAAATGTGAAAAAAGGTGTGTTTGGTTTGGCTACCGACTTGTATGGAATCACATTCAAAAAGAATACGGAAATCCCCGTCTATCATCCCGAAGTGGAGGCGTTTGACGTTTTTGATGCAGATGGGAAATTTTTGGCGGTCTTATTCACCGACTTTCATCCGCGGGAAGGCAAACGTCAAGGTGCGTGGATGACCGAGTTCAAGGGGCAATACACCAGCCATGGAGAAGACTCTCGCCCGCATGTGTCGCTGGTGATGAATTTCACACGTCCTACTGAAACAGGACCAGCTCTTTTAACATTTGACGAAGTGGAAACATTTCTTCATGAATTTGGCCATGGTTTGCATGGTATGCTTACTAAATGTTCATACGAAACCCTTTCCGGGACCAATGTTTCGCGTGATTTTGTGGAATTGCCATCTCAAGTGATGGAAAATTGGCTCACAGAGAAGGAATTCCTTGACAGGTTTGCCGTAAATTACAAAACAGGTGAGAAAATCCCCGCATCCTTGGTGAAACGTTTGGTGGATGCAGCCAATTTCAATGCTGGGTATTTGTGTTACCGCCAGTTGGCATTTGGCTACTTGGATATGGCTTGGCACACACTTTCATCTCCTTATCAAGGCGATGTGAAGAAATTTGAACAAGAAGCAACAAAAAATGTCCAACTTCTTCCCTTAGTGGAAGGCACAAGCATTTCGACTGCTTTCAACCATGTCTTTTCAGGAGGATATGCCGCCGGATATTACAGCTACAAATGGTCGGAAGTATTGGATGCGGATGCTTTTGCCGCTTTCAAGTCGAATGGAATCTTTGACAAGAAAACGGCAGGATCTTTTCGTGAAAATGTCTTGGAAAAGGGAAATACGGAAGATCCTATGGACCTATATGTAGGTTTTCGTGGCCAAGAGCCTTCGATTGATGCTTTGCTTGAGAGAAGCGGAATTAAGGTGAAACCCAAAAACTCTGTCGAAATCAAGAAAGAGATAAAATAATTATCGAAGTAACACGAAAACCAGTTTTACACTTGCGTCTTTTGGTGCAAGTGGTTGTTTTTTGACTTGTTGAAAACCATTTGTCCACGGTCGATTCCCTTACGGAGCTTTTTGCGAAATTCTTCAGGAAGATGGATCGTGTCCTTGCAGCTTTGCGAGCAGCAACCGTCCATTTCTGCCGCGCATTTTTCGCATTGGATGAAAAGCAGATGGCATCCTTCGTTTTTGCAGTTGGTGTGGGTGTCGCAGGGAGCGCCGCATTGATGGCAATGGGCTATCACATCATCCGAAATGCGTTCCCCGAGGCGTTCGTCAAAGACAAAGTTCTTCCCAATGAATTTTATAGGAAGGTTTTCTTCGCGAGCCTTCCGTGCATATTCGATGATACCGCCTTCCACGTGATACACATTCTCGAAGCCGTTGTGCAGCATGTAGGCACTTGCCTTTTCGCAGCGGATACCTCCCGTGCAATACATGACGATGTTTTTGTTTTTGTGTTCTTTCAGCATCTCCACAGCCATTGGTAGTTGCTCCCTGAAAGTGTCGGAGGGGATTTCAATTGCGTTTTCAAAATGTCCCACTTCGTATTCGTAGTGGTTGCGCATGTCAACGATTAGGGTGTCTTCTCTTTCTGCCATTTTGTTGTATTCGCTGGCTTTTAGGTATTTGCCAGTTTTAGAAGAGTCGAATGTCGGGTCGTCGATTCCGTCGGCCACAACCTTGTTGCGTACCTTCATGCGGAGTACCCAGAAAGATTTCCCGTCATCGTCCACCGCCACATTCAAGCGGATTCTACTCAATGCTGGGTCGGCAGCATAAAGTATTTCCTGAAAGGCATCTTTGTTTGATACTGGAACGGAAATTTGCCCGTTGATCCCTTCCTGAGCGATATAAACACGTCCAAAAACTTGAATCGAATCAAATTTGAGATACAAATCGTCGCGGAATTGTTGAGGGTTTTCGATGTGAAAGTACTTGTAGAAAGAGATCGTGACGCGTGGCTCTGTTTCTTGCAACATGCGTGTCTTGAGCTCTTCGTTAGAAATACGGTTATGTAATACTGGCATGGTAAACTAACTGTTTTAACGAATTATAATTGATCTATTTGGTTGCTGCCTAAGATTCCAATTGCAAAGCCAGAGAATGCTGTTGTTTCAACATTTTTGAAATTTTGAGTACCATCTGGAGGAAACTTTATTGAGCGCAGCAAAGGTAGAGAATGAGGAAGAAAATATTCGAAAGTTAAGGTTTCCCGAGATCGGTGCAGCATGCAGCAAGATGATGGAAGGTCTGGAGATTGAACTTGTTTTGAATTGATAATGAATTTGTTTTGAAATATAGAGAAAGAAGAAAGCAACCGATTTAGTTGACGTTTATGGTTAATTGAATATTTCGATAAAGAAAAGTTTTTTGGTTATATTCCATTCTGTTGAAAGTGGTTTTGAATGTGAATTTGTCTAATTTGGATGAATAAAATCCCAGCTACAGGATTGTCACTTATTCCACAAATTCTTTCAATCCTACCTAAAAAAGAGGCAGTCCGAAACAACAATATCTGCAAAATGTATGTTCTACGGTCAGCGGGAATTTTTTGCTTGTAGGTAATATTTTTCTCTGGCTCTTTTACTCAAACTTAATGGACTTAGCCGGCGATATTCGCGCAATCATATAAGACGGTCCCACAATCATTGCCATCGAGATAATCAATGTGCCAATATTTATAATAAGAATGTACCAGATATTCAATTCTATGGGAACCTGGGATAGGTAATAGGTGGAAGGGTCTAGTTTTATAAATCCATATTGTTTTTGCAAAAAGCACAAGGTGAGGCCAATTAGATTTCCCCAGAACATTCCTTTGAGAATAATAAAGGATGCGAAATAGAGGAAGATTTTCCGAATCTTACCGTTACGCACGCCCATCGACTTCAGTATTCCGATCAGGTTGGTGTGTTCCAGAATGATAATCAACAATCCTGAAATCATGGTTACGCCTGACACGATCAGCATCAGTATGATGATGATGATGGTGTTCATATCCAGAAGTTCGAGCCAACTGAAAATACCGGGATTCATGTCCCTGATCGATTTGGTGAAATAAGAATGCCCTTGCCTGTCGTAGATGATCGACATTTTGAAGAAAATATTCTGCTTCACATAATCTAGTTGTTCAAAATCTTTTATCGTGAGTTCAATGCCGCTATATTGATCCTTATCCCATCCGTTCAGCCGTTGCAGAATGTTGAGATTAGTGATGGAAAATAGTTTGTCGTATTCTTCGAAATTTGTTTCGTAGATACCTACTATCTTGAATTTTCTGGCACTTACTGCATCTTTAATGAAATAGGTAAGGAAGCTGTCGCCCAATTTCAGATTCAGCCGATTGGAGATATAACGGGAAATAACGATTTCGTTGTTGTTATTCGGATTCAGGATTCTTCCTTCTACAATGTTTTGTTTTAAAAAAGTCCAGTCAAAATCTTTTCCAACTCCTTTCAGCACAATTCCTTGGAAGTCTTCATCGGTTTTGATGATTCCCGGTTTGGTTATAAACAGTTGCATGTGCACGACTCCGTCTGTCGTTCTCAAGGCGTTCAGAACGCTGTCGCTAAACGCTATCGGATTGGTTTCGAAAGTGGCCTTGTTGTCGTAGGAGGTGACTTGGATGTGCGAACCAAAACCGATCACTTTTTCCCGTACCTGATTTTTAAAGCCAACGACAATGCTAACCGATAGAATCATCGCGATGATGCCTATGGACACGCCGAGCATCGCCACTCGAATGGCCGGCGATGAAATGCGCTTTGAGGGTTGGTGGCTGGAGTATAATCTGCGGGCAAGAAAAAGTTCTAAATTCACAACTTAAAACGTAATGATTCGGCTGTTAATGGCCTTGTTGTTTTTTTGTGATTCCTTCAAGGTGTTGTAAGCGTCCAATGCTTTTTCAAGCACAGTGAGGGCCTTACCCAAGTCTTCTTTGTTCAGCACATAAGCGATCCTGACTTCATTTTTTCCTAATCCCGGTGTCATGTAGAATCCCGAGGCGGGTGCCATAAAGATGGTTTGGCCTTCGTATTCGAAGTCGGACAAGCACCATTCGCAAAACACGTCTGTGTCATCCACGGGAAGCCTTGCCACCGTATAAAATGCCCCCATCGGGATCGGAGAATATACTCCTGGAATTCTATTAAGCCTGTCTATCAGGAATTTACGTCTTTCCACGTATTCTTCATAGGTGTCGAGTAGGTATTCGGGATCGGCATCCAACGAAGCTTCGGCAACGATCTGCCCGATAAGTGGTGGGCTTAGACGTGCTTGGCAGAACTTCATCACCGTTTTGCGAAGTTCTTTGTTTTTTGTAATCAACGCACCGATACGGATACCGCACTCACTGTATCGTTTGGATACAGAATCAATCAAGACGACATTCTCCTCAATTCCCACCAAATGACATGCGGAAATATAGGGAGAACCTGTATAAATAAATTCGCGATATACTTCATCGGAAAACAGGTATAAGTCGTATTTTTGAACCAAATGTTTGATTTGATTCATTTCGGCACGGGTATAAAGATAACCGGTAGGGTTGTTAGGATTGCATATCATAATTCCTTTCGTGCGTTCATTGATTAGTTCTTCGAAACGTTCGATTGGAGGGAGGGAGAAACCCTCTTCTATCGTGGATGGCACTGTGCGGATCACCGCACCTGCCGAGACAGCAAATGCCATGTAGTTGGCGTAAGCGGGTTCGGGGACGATGATTTCGTCACCTGGATTCAAACAAGCAAGAAATGCAAACAATACGGCTTCGGAACCTCCGGTGGTGATGATGATATCGTCAGCCGAAACATTGATATTGTATTTCGCATAATAGCCCACTAGTTTTTCACGATAGGAACGATAGCCGTCGCTTGGACTATATTCTAATATTTTGCGGTCAATGTTCTTGATAGCCTCCAACCCTTCTTTGGGTGTTGGTAAATCAGGCTGTCCGATATTCAGGTGGTACACTTTCAGTCCGCGGGCCTTGGCCGAATCTGAAAGCGGAGCCAGCTTGCGGATCGGGGAATTCGGCATCTCGCAGCCTCTGTCTGAAATCTTAGGCATATTGTCTTGCTTAAAGTTTTGTTTTGAATTGTTTAACCTAAACCATGCTTAGGCTCTTATTTCGCTGCAAACATACAAAAAAAAACAGTTATAAGCTTTCTCTATTGGGATAATCTCACACATAGGTTTTGTTAAGCTTATTTTTTTTGAGATGATGCCACGTTTGATGATTGAAATTCCGGTACCGAAAGCGTTGTCGTCGAAGAAGCTACCGTTGTTGAATGCTACTATGCATTTGAAGTCCAAGCCTTCTGTTTTAGGGGAATGGTAGGTAAGATCTATGGAAGAGGCGATGCCCTTTTTGACATTGATATATGGTATTTTATGTAACCGTAAGAGATGGCGGCATTGCTCGGGTCAATTAATCTGGTGAATGAAAAAACATATTTCTTTTGAAACGCATAAAATTGGGAGTCAACAGCTATCGACATTTTGTTTGGCAGCTCTATTGAGATTACTTTCGAATAACCATTTATATCTGATGCTTCGTCCGATTTACAACTGTAGAAACCTGATGTCCCATAGAATGCAACAAACAAGTATATATACATCCGGAAATATGAACTTTGCATAATTTGTTTTGTTTATTTCTTGTTTAACTCAATTGTTTTAAAAATTGATTGTATGATACAAATGTACAATAAATACAAATAACCTTACGTTCTAAGTATGACTGTTTTCTAGGCATTAGTCTGCCACTATCCTTTATTTTACTTGTTTTGAGCCTGCTCTTTTAGCAGATTCCATTTAATAACAACTTGTAAATGGAAGATAAATAATATAAATATTGATTTAATAATACAAAACTAAACTTTATTTTTACGATTTATTTTCTGATTAAACAAAAAAAGGTATATTTTTGTTTAATAAAAAGATAAGGGATATAATCCTGAGAAAGGAGTGTTGATAGAATGAAGAAATCAACCATTTGGTTGTTGGCATGCGTGATGGCATTTGCGTTTTTTGGACTTTTGTTCATACAGGTTAATTATATTAGCCAAGCGGTCAAATTACGCAGCAGTCAGTTTGACGAAGCGGTAAGTAGGAGTCTCTATCAAGTTATGCGTAACTTGGAACTTGAGCAAACCAAACGCTATTTGGAACAGGGGTATGTGGAGGCTGAAAAAAACGGAGACCTCTTTAGAAGCCATGTTTCAAAGTCAAAACGGATAACCCAACGGCAGCGAATGCAGTTTTCTCTGCCTGATGGAAGTGCTGTCCTCACTTATGATTATACAACGACTATAACCCAGCAGCCACAAGGAGTGTTTATTTCTCCCAAACACGGCAAGATGAGGTCTAAATCGATATCGAAGACATCGTTTGAAATGCAAGAAGACAGGAAGAAACGATATTTCTATCAGAAAGATTTGGTCGATGATGTGATTAATAATTTGCTTTATAAATCGAGTTCTTTGCCTATTGAGAAAAGAATCGATTATAAAAGCCTGAATATATCGATCAAGGCTGAACTGGCAAATAATGGAATCGTCCTTCCATTCAAATTTAAGATTGTAGATAAAGATGAAAAGGACATCTATTCTCAGCCAAATTTTGAAGTGAAAAATCCGGCAGACGTTTATTCGCAAGTATTGTTCCAAAACGACCCCCCTGCAAGACAATACCATTTAGTAGTAAGCTTTCCTGCAAGAGAACAATACATTGCAAGTGCCATTTCGTTTTTTGTGCCATCCGTGGCTTTCACCATCGTTTTATTGGTGACGTTCATTGTTACAATTTATTTGATATTCAGGCAGAAAAAATTATCTGAGATGAAAAACGATTTCATTAATAACATGACCCACGAACTGAAAACGCCTGTTTCCACCATATCATTGGCGGCCCAGATGTTGAAAGACGGCGCCGTGATGAAATCCCCGGAAATTTTCAAGCACATTTCCGGTGTAATCAATGACGAGACAAAGCGGCTTAGCTTTCAGGTGGAGAAAGTCCTCCAAATGTCTTTGTTTGAAAAACAAAAGGCTACCCTCAAGCTCCGGGAAATGGAAGTTAACGATATTGTGGTGAGCGTTGCCAATACATTCCAGTTGAAAGTGGAGAAATTTGGGGGAGAGATAGATATTGACCTTCAGGCTGAAGATTCAACTGCGGAAATTGACGAGATGCACTTTACGAATGTCTTGTTCAATTTGTTGGACAATGCCGTGAAGTACAGAAAAGAAGACGCATCTCTCAAATTGATGATAAAGACATGGAATGAGAATGGAAAACTTTACCTTTCTGTTGAAGACAACGGAATCGGAATAAAGAAGGAATATGTTAAAAAGATCTTTGAGAGGTTTTATAGGGTTCCTACTGGAAACCGCCATGACGTCAAAGGTTTTGGATTAGGATTGGCTTATGTTTTTAAAATTGTCAAGGATCATAAAGGCAGCATCAAGGCTGAAAGTGACTTGGGTGTTGGAACTAAATTTATTATAAGTTTACCAATAATTAAATAGGACTAAAAAATGGAAGAAAAATTGAAATTGTTTTTATGCGAAGATGACGAAAATCTTGGCATGTTGTTAAGAGAGTATCTACAGGCAAAAGGTTTTGATACTGATCTCTTTCCTGATGGAGAAGCAGGCTACAAAGGCTTTGTGAAAGAGAAATACGATTTGTGTGTGTTGGATGTGATGATGCCCAAAAAGGACGGAATCACATTGGTGAAAGAAATCCGTGCCATCAATTCGGAAATACCTATTATTTTCCTTACCGCCAAAAACATGAAGGAAGATATTTTGGAAGGATTTAAGGCTGGTGCTGACGATTATATCACTAAACCTTTCAGCATGGAAGAACTGGTGCTTCGTATCGAAGCTATCATTCGTCGCGTTAGAGGTAAAAAAGTGAAAGAACAGCAGGTGTATAATTTTGGGAACTTGAAATTTGATACTCAGAAGCAGATTTTGACCATTGGGGATCAAGAAACCAAGTTGACGACCAAAGAATCTGAACTTTTGGCTTTGCTTTGTGCTCATGCAAACCAGATTTTGGAACGGAACCATGCCTTGAAGCAAATTTGGGTGGATGATAACTATTTCAACGCAAGAAGCATGGATGTCTATATCACCAAGCTTAGAAAACTCTTGAAGGCTGATCCTGAAATTGAAATTATCAATATTCACGGAAAAGGTTACAAATTGATCGTGCCAGCTGTTGAACCTGAAACTCACGATTAAATCTCAATTCTTTTATAAAAATAGAAAAGCGAACTCCCTCGATTGGAGTTCGCTTTTCTATTTTTAGTTATTGATTGTGGAAACTAATAAAGTACATCGATGACAGCCAGATTTTTGTACAAGTATTCGCACAAAGAATTTAATATGAGGTGATTCCACTTCTTGGAAAAGTACTCGTAGTCGATTCTGAATCTGGCATCCGACAAATGTGCGATGCCATCATGGGTGAAAGTGAGCAGGGTTTTACCATCTTCTTCGCTTATTTCCCAACGCACAATGCTAATCCCCTTTGAATCATTTGGTAACTCCCAACTGTATTCAATTGTATTCAACGGTTCTATAAACAAAAAGCGGCATTTATGGAACGTTAGGTATGGATCTTCTCCTGTCCAAAAGGAAAATTCCTTTCCTTCTTGAAATGAATAGTTTTCGACAGGAAAGAACCATTTCTTCAATGCATTTTCGTCTGAAATTGCTTTCCAGACTTCACTCGGACAACAACTATAAATTTGTTTGATTCGAATTGATGGATATGAAGACAACCCTTTCATTGGCGATATGATATAAATCTGTAAAACCTAAAAAAGAAATATTGTTCATGAGTTGTGGGCTTTTTTCTATCCCATTACTTTGCAATATTAATCTTTTTTTTCTATACAATCGCTGCAAAGTGTCTTTTTTTTGTATTAAAAGATATTTTTGAAAATATAGTTGCCGCAAATGCGGGTCTGGATATGATTTTGGAAGATAACTATGGAATATTTGATCAAAAGAAAAATTCATCACCAATTATTTTCGTGCATTATTTCACCTCATCTTATTGGTAATGTAGGCAATTGCAAAAATAGCAATGGCTTATAGATTCGACTAAAAATTACCCCTATCACTCAAGATATCGGGTTGACTACAAATTCAATAAGTAAATTGTTAAGATATTGTTTCTGTTTCGTGACTTTCAGCTCCTTTCCTAAAATTGTGGACCTGCCAATTTTAATTTTTATAACGAACAATGGTCATCAAGGCTTGCAACGATGTGAGTCTTTATATTAACGCAACATTAGATTCACATGTGCTAAACATTATAGAAATACTTTTGTACACCAAAAAGAGATAAATGAAGAGATTTTTTACGTTCGTTTTATTTACAAATTTCGTAGTAGGCCTATTTGCTTTAAATTCCATAAAAGGCATTGTTGTTGATTTGGAGACAGGGGAACCTGTACTAGGCTGTAGTGTCCTTCTTCAGGGAACAACAATGGGAAATGTCACAAATGAAGATGGTACATTTGAAATAAAAAATGTGCCGGGTGGTAGCTATAACCTCATTGTATCCTTGTTGTCCTACGAAAAGCATATCCAGAAAGTAGTTGTTTCAAAGACAGGCGAGCTAAGTGTTGATATAAAGTTAAGACCTTTAAGCAACACCATAAGTGATGTTGTGGTAACGGCGCAACGCAGGACTGATTCTGAGTTCTCGATGATCTCCGCAAACAGGCAGAGCCTGACCATTGTCAGTGGAATATCTTCACAACAAATCCAACGCTCGCAGGATAAGGATGCTTCGGAAGTTATCCGCCGTATTCCAGGCGTAAGTATCCGGGACGGAAAGTTTGTGATTGTCCGTGGGCTCACCGAGCGTTACAACTCTGTGTGGCTAAACGGTTCGTCCACCCCGAGCAGCGAAAGCGACGTGAGGGCTTTTTCGTTCGACGTGATACCGAGCGGTCAAATTGACAACATCCTGATTTATAAAAGCCCCGCCCCCGAATTGCCCGCGGATTTTGCCGGGGCAATGATTAACGTGAAAACGAAAAGCCTGATAGACAGGAATAGTATTACGGTTTCTGCCTCTGCCGGATACAATCAATTGTCAACAGGCAAGGCTTTTTATACAAGTAAAGGCAGCAAGACCGACTGGTTGGGGTATGACAACTCACTGCGTACTATGCCGACGGGAGTTCCTTCCAGCGACGATTATAAAGCTTTATTGGACGGAACAATTGATGCTTCAAAAATAGACCAGATCAATGCCATCTCTAAATCATTTAATACGGCTACCACACCTTATAGAACAACGGCTAAACCTGATGCTGATTTTCAATTGGCTATCAACAGGCGTTTCATATGGGGGAACATTTCGGTAGGTACAATCACAGCATTGGGATACAGTTCGTCTTCCACAAATGAAAGCTCATTCAGGGCCTCCTACCTTTCATCCAGCTCGTCCAAACCGGAACGTTCTGACACGGCCTTTTCAAACACCCAACAAGCATATGCTTCTAAAGTGAGGGTAAGTGGTTTGTCGAACTGGGTTTTGACGTTTTCCGACAATCAGAAAATAGAATTTCGTAACATAATCAACAGCAATGCGGTGTCTAAAACCGTATTGAAACAAGGGATAACTTCATACTCGGGATCAGACAATTCATACGAAAGATCTTATGAACTGGGCTACGAATCCAGGTTGACTATTTCGAGCCAACTTGCTGGTTTTCATAAATTATTTGGCAACAAGGTATCCCTTGATTGGACTGTAGGCTATTCACATGCCAACAAAGACCAACCGGACTTGCGCAGGATAAAGACCTTGTCGGTAGATTCGGATCCTGAAACCCATTATGCCATCAGGTTGTATAACAATTCATCCTTAGGTCCGTTCAATCGTTTCTTTTTCAAAAACAATGAAGACATATACAATGGATCGCTCAACTATAGTCAAAAGTTTAAATTTGGAACTTTCAGCCCGGAGGTAAAAGCCGGTGTTTTTTTAGAAAGGAAATCTCGTGGTTTTGATTCTCGGGTCTTTGTTTATTCGGTTTCAGCAAGGAAGAAGGAGTTCACATTGGATCAGAACCAGGATGTAGCATTCAGCGACCAGACGTTCAGCAGCATCTCGCAAATTTTTTCCACAATCGATTACACGGACAATGTTTTTTTGAGAGACGGATCGCAAAAATCGGATAATTACAGTGCAAACAACCAGTTATTTGCTTCTTATGTTGGTCTTAATTTGCCTATAGCCAAGTGGTTTAATAGCTACCTCGGAGTGAGGGTCGAAAAAAACAAGCTTGAATTGGATGGGTATGTTAAAGGAACCACTACGCCGATCAATACAAAGATTGATACGATAGATATTTTTCCGTCTATTAACTCAACTTTCAAGCTAACCGATGAGTTCTTGTTCCGCCTATCGGCAGGCAAGACCATCAATCGCCCTGAATTCAGGGAAGTTTCGCAGTTCTCTTTTACAAATTTCGATGACAATGTCACCGTCTATGGAAATGAAAATCTAAAGAATTGTTATGTAAATAATTATGATGCCCGATTCGAATGGTATCCGACCAACGAGGAGATTGTTTCGTTTGGTGCATTTTACAAACATTTCAAAGATCCGATCGAATTGAAAATAGACGATGCCGGGAATCTTCAATATTCCTATTTCAATGCACCCAACGCCAAAGCATATGGGGTGGAAGTGGATGTGCGTAAACGATTGCATGAATTCGAAAAATCTCCCTCATTGAAATTCATGAGCAATCTGACCATCATTTTCAATGCCTCACTGATAAGATCTGTAGTGAAAATGGATTCAACCCTTACTGGCGAAAGCGATCGGGCCTTGCAAGGACAGTCCCCCTATCTGATAAATCTTGGAGCTTATTATAACGACACAAAATTGAGATTTATGACAAGCTTCATGTATAATAAAGTCGGCAAACGAATTGCAATAGTGGGCAACGATGGGGCTGCAGACATTTATGAAATGCCATTTAACTCTTTGGACTTAACAATGGAAAAAGGTCTTTTCAAAAATATAAGTGTGAAGTTTGGTATTAAAAATCTACTTGACGATGAGGTCGTTTTTCAAAGGTATCAAATGTATGAGCTGGAGAATACCACCAAAGTGCAAGTGACCCAAAAGCAGAAATTAGGTCGTCAGTTTAAGTTAGGTATTACTGCAACTTTTTAAACGTCTTATTTTATATTATTCAGTTTTAATTTCAATTTTAACAAATGAAAAAAAATCTACTTTTCGGCTTTTTGATGTTGGTTGGGGTGTCAAGTTTTGCCCAGACCATAGGCAATGCGTTTTTCGATAAGGTAAACTATCGTGGTGCATTTGATGCCAATGACTGGACATCTGGTTGGGCAAACTTCAACCCTGAAACAACCGTTTATCCGACGCCCGAGGTTACTCTAACTGGTAACATCACTTCAAGTCAGACTTTGGGGTCACCGCTATATGGTGCCGCATCGTTTACAGATACTGCTGTTGCAGATTCATTTTTCACTAAAGTGGATTATGTAGGTGCATTTGGAAAAACCGATTGGACTTCAGGTTGGGCGAATTTCAATCCGCAAACAACAGTTTATCCCGCTACCACCACAACTATTTCGGGAAATATAACGACCAGTACCACTTGGACTAAGTCGAGTGTCTATCTGTTGACGGGATTCGTCCGCGTCCAATCGGGAGCGACTCTGACAATAGAGCCTGGTACGGTGATCCGTGGGGATAAGGCCACCACCGGAGCCTTGATTGTCGAGCCGGGGGCAAAATTGATTGC
>DBTT01000009.1:0-247 GCA_002307185.1 Bacteroidales bacterium UBA1309
TCAGAATTTGAGAGCTGGAGAATAAAAAAACCGCCCCTTTTGAGGGCGGCTCTCGCAAGAAAACCATTTACCAACGATTAGGCAATAGTCACAGAACCTAAATAAATGCTGTTTGCTACTTCTTTTCCGTCTGCGGTAATGAAGCCCAGGAACACTTCAACATTTTCGCCAGCCCAATCGGCAGGAACTGAAATATCTTCTGTGCCAGCTACCCTTTGGTTACCACCTGCATCAAATACAGATTCGG
>DBTT01000009.1:485-11096 GCA_002307185.1 Bacteroidales bacterium UBA1309
CCTGCATCAAATACAGATTCGGCTCTTGTTGGGTTCAAAACAACAATCAAAGCTTTGTCTGTTTGGGTTGCAGTACCGCTACCGGAATTGTCATCCCATGTAAGAGTTACAACACCATTTGCAGAGGTTGCTTGCGCATTAGCTGCCCCTGTAAGATTACCACGAGAAACAAGCACTTTTGAAAGGTCAATGCTGTAATCAGCAGAAGAACTGCCAGTAACAGCGTTGTTCAAAATGTAAGACATTGCAGCGTTGAACGCTGTTTGTTTGATTGCGTACTTTTTGTAACCAACTCGGAGAAATCCGGTTATTGGTTTCAAAACAGCCAACACTAAAGCAAATTTAGTACGCTGATTTACCTGTCCATCGGTGCGAGGATTGCTTACCGAAGTTGCTTTTGCACGCATGTAGCTGATACCTTTCCAGTTACCACCTACGACATTTCCCACTTTACCTGAGAAACTTCCGAGAATACCTAAATTAATTTTTCCCATTGCTTAAAAATTTATGGAGTTAATAAAATTGTTTACTTGGATTTGGTACGGAGTAAAACCCTTTTTGACCTTGTCCGAAACAAAATTAATACGCCGTAAGTGATAGATAATCAATTTGGTATCTTGTGCTTTTCTTTGCTGTATCTTGCCTTAATCATTGAAACAAAGTTGAGTTTACGAGCAATATTTTCATCAATCGACAAATCAAAAACAACAATTATTTTTCCCCCGAAAGGAGAAAGAAAAAAGAAAGAAGAAAAAAAGGATATGCCTTTCATTCAGCCAGTGAAGCGGCGGCTGTCAAGGTTTTTTGACAAAATACTACCCGACCAACGGGAGGTGTGGAGATTTTGGCAAAAACCCGAAGGGCTTGACCTTTACTGCCGGTAAGCGAAACGGCTATCTTTGCATATTACTTTTTTTTCTGGGCAAAATTATAATCAACTCTTATTATTTCCTTGAGTTATACTGGCCGAAGGGCTTATAAAATAAATTTCAACTGCATTTCTTTAGGGGTGGGTGGTCGGGGGTTGGCGTGGGAGAAGCAGGATTAAACCGAAAACAGGTAAAGCAGCCTTGAGCCGGAACGAAGCGGTAAAAAACAAGCGGAGCGATAGCGGAGTTGTTTTTTTGCCAGCGTAGTGGAGAGGCGCGAGCCGACTGCGAGTGGAGCAAGGGCGCTGGCAGCAGGAAGCCCGGAACGATAGTGAGGGCGGCGGACGGCTGCCGTTTACGGCAGGGCTGGCGGAGTTTTTGTTTTGGGAGCGAGTGCGTTGGAAAAAGCAAGGGCTGGACGGAATGAGGGAGTGAAGAGAAATGCAGAGAATGAACGGTTAGGGGCTTTTGTGTGGGGCGGTGAAGCTTAGGGAAGCAAAGCGGAACTATGCTGCAACCGCATGAATTGTGGGTGGAAAAGACAAATGCCCCTAAAAGTGAAATGAGCGGAATGGAACGAAACGGACGATTGAGGGACAGCTCTTGCGTGGGGTGGCGTTGCGGTGTGAATGAAGGAATGCAGCTTTGCGAAATGACTGAACGAACACGGCAAAAGACACAAGGGAGCGACCACAAAAACTGTGACAGCCCGATTAGCCCGCAGCGACCCGCAGGCGAGCACAACAATAAGCGGCGGCTGCCCCCTGTATAAAAATATATGAGTGAAACGAATTACCTTATTGGGGTTACAGGGGGCAGGAGTAGCCGCGAATGAGGAATGAACGAGCGTGTGTAGCAAAACAAGCAGGCACGCAAGCATGAGCACCTACCGGAGCGCAATGCTTAGTGTGGCTGCGTTAGCTGACAAGGGCAGACGGAAAAATACTACCCGAAGGGTGGAGATTTTTTCAGGCTGCTTGTTTTACCCTTGCAGCTATGTTTTTGCGAACAAAGTGAGTGATTGACGAATACCTTTTTACCTGTTCGGTTTAATCCTGCGTGGGCAGGTATTCAAATAATTTATACCGCTTAAATTAAAAAGAGGATATTGGGGAATTGGAGGAAATGGCACATTTCCCCGATTTCCTATAAATCCTCTATTTCCTCAAACTTTATATTTTATAGATTTCTTGCCTTCGTTTAAAGGCTTGTTTGCCCCCTTCAAGTATTTCACAACAAAGTTTTCTTGTTTTTTCATTGTCAATAGAGCCTCTTTCTATAATCATCGACTTAATGCTTGTGCTTTTTAGAGGCACTATTAATTCAGCATCCCCAAGAACAGCGATATTCGGATTATGGGTAACAATAATTACTTGTCTAAATTCTTTAATTAAACGAAGATTTGCAACAATTGATTTGTATATAAATTCACTGTCCAAATTATCTTCGGGTTGGTCTATTAATAATGGAACTTTACTCTTTGATTGTAATAAAATTGCTAATAAAATGGATTGTTGTTGACCAAGCGAAAGTTGATTTAATGGTCTGTTAATTGTTTTAGCAGTACCATCTTGGTCTAAAACCGTTTTAGAAACTATAATGCTCGGTTTGTCATCGAACATAAGCGAGTCGAAATCTTCAAAATTGAAATTGTCTAATGCCTTAGATAATAATGAATTTATTTCGTCATCAGAATAAACACGACCATCTTCATCGGAAATACTTTTCATAAAGTCAAGATTTCTACTTCTTACAGCATTAGCGAAAGCAATAGGTGTACAATTAGCAACAAGCATCTCTGATTTTTTGAGTAAACGCCATTGAGATAGACCTTTTATTGCACTTTCAAAGGCTGGGGAGTAATTACCTTGTTTGTATTTCACAGAAACAAAAAAATTGTCAACACTGTTTTTTAAGTTGTTATTTATCGTTTTAGCAAATTCAAGGTGAAAGTAGTAGATTTTGTTTTTTATATCAGTTCTTGCCGCAATTAGTCCTTCTCTTTCTTTGATAAGGGCTTTTAAATCAATGTCCTTTTGTTGTAGTAATTTGAGTTTGGTTTGGTATGTTACAACATCTTTCGTGATTTGATTTATCTTACCTAAATCAAAAGGTATTCCCTTGTCTTCGAGTTCTTTTTTCTTTGCATCAATTTTATCTTGGATTTCTTTTTCTTTACTTGCCCATTCTTTTAGTTGTACATTTAAGTCGCTGATATTTTGTGTTAACTCTGTATTTAACTCAGAATGTTTTGAAGAAACAATACTACCAAATTTACGAACAATCTCTTTTACTTGAACAAAATTATCTTTACCAACCTTGATTTCATCTCCATTTATAGCTTCAAAGTTTTCAAAGATTGTCTTGTCAGAGAGTATTTCTTTATACCTCTCAACTAAAGACTTTAAATCAGCAATAATACTACTGCGAATTTCTCTTTCTCGAATTAAAGCTAAATGGAAGTTAACTAATTCACTTGCTTTGTCTTGCTGGAGTTGTTTTAATTTTCCCTCAAGGCTATTTTTCATTTTTGTTACTTCGGGTATTTGAGAAACATCGATTCGCAAAGCTCTCAGTTTACTTTGATTATCGTTTAATTTTTCTCTCAATGCATTATCTTCTGAATTTAGGTTTTCTAAGTCTAAAAACGAATTTAAAAAGTCAATTAAATATTGGGGATTTTTTTCACTGAACTGAATTGTTTTTGCTGTTTCACCTTGCCCATAACTTTCAATTTGAATTTTAGAAAGGCTATCTGGGTTTGTTGTATTGATAGTAGTTGCATTTTTTTCTCTTGAGAAATTGAAAACCTGACCTGTTTCGTCCTCATATTGAAGATATATTTTTTCAGGCCACACTTCGCTATCAACAACACTCAAATCTGATTTATTGCCAGAGCTTTCCCTCAATGATTCCAACATGGTAGATTTACCAGCTCCACGCCCACCAATTATGCAGGTTAAGTTATTGCTAAAATGAATGGTTTGATTGTCAAGTAGCCCACCTTCAATATGCAACCCCACAAAACGAGGTAATTTTTCAGGGATTAGATTCTCAATTCTAATACGGGAATTACTACTCAATAATGCTATTCTAAAAGCATTAAAGTCCAATGTATCTAATTTAATTCTGGTTAATTTCTTCTCACCACTCGCGTTCAAACCAAGTTTGTTCAGGGTATGTGCATCAGAAGACATTAGTTTTGGTAATTCATAATTATTTTCCAGTTCTAAAGCCTGTCGTCTTTCATTTATTAACCTTTTTCTTTCAGCTGCATCTTTACTTTGGTCATTATCCGTATATAAATCAACGCTATTCTTATCACTAATTTCTAATGCAAACAAAGTATCATGAGTTAATATCGCAGACATTTTGGGGTCAAAACGATTAATTGTTTTTTCAAAGCCAGAATCCAACTCTATGTGTGCAAGAACACCAATTCCATTATATTGTTTTGCGAGGCTTAAACATTCAACAATACCCTGAGCACAAGTTTCTTTATTATCTGAAATTGTAAGTTTACCCCTGAAGTTTTTTAAATCATCGTATTTTTCAAAATATACGAGTAAATGACCTTGTAGTGTTGAAATTTCAATACCAGGAATTACTAAAATTTTCTTTCCTTGTGAATATTTAATAGCTCTATTTGAGTTGCGGTCTTCATTGTGGTCTGTTATGGATATTATTGACAGCCCCTGTTCAATGGCAGTATCTACTATATTTTCAGGGGTCATGTTAGTGTCTGTAACATCATAAGAACCGTCCTCACCGAAACTATGTATATGCAAGTCAGCTTTATAAAAACTGGCACCGGAATTAATAACACTAAAATCAATCATGGCGTATTTAAATAAGTATTGTTTGTATCTATAAAAACCACAGATTTGTTTTACCAAATGAGGGTAATTCAGCATCGGAAAAATGAGGGACAATTTCGGCAACCATTTCAGGGTATTTTATGGTGATTGGAAGATTTTGCTGCTTAACTGATTTCCAATACATGCGTGAAAATTGATATACCTGATTGAGCATTTCTCTTACTTCCGGCATATTTGCCTGATTGTCCTCTTTGCTGCCATTGGTTACCACCTTTGAAATTTTTACTTTGACCGGAAATAGTATGTCGTATTTCTGTGAATTTGGATATTTGGCATTGTTGTAAAGTAAGAATTGATTGTATCCAACCTTAACATAGGTGCCACTTAACGGCATTAAATCGGCTGAATCGGAATCAAAAGCAACTATGTCGCTTGATTCCGTTTTGTTGATTGTTACAATGAATACAGGAATGTTAAAGCCTAAAGTGTAGAGCATGTCTGTAATGGGTTTTGACTCTCTTTTACCCATTGTTTTGTAGTAATGAATGATAAGTCTTTTCGGCTTTTGGTCTTGATTCTGAACTAAATAAATACCGATAGCTTTACGAATATCCTTGATTAAATGCTCCAAATCGTTATCCCTGTAGCAATCGAAGTTTTGGAAAATGCCATCTTGATTGAAACAAAAAGCACTACCGACATATCGTTTACCAACTTTCTCAGATTTAAATGCACCAACCCCAATAATCAAATCATTTTTCGTACGGGAAGGATTTAACTGCCACGGAATGCCACCAATTTTAGAAAGTAATGCTATTGCTATGTTGGGCAAGTGATAACGGAAATTGTTACCAGCCGGATTGTCTTTATAAATTACCTGTGAGGTAATCTGTTTTTCAAGCAACATTTCTTTGATAGCAAAATAAATATCATGGTGGGGGCTGTTTACATCATCTTTCCGAACAGGACTGATATAAATTGCCACATAGTTGTAATCGTTTTTCAGGTTCTTTTGGCTAAGCTTTGTTTTTATCTCCTGAACAGCTGTTTCAAGGTTTGAAAATGTTATACTTCCGTTTGTTTCGGTTTCAAAAGGCTGTTTTATAAGTTGGGGCAAAGTTTTATATGTAATGCCATTATCACTTTTAATATCTTTCTGCTGATATTTTGGACTACCATCCGGATTTTTCGTATTAAAATTTAAAGTTGAATTTGCACCATAAAAGAAGATATTGTAAAGTCTTTTACTGACATCAATATCTTTGACATGACATATAAAAAAGAATTTAAGATTGTTTTTCGTTGAGGCTCGAAAAGGACCGTTGTTAATTATACCGTTGTAAGCCTCAAACCCTGAGCTGTTACCACCGAACAGCAATACATTTGAGCCATCGGTTACTTTGTTGTCCTCGGGGTTTTTGAACGAATAAAAATCTTCTTTATGGAATTTGATTATTGCCTGAAAATTATCGGTAAACAAATAATTCTTAGCAAAAGCAACTATCTGTTGGCGTGTTTTAAGGTACTTGTTTTCTTTCGGTGGACGAGTTTCGGACACATTTAATTCGGCTGCAAGCTCACGATTGATAATTGGAAATATATTTCCAATGTTTTGTTTTTGTTCCGGTGTAATGTGTTTTCTCTTGACAATTTCATTATCTGCAATCACCCTGTAACGCTCTGTTTGTATGTCGAGACTGTCAATTGATTGATTGTAGGCTGTTGAAATGCTGTTGTAAGAAACGAGCAATTCCCAACTATCCGTTACTTTCTTGTATTGAGGAACAAGCGAAAACCGAAGGAACTGAGTTGTTTGAGTATGAGGCTGATTTGAATCTTTTATCCAAACTTCTACATTATCGACAAAATCAAACCCAACGGCAGCCGCATTCTCTTTGAAGTAGTTATAAATTAAGTGATTGAAATAATGTTTTGCAATACGAGAATTTTCATCGAATTTTATTGATATATCATATTTATCTCCAGTACAACCCTCTGGGTGAACAATTGAAAAGAATAGGGTCTCTTTGTCGGACAATTCAGGGTGCTGCTCCCAAAACTGAGGGCATTCATTACGAAACAACCTTAATGGATTTGAGTTTTCCACCTTTTCAGTATAAACCGCAAGGTTTATGCTTTCTGCAACTGGGGTAAATGTAAGGAGATTGATTTTCATAATCGGAACATTTAATTCTTTAAAAACCTGCCACCCGATATATCCCAGAATTTATTGAAAAACGAACTGAGTTTTTCGAGTACCGATTCTCTTTTCTTTGTACGGTCGCCTGTTGGCGTAAATCTTGAAACAGGTGGCAGAACTTTGCTTAATGCTGTGCCTGTTGATTGTACATAACCGTCACGAAAAGCATTTGTTATAAACTTGTATGTTTCTTCTTTATCCAAATTTTCATCATTGATAATTTGGTCTAATTCTTCTACTTTCTTAGCATCAACAAACGAATGCCAATCATCATCCACATTGGTTGAAGGGGTCAACGAATCAATAAATTGTTCGATAAGCTCTTTTTTATTGCGGAGTTCCACACTGGAATCAATGGCTTTGCTAATACTGATAACAATTTCCTTGTCTTTTAAATGACCTTCGTGGTACTTCTTAATGAGTGCGAGGATATAATCAATGTTGATTTCGACCTGTTTAATCAGCTCCATTTCAAAGACTATATCATCATTTACATTTTCGTTGTCGCCTTTGCTTTTGCCTCTGAAATCGTTGTAAAGGTTAATGTACATGCTGTGATAATCCTGTACATCTCTTTCCGAAAGTATTTCATTGCCTGAAAATTCATCGAATGTGGAAAGTATGTTTTTCACTTTCAGAATGGCACTGTAAAGCTTGATAAATTCTTTTTGGTTTTGTTCTCCGATAATCTGTTCACCCACAGGGAATTTTTCTTGTAAGTCATCCACTAAATCAGCATAGCCGGGAATGTCTTTATCTCCTTTCTTGTAGCCGTTGTAATATTCATCGTAAGTTTTGAGTAAAACCACTCCTCCGGCTTCTTTGTCGCCAAATAGGGCAATGCTCTCGTTGGTGGCTTTTTCGAGGTTGCGGAAACAAATAATATTTCCAAAGGTTTTAACCGTGTTCAAAATGCGGTTTGTGCGTGAATAGGCTTGTAAAAGCCCATGCAAACGGAGGTTTTTATCTACCCAAAGGGTATTTAAAGTGGTGGCATCAAAACCAGTAAGAAACATGTTTACCACAATCAACAAGTCAATTTCACGATTTTTCACTCGTTCGGACACATCTTTATAATAGCTTTGGAACTTTTCACTTGAAGTATCAAAGTTCATTTTAAATATCTTGTTGTAGTCCTGTATTGCCGATTCGAGAAAGTCCCGTGAGCTTTGGTCTAAAAGGCTGGTATCTTCGAGGTTCTCATCATCAATGATTCCGTTTTCGGGGTCTTCATTCACGCCAAAACTGTAAATGGTTGCTACCTTTAACTGTTTGTCGCTTGGCAACCCCATCATTTGTTTTTGAAACTCGGTGTAATATTTCTTGGCTACTTCGATAGACGAAACGGCAAAAATGGAATTAAAACCAGCCAATCGGCGGTCTTTTAATTGGTAGAAGCTATTTCGTTTTGTTTTCTGGTCGAAATGTTCACGGATATACTTTACAATATTGCTTATACGCTCCGGTGCCGATAATGCCCGTTCACGGTCAATGTTCCATACTTTTTCGTCCTGTATGTTTTCCTGTTCCTTCATGGTGCTGATATAGTCAATACGGAACGGAAGTACATTTTTATCGGTAATGGCATCGACAATGGTATAGGTGTGCAGTTTTGCACCGAATGCCTGTTCAGTAGTGCGTAAATCGGCACGGCTGTTACTGCTTGAATTAAGGGCGAAAATTGGCGTACCTGTAAAGCCGAACAGGTGATATTTTTTGAATGTTTTGGTAATGGCTGTGTGCATATCGCCAAACTGTGAACGGTGGCACTCATCGAAAATTATAACGATATGTTGACTAAAAACATGGTGGTTTTTCTGTTTCTTAATCAGTACAGAAAGCTTTTGTATGGTGGTAATAATAATGTTTGCCTTGGGGTCTTCCAATTGCTTTTTAAGAATGGCAGTATTGGAATTACTGTTTGCAGCTCCTTTCTCAAACTTATCGTATTCTTTCATGGTTTGATAGTCGAGGTCTTTTCTATCCACCACAAACAGTACTTTTTCAATAAATGGCAATTTACTTGCCAGTTGAGCGGTTTTAAACGAAGTAAGCGTTTTGCCGCTTCCGGTGGTGTGCCAGATATAACCACCGCCCTCAATAGTACCAAAAGATTTGTAGTTATTTGAAACCGTTATTTTATTCAAAATACGCTCGGTAGCTACAATTTGGTAAGGTCGCATTGCCAACAACAATTTGTCGGAAGTGAAAACACAGTATTTAGTAAGCAGATTGAGCAAAGTGTGCTTTGCGAAAAAGGTGCGTCCAAAATCCATTAAATCAACAATCGGGCGGTTATTGGCATCAGCCCACCACGAAGTAAATTCAAAGCTGTTGCTGGTGCGTTTACCCTTTTTTACAGCACCATCGCCCAGCTCCCTGATATGCGTAAATCGGGTTGTATTGCTGTAATATTTGGTGTAAGTACCGTTTGAAATTACAAATAGTTGCACATACTCAAACAAACCGCAGCCAGCCCAAAACGATTCACGGTTATATCGGTTTATCTGATTAAATGCCTCTTTAATGTCAACGCCCCGTTTTTTAAGCTCAATATGTACCAATGGTAAGCCGTTTACCAATACCGTAACATCGTAGCGATTAGCACGCTGCCCATTGTCAACCGCATATTGATTAACAACCTGTAAACGGTTGTTGTGGATATTCGCTTTATCAATGAGATAGATATTTTTTACTGTGCCATCGTCACGGGTAAGCAGTTGGATATGGTCTTCCTGTATAATGGTTGTTTTTTCCTCAATGCCGTTGTTTTGGTTCGCAATTTTGCCTTTGAAAAACTGTTCCCATTCCGAATTGGTAAACTGGTAATTATTCAGGGCTTCTAATTGCAGGCGCAAGTTGGCAATCAATTCGTCTTCCGAAGTGATTGGCAAATAATCGTAAGCCTGTGTTTGAAGTTGCTCAATAAATGCTTTTTCAAGGTCTGCCTCACTCTGAAAAGTAGTTTCCTTGCGGTATAGCGGTTGGTATTCGGCTACTACCGTGCTTTCGGGGTTCTCGGCAACGAGGGCGTATTTATCCATTACTTATACATTTAAAATCCAATAATTTTCCTCTGTAATAATTGTATTGTTTGCGGCGACCGTCTATTTCGGCAGGTAAACCAATCGAAATATCATTTACCAAGCTATCGAATTTGTCCAATACTTCAACAATTCGGTTTTGTTCCTCTATTGAAGGAACTGCCATTTTATATTCTTTTACCTTGTTATTAGAAATTGCAGGATAGCCAGCACCTTCTTGATTACTCTCAACATAGTTGTAAAAATCAGAAGTAGTTAAAACGAAAAATAGATATTTAGGTAATATCATTTCTGTATTTGCCCTAAGAACACAAAAACCAGTACTGCAAATTTGTCCATCATATTCAGGTGTAATTAAGCAGTAGCGTTTTAAAGTTGGTCGTGTTGTTCCAAAAATCACATCATTGTTTCTTACAATTTGTTGTGCCCGACTTGGAGCATTTTGACTTGTGATTATTTGGGTTTCTGTAATTTTATTACTCATTCTATCAACCGAGGACAAATCAATATACTTAAAGTCAATATTATCGTTTTCTTTCCACTTCATATTATCTGTTTTCAGACATAACTCTCTGAGGGTTAGCCAATTATACCCCCCCCGTTTATTATTGAAATTCAGCAACTTAGCCCTATAATAAGCATATTGGGCGCGACGCGCCTCCAGCTCCGCCTCCAGCTCC
>DBTT01000009.1:11364-19402 GCA_002307185.1 Bacteroidales bacterium UBA1309
TCCGCCTCCAGCTCCGCCTCCAGCTGAGTGAAACTATCGAGGATATAGGCTATTTCTTGTTGAACTGCAATTGGAGGAATGGGAATGATTACTTTCGCAAACCGCTTTTTAGAAATATTGAACCTTGTTACACCGCTTGCAGTTTGCCCAATTTGCTTTCTTATACTATCATCACGGAATAGATATTTTAGAAAATCGGGCAGAAATAATTCTTTATCATGTAACCGGAAACCGAAGCAAAAACTGTTAAGATACAAAGGTTCTGTAATTTTTTCGGTAAGAACTGACGACATACCACACTCATCAGGAGTTTCGGACGAACCTGTAAATAATACATCGCCATACTCAACCCTATTTTGATTTTCTTTTTCGCCAATTTTGACAAAAATATCAATGTCCGTTTTTACGGCAATGTTTGAAAATACATTCATGTAGGTTACAAACTTTGCATTGCCATCTTGAAAGTCGTTTTTGCTTTTGCCAGTAAGCCCACCATAAAAATCACCAATTTTGCCTATTTCGGTGAACTCTACCCCATTGGGGCAATATTGTTGTATAAGTTCTTCTATTTTATTCATTTCTTCTTTCCTTTCTTGTCAATCTTTTTCTGTAAGGATTTAATGTTCTCCAAGTAGTCTTTTTCGACTGGCGAAAGCGTTTTAACCTGGTATTTTTTAAATTCGGCTTTGGCTTTTTCAATGGCTTGTTTGTGGCTTACACTGCCAGGGGTGTGTAATAGTTTTTCGCCAGCAGCCGACAGAATACTATCTAACTGTTTTATGTAATCGGCCATGTACATGGGTTTACGCTTCATTGCCTGTATTTCGGCAAAGTCGAAATAACCCGATACCAAATTGTTGAGGATTTTCAGCTCCTCTGCATTCAAATAATTCTTGGCAACAGTAATATCTTTAGAAGAGGGCTGTTCGCCCGGAAAAACAGTTAGACCCATAAACGGTTTGTCGCTATCGGCACGCTGGTAAATAACTTCGGCTGCGGTATGCCCATGAGCGGCATAATGCAGTTTATTTTGAACAATTTTAAAGAACTCAACCGATTCGGGTGTATTGGGGTCGTAATCTACGCTGGTAGCATATAAATCGAGTACCTGACGATATAAAACCTTTTCGGACGAACGAATATCACGAATACGGTTGAGTAACTCGTACCAGTATCCACCACCGCCCATTTGTTTCAGGCGTTCATCGTCCATCGTAAACCCTTTTACTATGTACTCTTTTAACCGCTCGGTAGCCCAGATACGAAATTTGGTAGCAATATGCGATTTGATACGATACCCCAACGAGATAATCATATCGAGGTTATAGAAAGGAATTTCTCGCTCTACGCTCCGGCTACCTTCCATTTGAACTTGTCGGAATTTCCGACAGGTTGAGTTTTCATTTAATTCCCCTTCTTCATAAATGTGTTTAATATGCTCAACCACATTGGTTCTTGAGGATTGATAAAGTTCAGCCATTTGTTGCTGAGAAAGCCAAACATTCTCACTTTGGAGCCTAACCTCGATTTTGGTGCTACCTTCTTCCGACTGGTAAATTAAAATCTCTCCTTTTTGTTCTTCTTTCATATTGTACCTCCTTCCAAGTCTGCTACAATTGCATCAATAGCCGTGCGAAGCTTGTTTTGGCGTATTACAATCTCGGCAATATGGGCGTTAAGTTTTTCAATATTCACTTCCTCTGTTGTGTTTTCCTGCTCCACATAGCTACTCACGGCAATATTGTAGTCGTTTTCGGCAATGTCACTGTTGGGTACAAGGTGGGCAAAATGGTCAATGGCTTTACGCTCAACAAAGGCATTGAGTATCTTTTTTCGGTTTGGCTCGGTAAGCTTGTTTTTGTTGCCACCACGCACAAATTCGGCTGAGGCATCAATAAACAGTGTGGCGTTGTCCTTTTTGCTCTTTTTAAGTACAATAATACAAGTTGCGATACCAGTACCAAAAAACAAATCAGGTGGTAACTGTATAACAGCATCCACATAGTTATTATCAATCAAATATTTGCGAATTTTCTGTTCTGCACCACTTCGATACAGCACTCCGGGAAACTCAACAATGGCTGCCGTACCAGAAGTAGAGAGCCACGAAAGCATGTGCATTGTAAATGCGAGGTCGGCTTTACTCTTTGGAGCAAGCACACCTGCTGGCGAAAAACGAGGGTCGTTAATCAAAAGCGGGTTTGCATCACCTTCCCATTTTATAGAATAAGGCGGATTAGAAACAATACAATCGAAAGGCTCATCATCCCAATGTTTGGGTTCGGTAAGCGTGTCGCCGTGGGCAATATCAAATTTTTCGTAATTAATATCGTGCAGGAACATGTTGATACGGCAAAGGTTGTAAGTGGTAATGTTAATTTCCTGACCATAAAAGCCCTGTCGAACATTTTCTTTACCTAATACTTTGGCAAACTTTAACAACATTGAACCAGAACCACAGGCAGGGTCATAAACTTTGTTTACCTGCTTTTTACCTACAACCGTAATTTCGGCAAGTAATTCGGAAACCTCTTGAGGGGTAAAAAATTCACCTCCTGATTTACCAGCATTGCTGGCGTACATGGTCATTAAAAACTCGTAAGCATCGCCAAAAAGGTCGTTGGTGTTGTCCTGATAATCGCCTAACTCCAAGCCCCCGATTGAGTCAATAATTTTGACTAAAGTTTCATTTCGTTTTTGTACTGAAGCTCCCAGCTTGTTACTGTTTACATCAATATCATCAAACAAGCCCCGCAAATCATCTTCGCTGTCGGTGCCTTTGGCAGAGTTTTCAATATTCTTGAAAACATTGCTCAATGTTTCATTGAGATTGGCATCATTCTTTGCTTTGTACCATACATTCACAAATAGCTCCGAAGGCAAAATATAAAAGCCTTTTTCTTTTACAGTATCGGCTCTTCCAAATTCAGCATCTTTATCGGAAATTTTGGTGTAATCAAAATTTTTGTTGCCTGTACGCTGTTCTTCTTTATTGATATATGAGGTAAGGTTTTCAGAAATAAACCTGTAGAACAACATGCCCAGTACATAGGATTTAAAATCCCAACCGTCAACACTACCTCGTAAATCGTTTGCTATTTGCCAAATGGTACGGTGAAGTTCTTCCCGTTCTTGTTCTTTTGTCATTATATATTGAATGTTTTATTTGGATTATTATTCATTTTTCAGGTTTTTCAAAACAATACTTAAAGCATTGGTTGCTAATTCTTTTTTGTCCTCAATGAGTGAAAATATTTGGTCAGCAAGCCAGAGTGTTAATAACTCCTTTTCGTCTGTATTAAGAAACTTTGCAATTAATACAACCTGTTCTCGCTTTGCAGGGCGGTCGCCTCGCTCAATTTTGCTGTACATTGGAGTATCAATTTCCAATGCTGAGGCTAATTGTCGTTGTAACATTTGATTATCTTCTCTCAGCTGTCGAATTTTATCGGCAAATAACATCACTTTTATTTTTGTTTGCATGACTTTTCAGTTTTTGAATTGTCAGAATTTGAACAAAGATAAATAAATAAAAGCAACCAGCGAAAAATAGAAGAAAGAATTATTGAACAAAATAAAAGCGAACAATTTGTTCGCTTTTATTATCAAGGTTTTTTATACTTATCATGGGCGAAGTGAATAATTAAACCGTTGACAGAAAAGCGTTTTATGTGTTTTTCAGCGGTTTTGTCGGGAATGCCTAATTTGTTTGCAACGGTCAAATAATCTTTCCGGCAGAACTCCTTCGGGAGTTCGTCTAAAAACTGTTGTTTTTGATTCTTTGGAGCTGTTGTAACAGCTTCGGAGGGCAGTTGTTGAAATACTTGGGCTGCGTGCAGAACAAGTATTTTCACCATCGATAAAGCTGTATTAAAATCGTTATCCCTACAAACGAGTGGCGAATGTATATCGCCATCGTCCATAATCCGAAGGGCTGTGAGTATCATAGCCATTCGGAATGTAATGAGACCGAGCCGCCGAACGGTGGCGAGGTAATCAGCCCCATACAAACAAAGGTACTGGTTTTGTGTCTGGGCAAAATAGGCATTAAATGCCTGTTGTTGCCCCGAAGTCAAACAAAAGCGTATTGGTTCGGATTGATATTCTAAGTGCTTGTAAAGGTCAAAGAATTGCATTCCAAGGTGATTGAAATAACTGTCGAGAGTTTGGTCGGAAGAGTTGGTAAAAACATCATTCCACACAGGACGGACATTCATAAAATAGAAAATGAAACGGCTGAATAAGCCGTTTTCGGCACTCGGAATGAGTGCTGAAACTTGCTTTGGTGTACCAGACAATAAGGCAGATAAACGGGGATTGTTGATTTCAACAAATTCCCTGTCTTTGCGCCTGTTGTATGAAATTGTTTCGTGGTGGAACGCTTTGCGGAAACCATCGGAATAATTGCCGTGTTCGCTTTTAAATGTAAGTGCAAGCGTGTCCCCTTCGGTTTCAAACATTAGTCCTGAACCGTTGTTGTCATTCAAAATCTGAAATAAACCTGTTGCACTGTTGTTGGCCGGAATGACCAACATTTTTACTGGTGGTTCTTTGGGACGCTCTGTTTCAGCTTTGTTTTTGGTAGCTGCGTACTCGGTTAGATTTCTTTGGTACTCTTCAAATTCAAGTTTAGAAACTTCTCTCAATGCTTTGTGTATCGGGTCAACCAATTTACGGCATAGCGTTAAGCGCCCTTTGCCAGCGGAAGCCTGAGCTGTTACAAAAAGGAATAAGTTCGGGTAAACTTCCCTTTCTGCATAAATGCCGTAAACTTTAGGCAAACATGCTGAAATCACTACAAGCGACCCAAGCAAAAGGAGGTCTCTATCTTCAGGCGAATTGGATTTTGCAACTACCTTTTGAAGTAAGCCCGGGAGGTCTTTATAAATTTCATCGGGAAAAGTAGGAAGGTTTGTTTCCTGCATTTCCTCCAAATCCTCCGTTTCTTCTTTCGTGGGTATGTGAACCTGTTTTGTTTCCAATGGAGTTTGTTTTACAGGTTGAGTAATGGAAACACTAACACCGGCTGACTTAGTCAGGTGGTAAAGTGTTTTGATTGTAACTCCGTGGCCGTGCGCAGCAAGGCAAGCGGAGTATTGTTTGTCGGTTTCGCTTTGCGAATAAGACGGATAAAATCGGCTTAGGCGGTGGTAATAATTCCGTCCACTTTCGCCCAAAGCGTCAGCGAGGGCAAAGCCAAGGTCTCGCCAATCGGCATAATTTGGGGCAATATCAACAGAAAAGGCTTCAATTCGTTGTGTTATTGTTTCAATCTCATTTGAAGTGTCAATGTTTGATTGAGGTGTAGTAGGAATAGCGGTTGCATTGGTTTCTGTGACTTTATTTGTTGCCCAATCTACTGGGTTAAATGTTTTCTTGCTCATGTTTATTTAATAATAAAGGGTTTATAAAAGCGTTGGGGTCAAAAGGAATGAAGCAAGCACGGGAAATATCTTTACCGGACTTGTCAACTTCGACCGAGTATGTTTGTAAAATGTAGTTAGCCACAGAGGCGAAGTATTCGCCGTGTGGGGATTTTCGAGTGTCAATTTCAATTATCCATTTCAAGCCATCACCGGAAGGACTTATAAACAAAAGCTGTGTATCAAAATACTCATCGGCTAGCAAAGCTTGCCGAAGTGTATCTATATTTTGAACATGGTCAAAATCAATACACATAAGCTCTGAATGAGTTACAAGCGATTTGTCATTACGGGAAGTAAATACACCTGAGAAAGTGCAATAATCGAAATTTGCAGCTTTGTATTTTCGAGCTTGAACAACATCGGAAATACTCCTGAGTTTTTCGGTGTTTTGCTTGTAGTATTCGCCCGTGATTGCATTGTAAACCTGCACTAATGAAACCGTCTTGTGTGGTAATGTATTCTTGATTGGAGCTTTGAAAAATGAGAAAGCGAAAGCTTTTTTATTTTTCACTTGACCAACTTCGTTTTTTGTTGTATTGATTACCGTTTTCTTTTGACTGTAAAAACTCCAATTCTCACCGATATGCAGGTTCATGTCCCTATTTAGCGTTTGCAGTAATTCATCCCCCGACTGTTTATAGTGAAGTTCGGCGAAGTCGAACGCATCACCGGCAGGGATAGCGTTTTCGCTATCCGAATGCTGGGCAAACTCTTTATCCAGGGCATTACCTAAAACCGACTCTTTTTCAATAAAAATGTTCAATGTCGATTTATCGGCATTGAATGGGTTTTTAGTTGGAGAACAAGTCCTCCCCGAAAGGGAGAGGACTGTTTCGTCTGGATAATACAATTTCAAAATATGTGCATATATTCCAATGCCATAATGAGTTTTTGATAATATCGCCTCTTTACTTCTTGCCTCCATAATACTTGATTTTCACCATTGTGTAATGGTTGTTGAGGATTCTGGAAATATCGGAGCGGCGATAGTAGAGCTTGTTGCCTATGCGTGAAAATGGCAGTATGCCATTGGAACGCAATGTTTGCAATGTGCGAGGGCTGATATGCAGAATTTGCATAACATCCTGATTGTCGAGCCAATCTTCCAGGCTGTCGGTTAGTGGACTGGTAGGACTTGCAGGGCAAACAACACATGAGCTTGTACCCTGATTGCTTGCAGCAAAGTGATTGCGAAAAGCAACTGCAAAGGGTTCCTGACTATTCAAAAAATAATCTGTCAGGATTTCGCCAATAGTTTTAGGTTCGTTCATTTCAAACCTCCTTTCTTATTGGCTACAAAAGCGGCTGCGTCTGCCTGTAATTCGGCAACTGATTTGTGTTTGTCTCCAATCAACCAAGCATCAATTTCGCTTTTAAGAAATTGGAGCTTCTTTCCCTTTTTGTGATAAGGAATGAGCTTTTGACCAATCCAACCGTAAACAGTCTGCCGAGCTGGCTTGTCTGGCAAATAGCTGCACAATTCCTGTAAGTTAAACCACTTGTCAGATTCGGGTAATTCTGACTTTGTTGCACTAAGCAAGGATTCTAATCGTTCAACCTTGCCAATTAAATATGCCAACGCCTGAGGCATATCATTAAAAGAAATCTCGTTTGAAAACATTGTGTAAAAAGTTTTCGGCGATTTGATTTTCAGGTGTGCCAATAACAAGAAAACCACTACTCCGAAATGGAATAGTGGTACAAAAAGATTAGGTAAAAAAAGGGTAACCCAGAGGTAAAAACCTCTTACCCTATTTACCTATTATATTTTTATATATCATTGATATTCAATATGTATGTCGATAAAAATAAAAAAAGGTAAATGAGCGTTTTACTCATTTACCTTTCGTTATTTGGATTACCCCGAATAATTACCCCAAAACTTTCTTGATAAATTGATTGTAGCCGCTTGGCTGTTGGCTAAATTTCGTTTTAAGAGTAGAGAAAGTTACTACCTTCGGGGAAAATTCATCAAATGCCTGTTGCATAAATTCAATCCAAATATCTTGAATTGAGGAGTATAATTCTTTGTGAACGAGATATATTGAATATCGAAACCATGTTTTACCCAGATTAGCCCTTGGTATTTTCTTGGTTATTTTAGGAATGCTGTCATGCTGGATAAGGTGTTCGATATAAGCAATCATTAATTTGTAATCACTTTCCGACAGGATTCTTTCATTGTTCTGTGGATTTACGCCATTTAGAAATGCTAAGTGTTTGTGTGCAATGGCTAATTTTGATTTGATTTGCATTGGCTTGACAGTTGGCTGAGGCTTCTTCTTACTATCACTTATTTGCTTTTCAATCACAACTTTATAAATTGCACTCGGGTCTTTTAAATAAATATCCTTTTGCTGATTCAAGAATACAGATAAATTATTCGTAATAGATAGCGTGTTTCGGATTGGGTTACTAAACGATAATTCAGTAAAAATATCATCAATTGCATTAGCTCTGTCAATCGCAATTTCTTCTCTTTCGAAACGCTGTCTTAAAATGCTCTTTTGTTCTTTTGTAATCAGGTTTGCAAAATCACTGTTAATCAATTGGTCGAATGAGGGTATTGCTTGATTTGTTTGTTTTAAAAACAAATAATTTTCAAGTGCAAT
>DBTT01000009.1:19724-21884 GCA_002307185.1 Bacteroidales bacterium UBA1309
AGCAAGTTTTGAGTTTTTTGAATGTCATAGTTTAGGGCTATGTGTGTTTGTACCTCGTGTATTAATTTGGCAGCTTGATATGCGTTTAATTCATCATCAGAGGGGTAGCGGTTAAAGCACTCTAAGTATAAATCTTCAAAAGCGGTAAAATCATTTTCAGTAAGAAGTACATCAAAAGAAATGGTTAATTCATAATACAGCTTTACAAGATTTGTTTGTAAATCCTGATAATATATGTCCGCCGTTTCAGAAGCCTTTTTTATGTGTGATTTTATTAGCCGCAATGTTTCTTTGAGTTCTTGTCTTGTGTCAATATTCGACTGTACGACAGTAGAATAATTAAGCAGGGCGATTTTAATCCGGGTGGCTTCAGCGTTAACTATCGTATTGTAAAAGAATGTTTGCGGTGTCTGTAATGATTCCTCTTTTGAGATTTCAATTTTAGGCTTAATTGTGTATTCCTTTATCGAGGTATATTCATCCGGTGCAATAATGTTGATTGCAACTGCTTTTTCAAAATCGAATACAGCATAATTGCCTAACTCCGAAATGAATAGTTTTTCAATGTCATTGAGATTAGAAGGCAAATTATTGAATTTACGAGCTAATGCCTGAAATGCAATGTCAGGCAAATTACTGGGGCGTAATGCCCCATGTAATATACTTTGGGCTATTGGTAGATTCATAGGTTTGTATCGTTATTAATATTGATTTTGATTGCTTTAGTTGCTTTCTGTTTTTTCTCATCTACAACTTTAGCGTAAATCTGTGTTGTTTTTACATTGGTATGCCCTAACATCTTAGAAACGGTGTAAATATCTGTCCCACCTGCAAGCTGCAAGGTTGCATAAGTGTGGCGGAAACAATGGAATGTTATATTTCGGGTAATTCCTGCGGATTTTATCCAACGCTTTAATGGTCCCGAAATCCAAGAGGGGTCTGGTAAATCTTCAAAAACAAGTTGATCCGGCTTGCCGGATTCACCGCAAAGCTGATAGGCTTGTTCTGAAATTGGCATATATTCAACCCCTTTTGTTTTTTGTTGGGTAAAGTTGAGGCGTACTTGTTCGCCGTCAACTTGTATTTCTTTCCATTTGAGCTTTTGAATATCACAATGGCGAACGCCTGTTAAGGCTGAGAAAAGGGCTGCACGCTTCAAAATAGGGCGGTCGCATGGTGTTTCTGCCAATATGTTTAATTCTTCAACTGAAAGGTGTTCCCTGCGGCTTTCTTGGTCTTGTATGCCTTTTATCTTTGCCGAAATATCTACTGTCAAATATCCATCAATAAATGCTTGTTTTAATCCGGCTTTAAATATGCTGTAATAAGTGGCTGCGGTATTATGTGACACCGTGCCTTTTTTATTGCCGCCACAAGGAGCTGTAAGCATAAAACGGCGGATTTCTTCGGCTTTACTCAGGTTTATTTGAGAGAACGGGAGCGGCTGATTATTGGTAAAGAGTTTCAGCAATTCCCCGACACGATTCCAGTTTACTATAATTGACTGGGAGCTGTTACGGTGTCTGTCTTTTGAAACTTTCAAAAAGTATTCAATGAAGTCTATTTGCTGGCGTTGGTTCTGAGCTGCAAGTTCAGCTTCTTTCTCGGTATATAAATCGGCGTTGTCATATTCCTTTTGGCGAATACTGCGTACACCATCAGCAAAAACACAGGCTTCCTGGTCAATGGTGCTTTTACATTGAATGATACCGTTTACATCCCTTTTCGGTTTAAATGTTTTTGCTCCATCGGCAGAAGTGCGGGCGGTTCTTGATTTATCCCACACTGGGCTTGTTATTGTTCTATTAAGTGCCTCAATGATTCGTTGAGGTTTATCCGTGCCATTAAAAACAGGATAGCTTTCGAGTATCAAATACCATTCATTGTGATACTCAGACTTGCGAAGCTTAACAGTACATTTGGTTTTTGCGAGTTTCTTTTTCATGGTACTGCTTTTTATTTGTTAGAGAATAATCGGTCAATTTCGACTTTAGGAACATAAACGAATTTTCCTATCTGTTTTTTGGGAATGCTACACTTGCGTATCGTTTTATCAACTGTAGAAAGTGAAACGCCGTATTTCTGAGAGATTTCGCCAATGGTATAGCAATTGGCAGGGTCAAAATTGATTTCTTGTTTTGTGATTGTTGGTTGAATTGC
>DBTT01000009.1:22213-29456 GCA_002307185.1 Bacteroidales bacterium UBA1309
CGCTCCCCAAGGTTGACGGCTGGGATATTACCTTTTCTGATTTGGCGGTAAATGGTATCTCTTGAAATGCCAAATAAAACTACAGCTTCAGCAATGGAAATATAAGGGCGGTCGGTTGGGATTTGTTCGGCTAACTGCTGGCGTTGTTCCTCTTGTTTTTCTTGTGCCTTCTTTTTACGAGTTGCAGCCTCCGAACATTTCTTTGAGCAAAACTTTGAATACACAGTTTTAGCATTGAACTGAGCACCGCAGTTTTCGCATGTCTTTGGAAGAATAAATTTGCTACCTGGCATATCAATCGTTTTTAGAATGAATTAGTAGTGATAAGTATTTATTAGTCGCACCTTACTGTTATTTAAGTCGCGTAACAAATATGTAGCAAATATACAGAAAATAATCGGATATATCAATAAGTAAGCATAAATAATAAAATAAAAAACCGCTGTAAACTAAGTGCTTACAGCGGTTTGAATATGGATATTAATCCTTGTTTTTGGCTTTTACTTTACTTCTTCAAAGTCCACATCTGTCACATCGCCGTTGCCTTTTCCGCCTGCATTTGCATTTGGATTGGCTTGTGCGCCAGCACCTGGTGCTCCTCCTGCATTGGCAGCATTGTACATGTCTTGGCTCATTGCGTGGAACTTAGCGTTCAACTCTTCCATAGCCACATCGATGGCAGCGATGTCTTGAGTTTTGTGAGCATCTTTGAGCTTCGTGAGCGAAGCTTCCAAGTCGGCCTTTTTATCGGCAGGGATTTTGTCTCCAAGATCAGCCAATTGTTTTTCCGTTTGGAAAACCAACGAGTCTGCTTGGTTCAATTTGTCGATGCGCTCGCGTTCCTTCTGGTCGGACTCGGCATTTGCAGCAGCTTCATCTTTCATCCGTTGGATTTCGGCATCGCTCAGTCCAGAGGAGGCCTCGATGCGGATAGATTGCTCTTTTCCGGTAGCCTTGTCTTTGGCGGAAACTTTCAAAATGCCGTTGGCATCAATGTCGAATGTTACTTCGATCTGCGGCACGCCACGTGGAGCGGAAGGGATTCCATCCAAGTTGAATACGCCAATTTGTTTGTTGTCCTTAGCCATCGGGCGTTCTCCTTGCAATACGTTGATTTGCACCGAAGGCTGGTTGTCTGCGGCTGTGGAGAATGTTTCCGATTTGCGGGTAGGGATAGTTGTGTTCGACTCGATTAACTTTGTCATAACACCGCCCATTGTTTCAATACCCAAAGAAAGCGGGGTAACATCCAGCAGCAACACGTCTTTTACGTCTCCTGACAAAACTGCACCTTGGATGGCGGCACCTACGGCTACCACTTCATCTGGATTTACGCCTTTCGATGGAACTTTTCCGAAGAATTTTTCCACGATTGCTTGGATGGCGGGGATACGTGTGGAGCCTCCCACCAGGATCACTTCGTCAATGTCAGAAGCACTCAGTCCTGCATCAGACAATGCTTTGCGGCAAGGTTCGATAGTGGCCTGGATCAAGCGGTCTGCCAATTGTTCGAATCTAGCACGCGTCAATGATCTTACCAAGTGTTTTGGAATACCGTTCACTGGCATAATGTATGGCAAGTTGATTTCGGTGGAAGTGCCGCTCGAAAGTTCAATCTTAGCTTTTTCAGCAGCCTCTTTCAAACGCTGCAAGGCCATTGGGTCTTGACGCAAATCAATTCCCTCGTCGTTTTTGAATTCGTCTGCCAGCCAGTCAATAATCACGTGGTCGAAGTCGTCACCTCCCAAATGGGTATCTCCGTTTGTTGATTTCACTTCAAATACACCGTCTCCCAATTCTAGGATAGAGATGTCGAATGTGCCACCGCCCAAGTCAAACACAGCAATTTTCATGTCTTTGTTCGTCTTGTCCAATCCGTAGGCCAAAGCAGCCGCAGTTGGTTCGTTCACAATACGGCGGACGTTCAGTCCAGCGATTTCTCCAGCCTCTTTGGTGGCTTGACGTTGTGCATCGTTGAAATATGCAGGCACCGTGATGACGGCTTCTGTCACTTCCTGGCCCAAATAATCTTCAGCCGTTTTCTTCATTTTCTGAAGAATCATGGCCGAAATTTCTTGAGGGGTGTATAGGCGTCCGTCTATATCCACGCGGGGAGTATTGTTTTCTCCTTTTACTACAGTATATGGTACACGCTTCAATTCGTTTTGCACCTGATCCCAAGTTTCACCCATAAACCGTTTGATGGAGAAAACCGTTTTCTGTGGATTGGTGATTGCCTGACGTTTTGCTGGGTCGCCAACTTTGCGTTCGCCACCGTCCACAAAAGCAACGATTGAAGGCGTTGTGCGTTTTCCTTCATTATTAGCGATCACATTTGGTTCGCTACCTTCGAGTACAGCCACGCAAGAGTTGGTTGTGCCTAAGTCGATTCCGATAATTTTTCCCATAGTTATGTTATAATTTAATTTAATTTGTTTTCTGCGCTTTTTTCTTATTGTCACATAGTCGTAATCTTTAAGACTCAGTAGTACGACACATGCTTTTCATCAAAAGTTGTGCCAAAAATGGCACCGGCAATGATGGTGACGAAATGTCATATTCTTTTATCATGGCAGGCGACTCCTTTTTGTTTGGAATGAGTTTTTTTTTGACTGGTTGAACATATTTTCCGCATTGTTGTTTAATCCCAGCTTTCTGTTAATAAACACGATCTGTATAGATAAAATTTATGGGCATTTGTTTATCTTTTAGAGAACAAACCCGAAAGCAATTTGTTTATGTTAGAAAGAAACGACAAAAGAATCCCATATCGTTCCTCTAAAATAAATGAAGATTATGAGAAAATATTTTGCCATTTTGCTTCTTGCTTTTGCTTGCGGCCTCGTTAAAGGACAGACAGTTAATAATACTATTAATAACGATAAAAAGAATAAAGTCATGAAATTTGAATTACCAAAATTGCCTTATGCTACAGATGCTTTAGCACCTGTCATCGGTAAGCAAACAGTGGAACTTCACTACGGAAAACACCTTCAAGCTTACATCACCAATCTGAACAACTTGATTCAAGGCACTAAATTTGAAAATGCCGATTTGGAAACTATTGTCAAAGAAAGTGATGGGCCTATTTTCAATAACGCCGGACAAACTTTAAACCACAACATCTACTTTTTGTCATTCAGCCCAAAGGGCGGTGGCGAGCCAATTGGAAAATTGGGAGATGCTATCACAGCTCAATTTGGTTCGTTTGAGGACTTCAAGAAAGAATTTGTAGCCGCCGGTGTTGCTCAATTCGGCTCAGGCTGGGTTTGGTTGTCGAAAGACGCTGAAGGCAAATTATATATCACCAAAGAAGCCAACGCAGGAAACCCTATCACTAAAGGGTACACTCCTCTGTTAGGATTTGATGTGTGGGAACATGCCTATTATTTGGATTACCAAAATAGGAGAGCCGACCATCTGAACGAACTTTGGAAAATTATCGATTGGACTGCAGTGAGTGCACGATACTAATTATATTGTTTTAAGTAAGTAAATAAAGTTATTGGGGAAGAGGCTGTCCGAGCGAGGATGGCCTCAACTTTTTTATAGGGGGGGTATCCATTGATATAATTTTATCTTCTTTTTCTCGTTTCAATGGATGTAGCGAATATTCATTATTTACCTTTTGTCCCGTGATTTCGATTTGCATTCCAATATACAATTTTGATGTGACAGCCTTAGTCCATGATCTTCATGCTCAAGGTGAAGCCTCTGGCGTCCCGTTTCAGATTCTACTGATGGACGATGCTTCAAGGGATGAATTTAGAATAAAGAACAGGGAATTAGCTAGTCTGAACAATGTAGAATATATTCAATTGACCAACAACTTAGGACGTACTGGGATTCGCAACCTATTGGCGGAAACGGCAGTTTATCCCCACTTGCTGTTTATTGACTGCGACTCGGAAGTCGTTCGGGACGATTATTTAGAACGTTATTTTCCATTCTGCCGCCCGGGTGTCATCTGCTCAGGAGGCCGAGCTTATCTGGATGCTCCGGAGGATGAACGCCTCAAGCTGCACTGGCGTGTGGGGACAACAAAGGAAGTCACATCCGCACAGCAACGATCTGTCCAGCCCAACAAGAGTTTTATGTCCTGTAATTTTTTGATTGACAAAAATATCTTTCAGACGGTAAAGTTTGATGAACGACTCAAAGGGTATTGCAACGAAGATACTCTTTTTGGAATTGAACTGGAACGAAACGGCATTGTGATTCAGCATATTGACAATCCACTGTATCATATAGGGTTGGAGTCATCGCCGGAATTCTTGGCGAAAATAGAAAATGGTCTCCGTAATTTGCATAAAATTGACCGCATGCTTAAGGGTGATCCGCTTTTTGTCAAATCGGTAACTATTATGAGGCACTACCACCGATTGAAGAGGCTAAATCTCCCCCCGTTGATTTCACTTTCCTATCGAATAACTAGAAAACCGATTCGGGCTAACTTGTTTGGTAAAAACCCCAGTGTCAAGCTGTATGATTTATACAAGTTAGGCTACCTCTGTTATACCCGAAACTGGGAGAACGATTGATTTCCGTCAGATTCTTTTCGCCATAAACATGTCTCCCGACTTGGTCACTTTGGCAGATTTGGTGTAAGCATCGTGAAAAAATATCAGTTCCCGGTCTTCCCTTACGGCATCTTCGAGCATCTCCATTTTGGATTTTACGGATGCCTCGGCATGAATGTCATAGGCCGAAACCCATCGTAGAGGGATATTCACAGCCGTTGGCACCACATCACCCGGGACGATGTACTTGCCCTCTTCTCCATCAATGTAGCATGCCACCTGCCCCGGAGTGTGCCCTTCAAAAATTTTCATCTTGAAATTAGGGTCGATCGCATAACTGCCGTTGATGAGCGTAATTTGTCCCGCATCGTACATCGGCTCGAAGTCTTCTTTGAAAAAAGAATCAATTTCCAATGGTCCGGGGTTGTGCGCCACATCCCATTGACTCCGGCTAGCCCAATATTTGGCATTTGGGAACATGGGAATCCATTCTCCGTTTTTGTCCTGCCGGGTGGATGCTCCGCAATGGTCGAAATGAAAATGTGTGAGCACCACATCGGTGATGTCTTCCACTTTCAGGCCAAATTCGGCAATGCACTCGTCGATTTGCTTCACGTCATAAAATCCATAGTACGAAAACTTTTTGATGTTTTCGTACTTGATTCCTGTATCGATCACGATTTTCCGTGTGTCGGAAATGGCAAGCACGCAACGCATGGACAGGCGGCAGAGATTGTTCTCGTCGGAAGGATATTTTTTTGACCAAGCTCTTTTCGGCACTGCGCCAAACATGGCACCCCCATCGGCCAAGAAAAAACCGGTTTCTAAAGTCTTTAATTTATACATTCATCTTATTTTAGTACTTTTGCACAAAAGTAAAAAATCCGCAACGAGATATGTTGATAGCTCGACAAAAAAAACGTGAAAACATTGCTGAATATCTGCTTTATATGTGGCAGGTGGAAGATTTGATTCGTGCTTATAAATTGGATGTGGATGCTATTCAGGCAAATATCATCGACAAATTTGATCAGCCTGAACCTGTGAAGGCGGAAATGCGCGAATGGTATGAGGGATTGATAGAAATGATGCGCCACGAACAGGTGGAAGAATCGGGGCATTTGCAGATCAACAAGAATGTGGTGATCGATCTCACAGGATTGCACAACGAATTGCTGAAGACTCCCGATGAAGTTGCTTATTCGGCAGCTTATTACAAAACGTTGCCTTTTATTGTGGAGCTTCGCACCAAGTCGCCTGACAAAAGTATTTATGAGTTAGAAACTTGTTTTTCTGCTTTGTATGGATTTTTGTTGCTCAGGCTTCAAGCCAAGGAGGTTTCGGGAGAGACCCAGGCTGCCATTTCGCAGATCAGCTCTTTTCTGAGGCTACTGGCAGAAAAATATAAAAAAGAACAAGAAACAACCGACGAACTTTCATAACAACTGTACAAAATGGGATTGGTATATAACAGAAAAGACAGCAGCGAGGAAACGGGCAAGAACATCGTTTTCAATTTGGAACTGGCACAAAAACATGTGCTGATTACGGGAGCTAACGGGCAACTAGGAAGTGAGCTGCAACGGGCGGCAGCATTTCATCCGGCAAATTTGTTTTTCCATTTTACAGATGTCAATGAGCTGGATATCACCAATCCGACTGCCGTGGACGAATTTATAAAGAGCCAAGGCATTGCATACATTGTGAATTGTGCGGCCTACACAGCTGTGGACAAAGCCGAAGATGACGAGAAAAAATGTTACCTCATTAATCGGGATGCGGTGAAGAACTTGGCCGAATCGGCTGCAAAGCACAAAGCGAAGGTGATCCATGTCTCCACCGATTATGTTTTTGACGGCACGGGCACGCGCCCTTATCGTGAAATTGATGCTGTGAATCCGCAATCAGTTTATGGCAAATCCAAATGCGAAGCGGAAGTTCTCCTACGCGAAATTTGCCCCGATTCCATTGTTATTCGCACGGCTTGGTTGTATTCCATTTTTGGAAACAATTTTGTGAAAACCATGATTCGCCTCGGACAAGAAAAAGAGACGCTGAGCGTAGTATCCGACCAAAAAGGAACTCCCACCAATGCCGCAGATTTGGCGGATGCCATTCTGAAAATAATCAACTACACGGAAGCATCGGGCGACTTCAAAGCCGGGATTTATCATTATACCAACGAAGGAGTCACCACTTGGTACGACTTTACATTGGCCATTCACGAATTGAAAGGAATCACCACTTGCAAGGTATCTCCAGTCACTTCGGCAGAATATCCAACGAGGGCTGCGCGACCAAAATACAGCGTATTGGATAAAACCAAAATTAAAGAAATATTCGGGATTAAAATTCCAGATTGGAAAGTGAGCTTGGAAAAGGTGCTGGAGGAACTTTAGGCATGCAATCTAGTAGTACTGAACCATGCTGCACAAATTAGTGTGATTCGCAAAAGGCCAATTAAACTATTAAAAACCATCTGCCACTGTGATAACTCCGCGTAAATCTATGTAAAAATAATGATTACTAAATTATAATGTCACAATTAGAAGAGGAAATAGCAAGAAGGCGCACATTTGCCATCATCAGTCACCCGGATGCGGGGAAAACCACTTTAACTGAGAAGTTATTGCTGTTTGGTGGTGCCATTCACGTGGCAGGTGCAGTGAAATCAAACAAAATTAAAAAGACAGCTACGTCCGACTGGATGGAAATCGAAAAGC
>DBTT01000009.1:29697-78358 GCA_002307185.1 Bacteroidales bacterium UBA1309
GACTGGATGGAAATCGAAAAGCAACGTGGTATTTCGGTGGCTACATCGGTGATGGGCTTCGAGTACGGAGAGTATAAGATCAATATTCTCGACACTCCCGGTCACCAGGATTTTGCGGAGGACACTTACCGCACGTTGACCGCCGTGGATAGCGTTATTATTGCTGTGGACGTGGCAAAAGGGGTGGAAGCTCAGACCCGAAAGCTGATGGAAGTGTGCCGGATGCGCAACACGCCGGTGATGATTTTTGTGAACAAAATGGACCGCGACGGGAAAGATCCTTTCGATTTGCTGGACGAGTTGGAGGAAGAATTGAAAATCCAAGTGCGGCCCCTAAGCTGGCCCATCGATGGAGGGCAACGCTTCCGCGGTGTTTACAATTTGTACGAAGAAAAACTCAACTTATACACCCCGAGCAAGCAAAAAGTAACCGAATCGGTTGAATTCAAGGATATCAACAGTCCCGAACTGGAAAACTATATCGAACCGAATCAAGCCCGCAAGCTGCGTGAAGACATCGAATTGATTCAGGGCGTTTATTCTGAACTCGATTTGGAAGCCTACCTTGCCGGAAAAGTAGCTCCCGTATTTTTTGGCTCTGCCTTGAATAATTTTGGAGTGAAAGAATTGCTCGATTGTTTTTGCCGGATTGCCCCATCGCCCCGTCCGGTGAATGCCGAGGAAAGGGAAGTGAAGCCGGGGGAAGATGGTTTTTCGGGCTTCATCTTCAAGATTCATGCCAACATGGATCCCAACCACCGTTCGTGTATAGCTTTCGTGAAGATTTGTTCGGGGAAATTTGAACGTAATGTCAATTACAAGCATATTCGATTGAACCGCCAGATGCGCTTTTCCGCGCCGACCGCTTTCATGGCTCAGCGGAAAGAGACAGTGGATGAAGCTTATGCTGGTGACATTGTGGGTTTGCCCGACACTGGAAATTTCAAAATTGGAGACACGTTGACTTCCGGCGAGGACTTGCATTTCAAAGGATTGCCAAGTTTCTCTCCCGAGATGTTCAAATATATAGAAAATGCTGATCCATTGAAGACCAAGCAGCTGAATAAAGGTATCGACCAGTTGATGGACGAAGGGGTGGCACAGTTGTTCACCAACCAGTTCAATGGGCGCAAGATAATCGGAACTGTGGGGCAACTCCAGTTTGAAGTGATCCAATACCGTTTGCTGCACGAATATGGTGCGCAATGTAAGTGGGAACCTATCAGCCTATACAAAGCTTGCTGGGTGGAAAGCGACAATGCCCAAGAACTGGAAAATTTCAAAAAACGAAAGTCGCAATACATGGCTTTGGACAAGGAGGGCAGGGATGTGTTTCTTGCCGATTCAAGCTACGTTCTGATGATGGCCCAGCAGGATTTCAAGGATATCAAGTTTCACTTTACATCGGAATTTTAAGCCAAGCGGATGGAGATTAAAATCAACGGGAAATACGCTTATTTGGAGGATTTTATAAAAAAGTTGTCCTCTATTTTCGAAACGGAAGGGAGGGTGGTGTATTCCGCAAGAAATCAGATTAGGGTTATCGAAGTGGATGGCTTGCTCCTGAATATCAAACGCTTTCATAAGCCTTTCATAGCCAATGCCATCATCTATTCTTTCTTTCGCAAACCAAAAGCTTGCCGGGCGTATCACAATGCTTTGGAAGTGCTTGCGAGAGGCTTTAATACACCGGAGCCAGTCGCTTATGTTTTAGATAATGCTTCGGGCTTGCTGGGGCTTTCGTATTTCGTGAGCCTTCATCTGCCGGAAGGAAAAGAGATCCGCGATTATTATTTTACGAAAGGAGAAGGGGATGCCTCAGCCATTTTAAGGGAATTTTCTCGGTTTACATCCAGATTGCATGATGGCAAAATCATTCATTTAGATTATTCCCCAGGAAATGTGCTTTATGAGAAGGACGGGGACAGATTCCGATTTTCGCTCGTGGATATCAACCGGATGGAGTTTCGGGAAGTAAACTTGGAAACTGGCTGCAAAAACTTTTGCCGTTTGTTCGGTTGTGCTGAAGCAACGGAGATTATTGCCGAAGAATATGCCCGGCAGAGAGGTTTTGACAAGGCTCTGTGTACGGAACGGATGCTGTACTATCAGCGTCGGTTCAGGAAAAAAACGGAGAGGAAAGATCGCCTGAAGGAAAAAATGCGTCGATAATGATGACGTATCCGTAGCTTTTTAAGATTAAGAAGGACTATGAGCATAAGACAAGTAATAAAGCATAACATAGCGGATAATAATGTGTTTTGTGATAACATCAATAAAAAGTCATGTTAGATAATATTTACAAATGCAAGCGAAATTCAGGCGAGTTCAAATTTACGATCCTTATCCCTTCCTGGAACAATTTGCCTTATCTGAAACTTTGTGTCAATAGCATCTTGCAACACTCCTATTTCAAACATCAATTGCTTGTAATAGTGAATGAGGGAAATGATGGAACACTTGAATGGGTGAAATCGCAGAGCGGCATCGATTACATATATTCAGAACAAAATATCGGTATTTGCTATGCTTTGAACTGTTGCCGTAAACTGATTGACGCCGAATATGTTGTGTACGCAAATGATGACATGTTCTTTCTTCCAGATTGGGACAAAGCCTTGTCTGACGAGATAACGAAAATAGGGCATAAGTTATTTATGCTTTCTGCAACAATGATTGAGCCAGCAGGCAACAATGTTGCAACAGTTGCGGCTGACTATGGCACGTGCATTGAGAACTTTCGAGAACAAGATTTGATTGCTGAATATAAATCTCTTTGCAGAAACGATTGGAGCGGTAGTTGCTGGCCTCCAAATGTAATGCATATTGATTGTTGGGATATTATTGGCGGAATGAGTGTTGAGTTTAGTCCCGGGATGTATTCAGATCCAGACTTAGCCAGAAAACTTTGGGAAATAGGAGTCAGGACATTCAAGGGGAAAGGAGATAGCCTGGTATATCATTTTGGGCAACGATCTACCAAACGGATAAGGAAGAATAAGGGGGCTAAAACATTTACCCTCAAATGGGGAATTTCAGCAAGGACTTTTATGAAATCTTATCTATGTATAGGATCGGATGCGGTCAACACACTTCCTGACTATACCCTTGCCTCAAAATCCAAAGCCAACCAATTGATAAAGAGAATTAAATCTTGCTTTTAGCGAGTGCATGTCAGAGAATATCTTCTGCTAAATCTGAAGAAATAACAAAAAATATTTAATAAGTTCTGTATGAAAATAGGATTTGATGCCAAACGAGCAGTGCAGAACAACACTGGTTTAGGGAATTACAGTCGCTATATGGTGGAGATCTTGTCGGGACTCGATCTCCACCATTCTTACATTTTATTCGCACCTAAAAAAAAGGAGAATGCCCAGTTGGCCAAGATTCGGCTTCGGCCTTCTGTTTCTTTTATTTTCCCCACGAAACTATTATTCAAAATTTTGCCATCATTCTGGCGTATGTTTTGGATCAAATCAGATCTGAAAAAAGAAAAGATAGATATCTATCATGGTTTGAGCAATGAACTACCTGTCGGTATCAGGAAAACGGGAGTGAAATCGATTGTTACCATCCACGATCTGATTTTTTTGCGTTATCCACACTATTATAAACCCGTGGATAGGTTTATTTATCGTCTAAAATTTCAACATGCATGCCGCAGGGCAGATAAGATAGTAGCGATCAGTGAATGTACGAAGCGCGATATCATTTCTTTTTTTAATATCCCTGAAGAAAAAATTCAAGTGATCTATCAGGGATGCCATCCCGTTTTCCACGAAAAAGTTACATCCGAGAGGAAACATGCCGTTGCGGATAAGTACGGGCTTCCTCCCCATTTCCTATTATATGTTGGAAGTATAGAACCACGCAAAAATCTGCTATTGGCAGTCAAAGCGTTGAGGTTGGTGTCACCTGAGATTCATTTGGTGGCTATTGGTAAATGGACACCTTACCAAGCGACAGTAGAAGAATTTGCATCCAGCCATGGCTTGTCTGCGCGGCTCCATATTTTTAACGGGATCACGTTCGAAGAATTACCTGCATTTTATGCTCTGTCAAAGATTTTTGTTTATCCATCTATTTTTGAAGGATTTGGCATCCCTATCGTGGAGGCTCTTTCGCAAGGAATTCCTGTAATTGCAACCACAGGCTCATGCCTCGAAGAAGCTGGTGGCCCAAGCTCTATTTATGTGGATCCTTTTGAGGAAAAGGCACTTGCCGACCATATTGAAGACCTTTGGAATAATCCAAAACGAATTGCCGAGATGTCGCTTGCCGGCAAAGAATTTGTCAGGAATTTCGATGAAAGAGCTATTGCGCAGGAATTAATCGCACTCTACATCTCTACCCTTTAATTCGCGTAATTTTCCATACTTAACCAACACGGCGATAGCCCCTAGTTTCGACAGAAGATACCCTTCGTAGCCGTCCAATATGCCTAACTGGAAGAGATAGCCTTTTATAAAATAGAAAATACTACTTAGTAGAACCATAAAGATCGCTTTTTCTTTTCCAGACAGCAAGTACATGCCTGCTGATTTTGTTGTATAATAGTTGGATTTCTGGAGATAGTCATCCAAATCACGATACGTGTAGTGGTATATATTCTTTTTGATGGAGCCAATTTTCTCAGAAGTGACAAATTTTTCATGCACTTGGTTCTCGTTGTATTTCCCCATGCCTTTTCTAAAAAGCCGAACTCGATAAAATCCGCTCCAACCGCCGTGTCTGATTTTTTTCCCAAAGCTAATAGTTAGGAATCTTAGCTTGTAGACATTGAAAGGAGTGTGCTCCTGCACGATGATCTCATTTATCTCTTTTTTCAATGAAGGTGAAATTTCCTCATCCGCATCAATCAGTAGAATCCATTTACCATTGCATTTTTCTATGACTGAATTTTTTTGGGCCCCGAAACCTTTCCAGTCTTCGACAAAGAAACGGGCTCCAAATGAATGTGCTATTTCTGGAGTTCTGTCAATGCTTCCACTGTCCACGATGATGATCTCATCCGCTATATCTTTGATTGCCATTAATGTTCTTGGCAAATCTTTTTCTTCATTTCTCGTGATAATCCCAACAGATAGATTCATCGCTTTTATATAGTTTTATAGTTCACAAAAATAGTATTTTTTGAGAAAATTCATATTTTTGCGATCAGAATATATTAATTGTATTTATGTTGAACCTATTACGCTTCTTCCAACCGGAAAATAAGTGCGCAATATTGATGTATCATCATGTTGGCCCAGTCACAGACGAAAATGAACGAAAATACTTTGTGTCTTCAGAAATATTTCAACAGCAGTTGAAATTTCTGAAAGAGAACAAATTCTACGCCTTAAAGTTGGAAGAATTGGAAGATGCTTTTTTATATGGAAAGAAATTACCCGAAAATTCAGTGTTAATCACGTTGGACGATGGTTGGCTTGACAATTACCAATACGCATATTCCATTGCCAAAGAAAATAATATTCCTATTACCATTTTTCTTAGCACGGCACTTATTGGCAAAGACAATGAATTGCTTACCTGGGATCATGTGCGCGAAATGCACGGGAGTGGGATTGTCAGCTTTTCTTCGCACGGCGCCCACCACAAGAGGCTTAGAGATCTTTCCGATGAAGATGTGTTTTCTGAACTTGCCGATAGCAAACAGGCTTTGGAGGCTTTCTTCGCAAAGCCAGTCGTTAGTTTCTGTTATCCTTTTGGAGCTTTCGACAAGAGGGTGAGGAGGTTGGTTCTTAACGCTGGCTACCAATTGGATTTTGGAACTCGTAAAGGGATTAACTCTTGGCCATGGAAAGGCTCTCGCCCGTTGTTGCGGGCTCATGTTTACAATGGGGAATCGCTTACTGATTATGCAAACGAGCTAACAAAGGGGAGGAAATAATCAGGGTATTCGTAGAAAAAATGAGAGGTAGGCTTGTTCTCGATATTATTACTTCTCATTTCATTTGAAATTACGCAGTTCCCTGTCATAATCTTTTTCACTCAAGTTAGCCTCGATGATTTTCGCAATGGTTATATATTTGTAGAAAGCTCCATTGGCCGCGGATATAAATCCAACTTTACCATCCTTAAACCCACCTTTTATGACATAAGATTGAAAAAAGCGAAAGGGCGGGCGTAATAATAGCGACCACAATCCATATTTTTTGCCTTTTCTTCGTGTAATTTCAAAGTCAGTATATGTGTTTAGCTTATCCACGATGACGCGAATGGGACTGTTTGAAAGGTGTATAAGCGCTAAGTCTCGTCTGTTTCGAGGGATGGAGGTGATCTCCCCATTCACTGATGGCTCACTGTGTACTGTTGGTGGCCAGTTCGATTCATTTTTCTTGAAGAAACGTAGAATATAGTCGGGATACACATCATGAAGAAAATGACCCAGAAGATAGTTCTTCCGATTCAGGCGAATCCCATTGTACCGATCATTTTCGGAAATGAAGTCATACAAGTATGTTCTCAAGGCCTGCGGTACGACTTCGTCGGAATCGACGACCAATATCCATTCGTGGCTTGCATTTGAAATGGCAAAATTGCGGGCTGGCTCGGGAATCCCCCCTGAATAATCGCAATAGACTACCTTGCAATTGTAATTCGATATAATTTGGGTCGTAGAATCTGTGCTGTTCATGTCACAAACGACTATCTCATCAAACGACTTTACTGAATCTAAAACCTTCTCAAGGTGTTCTTCTGAATTGTATGTATGGATTACTACGGAAATTCCCATATCGTTACGTTATAATGCTAAAACTGGGAATATGCCTTCTTATTGCATAAATAGATAAATATTTTTTTAATTCATTTCCAATGGTTTCTAATTTGTTTAAATGATTGAAAAAAAAGCTTATACTCCGGATATTACGTTTTGATAAACGTTCAGATATTCTTTAGCTGCTTTTTTCCAGGAGAATAGAGAGGCTCGTTCCTTCATTTTTTGTTCCATCTCTTCCTCGTTTTGAGAAAAATGATGCAACCCTTCCATGAGCTTATCATGCATGTGTTCGGGGTCGAAATTTTCGAAATAGTAGGCGTCTTGCCCTCCTATTTCAGGAATACAAGTTGCCGTTGACAGGAATACAGGTTTTCCAAAATGCATGGCTTCGATGATCGGCAATCCAAACCCTTCTTCTGTCGATGGAAACAAGAAAGCTGAGGCATGGCTCATGTAGTACTGTTTGCCCTGCTCGCTGACAATTCCGGTAAGGAACACTCGGTCTTTCAAGTTGTAATTTTCAATCAAATTTTTTATTTTCAATGCGTAATCACTTTTGTTTTGACCCGAAATGATTAGATTGAAATCTTTGTTGATCCGCATCATTTGAATCAAGGAATGAAAGTTTTTCCGTTCCTGGAAGTCCCCGATGGCATACAAAAAAGGTGATTTGGCTGCTTCAATGGCTTGGTAGGAGGATGTGCCGAGCAGGGAGCTGATGGGATTTCCATTGTAAATGACAGATTCCATGACGCCGGAGGGAATTTCGAAAGCCTGATGGGTTTCTTGTTGAACAAATTTGGAAATATAAGTGATTGCCTTTGCCCGCTTGATTTTTTCGAGTAATCTTAGTTCGCCTTTTCCGTTTAGGCCTATCACGTCATGTATGGTAAGCACATAATTCAAATCATGGTAAGGCTCGATTTTCGTGTTTTGATTTAGGGAATGCCAGATGTCAGCGCGTTTGCGTATGCGGAAGAGAGGTTTCCGATGTAGGCCATAATATTTATGGAAAAGCATCAACGGAGAGTCGAAATGGGTCATCAGAGATCGGTCGGACATATTTGCCATCAGGCGGAAATCTGTATTTGTAGCCGACAATGCCTTTAATAATTCGAAATTGAATACGCCCAAACCCTTGTTCCTGTTTTGTATGTTGTGTGCTTCCAGGAAGATGAGCGGTAGTCTTTGATCTGTTAATCTCATATTTTGTTTATAAAGAAAAATTCTAAAGCTAACCAAAAGTACGAAAAAAGTATCTGCACGTGCTTTATTTATTCTATTTTTGCGTTGGAAAATTTACAATAAAAGCTTTTATTATTCCAGTCATGTCTGCAAAACCAGTTAAAAAGATTCTCGTAATCCGTTTCCGTCGTGTCGGAGATGCGGTCATTTCGTCCGTCTTGTGTTCTTCGTTGAAGAAAAGTTTTCCCCAGGCGGAAATTCATTATGTGCTGAACGAGGCGATTGCCTCTCTTTTTGAAAACCACCCACACATCGACAAACTTATCCGCTTTTCGGAAGCCGATCAGAAGCCATTTCTGACTTACGTGGGAAAGGTGGCGGAAATCATGCGGGAAGGGAACTACGACATCGTGCTTGATACTCGTTCTACGCTCAAGACCTTGTGGTTTAGCTTGTTTTCGCTAAGCTCGCCGTGGCGTATCGGACGGTTGAAGTCTTACAACCGCTGGTTTCAAAACTACCGAGTGCCGCTCGGGTACGACGATGAAGTTTCCAACACACTGAAACTTCTAAACCCTTTGAAGGCCAAATATCCGATTGCGGAAGTCCGTGATTTCTGCCTGCATGTTTCGGAGGAGGAGCGGTCTGCATTCTCGAAAAAGATGGTCGCTCAAGGGATGGATCTGGATAAGCCCGTTGTAGCATGTGCTGTGACGGCGCGTTTAGACGAAAAAATATGGGCGAGAGAAAAAATGGTCGATACTTTGAGCCGCGTTTTAGGCGAATATCCTACGGTGCAATTGGTGTTCAACTATGCAGGCGAACGCGAAAAACGGAATGCGGAAAAAATATTTGAGGATTTGGGCAAAAACCCCAGGATATTTATAAATTTGGAAGCCAGCAACCTGAGGGAATTGCTCGCATTATTTTCTTTTTCATCCTTTTTCTTTGGTAACGAAGGTGGCCCCCGTCACATTTCGCAGGCGATGAATGTTCCTTCTTTTGCTATCTTTTCGCCTTCCATTTCCAAATCGGTGTGGTTGCCAAATGCTTCGCCCCGTTTTCAGGGTGTCGAAGTGGGCGACATTGATCCTGCTTTGGTTGCAAACGATTCGCTTACGTTTGAGGAAAAGTTTGGGGCGATTGATCCTCAGTTTGTCTGGACCAAATTGGATGCCATGCTGAAAGTATATTTGTAGCTAGGTTGCCTCACCCGGTAAAGCTTTCCACGAACTCATCGACCTTCTTCAAAAACCCTCTTTTCAGTGAATCTTCCGCAAACGAATATTGGAAGCCGTTTTTCACCAAGGTCACAATTTCTTCTTTCGACAAGTCCAGGGCTTTTTGTATTTGAAGAAAATTCTCGGTCAGATAACCACCGAAATAGGCCGGGTCATCCGAATTCACGGTTGCTTTCAACCCCTTTTCGAGCATTGTGCGAATCGGGTGGCTTGTCAGATCTTTCACCACTTGCAATTCCAAATTGGACAATGGGCAAACCGTTAAAGCTAAATCCCTTTTGATAATTTCAGCAATCAATTTTTCGTCCCGAAGAGAATTGTTCCCGTGATCTATCCGGGCTATTTCCAATTCGTTGATCGCCTCCCACACGTAATCGGCACCGCCTTCTTCTCCGGCATGGGCCACCACCGTATATCCGTGTTTTGCAGAAGCTTCAAATACTCTTTTGAATTTTGAAGGAGGATTACCCTTCTCCGAGGAATCCAACCCCACAGAATAGATCAAGTGCTTGAAGGGCAAGGACTGTTCGAGGGTTTCGAAAGCATCCGCTTCCGAAAGATGCCTTAGGTAACTCATGATGAGGAGCGACTCAATGCCGTATTTTTCTTTAGCTTCTTCTCTTGCCTTTTGAATTCCTTTAATAACTGTGGCAAAAGGAATTCCCCTTTTGGTGTGGGTTTGAGGGTCGAACATGATTTCTGTGAAAAGAATATTTTCCTTCTCACATTCGTCGAAATAGGCCATCGTTAGGTCATGGAAATCTTGTTCGGTTGTCAGCACGCAAGCCCCGGTGTAGTAAATATCGAGAAAGTCTTGAAGGCAGTTGAACTGATATGCCCTTCGGAGTTCTTCCACGCTTTTGTATTTTATATCAATCTGGTTGCGCCGGGCAATTTCAAACATCAGTTCAGGTTGGAAGCTTCCCTCAATGTGCAAATGCAACTCTGCTTTGGGAATCTTGCGGATAAATTTTTCCATGCTCATTTTTTAGAATTAATTTCTGCTGGCAACTAAAGACTTTTATTCTTATAAAAAAAGAGAAATTGGATATTTCTTCTTTTGCCTTTTATTATTTCCTAAACGTTAACAATGGTTGAATTGTTTTGTGCGTAGAACAAAACAATTGAGAGAAGGCTCTCAAAAATTAATATTTCTCAAAAAAAGATCGCTGGAATAATCACGGAACGGTTTTTTGCTAACTTTGAGAAATTTTAAATCAATGACTCTATAAACACTTTATTATGAAGAAAATAATTACACCGCTTTGCCTTCTGCTTTCATTTTTTGCAGTAGCACAGCAAGCTTATCAGGTGAAGGGGAAACTTACAAAAGCTGATCAGATTGAAAAAGCATTTTTGGCATATATGGTAGAGGGCAAGCAAAAAATTGACACTGCTGTTGTGGTGAACGGGGCTTTCCAGTTTTCCGGCACTGTTACCAGCCCAAAGCAAGCGCGTTTGGCCTTCGGGCGCAAAGAAAAAGCGGCGCGTAATAACGACGTTGCTATGTTTTATATAGAGAAAGGTGTTGTCACGATCAATGGAGTTGATTCCGCAAAAACAGCGGTAATCAGTTCACCTTTAAATGACGATTATACGAAACTGAAAAACCTGCTGAAGCCCGTTTCTGTTCAACAGGAAGCCTTGATGAAGGAATACCAGGCAGCAACGCCCGAGCAAAAAAAGGACGAAGTATTTATGGCAAAGATTGAAGCACGTGACGAGGAACTTTCAAAACAAGAAAAAATGATTCTGAAATCCTTCTTGCAACAGAACAAGTCCTCTTTTGTCAATTTCTTTGTGTTGTCACAGATTGGAGGATACGCACCTGATGTGGCAGAAATTGAACCCTTGTTTCAAAGTCTTTCTTCTTCTTTGAAAAGCACAACCGAGGGCAAAGAATTTGCCGAAAAGATTGCGAGCTTGAAAGCCGTTGGAGTTGGTGCTATTGCGCCCGATTTCACTCAAAATGATACGAAAGGAAACCCCGTGAAGTTGTCAAGTTTCAGGGGCAAATATATCTTGGTTGACTTTTGGGCTTCCTGGTGTGGCCCTTGCCGTCGGGAGAATCCTGCCGTTTTAGAGGCTTACAATCAATTCAAGGACAAAAATTTCACCATCTTGGGCGTTTCCTTAGACAATGCGCAGGCAAATTGGGAGAAAGCAATCGAAGCCGACAAGCTTGCCTGGACACAAGTTTCCGATTTGAGAGGTTGGCAGAACGAGGTAGCTGTCCTATATGGTGTGCAGTCGATTCCTCAAAACTTTTTGCTCGATCCGAACGGGAAAATCCTCGCAAAAAATCTTCGTGGAGAAGAGCTAAAATCGAAGCTTAACGAACTTATCAAATAAAATTAAGCCGCCTGTGTCTCGCATATTTACGGTTGATAAAATTAATAAATCCCTTGGAATGAATATTTTTAAGAAATTTGTTATTGTCAATTAAAAGTTTGACTAACTTTGTGCGAATTTTGACGATAATATGATAATTTATGATTGAACCAATTAGAAAAAGTATTGAGTTGGGAGATGGTCGCACCATCACACTCGAAACTGGAAAATTGGCCAAACAAGCGGATGGAGCTGTAACCGTATGGTTAGGAAACACAATGCTACTCGCCACTGTTTGTGCCGCAAAAGATGCAAATCCCGGAGTTGATTTTATGCCACTTCAAGTGGAGTATAAAGAGAAGTTTTCTGCCTATGGAAGATTCCCCGGTGGATTTATGAAAAGAGAGGGACGTCCCTCCGATTACGAAATTTTGACTTGCCGTCTGGTGGATAGGGTCCTCCGCCCACTTTTTCCTGAAGATTATCATGCCGAAGTTTTTGTAAATATCATCCTATTTTCCGCTGACGGGGAAGATATTCCTGATGCCCTGGCCGGTTTGGCTGCATCTACAGCTTTAGCCGTTTCTGATATTCCTTTCAATGGACCTATTTCCGAAGTACGTGTTGCACGTGTGGATGGAAAGTTCATCGTAAACCCCACTTTTAGCCAGCTCGAACAAGCAGACATGGACATTATGGTGGGTGCTACGATTGACAATATCATGATGGTGGAAGGCGAAATGGATGAAGTCTCAGAAGCCGAAATGCTTGAAGCAATCAAATTTGCCCACGAATCGATCAAGGTACAATGTCAGGCTCAATTAGAACTGATGGAGCTTTGCGGAAAAACGGTGAAACGTACTTATTCGCACGAAACAAACGACGAGGAGCTTCGTAAGGATGTCTGGGCAAAATGTTATGACAAGGCCTTTGCAATAGCTACTTCTTGCAATCCAAACAAACACGAACGCAGCGACAATTTCAAAGCTGTTCTAGAAGAATATAAATCAACATTTCCAGAAGAAGACCTGGCTGTAAAAGGCAGTCTGATTTCACGTTATTACCATGATGTGGAAAAAGAAGCCATGCGCCGCTCTATTTTGGATGAAGGAAAACGCCTCGATGGACGCACAACCACAGAAATACGCCCTATTTGGAGCGAAGTGGATTATGTGCCAGGACCTCACGGATCGGCCGTCTTTACTCGTGGTGAAACCCAATCTTTGTCAACGGTGACTTTGGGGACCAAGCTAGACGAAAAGATTGTGGACGACGTGTTGGTGAGAGACAAAGAACGTTTCTTGCTGCATTACAATTTTCCTCCATTTTCCACCGGTGACGCACGTCCGCAAAGAGGTGTCGGGCGCCGCGAGATTGGTCATGGAAATTTGGCTCACCGGGCACTGAAACGGATGATTCCTAAGAATTACCCCTATGTAGTGCGTGTGGTTTCGGATATATTGGAATCCAACGGTTCTTCTTCGATGGCTACGGTTTGCGCCGGAACACTTTCGTTGATGGATGCCGGGGTCACTATCAAAAAACCAGTTTCTGGAATTGCGATGGGATTGATTTCCGAAAATAAAGGGACAAATTTTGCCGTGCTTTCTGATATTTTGGGAGACGAAGACCACTTGGGAGACATGGACTTCAAGGTGTGTGGAACCCAAGATGGTATCACTGCCACTCAGATGGACATCAAGGTGGATGGCCTTTCTTACGAGATTCTTGAAAGAGCATTGGCCCAAGCCCGCGAAGGCCGCCTGCACATTTTGGGTAAGATTTTGGAAACATTGCCAGAACCTCGTGCCGACTTGAAAGCTCACGCTCCACGTATAGAAGTTCTCTTCATTGCGAAAGACTTCATCGGTGCTGTAATCGGACCGGGTGGAAAGATTATCCAGGGTATCCAGGAAGAAACCGGAGCCGTTATCACCATCGAGGAAATCGACGGTCAAGGCCGTGTGGAAGTTTCTGCAAACAACAAAGATTCGATAGAAGCAGCATTGACAAAGATCAGAGGAATCGTCGCAGTCCCAGAAATTGGGGACATTTACACTGCAAAAGTTCGCTCGGTGATGCCTTACGGTGCTTTCTGCGAATTCCTTCCAGGCAAAGACGGTTTGCTCCATATTTCTGAAATTAGCTGGGATCGTATCGAAAAGATCGAAGATGCTGGTCTCAAAGAAGGGGATGTCCTTGAGTTGAAGTTGATAGAAGTAGATCAAAAAACGGGCAAATTCAAATTGTCACGAAAAGCCCTTCTTCCTCGTCCTCCTCGCACTGAAAGACCCATTCAGAAGAAAGAAGCTTAAAAAGAAAATCGTATTTCTTATATATAAAAAAGAATATTCCAGTGACGGAATATTCTTTTTTTTGTGACCAATCAAAATGAAAAGATAAGCTGAGAATATGGACATTTTTTCTATTTCAGCCTCTTCAATACATTTCCTAGCCTTCTGATCCCTTCTTCTATTTCCGCCTCGTTGGAGCAAGAAAAATTAAGCCGAAATGTATTCACATTGGTTTTGTCCACATAGAATGGATTGCCCGGCACAAAAGCCACATTCTCCTTTATTGCCATGTCAAATGCTGTCAGGGCTTCTTGTCCTTCGGGAAGCGTCACCCAAAGAAACATGCCTCCTTCCGGAATTGTGTGTGTCACGCCTTCCGGAAAGTGTTTTCCAATTGCATCCAACATTGCATTCGCCTGTTTGCCGTATGTTGTCTGTATTTTGGCTATGTGTTCATCTATGTTGTAGTCAGATAAATATTGATGCACCAGCCGTTGGGTGAAATAGTCTGTATGCAAATCGGCAGCTTGCTTGGCGATGACTAGTTTTTCCATCACATCGTCTGGCGCCACAATCCATCCCATCCGAAATGCCGGTACCACGGTTTTTGAAAATGTACCAAGCATAATGGTCTGCTCCGGCAGATAATGATAAAAAGAATGCTTTGCTTGCCCTTTGAATCTGATATCTCCGTAAGGATCGTCTTCTACCAAGAACAAGGATTTATCCCTACAAAAGTCGCTTATTTCCTTCCTTACGCTTTCTTCGTAGCTTATTCCCGACGGGTTTTGAAAATTAGGAATCAGGTAGGCAAACTTTGGATTGGAGTTTGCAACTTTCGTCTTGAATAGTTCTATATCAATTCCATTTTTCTGAAGGGGTACTGTCATAAATTGCGGTTTGAAAATAGAGAAAGCTTGTATCGCCCCCAGATATCCAGGTTCTTCCATCAGCACACCATCTCCTTCGTTGATAAATATCTTTCCAAGTAAATCCAATCCTTGCTGCGATCCATTGGTAATCAAGATGTTGTTTGGTTTAACGCTTAATCCTTTTTGCAAATATCGGTCTGCAATCTTTTCCCTAAGAGGCAAATATCCTTCCGTGTTTGCATATTGGAGGATGTTTCTGTCGGAGCCGGACATCAGTTTGATGGCACAGGCTTGAAGTTCTTCGAGAGGGAAGAAATCTTTGTTTGGCAAGCCTCCAGCAAAGGAGATAATGTTCGGGGAAATAGCCACTTTTAATATTTCTCTGATAAAGGAACGGGGAACCCCATCCATGCGACGGGCAAATTTTTTTTCAGTACTAAGCTTCATAATCGTTTTTTTTAAGTGGATATAAAAAGAAACTCCCTTCCGGGATAACCGAAAGGGAGTAGATATTCTTAAGATTGCACAAAAACTATCACCTTCGGTAAATCCGGGGGATTCCGATGACGATAATAATGAGTGAAATGTTCAAAATAAGATTCAACATAGCTTTTTTATGCAAGTTTTAGCAACGCAAAATAGTAAGCCTTTTATTGGTTTTGCGTTTGGAAATTCTGTTTTAAAGCGATTTCAAAAGAGCTTTCAGGCTAACTTTTGTCGAAATAATTTCCTTCAATTCGCCGATCGCCACACGCTCTTGTTGCATCGTGTCGCGATGCCTGATGGTCACTTGGCCATCTTCCAAGGTTTGGTGATCCACAGTCACGCAGAAAGGCGTTCCGATGGCATCTTGGCGGCGGTAACGCTTTCCGATGCTATCCTTTTCGTCGTACTGGCATTTGAACTCGAATTTCAACTCGTCCATTATTTCACGGGCCTTTTCAGGCAAGCCATCTTTTTTCAAAAGAGGAAGTATGGCCAGTTTGATAGGAGCCAAGGCTGGAGGCAAATTCAATACCACGCGTGTTTCTCCACCTTCAAGAGTTTCTTCTTGATAAGAGGCTGACATCACCGACAAGAACATTCGATCCACCCCGATGGAGGTTTCAATCACGTAAGGAGTGTATGATTTATTCAATTCTGGATCGAAATATTGCACTTTCTTTCCGGAAAATTTTTCGTGGCTGCTCAAGTCGAAGTCGGTGCGGGAATGGATTCCTTCCACTTCTTTGAAGCCAAACGGCATTTCGAATTCGATGTCTGTGGCTGCATTGGCGTAGTGAGCCAACTTGTCGTGGTCGTGAAAGCGGTATTTGTGGTCGCCGAATCCAAGAGCTTTGTGCCATCTCATACGGGTTGCTTTCCATTGTTTGAACCATTCGAGTTCTTCTCCCGGACGAACAAAGAATTGCATTTCCATCTGTTCGAATTCACGCATGCGGAAGATGAACTGTCGCGCTACAATCTCGTTTCGGAACGCTTTCCCTATTTGGGCAATGCCAAAAGGGATTTTCATGCGACCTGTTTTTTGCACGTTCAGGAAGTTTACAAAGATGCCTTGTGCCGTTTCGGGACGAAGATACACCTTCAATGCCCCATCTGCCGTTGATCCCATTTCGGTGGCAAACATCAGGTTGAATTGGCGCACTTCTGTCCAGTTGCGGGTGCCGCTGATCGGGCATACGATTTCGCAATCAACAATAATTTCTCTGAGGTCTTCCAAGTTGCCGTCGTTCAGCGCCTTTGCAAAACGGGTGTGAACTGTGTCGCGGTTGGCTTGGTATTCAACTACACGGGCGTTGGTCGCTCTGAATTGTGCTTCATCAAAGCTTTCGCCGAATTTTTTGTGGGCTTTCTCAACTTCCTTGTTGATTTTGTCATCTATTTTGGCCAAAAAATCTTCAATCAGAACATCGGCCCTGTAACGCTTTTTGCTGTCGCGGTTGTCGATCAATGGATCATTGAAAGCATCGACGTGTCCCGAAGCCTTCCAAATGGTCGGGTGCATAAAAATGGCAGAGTCAATACCCACAACGTTGTCGTTGAGGAGTACCATACTATCCCACCAGTATTTTTTGATGTTGTTTTTGAGTTCGACGCCCATTTGTCCGTAGTCGTAAACTGCCCCTAAACCATCGTAGATTTCACTTGACGGAAATACAAATCCATATTCTTTGCAATGCGAAACAAGTTTCTTAAAAACGTCTTCTTGTGCCATATAATAGTTTCTGAAATATTGATAAATTGATCAAATAGAAAGCGAACGCAAAGTAACTATTTTTTTTGCAATCAGCCTAAACAAAAAAGTGCAACTGTCGTATAACGGCTGCACTTTTGTCGATATTTTTAGAAAAAGTCTTTATCCAAGATAGCCTCTCACTATTCCCCGGGCAGAACTTTTGATAAAGCTGACAATTAAGTCTCGTTCGGGTGTTTGTGCAAAATCCTTTTCGATATTTGTCAAGGCATCAGAATTGTTGAACCCCGATTGGTAGATGTAGCGATAAATTTCTTGAATTTCATTGATCTTGTCGGAAGAAAATCCATGGCGTCGGAGTCCCACTAGGTTGAGCCCTGCATAAGAGACGGGTTCGCGTCCGGCGATTGTATATGGAGGAATATCCTTCCCAAAACGGGTTCCACCCTGAATCATCACGTTGCGTCCTATCCTTGTGAATTGATGTACTAAACAGCCTCCGCTGAGGATCGCAAAATCATCGATTTCCACTTCTCCTGCAATTTGTGTTGCATTCCCGATGATTATATGGTCTTTCAGAATACAGTCGTGAGCAATATGGGAATAAGCCATAACCAGGCAGTTGTTCCCAATGCGTGTTTCCCTTTTTGCGTTCGTGCCACGATTGATTGTAGCACATTCGCGAATGGTTGTGTTGTTCCCTATTATGGCCAATGTCTCCTCTCCTTGGAACTTCAAATCCTGAGGAATGGCCGCAACAACGGCACCCGGAAAGATACGGCAGTTCTTGCCAATGCGAGCTCCGTATCGGATATTTGCATTGGACATGATGAGAGTGCCATCACCGATTTCCACATTTTTATCGATAAAGGCAAAAGGTTCAATAGTAACATTTTCGCCAAGTTTTGCTTCAGGATGAATTGAAGCCAAAGGTGAAATATTAGACATATACAAATTATTATTTATTTTTTACTATTTGTGCGGTTAACTCTGCTTCCGAAATCAGCTTCTCTCCGATAAACGTATAGCCTTTAACTACTGCTATTCCTCTTCGGACTTCAGTTGTCAAATGTGCGCGGAAAATCAAAGTGTCTCCGGGTACGGCTTTGTTACGGAATTTCACGTTGTCTATTTTTAAGAAATAGGTTGAGTATCTTTCGGGATCTTCAACTTTCGACAACACGAGGATTCCTCCAAGTTGTGCCAATGCTTCCACTTGGAGTACTCCAGGCATAACCGGTTCATCAGGGAAGTGGCCCTGAAAGAATATTTCATTATAAGTGAGGTTTTTTATTCCTACCACATGGTTTGTACCCATTTCTATCACCTTGTCAATGAACAAGAATGGATAACGGTGCGGGAGCATTTTTTTAATGTCGTTGATGTCATACAAAGGCTCCTTGTTGGGGTCGTATATGGGGGGTTGGACTTCGTTCTGCTTGATTTGCTTCCTTATCAGGCGGGCCAACTTGTTGTTGATTTTGTGTCCTGGACGTGTGGCGATGATACGTCCCTTGATTGGTTTGCCGATCAGTGCCATGTCGCCGATTATATCGAGCAGTTTGTGGCGTGCCGGCTCGTTGGAGAAGAAGATGGACTTGTTGTTGAGATAGCCCATTTCGGTAGCTTTCTTACGCGGGACACCCATCAAGTCGGCCAAGGCATCTAATTTTTCCTGCGAAATTTGACGTTCATAAATCACTAGGGCATTGTCCAGATCTCCGCCTTTAATCAGCCCGGCCTCCAATAATTGTTGGATTTCGCGGACAAACACAAATGTGCGGCAAGGTGCAATTTCCTTCTCGTAATCCTCGATGTTATCTAAGCTTGCCGATTGGTTTGGAATGTATTGTGATTCAAACTCTATGAATGAATTAATGCAAAAAGCGTCATCTGGAAGAAGAATTAGTTTAGAGCTTGTTTCTTCGTCAAAGACTTCCATCTTCTTTCTCACGATGAAATAGTCGCGTTCTTCTTTTTGCTCATCGATGCCCACTTTGCGGATTTCTTCCACATAGCGGATTGCGCTTCCGTCCAATATCGGGAATTCGGGAGCATTCACCTCGATTAGGCAGTTGTCTATTCCTAGGGCGTAAAGAGCAGACATTGCGTGCTCAATGGTGCTGATATGGATGTCGTCCTTGATGAGGACTGTGCCTCGTTGTGTTGCGCCCACAGATTCGGCTAAGGCATCAATGAGCGGTTGACCTTCAAGGTCCAAGCGTTTGATTTTATATCCGTGGTTTTCTGAAGCAGGATGGAAGCTTATTGTGATGGCTAGTCCTGTGTGTAACCCCTTTCCATTCAGTGTGAAACTGCCTTTCAGTGTTCTTTGTTTATCCATAATTTACTATTGACTTCTGTCTCAGAATGATTATACTATTGTTCCGAGGCGAGATTCGCCTTTATTTGGTCTAACTCTTTTTGTAACTGGTTTATTTGGCGGTACATATCTGGTAATTTGGCGAATACGGCACTTGAACGAAAGAAATTTTTCACCGGAATGGCTGGCGATCCGAGAATATTTACCCCGCTATCAATGTTGCTGATAATTCCTGATTGTGCGCCGATGTTGGTGTTGTTGCCGATCGTTATATGGCCGCCTAAACCTACTTGTCCACCCAGCATGCAGTTTTTGCCAACCTTGGTTGAACCTGATATTCCAACTTGGGAAGCCATCACCGTATTTTCTCCAATTTGCACATTGTGTGCTATTTGGATCAGGTTGTCAAGTTTCACGCCTTTGCCAATCCGTGTTTCGTTCATCACGGCACGGTCGATGGCGGTGTTTGCTCCAATTTCCACATTATCTTCAATCAATACAATCCCCAATTGAGGAATTTTTTTGAATTCACCATTTTCGGGCGCAAACCCAAAGCCGTCAGCACCAATAACTGCTCCGGAGTGAATGATGCAGTTCTTGCCTATTTTGCAGCCTTCGTATATTTTAACTCCCGGGTAGATGGTTGTGCCTTCACCAATTTCCACGTTGTCGCCAATGTAAGCCTGTGGGTAGATTTTGACATTATCTCCGATTTTTGCATTTTCGCCAATATAGGCGAATGCTCCAACATAGATGTTTTTCCCTGTTTTGGACGAAGTGGAGATGAATGATGGTTCTTCGATTCCTTGTTTTTGAGGCTTGGAAGAATTGACAATGTCCAGCAATATGGCCAATGACGCATAAGCATTAAATACTTTGATCAACGTAGCATTCACCGGTTTTGATGGAGTGAAATCACTGTTTACCAGCACCACGCTGGCCTGAGTATCATAAATGAAGTGTTCGTATTTTGGATTAGACAAGAAGGTTAGCGTACCTAATTTTCCTTCTTCTATTTTGGAAAAGTCACTCACCTGAACTGTTGGATCTCCAATAATTTCTCCGTGAAGAACTTCTGCTATCTGCTTGGCAGAGAACGATAATTGCATATTTTTTCTTTAAAAAAATGTTATCTGAAATAGACTGCGAAATAACACATAATTTTCCATATTTCCAATCCTTTACAATCTAAAATGTTGTCTCTTAACTGTATTCAACGAAACTTGACGGATATTATTCTATATCAATTCAATAATCTACCGCTCCGTAAAATGAAATGGCCTGCCTGTCGGGATCAGTGACCTGAAGTGAAGAATAGCCTGACGGCTGTACGGTTAGATACAATTTGAATTTTTGCCGAGTGTCTCTCGGTTCAATTCTGATCGTATAAGATCCCTTTCTTGCAACTTCTTTTTGATACTCGAAGTTTTTGGATGTGAAATTCACTCCAATCTCATCGGTGTTCAAATTTGCCGTGTATGCCCGCCCGAAATAAGGTAGGGAGCATTGGACAGTGTCTTTTGTGATGCGCAAATAGTATCCGTAAGACAAGCTTACAGCCTTGTATGAGGTGGGGGTCGCCTGTGTGGGTCTAAATTCGATTTTGGGTATTGCCACCAAACTGTCGATTCGAGCCTTTATTTGAGAGTCGCTTAGTTTTTTATATGTGCTGCAGCCGTTGATGCAAACTAAGAAAATCATGCTGGTGATAATAATTGCCAATAAATCAATTCCTTTTTTCATGACCGTGATGTATTAGAAATTAAAAAAACAATACTCCGTAAAATATCTCAGAATAGCTGACTTTGCCCAAAAGTTAGAATTAGAAATATTATAATCAGCAAATAAAAGAATATTATCTTAAACTTCGAATAGGTTAATGCAAAATAATGCGACACGGGGATAATAAATGTGCCTAACAACAAATAAAGAGTGAAATTTAGGTTCCAACAAATAAAACAATAAGACAATAAGAATATGAACGATAACAAAAATAAGAAATGTATATGGGAACGTATTCTGATTTTGTCTTTGTGCATGTTTAGGCGAAAATCCACAATCATAACAACCATCATCAATAAATATAAAGCTGACAGAATCCATTCAACAATAGAAAAGTGAAGAATGTGAAGGACGATCATGTTGTCCAATTGCCCGAAATAATCCATAAACGAATTGGAATGCCCATAAGGAAGGCTTGTGAGAAAACCAATCCATAGGATGAACAACAAACCCAAAAAGAGTGACAATATGTTCTTCAAAGTAAGTATGCGGAGATAAACGAATGCAATGAAAACAAGACAAATGTAGGGGAGTGTGTCCATTGAAATCAACAAGGCTAATCCTAATATTGCTGCAATCCCGAACACTCCTCGTTGAGATTTGGGTTCCTGATAAAGCCCAAATGAGAGGCAGATTGCTGTTAAATATAATAATGCCGCAACGTTTGAAGGTGAAAAAAGCAGGAATTGCTGGTGGCAACTGAATATCATCAGTGAGATGGCAAAAGGTAGGAATGTTTTTTCTCTGATTAAGGAATAATGCCACGAAGTGTATGACAGCACAAAACAGATGAGCAAAGTGACGATAAAATTTCCAAAGAGGATCGCCGCAGTGTCCTCTAAATGCATGTTGCAAAAAAGGAGAGACCAAATGTAACCATCTCCATTATCTTCCGCCACAGACGATCCTGTACTGACATCTATAAAGAGCCAGCTTCTCGAAAGGATGCTGATAATTATGGCGAAAATCGCAAAGACTTTCCCCTCAGCGATGTATGTGCGGTAAAAATTTATCACAAAAACAAGTGCTTATTATTCCAAATCAAAACCGATGTCGGAGCGGAAATATTTTCCTTCGAATTGAACTCTTCCGGCATTTTCAAAAGAGTTCGCCAATGCTTCTTTCTTGTTGATGCCGTATGAACTGATTGCAATTACACGCCCTCCGATTGTAACCACATGATTGTCTTTCGTGGTAGTCCCTGCATGAAAGGCCACACTTTTTTCAGTCACCGCATCCAGGCCTGAGACAACTTTCCCTTTTTCGTATTCGCCAGGATATCCTCCCGAAACAAGCATCACGGTGGTTGCATACCGTTCATCAATTTCCAAAGTCTTCTCTGAAAGTGTCTGCGAAGCCACTCCTTCGAGGAGGTCAACTAAATCCGATTTGATTCGGAGCATCACCACTTCCGTTTCCGGGTCTCCCATTCGGACGTTGTATTCTATCACCATCGGTTCGTTGTTCACCGAAATGAGCCCAAGGAAAATAAATCCCTTGTAATCGATGTTTTCCTTTTTTAAGCCTTCGACTGTTGGCACCACAATTCGTTCTTCCACCTTTTTCATGAAAATTTCATCGGCGAACGACACTGGAGACACCGCTCCCATTCCTCCCGTGTTTGGACCCGTGTCGCCTTCTCCTATGCGCTTGTAGTCTTTGGCAACTGGCAGGATTTTATACGAATTTCCATCCGTCAAAACAAAAACTGAACATTCGATCCCTGACAAAAATTCTTCGATTACAACTGTGCTGCTTGCATCTCCAAACATTCCGTCAAGCATATTTTTGAATTCATCTTTGGCTTCTTGCAAGTCGGAAATAATCAATACCCCTTTTCCTGCAGCTAATCCGTCTGCTTTCAAGACATATGGAGCTTGGAGGCTTTCGAGAAATAGATACCCATCTTCTAAGTTGTCCTTCGTGAAGCTCTCGTAACGGGCGGTAGGGATATGGTGGCGTTTCATAAATTGTTTTGCAAAATCTTTGCTTCCTTCCAATTGTGCGCCCATCTTTGAGGGGCCAATTACTGCAATCGAAGACAAATGATCGTCATTTTTGAAGAAATCATAAACCCCTTTCACTAACGGATCTTCTGGCCCAACCACCACCAAATCTATCTTATTGGCTAAAACAAAATCGCGGATAGCTGGAAAATCTGTCGCGCCAAAGGGTACATTTGTGGCGATTGTCGCAGTTCCGGCATTTCCGGGGGCAACATATAGATTCTTCACTTTCTCACTTTGTGTAATTTTCCACGCCAAGGCATGTTCGCGACCACCATTTCCGAGCAATAAGATATTCATTAGTGCAACTGATATTTTGTAAATTATAATGAGGTTCAAAATTTGAAGGCAAAGATAATACAACTCCTACAAAGAATAATCTTTTTGATCTTATTAATGCATAAATTGTTTATTTTCAGGTTGTTACATTGTTTAACTTTTTTTTACTGGGAACGGATTAAACATTTATGCTCTTTTATAGTCATAATAAGCAAATGACCGATTAACGCAGAACAAAAATTTTAAAAAAAATCAGTATGAAAAAGTCTATATTTCTTTCGATTCTCTTTGCAGCATTGATGGCTTTACCAATCTCTGTTTTTGCACAAAGATTTTACGCATCCATTCCTATAATTCCTACCAGGCATGGAGGGATAAGTCTTAACATCAACATTGGTTCCCCTAGTCCCGATTATGTTTGGGTAAATGGTTATTGGGACTGGGATGATTATTATCGTGACTATGTTTGGGTGGATGGTACTTGGGCTTTGCCTCCACGGCATGGTTGGGTCTGGACAGATGGATATTGGGAATACGGCCCAAGCGGATATTTATGGGTTTCAGGCTATTGGAGCAATCCGTACAGGCCGTACAGCTATTTTGGCGCAGTTCACCGGAATGGTGGGGGATATGCTCCTTACTTCATTAGGCATCATGGCGACAGAGGCCGTTATTCTTGTATCTATGTTTCGGGCAATAGGCGTTATGACTCCAACTACTATTATTCAGGAAGGTTCAACGACCGAGATCGTCAAAATTATGTCGGCTCTTATGACCGTGCTAGGAAAGAAAACCGCAATTCTTCTTATTCGAGGGATATGAATCGTGACAATGACCGCAATTCCTACGGCTCGGATAGAAATGGAAATCGAGGAAACAATAACTATGGTGGAGACCGCAGTGACAATCACCCAGATAAAGGCTCAGCCGGAAATTATGGAGGAAATCGAGGCGGAAATTATGGAGGCAACCGTCATAGTCCTGCCAAAGGTTCTTCGGAAAGAGTAAGACAACAGAGACCTGGAACTGAAAGTCAATGGTCCGAAAGAACATCCTATCAGAACAATCCGAATACAAGGAATTCAGGCGTGTCGAATAATTCGCAAGGAAGATCTGAAAATTCTGGTTGGAGAAACGTTTCTAATCAGTCAGGCAGCCGCCCTGCAACGTCGAGGCCTTCGCAAGCGGAAAGCCGCAGCCAATCCACTCAAGTGCGATCCCAGAGTGGCAATGAACGTCAATCATTCCGTTCATCTTCTGAACATAAAGGAAGAAGTGCTTCGCGTTCCGAAAAAGGTGATGCTAACGGTGGAGGAAGCAGGTAAAAAGTAAGTAAATTTAGGTGTAATAGAATATAAGTCTTTGCTAGGCCGAAAACAGAGCAATTTGTTTTCGGCTTTTTTACGTCAGAATGGCTACGTTTTTGTAGGGAATTATTATTCGATCTACATATATGTATCCTGTTTTTATTTTCAAATCACTTTCAATGAACTGTTTATGGGATTGGTTTAATATTTGCAGGTTTTATACTTGGAAAGGAGTAGATATTCAATGAAGTTAGTCACCGTGTCTGGCCCGCCTTCTTCGGGAAAAACCTCAGTTTTGTTGAAGTTGATTGGCCTGCTTAAACAGGAAGGAAGTGCATCAGGAGTCATCAAGTTTGACTGTTTGTATGCTAACGAACCGGTTCTTTTTGAGAAATTGAATGTGCCGGTGGTGGTAGGGCTGTCTGGAAATTTGTGTCCCGACCATTTTTTTGTGAGTAATATCCAGGAAGGTGTCAATTGGGGGCTTTCCCAAAATCTCGACTATCTCTTTACGGAAAGTGCGGGTTTGTGCAACCGTTGTTCTCCACATATCCGGCGCATATTGGCTATCTGCGTGATTGATAATTTGATGGGGATAGAAACCCCTAAAAAAATTGGCCCCATGCTGCGGATGGCCGATATTGTTGTCATCACCAAAAGCGATATTGTTTCTCAAGCTGAACGGGAGGTGTTCTCATTCCGTGTTCGCCAAGCCAATCCCAAAGCCAAGGTTTTCTTCGTGAATGGAATCACCGGGCAGGGTGTTTTCCAGCTTGCCCGCATGATCGACAATGCCAACGACACAGTTACTGTTCAGGACAACCACTTGCGATTCTCCATGCCGGCGGCACTTTGCTCCTATTGTTTGGGAGAGACGGCCATCGGGGGGGATTATCAGGTGGGGAATCTCCGGAAAATCGACTTTCATAAAAATAAACCTCTAAGCAATACACAACCATGATATCCAACAAAATTGATTTTAGTATGATTGCCTTGGAAGATAAGGCAACAAAGTATCTGGCGGATAATTCCCTCAATGTGCATATCTCGATGCCTTGTCCATTGAAAGTGCCTTTTCACCAAATGTTTGCCCCTATAGTTGAAAACTACAACAGCCTGCATCCTAAATTGCCAATACATTGTCCAAATATCTCCGACTGCTCGTCGGTTGATATTGAGGATGTTTTGAAAAATGCCAAAGACGAAACGGCTCTCCCCGACATTATAATCACCACCAATTTCCGGATTTTGTTTGCTAACGGATTTTACGACCGATTTGTTGCAAACCACATCTATGAGGGTGTGATGAATCCGAAATATGCAGATAAGGTTCTACCGCTTGTGTCGAAGAATTTGTTGGAAAGCAATATTGGTGTTTGGAGTTTCAGCTCGTGGAGTTTTGTGCAGGATCTCACTGCTGACGAGCCTGCTGACCCAATTGATTCTTGGAGCCAGTTGATTTCCCCTGAAATGAAAGGGAAAATTACGGTTCACGGCCATGTGGACAAAGCTACATTTTCGCTTGCCTATTTTCTGCAAAATGAATTTGGAAACCAAGGCCTCAGGCAATATGCGCAGAACGTCGGAGACATCAAGCATTTTTCGCAAGCCATCAAGCGGTTGAATTCCTCCGATCCGAATAAGACATTGCTGACCATGTTGCCCGATGTTGCCATCTCTAAAATCCCATCCAATAAGAAAATCAAGGTTTTGGATTTGAAGGAAGCGAAGGTGCTTAGCCCGATGATTATGATGGTGAAACATTCGAAAATGGAGGCTTGCCGCGAAATATTGAACATCCTTTGGAGTGAACCCTTTGAAGCCCTTTTGGCTGACGCTGGTGGTGTTCTTCCATACAAATTAGATCGTGAGAAGACCTATTTTTTGCCTGATTTCAAAGAAATAGCACATACTTTCGAGAAAATTGAGGCGGAACTGGACAAAATTTATATAGAGAATCTCCCTTGGACTGAAATAGAATCGAAAACAACAGAAGGAGGAACCTGCAAATAATGGATGAAAGCGTTGTGTTGGCGGACATATATAAAAATGAAATAGGACAATTAAAGCACCTGTTTCCCGAAATAATCCAGTATTTGGTCGAATGTGGAATAAATCTTCGCGGGAAAGAAAATCTGAATTTGGAGCAGGTGTTGGAAAATCTCTCGGAAAACTTGATGCAAGACCGGGGGTTGGACAGGAGCATTTTGCGTGACACGATCAACTATCTTTTGGAAGAAAAAGAGAACAGCCTGAAACAGGAGGAAGTGTCCTCGATAACCATTGTTGGCGGAACAGACAAAACGGGGAACTTGGAAAATATGGAGATCATCTTGAAGGCGGGTAGCGTGACCGGAATTGTAGGGCCTACCGGATCTGGGAAAAGCCGCTTGTTGGCCGATGTGGAGTGGTTGGCCAATGGCGATACCCCAACCAAACGGGTTGTCTTGGTGAATGGCTTTCCCGTGAATGCTACTTTTCGTTTTTCGATGGAACAGAAACTGGTAGCCCAGCTTTCTCAAAATATGAATTTCGTGATGGATGCCACGGCCGGAGAATTTGTCCGGATGCACGCCGAAAGCCGTTTCGCACAAAATTCGGAACAATTGTCGGAGGAGGTGATTGCGATGGCTAATGAGTTAGCGGGCGAGCAGTTTAGCTACAACACGCCGCTTACTTCGCTTTCGGGAGGGCAATCTAGAGCCTTGATGATTGCCGACACGGCCTTGCTGAGCCGTTCGCCGATTGTCTTGATCGACGAGATCGAGAATGCCGGAATTGACCGGAAGAAAGCGTTGGGCTTACTCGTGAAAAAAGGGAAGATTATCCTGTTGGCAACACACGATCCAATTTTGGCTTTGTTGGCCGAAAAAAGGATGATCATCCGCAATGGCGGGATTGTTCGTGTCATCGAAACTTCCGAAACTGAAAAAGCTTTTCTTTCCGAATTGGAGGTTTTTGACAATCGGATGCAGAATCTCCGCGAACGGCTCAGGGCGGGAGAGTGTATCGATGAAATTTGACGAGTGAGGCATAGAGGTCGGTACACTGAAATTTTGATGATTGCAAAAACGTTTACAAAATGCTAAAGCCCGAAGGGTTGGGTATGAAGAATATATATTTATCCCACGGTTTGTCTTAGATCGAAAAAACAACCGTTAGCGAGGTAACATACTTGCTAACGGTTGTTTTTTTAGTTTATCCACCGATATTTTGTCTATCAGTCGCGTGTTGGGCTGTCGCTCCCACGGTCTCTTCCTGCTCCTGAGTCCGCATCGTTGTTTTCTCCGTTGGCGCGCCGTTCTTGCATTTTTTTCCGGGCTTCTTCCCGTTTTTGTTTGTAAATGGCGAAATCTTTAGGAGAAAGCACTTTCTCGTAAGCTTTGTCTTTTTCCGACCGAATCGCTTCCATCTGTTTGCGTAGCTCTTCGCGTTTTGCATTGTTGGCTTGCCTCAAGGCAACTTGCTCTTTGGCAAAGCGAAGATTGATCTCGCTGATTTTTTGTTTCGTTTCCTTGTCCAACTTGAGATCTTTAGTTACTCTTTCGGTCTCAAATTGAGCGATCTTTTCGGGTGTAAATTCTTGACGGGCCTTTTGCGGGCGGGCATCCTGGGCTTGTAAGCCGCAAATCATCAGGGCTGCAATTGCAGAAAGAATTAATTTTTTCATTGCTGTAAATACTATTGATTAAAAAATTAAAGAATCTGACTATTTCGACTATTCATTTTTCCAATGGTTTAATTTGGAGGCAATTATTTTCTTGACTTTTGGAACCGTGTCTTTTGCCTACTTCCACATATATGAAAAAAATACATACCTTTGTGTTCGCTAAATTGGCGCAGACTATGCTTGCGCATCGTAAACAACAGGATATTTGTGATAAACGCAATGGAAAAAATTCGTAACTTCTGTATAATTGCTCATATTGACCATGGTAAAAGCACCTTGGCGGATCGTCTTCTTGAATACACCAAAACGGTGGAGGGGCGCGACATGCAAGCCCAAGTGCTTGACGACATGGATCTGGAACGCGAGCGCGGCATTACCATCAAAAGCCATGCCATACAGATGCAATATATGCTCAATGGGGAAAAATATATTCTCAACCTGATAGATACTCCCGGGCACGTGGACTTTTCGTATGAAGTGTCTCGTTCCATAGCTGCATGCGAGGGCGCATTGCTGATCGTTGATGCAGCACAAGGGATTCAAGCGCAGACCATTTCAAACCTGTACATGGCCATTGAGAATGATTTGGAGATCATTCCCATTCTCAACAAAATAGATTTGCCGAGTGCCATGCCGGATGAGGTGGAAGAGCAAATCATTGAATTGCTGGGTTGCAAGCAAGAAGAGATAATCCGTGCCTCTGGAAAAACGGGGCAAGGGGTTTATGATATTTTGGAGGCCATCGTGAAGAGGGTGCCGGCACCCAAGGGCGATCCTGAAGCTCCATTGCAAGCGTTGATTTTTGATTCGGTATTTAATTCCTTCCGTGGTATTATCGCCTATTTTAAAATCAGAAACGGCGTAATCAGGAAAGGTGACCTGGTGAAGTTTTTTGCCACAGAAAAAGAATACAATGCCGATGAAGTGGGCATATTGAAACTCACCATGTCGCCTCGTGACGAGATTCGTTGCGGCGACGTGGGCTACATCATTTCTGGAATCAAGACTTCCAAAGAGGTGAAAGTGGGAGACACCATCACCCATGTGAAACGCCCTTGCGAAAAAGCAATCGATGGGTTTGAAGAAGTGAAGCCGATGGTCTTTGCCGGTGTTTACCCGATCGATAGTGAAGATTTCGAAGACTTGCGTTCGTCTCTGGAAAAGTTGCAATTGAACGATGCCTCCTTGACCTTTCAGCCGGAGTCATCTGTTGCTCTGGGCTTTGGTTTTCGTTGTGGATTTCTCGGTTTGCTTCACATGGAGATTATCCAGGAGCGTCTCGACCGGGAATTCAACATGGATGTGATTACGACCGTTCCTAACGTTTCATACATTGTCCACGACAAAAAAGGGAATAAAAAAGAGGTGCACAATCCAGCAGGATTGCCAGATCCCACTTTGATAGAATACATCGAGGAGCCTTATATCCGTGCTTCTGTCATCACCAATTTGGCGTATATCGGCCCCATCATGAGCCTGTGCTTGGGGAAACGGGGAATTCTCATCAAGCAAGAATACATTTCGGGCGACCGGGTAGAGATTCTCTACGACATGCCGTTAGGCGAAATCGTGATCGACTTTTACGACAAACTCAAAAGCATATCGAAAGGGTATGCCTCTTTCGACTACCACATGCACGACTTCCGCGAATCACGCTTGGTAAAACTTGATATTTTGCTCAATGGGGAATCGGTGGATGCGTTGTCCACATTGACCCACGTGGACAATTCGGTGACTTTTGGCCGACGGATGTGTGAAAAACTGAAAGAGTTGATCCCTCGCCAACAGTTTGATATTGCGATCCAGGCTGCCATTGGAGCGAAAATTATTTCCCGTGAAACGATTAAGGCTGTTCGCAAGGATGTTACCGCAAAATGTTATGGCGGTGATATTTCCCGTAAGCGGAAATTGCTTGAGAAACAAAAAGAAGGAAAAAAACGGATGAAGCAGGTTGGAAATGTGGAAGTTCCTCAAAAGGCATTTTTGGCGGTGTTGAAATTGGATTAGGCCCCTTCTTGAAAATAATCAGAAAAATTGGCAAAAAACAGGTCATATAATACACCCCGGAAAAGACGGATTGAAAGCTTTTCATTTTTTGTATATTGCGGAAATAGGGAAAGTGATTGAGCCAAGCTTTTAATTATTCATGAAAGAATGACATTTTTTGCACATATTATCCAGTTAACTGACTTAACTTTGTATGAAAATAAATTTTCCTCTATTAAAAAAATACGTTTTATTGAGAAATGAGAAAATGGCGCATTGAAGACTCTTCCGAGTTGTACAACATCTCCGGATGGGGTGTTAATTATTTTTCGATCAACGAAAAAGGAAATGTAATCGTTACTCCCAAAAAAGATGGAGTGTCGGTTGACCTGAAAGAGTTGATGGACGAGTTGCAACTAAAGGATGTATCCGCACCCGTTTTGATCCGTTTTCCGGATATTTTGGACAACCGTATCGAAAAGATTTCCAATTGTTTTAAGTTGGCAGCGGAAGAATACAATTACAAAGGACAGAACCACCTGATTTATCCGATCAAGGTGAATCAGATGCAACCGGTTGTGGAGGAGTTGGTGAGCCACGGAAAAAAGTTCAATATTGGGCTTGAAGCCGGTTCTAAACCCGAACTTCATGCTGTTATTGCGATCAACACGGATGACAATTCGTTGATTATCTGCAATGGATACAAAGATGAAAATTTCATCGAATTGGCGCTGCTAGCTCAAAAAATGGGTAAGCGGGTATTTATTGTGGTGGAAAAGTTGAACGAACTGGTGCTGATAACGAAAGTAGCCAAGCGTTTGAAAATCATTCCAAACATCGGTATCCGAATCAAGCTTGCCAGTTCAGGGAGCGGAAAATGGGAGGAGTCGGGTGGCGACGGCAGCAAATTCGGATTGAATTCCAGCGAATTGCTTGAAGCTTTGGCTTACCTTGAAAAAAACAACATGCAGGAATCCTTGTCGCTGATACATTTCCATATCGGAAGCCAGGTGACGAAGATTCGCCGCATCAAGACTGCCCTTCGAGAAGCCGCACAATTCTATGTCCAGTTGCATCAGATGGGATTTGCTGTGCAGTTTGTCGATATTGGCGGAGGATTGGGTGTGGACTACGATGGCACGCGCTCGTCCTACAGCGAAAGCAGTGTCAATTATTCGATTCAGGAATATGTCAACGACACCGTTTTCACCATGGTGGATGCGGCAAACAAAAACGATCTTCCCCATCCTAATATTATTACAGAATCGGGGCGTTCGTTGACCGCCCATCACTCCATACTCGTTTTTGAGGTGCTTGAGACAGCCACTCTTCCCAAATGGGACGATGATGAAGAGATAAAAGAAGACGACCACGAACTCGTTAAAGAATTGTATCAAATTTGGGACGACCTTTCGCAGACTCGCATGTTGGAACCTTGGCACGATGCGCAGCAAATCCGTGAAGAAGCACTTGATTTGTTTAGCCTGGGTCTTATTAATTTGAAAACGCGGGCGCAAGTCGAACGGCTTTACTTCTCTATTGCCCGTGAAATATACCAACTTTCGGGCCGGGTGAAACATGCCCCCGAGGAGTTGAGCCAATTGTCCAAACTCCTACCCGATAAGTACTTCTGCAATTTTTCCCTGTTTCAATCTTTGCCCGACTCTTGGGCTATCGATCAAGTATTCCCGATTATCCCCATACATCGTTTGGACGAGAAACCTGATCGGACAGCTACTTTGCAGGATATTACCTGCGATTCGGACGGGAAGATTGACAACTTTATTTCCAACGGATCGCAGTATTCTTTTTTGCCTGTGCATGCACTTAAAAAGAACGAAGCTTATTATTTGGGCGTTTTCTTAGTGGGTGCCTATCAGGAAATTTTGGGCGATTTGCACAATTTGTTTGGTGACACCAATGCCGTGCATGTCACTGTGGATAAGAACAGTTATTCCATCGACCAGATGATTGATGGCGAAACCGTTGCCGAAGTACTCGACTATGCCCAATACAATGCCAAGAAACTGGTACGTACGGTTGAAACTTGGGTGACAAGTTGTGTCAAGCAAGGTTCAATCACGGTGGAAGAAGGAAAAGAATTCCTATCCAATTATCGCTCTGGCTTGTATGGATACACCTACCTGGAATGAAGACGTTGGCAATCGAAAAAAACAAAGCCGGAATCTCACTCGAATCCGGCTTTTGCTTTAGATAAAAGTAATAGCAAAATGTAACTAATCGATGATTGCGATATTTGTTTTTTGTATAGTACAAAGTTATATTGTTAATTTTGTTTCTGAAATACCACGAAAATGGTATTTTGAGCCCCATTTTTTTAAGAATAATACCTATAAATAATGACTAGGAATCGCCCTTTCAAAGGAACATAGTTTCTGTTTGTTTTCAAAGAAGGGTATTACCTCATCCGTTAAATTCTTTTTTTTGATGAGTCAAAATCCATTTATTTCCAAATTTTATCCAGAAGCTCGTTCGAAAATACGACCTTTTTTGCTTGCCGCTTTATGCCGCAACAAAATACTTGTGAAAACAATATTAGACTGTTCTCGGCATCCATCGTGTTGGATAGTTGCAGCCGACAATGTAGCGGCTATAGGCATCTATATGATAGCTGTCAGATACAAAAACCCCTCGTTCATCGGGATATACGTTATGTCAATGCACCAGACCTGATTTGAATGAGTAAATTCCAACCTCCCGAGTTGGTATGGCCTGACACATATTTGGCGGCACCCAGCTTACTAAGGTTGCCTCCGGGATAAATGTCCATGATGCCCATCTTGCGCATCAGCTCCTGATTTTCATTTTTTTCGTTTCAATAACTAGTGACTCCCTTTCTTTTTAATTTCAATTGAACAGCTTTCAATCATAATTGTTTTACCTCAAAATGGGAATTCGTTGGTGCGTCATTTTTATCGAAACAAATTGGCTGATTTTTTTCTTTCTTTCGATGAATACATTCCCAAAAGCATTACTTTTGAGATGACGTTTTATCAATCGAAACCAATTTATTCTCAGAAACAAGGAACTTGTGACATATATGAAAAATCTATTAGCAAAATCTATCAATCTCAAAGACGGCACTCCTGAATTGAAAAGAGACGAAATCCGGCAATATTTTTTGAAAACTTGGGAAATTGATGAAAAACTATATACACAACTAGCCGACGATGATACTTTTTATCAAAAAGGAGATCCGTTGCGTCATGTGATTTTGTTCTATCTGGGACATACGGCTGTTTTCTTTATCAACAAATTGTTTTTGGCCAAATTGATTGATTCCCGATTGAATCCTGTTTTCGAATCCATTTTTGCCATCGGCGTGGACGAAATGAGCTGGGATGATTGGGATGCAACCCACTACGACTGGCCGCCCGTGGATCACGTTCGTGAGTATAGGAACAAGGCGAAGAGCCTAATATTGGAAGTGATTGATCGCACTCCATTGAACCTTCCCATAAGCTGGAACGACCCTTTTTGGATAGTCCTGATGGGCATCGAGCATGAACGGATTCATCTGGAAACATCGTCGGTGCTAATCCGACAGTTGCCGCTCGGAAAAGTGGCGAGTGGTCGTTTTGGCGAAATTTGCCAACAGCGGGGAAGCGCACCGTCAAACACTTTCCTTCCTGTGCCGGGTGGCGAAATGAAATTGGGAAAAACGTTAGACCATCCGCTGTATGGCTGGGACAACGAATATGGTAGCAGAATGGAGCAAGTAGAGGGCTTTTACGCCACTCAGATGCTCGTCTCAAATGAGGAATACTTGGCTTTTATCAACGACAATGGATACAACACCGAAAGTTATTGGACGGAAGAAGGTTGGAATTGGCGAAATTTCAAGCAGGCTTCCATGCCGCTCTTTTGGCGAAAAGATGGAGAGGAATATCGCTTGAGGCTTGTAGCCGAAGAAATCCCGATGCCGTGGAATTGGCCTGTGGAGGTGAATTATCTGGAGGCAAAGGCTTATTGCAACTGGCTGTCGGCAACACAGGGAAAGGCCTTCCGCTTGCCAACAGAGGCGGAATGGTACAGGTTGGTGGATCATTGCAAGATTACTGATGTTACGGACTGGAATGTAGCCCCCGGAAATATCAGCCTCGAACATTTTGCCTCGCCTTGTCCCGTGGATATGTTCCGGAACGGTGATTTCTACGATGTCGTTGGCAATGTGTGGCAATGGACTGAAACACCGATCACTGGATTTCCTGGTTTTGGCGTTCATCCGATGTATGATGATTTTTCAACACCCACTTTCGACGGCAAGCACAACCTGATTAAAGGTGGATCGTGGATTTCTACTGGAAATGAGGCGACTTTGCATTCCCGGTATGCTTTCCGCCGCCATTTCTATCAGCATGCTGGGTTCCGTATCGTGCAATCTGAACAACCGCTCCAAATCGAAAACGATGAGTATGAAACGGACAATGAGGTGGCAAACTCTTGCGAAAACAATTGGGGCGATGTCTTTGGGACGAAAAACAATTTTCACAAGGAACTGGCCCGTTTTATTTTAGATCATACGCAAGGCAAGAAAATAGGCAAAGTGCTTGACCTTAATGCTGGCACTGGCCGGTTGGCATTTGAACTTGCCCCACATGTTGAATCTATCTCTGCCATTGATTTTTCCGCACGGTTTATCCGGATGCCTATTCAATTGCAGGAAAGGGGATTTGTTCGCTACATTGTGAAGGATGAGGATGAATTGGTATTCTATCGGGAGCTATTGCTGTCCGGAACACGATTGGGCGAAGGAAAAGAGAAAATCACTTTCATGCAGGATAATGCCAACAACTTGAAGCCCGTTTATACTGGTTATGACTTCATCATTGTTTCCAATTTGCTGGAAGAACTGACTAATCCTATCGATTTTCTGCAACGCATTCACGAACGGTTAAATCGCGGTGGAACGCTTGTTTTGGCATCCACTTACGATTGGGAAACAAATAACATACGGAAAGAATACTATCCTGGAGGATTCAAGCGGGATGGGGAACCTGTGACCTCTTTCGAAGGCATAAAACAGATTTTGGAAGAGCATTTTTCTTTGGAAAAGCAGCCTTCCGACCTCACTGTGAATCTTCGGAAAAGTTCCAGAAGCTCAGAGGTGAAGCTTTCACAGGTCAGCGTTTGGCGATTGAAATAAATGTCCTCGTTTTTCAAATCACGGAAATTTCAACTTATTGCATTGACCGTAGCAACCTCTCCAAAGTAGGTTTACATACCTCATAGATGAAATAAGGCTACCTTTAGGGGTAGCCTTATTCTTATATTTATTGAGGTTAATTCAAGATTTTCAAAACCTTTGCTTCAAATATCATTTTCCACTGGGAGATTCGTGAACAGAAAGAACCGATCTGCCGGATGGGTCGATGCTGTTCTTGAACGCTTCGTCCCACTCCAATGCAGCAGGTGTGCTGCAAGCAACCGAAGGGACAGATGGAACTGTTTGAGCTGCTGAAGACGATGGGAAATGTTCTTCAAACATGGTCCTGTACCAATACTCTTCCTTCGACATGGGCGGATTGATTGGAAATCTTTCAGCGGCTTTGGCCATCTGATCGTCCGAGATCTTTTTGCTTGCCACGTCCTTCAACGTGTCTATCCAATTGTAACCAACCCCGTCTGAGAATTGTTCTTTTTGTCTCCAGGTAACACTTTCCGGAAGATAGTCTTCGAATGCCTTACGCAGGATATGCTTTTCTATTTTGCCATGACCGCACATCTTGTCTTTGGGATTCAAGTGCATGGCAGTGTCAATGAATTCGATGTCAAGGAACGGCACGCGGCCTTCCACACCCCAAGCTGCAAGCGTTTTGTTGGCACGGAGGCAGTCGTATAGGTGGAGCTTGTCCATTTTGCGGACGGTTTCTTCGTGGAATTCTTTTGCGTTCGGAGCTTTATGGAAATAGAGGTAACCACCGAATAATTCATCGGAGCCTTCTCCTGAAAGCACCATTTTCACACCCATGGACTTGATGAAACGAGCTAACAAATACATCGGGGTGGAAGCCCGGATGGTTGTCACGTCGTAGGTTTCAATATGATAAATAACATCGCTCAAAGCATCCAGTGCCTCTTCGATGGTGAAATTGATTTCGTGGTGTATCGTGCCAATGTAATCGGCTACCTTGCGTGCGGCCACCAAGTCGGGCGCACCTTTTAGGCCAATGGCAAAAGAGTGGAGTTGCGGCCACCAAGCGTCTTGGTCGGTGCCCGCTTCAATTCTTTTTCCTGCATATTTTTTTGCAACGGCAGAGATGATGGAAGAATCAAGGCCACCGGAAAGCAAAACGCCGTATGGGACATCCGACATGAGTTGGCGATGAACTGCATTTTCAAGGGATTCCCTTAATTCGTCGATGTTCGATTCGTTATCTTTCACCGCATCGTACTCCATCCAGTCGCGTTTGTACCAACGTACCATTTTTCCTTCGCGGCTGTCGTAGTAGTGTCCCGGTTGAAATTCCTTAATCTCCACACAAACGCCTTCAAGTGCCTTTAATTCGCTGGCGACGAAAAATTGTCCGAGAGAATCGTATCCATAATAAAGGGGAATGATTCCGATGTGGTCGCGTCCGATCAGAAACGAGTCGTTTTCCTTGTCGTAAAGTGCGAAAGCATAAATCCCATTTAGCTCGTTGAAGAGTTCGATGCCTTTTTCCCGATAGAGGGAAAGAATGACTTCGCAGTCGGATTTGGATTGGAATTCGTAGGTGCCGGCTTGACGATCCCGAATTTCCTGATGATTATAAATCTCGCCATTTACGGCTAATATCAAGTTCTTATCCTTGCTGTATTGAGGTTGTCCACCTGAAGCAACATCCACAATTGCCAAGCGCTCATGGGCAAGAATTGCTTTATCTCCACAATAAATTCCAGACCAATCCGGGCCACGATGACGAATTCTTTTTGCCATCTTCAAAATCAAAGGGCGTAAAATCTCCGCATCACTTTTAAGCTCGAAAGCCCCAACAAATCCACACATATTTCTATATACTATTATTGTTTATGTTCCACTAATTTTAGTCTGGCAAAGGTATATCAAATTATCCGTAGATTCAGCCTTTTTGCCTGAAAAAACGTTCAAAAATCGTTATTTTGTTTCAAAAGAGAAGTAAACGGTCCATATACATAGATTACTTGTCTAATATTTAAATTGGGAATAATAAATGAAATTTAGTGGCTTCAGCCATCGGAGATCTATGCCAAAAAGGCAATCGATTTTGTTTATTGCTTTGTCATTTTTCTTTGGCGGTTTCATGCCACACTTATTGTGCTGAACATCGGTCATACTTGTTTTCTTGCGGATATGGGATTCGTTTCGGTGGCATTTTATTTTGCAATCTTTTGGTTGTGCGTGAACTTGCTCGTTTTTTGTGTTATAAAACTGACTTATTGTAAAAAAAGCATAGTTTTTCTTGTCGGCCTTTTTAACCTGAAGTTTTTTCAATATATTTGTTCACGGTCAGTAAGCAGCTTAGCTGCAACACATTTTGAAACAATTTTTATTTTCTAAATATACCCGTAAATAAATGAAGATCAAATTATTTTCTCAAGTTCTTTTTTTTGCACTCGCAACATCAGCCTTTTCCCAAAAGAATGAATGGCTTGATCCCAATGTGAATGCCGTTAACAGGTTGCCGATGCACACCAGCTACTTTGCTTATGAATCGGCATCGATGGCAGCCAAAGGAAGTAAGGAATCGTCCGCAAATTTTCTTTCGCTCAATGGTTGGTGGAAATTCAACTGGGTCAAAGATGCCAATCTTCGTCCGCTTGATTTTTTCAAAACCGGATTCGACGACAACGGCTGGGGCAAGATCTCTGTTCCGGGCATTTGGGAGTTGAAGGGGTTTGGCCAGCCAGTGTATGTCAACAATGGTTATCCGTGGAGAAACCAATCTCCGATAAATCCACCAGTTGTCCCGGAAGAAAACAACCATGTGGGCTCGTACCGTCGCGAAATAGTGATTCCCAATGATTGGAAAGGGAAGGATGTTATCGCCCACTTCGGGGCAGTAAGTTCCAACATGTATCTTTGGGTCAACGGGAAATACGTCGGATATAGCGAGGACAGCAAGCTGGAAGCCGAATTTGACATCACGCCTTATGTGAAGCCAGGGAAAAACTTGATTGCTTTTCAAGCGTTCCGCTGGTGTGACGGCTCTTATCTCGAAGATCAAGATTTTTGGCGTCTTTCGGGAGTAGCACGCGATTGTTGGTTGTATTCCCGCACCAAAAAACGGGTGGAAGACATTCGTGTCACGGCCGGTTTGGATAATGACTACCGCAACGGCAAGCTCGAAGCTGTGATCACCACCAAAGGAAATGTGAGTGTCAACTTGGCATTGCTTGATGCTGCAGGAAAGAAAGTTGCCGAAAAAAATGTGTCGGGAGCAGGCCGGATCACGGCATCGATAGATGTTGACAATCCTCTGAAATGGACTGCCGAAACTCCCAATCTATATAGTGTGATTGCGACAGTAAGCTCTGGAGGCAAGACCTTGGAAGTTATCCCGTTGAAGACTGGCTTTAGAAAAATTGAAATCAAAAATGCCCAATTGTTGGTGAACGGCCAGCCGGTATTGTTCAAGGGTGTCAACCGTCACGACATGGATCCCGATGAAGGCTACTACGTGAGCCGAGAACGGATGATTCAGGACATCAAGGTAATGAAAGAATTAAATATCAATGGGGTACGGACTTGCCATTATCCCAATGATGCGTTGTGGTATGAATTGTGCGACCAATATGGTTTGTATGTGGTGGCCGAAGCCAACCTCGAAACCCACGGCATGGGTTATGGAGAAAAGACTCTTGCCAAAAACCCGACCTTTGCCAAGGCGCATTTGGAACGTAACGAACGCAATGTCCAACGTAATTTCAACCACCCTTCGGTGATTTTTTGGTCGCTTGGAAATGAATCGGGCTTCGGTCCTAATTTTGAGGCTTGCTACAAGTGGGTGAAAGCCGAGGACAGCAGCCGTCCCGTGCAGTATGAACAAGCGCGTGGAAATGAATTTACCGATATTTATTGCCCGATGTACCTGGATTACAAAGGGTGTGAGAATTATGCGAGCAATCCGGAAAAAACGAAACCGCTAATCCAATGCGAATATGCCCATGCCATGGGGAATTCAGAAGGAGGGTTCAAAGAATACTGGGATTTAATTCGCAAGTACCCAAAATACCAAGGAGGATTTATTTGGGATTTTGTGGATCAGGGACTTCGCAAAACCACCGACAAAGGGGTTGAAATCTATGCTTACGGAGGAGATTACAACAAGTACGACGCTTCCGACAACAATTTCAATGATAACGGCTTGATCAATCCCGACAGAGGATTGAATCCCCATGCCCACGAAGTGAAATATTTCTACCAGTCAATCTGGGCCGAACCCATCGACTTGCAAAAGGGTAAAATTAGCATCTACAACGAGAACTTCTTTACCGATCTTTCCGATTATTACGCCGAATGGCAGTTGCTTGAAGACGGCGTTGCCACACAATCGGGAGTTGTTTCGGAGTTGAACGTAGCCCCACAAAAGAAAGCGGAATATACTTTGAAATACGATTTGGCAAAAGTAGATCCCAAAAAGGAAATTTTACTCAATATCAGTTTCAAATTGAAACATGCGAACCAGCTTCTCGCTCCAGGTTTCGAAGTGGCAAAACGTCAATTGACGGTCACACCCGCTAAGCTCGGAGGGTTTTCACCGGCCAAATCTTTTGGTGCCAGCCAAGATGATTTTATAAAGGTGAAAAACAACGACTATAGCTATTTGCAGGTGATTGGGGATAAATTCAGCGTTGAGTTTAATAAATGGACGGGTTGGATCGATGCCTATTCCTACCGAAATATTCCTTTGATTGATAATGGCGGAGAATTGAAACCTAATTTCTGGCGTGCTCCCACCGACAACGATATGGGTGCAGATCTTCAAAACAAATACAGCGTTTGGAGAAACCCCGACATGAAACTCGATTCTTTGACCAACAAATCGGTGAATAACACGGTGGTTGTTACGGGGTATTATTCTATACCTTCCGTGAAGGGCAAGCTGAAAATGACCTATACGATCGATAATTACGGAAAGATTGGGATAAACCAACTTTTTATGGTTTCGGATTCGGCTAAAGTTCCCGATATGTTCCGTTTTGGAATACAATTGCAAATGCCTGTCAGCTTTAGTTCGATTGAATACTACGGCCGTGGACCTTACGAGAACTACTCCGACCGGAATAATTCATCCGATTTAGGCATATACAAGCAAAGTGTTGGCGAGCAGTTTTATCCTTACATCCGTCCCCAAGAAAACGGGAACAAAACGGATATTCGCTATTTGAAAGTTCATAATAAAGCAGGAAAAGGGCTGTTGTTCAGGTCTGAAAATCCATTCTCCGGCTCCGCCCTCAACTACAGCATCGAATCTCTTGACGATGGCCCTGAAAAAGAGCAGCGTCACTCTGCTGAAGTAGAAAAAGTGAATTACACCAATGTGTGTATCGATAAATTCCAAATGGGCGTTGGTTGCGTGACAAGTTGGGGAGCATTGCCTTTGCCACAATATAGAATTCCGTACAAAAATTATGAGTTCAATTTCCAAATAGTACCATTGAAATAAAAAGCTCAAAAGTACCGTGCGAAAACACGGTGCATTTGAAAACTGTGTATAAAAGCTGTGTCCGTAGAAGTCGATCAGAAATGTTGGCTTTTGCGGACACAGTCTTTTTATTTGTGACACACCCTTAGCTCCTGTGTTATGAAGAATATGGCAAAAAGGATAATCAATTCCCCATTACAAAACAATGACGATGCGGGATCAAGAAGCACCGCTGCCCCCTGTATGAAAAAAAATGCAAAGTCATGACCTATATGCCCTATTTTTAAACACTTGTATATTAATCATTTGAAACGGCCTAAAATGTTAATTACCCTATATATCGTATTTTATGTGTTGTTTTTTTACTTAAAATTTACTTATCTTTGAGGCGTGATGGTTAACACTTGGCGCAACATGCACATCTAGTTACGCTTGCCGATCCAGTATTTTCAAAAACCCATGATATGAAGCACCCCCCGTTCATTGCATTCTTATTGCTGGCGCATTGTTCCTTGTCCCATGCCCAGCTCAGCCTCGCCTACAACCGCCCGCGTGCGGGTGACAAGCTAGTCAAATACCAGGTGGAATACAAGGACCCAGGCCCCTCCGGGGAGAACGTCCTCTGGGACTTCAGCAAGCTGAAAACCGTCAACGAGAACTACGCCGTCACCTATTCCGCCCCGGAAGTCCTCGGGGACAGCCTCTACGTCCTCGGCTCGAACGCCTACCCGGTGGGCGCCTTTGCGGGCGACAGCGAGCTGGTGGTCGCCACCGAACACCACACGCAGTATTTCTTCCGCCTGAAGGGCGACACACTGCTGCTGCTCGGGCACGAGAACCCGCTCACCCAGTTGGAATATGTACTGCCCTATACCCAGGCCGTCTTCCCGCTGAATTACGGGGGCGTCACCACCTACCCTTACCGGGCCAGGGGGACCTATTCCCATACCGATTCCATCTCCACCGAAGGGCTGGTCACCACCTGGGCCGACGCCTACGGGCGGATGGTGCTGCCCTCGGGCGACACCTTGAGCCAAGTGCTCCGCGTCCGCACCTGGCAGGGCATCGTCAACCATGCGGACACGGTGGTCCCGTCCAGGGAGCGGGTGCTCGAAACCTGCCGCTGGTACACCAAGGGCTACCGCTACCCCGTCTTCGAAACCGTGCAGAGCTACAACCGCAGCGACAGCACCGCCTATTTCAAGACGGCTTTCTTCTTTCCCCCGCAAGACCATTACTACCTGGACACCGACCCCGCCAACAAGGCCATCATCGACGCGCTGTGGGACCTGGCCAACAAAGCCAAGGAATCCGGGGATGGAAACGATGCGGGCGCCGGTGCCAAAGGCATGTCCATTGCCGGCCTGCTCAACTGCAAGTTCTATCCAAACCCGGTGGTTTCCGACTTGACGGTGGCCTACGAGGTCACGGCGAAGGCCAACGTTTCCTTCGGCCTTTATTCCATCGACGGCTTCCCCGTCAGCCTGGTGCCGGCAAAGGTCCATGAGCCGGGCTCCTACTCCCTCTCCTTCAACTGCTCGGGCTTGTTTCCCCGCAACTACGTGTTGCGTGTGGTGGCAAACGACAAGGTGGCGAACGGGGTGGTGATAAAGAAGTGAAGAAAGCTTTTAGCTTCCAACCGATAATCTACAAAACAACAAAGAATATAAATTATGAAAAAAGCAATGCTATTTATCGCCGTCGCTGTGTCGGCTTTGTCTCTTAACGCTCAAACCGTGTATGTTCCCAACGGGACAAGCGGAATAGGTACTTCGTCAAACGGGAATGTGGGGGTGGGGACATCCTCGCCAGCCGGGAAGTTCCATGTTTATGGAGGTGATGCGTACCTATGGGGATTAAACCTCGGATTTGGCAATTCTATTGCTAAGATAACAACCGACGATGCTTCAAAGCCGCTATCCTTTCAAATAGCAGGTACGGAATACATGAGATTGTCGGAATCCGGATTCCTCGGAATCGGGATTACTCCCAGTGATGGGTTTAAATTGAAACTGAAAGGTATAGCAGGAATAGGACAATGGACGAATGGTACGGCCGTAATTGATGCTTACAATGGGCTAGCCTTTTATGGATGCAACACTGCAAGTAACGGCATCGCTATAAACAGCGTCGGCTCCGTCGGCATCGGCACCACCGCCCCCGACCAGAAGCTCACCGTGAAGGGGAAGATCCATGCCGAGGAGGTGATCGTGGACCTCAACGTTCCCTTGGCCGATTACGTCTTCGGCAAGGACTACGAGCTGATGCCCCTGCACCAGGTGGACCAGTATGTGCAGGAGAACAGCCACCTGCCCGACATGCCCTCCGCCACCGAGGTGAAGGAAAAGGGGATGGGCGTGGGCGAGATGCAGAACAAGATGCTCCAGAAAATAGAAGAACTCACCCTCTACGTCATCCAGCAGGACAAGCGCATAAAGGCACTGGAAGAAGAAAACCAACGCCTCAAGAAATAAGATGACTATTGGCTGATAGCTAAAGGCTAACGGCTAATAGCTTCCTGATTCATTAACCAACTAAAAACAAGAACTTATGGCATTGTTTTATAACAAAGTGCAAAGGAAGAACCCGGCCAAACAGGACGAGCCGGGCAAGTGGTATCCCGTGTTGCGCAGCGTGACACAAGTGACTGAAAAGGAAGTGGGCAGGCGCATCGCCGACGAGACCACCCTCAACCCCAAGGAGGCCGAAATGGCCATCTCGCAACTGTTGAAAGTACTCAAGGCCGAACTGCTGGCCGGAAACACCGTGAAGCTCGGCGACTGGGGCACCTTCTACCTCACCGTCAACAGCGAGGGAGTGCAAAAGGAAGAGGATGTCACCGCCATGCAGATCAAGCAGGTGAACATCAATTTCCTTGCCGGCAACGAGCTGCGCGAGGCATTGGACAAGGCCGAATTCAAGCCCGCATCCTCCCTCAGCGACTAAGCCGGGGGACTATGCCCGTCCTACCTCCACCAGGACGGGCATGGTGCCATGGATAGGATGCCCGTCCTATCAAGCATAGGACGGGCATGGTGGGGGAGGTATCATCACCATCTAGCACGGGCATGTCTGGGGACAAAGCGGCAAAGAAAAGATAACGATAAAAATAAATTATTGTCATAACTCATCTAATCCAATGAAACAAAAAACAATATACCTGTTGCTATTAATTTTTATTCAATGCGTCATGGTCAATAGTCAGACAAACGTTCCCACGATAAAAGACCCGCGCGTGGAAGCTTTTACTATATTTGGGGACGTCCCCGTTTCCCATACGACTGGCGTCCCGGACATCTCCATCCCCCTATTCAATATCGAGTCGCACGGCTACACGTTGCCCGTCACCCTCAGGTACCATACCGCCATGGTGAAACCCCCGTACGACCACACGAATGTTGCCACGGGGTGGATACTGGAAGTCGGGGGCAGCGTAGTGCAAAATATCAAAAAAGAAAATGATTTTATGGGATTGCGACCGGCCGATTGGAAAAATGATTATGATTTGGCAGACCCTACCTCGTCCGAAACCCAGATGTACGTGGTGAATGCCTATAATAAGGTTTACGACTGCGAATACGACATCTTTTCCTATTCCTTTCCGGGAAGTAGCGGCCAATTCGTCCTGGACAAGGAAAGCACTGGAAAATATGGCGTAACTTCCCTGTCCGATCCCGGCTTGAAAGGGAATATCTCGGTAACCGTGTCTTCTTCCAGCGGAAGCTATACCATTAATAGCCTTGTTCTGAAAGCCGATAACGGATATAGGTACAGCTATGAAAAAAAAACGTATGACCAAGTTTGGACCAATTTAAGCAAAAAGCCTTATTATATGCTTGATACCATATATTCTCCAAATGGGAATAGACTTTTTAATTTCTCATATTCTAGATATTACAATGCGACAACCCAGCTTAGCTTTAGAAATTACATTCTCAGCAAGGATTGGATTTATGTCACAAGTCCCTATGAAACAATACCCGAGGATCCTAATCCTATATATTCAACTTATGAAAGTCATCTTTTAGATGAGGATTGGGTGGGCTCCACCATAAATAAGGTAGGGTTCGACAATGGTAGCCTTGATTTTACTTTGACAGACAATAACAGGCACATTGAAAAAATCACTTTGAAAGACTTGGACGGGAAACCCGTTAAAGAGGTCGTCTTTCAGGTTGACAGTTTTCCCGGGAGTGGCTACAGGTGCCTTGATAAAGTGATTTTAGAGGATAAGAACTCTGCTGAAATTTCGAAGTATTCGTTTGACTATTATAATAAAACCTATTCCGTGAATAATTCAACGCTGAACCTTGACTATTTCGGGTATCTCACATTAGGGTATAGGCCTTCAGGCCTATTGGGGAAATTTATAGACATAGGGGAAAAAACATTTTCATACAGCTACATTACGCACGCAGGTATTGTCGTGTCAAGAAATATAACGTTGGGGCAAGATATAAATAAGGAGCCAAACCTAAACATGACCGAGACCTACGCATTGAAATCGGTAACTTATCCTACAGGCGGAAAGACCGAGCTGGTTTATGGGTTGAACCAATATGTGGACCACTATGTGGACAAATACCAAAACCCATGTATCAAAACAGGTGGAGGGTTACGGGTCGAAAAAATTATAAATTATGATATAAGCAATAACCAAACATCAGTTAAAACTTATGAATACGAACCTGGAAGCGTCAATTTTTCATTTTCAAATGATGGAGATAATTTCAGGACAAATTACTCATTTTCGTTTGGAAGGACAGAATTTATGTATATCAATAACGACATAATCAATCCGGAAAAGAACAAGGAAATACGGTACGGCAAGGTTACTGAATTTTCAGGGGATACAGGCTCTAACGTTGGCAAGACGGTTTACGAATACACCTTTTCAAACCCGCACGTATATAGGTCGTTGGCCGAGATATACAATCAGGATGAGCTTATCCTTGGAGGAAGCATGTGGGAATATATCTCGGAATACAGAAATTGGGACAACGGACAACTGACCCAAAAAACGGCATTCAAGAACAATGGCAGCGGATATGACACCGTGTCGGTTGAAAAATCTACCTATGTCAAAACCGACTTGAAAAAATACAATAATTTGCAGGTTTACCAGTATGCAAGCTATGGAACCGGTTCTGCTGATGTGAATCAGTATGAAGTTTGGAAATTAATTGATTCAATAAAGCCAACTCTTAACCCTGCTGTGCCCTTAATTCCATACAATTATGCCATCGTGGCCGGAGTTTCCCGCCTCACATCGAAGACAACGACACTGTACAATAACAATACTCCGGTTTCGACAACAGAACAATACTATTATAACAATGGGATGGACAAATTTATGACCGGAAAGAATGTTACCAACAGTGATGCGGAAACCCAGAGTACATTCTATAAATATCCGTACGATTCTACGAGTGATGTTACCAACGAAATGACAAATAGAAATATGATTAGCCCTGTCATAGAAGAGATAACGCAAGTGAATGGAACGCAAGTGAAAGGTACAAAGCCAGACTATGGATTTGTAGGCTCCGACGGTTCCCTGTCGGACTTGAGTAGCGCTCCTTCCGCTTCACATATAGTGCCTTCCGCTGTTTATCAATGGAATAAAAGCGGATTTTACGAAAAAGAGTTGGCTTTAGACAGATATGACGATCTTGATAATTTATTACTGTATCACAAGAGGGATAATATCAGTACGTTTTTTATCTGGGGCTACAACAAACAATACCCCGTTGCTAAAATCGAAGGAGCCACTTACGACGAAGTAAAAGCAGCTTTGGGCGGGATGATACCCGACTTGGGGAGCGGGACGCTTACCGCCTCCCAGGTTTCGACGTTGCGTAGCAGCTTGTCCTCCGCCCTCGTCACCACCTACACCTACCGCCCCCTCGTGGGAATGACCTCGGCCACCGCCCCCAATGGTGTCACCACCTACTACGAGTACGACACTTTCAACCGCCTCAAGCGAACATACATCATCGAGAACGGGCAGCAGAAGACCATTCAAAGCTACGACTACCATTACCAGGGACAATGATGGACGGATTGATTCAGTGATTCCGTCATTCAATAAATAACAAAGAACTCTGGGGTAAAAAACAAATAAGATAAAACGCTCATGAAAAAATTCATTCATTTCTTTAGCATATTGCTTGCGTCAGCCCTCTCCCCCTCTTTTGGAGGGGGCTGGGGGGAGGTGTCCGCCCAGGTCAACCTCACGCTCTCCGCCCCGAGGACACAGGGCGGCACGGTGGTGGCAGCCTCGTCCATCACCCTCAAGCCCGGCTTCTCCTTCGCCGCATCTTCGGGGACAAGCCTGACCCTTAAGCTGGACGCCAACGCCAGCACGCCCTACGAGTCGGGGACGCCTTCCCTTTCGCAGGGCCAGAACTACATCCTGACCCGCACCTACAAGACCGACGACGGCGCGGGCTACCTCGACCAGGTCCAGTATTTCGACGGCCTGGGCCGCCCCGTTCAGACCGTCCAGCCGGGAATCACCCCTTCGGGGAAGGACCTGGTCACCTACCAGGAATACGACGCCTTCGGGCGCGAATCGAATGCCTGGCTGCCCGCCGCAATCAATGGAAACGGAGCTTTCCAGCCCCTGAGCCAGATCCAGGCCAACGCCCCGTCCCTTAACGGCGGCGACGGGCAGCCTTACTCCTATCCCGTTTACGAACCTTCCCCGCTCAACCGCGTGCAGCAGCAGTTCGGTCCGGGAGAGGCGTGGCACACGGCCGGCAAGTCGGTGAAGACGGAATACCTCACCAACAATGCCAGCTATCCCTGCATCATGTTCAGCGTTGCCTCCGCCGGATTGACCCAAGGGAGCAACTACCCCGACGGGCAGCTCTACGTCACCGAGACCGCCGACGAGGGGGGCGGCGTCTCCTACGAGTTCAAGGACAAGCTCGGGCAGGTGGTTCTCACCCGCCAGGTGAACGACGGGGTGAACCACGACACCTACTATGTGTATGACGATTTCGGAAACAAGCGGTATGTCCTTCCCCCGCTCGCCGTGGACAACCTTTCTGCCGGGCTGGGCGACGACTCCGACATGATGAAAAAATATGCCTATGTTTACAAGTACGACTCCCGAAACCGCTGCATCCAGAAGCGGATCCCCGGCTGCGACTGGGCCTATTTCGTGTATGACAAGGCCGACAGGCTGGCCATGGCCCAGGACGGCATCCAGCGGCCCGATTTCAAGTGGACGGTGTATAAATACGACAAGCTGGGGCGGATGCTGTACTCGTCTGTGGTGCAGGACCGGCATGGATACAGCCTGGACAAGTGGGTGCAGCTGTTCAAGGACTGGGTAATAACCGAGGACTTCGTGATGCCAACATCCAGCGCCCCAACGGACAGTACCGGCTACACCCGGGGCTTTTTCTCGCAGCCGCACATTTACCCCACCCGCTTGCTCTCGGTGAACTACTACGACGACTACCGCTTCCTCGACCTGCTGCCAGCCGCCACCAAAACAGCCCTCCAGTATGCGGATGAATCAAGCTACGGCATCCGCTACGACAACGCGAAGGGACTGGTGACGGGCATGCGCCAGTACCAGCTGGACGACTCCACCAAGTACACCGTCACCGCCACCTACTACGACTACCGGGGGCGGGTGGTGCAGACCAAGTCCACCAACCACCTCGGGGGCATCGAGGCCGAATACATCGCCTACGACTTCACGGGACACCCCACCCAGAAGAAGCACGTCCACACCTCGCCCCAGGCCGGGACGGTGACCGAACTCTACACCTACACCTACGACCACGCCGGGCGGCCCACCGAGACCCGCCACAAGCT
>DBTT01000009.1:78559-82830 GCA_002307185.1 Bacteroidales bacterium UBA1309
CACACCTCGCCCCAGGCCGGGACGGTGACCGAACTCTACACCTACACCTACGACCACGCCGGGCGGCCCACCGAGACCCGCCACAAGCTCGACGGCAACCCCGAACAGCTGCTTGCCAAGCTTTCCTATGACGAACTGGGGCGTGTGCAGAACCGCAAGGCGGGGAACACTTCCGTGGTCAATACGACTTATGGCTACAATGTCCGCTCATGGACAAGCTCCATTGCCGGAACAAACTTCAATGAAACCTTGGGCTATAATTACGATGGCAATATCAAGCAACAAGTTTTCGGGGACAATTCATCGTATTCCGTCACGTACAATTTTGTCTATGACGACCTTTCCCGCCTGACCGATGCCACTTCCGATGAAGGTTCGTATATCGGTTCTTACGATTGTCATTATGCTTACGACAAGCAGGGAAATGCAACATCCATCGTGACCAACGGTACAAAGTGGGTTACCAACAGGAAAACGATGCTTCCTGCACTGAAGGATGTGAACTACGACAACCTGACACTGGCCTACAACGGCAACCAGCTGAAAAATGTTTCCGACGCAGGCGATGTCGGATCAAGCTCCATCACCGAGCAGTTTAACGATTATGCCGATTCGACCCAAGAATACACCTACAACGCCAACGGCGCCATGACCAAAGATTTGAACAAGGGAATTTCGTCCATTCAATATAATCTGCTAAATTTGCCACAGCAGATAGATATTCTCAGTCCGGTAGGCGAAGCACGGAACACTTATAGCTATGCAGCAGACGGAACAAAGTTGCAGGTCATAAAGAAATACAATTCCAATTTCAACACCTCTCCCATCATAGGGTCGGCAGTGAACGCTTCTGCGCTGGATGTCACGAAAACTACGGATTACGTAGGCAACAAGCTCTTTGAAAACAATACCTTGGATCGCATCTTGGTGGATGGCGGCTACATAAAGAATGGCATCTATTACTTTTACGAGACCGACCATTTGGGCGACAACCGCACGGTGATCAACCAATCGGGCACGGTAGTCGAGCGCAACGACTACTATCCCTATGGCATGCAGATGGGGCACAATGATCCCAATCAGGGTGACTTAGTTCGCATCGGGGACGAACCCAACGCCTTCAAGTTCTCCGGCAAGGAACTGGACGTGATGGGCGGGCTGAATTTGTATGACTCGCAGGCGAGGTGGTACGACCCTTGCATCCCTATTTTGCCGACGGTGGACCCTAAATGTGAGAAATACTATTCGATATCACCATATGTCTATTGTGCGGATAACCCACTGAGATTTGTCGATCCAACAGGACAAGACACACTTCACGTCAACCCGGATGGGAGTCCTCAAAGATTTCCGAATGGGGATGTGGTTAGCCATCCTGGAGGGGAAAACGCAGCGATCCAGGACAAACCGCTGTTGACAGATGACGATGGAACCCCTCAATTAGAAATTGTGGGGAAGAGGATAGCTCCAAAAGGCAATGGAGTTGTGGCTGTCGGGATTTCCGGAACAATGGAGGCCGGGGCTGGGGGAAATGTCTCCGGCACTCCTGTCAATTATGTCCATATATACAAAGGAAAAGATACCGGTGCAAACATCCTTATGTCAAGCGGAGACCTCGGCGGAGGAAGCAATATAGGAATCGGCGCTTCAGCCAATTTGACCATGTACACATATACTGGGGATATAAATAATTTAACAAGAGACAATTTCGCTGGATCTTCCGATGTTACCAATCTAAGTGCTGGCGAACTAATTACCGGAGGTGTCAGCCAATCAATATCAAAGCCTGACCAATTTGGGGGTGTGTTGAAAGGGAGTTCATTAACCATAGGCATCGGGGCAAGCGTGTTACCTCTAAACGCAACAATGATGAAATCAAATACGAAACTTTATAGACAATTTGATAAGAAATAAGTCATGGATAGTTTAAAGCCAGTTTTGTTAACAGTATTGCTATTGTGTTCAATTGTTTTGGGATGTTATCTATATCACAATTACGACGAGTTTCAAAAAAGGGAGGCTGAGCGTATAAAATGCGAATATCCATTGATTGATAATTATAAAGACAGCGTGCCTTTGTGTGGTGTAGTCGAAAGAGCGGATTTTAATCTTGAATATATTAAGACATTCACCGTGAATTTGAACAACGGAAAGAAATTTTCGTTATGGGGTGCGGGTCGTAATGAAGCCTATTCGCCTTTTGATATAGAGAATTTCTTAGAATATAAGGACTCGATATATTATAATCCGAGAATCAACGGTGACTCCATATTTATTTTCAGGGGAGGGAAAAGGTATTATTTCAGATTAAGGAAAGTATTGGATAAGGAAGGTAAAGTTATCTATCCAAAATAGAATATAATCTGCTAAATTTGCCCTCTGTTGAGCGTAGGCTGCCGTCAGGTCGTTCGGCGTTTGGCTCCCGTCCCGTTGGCGGAGGCGAGGAATGCGTACAGCTATTCTGCCAATGGCGTGAAGCTGAAAGTGGTGAAAAAATACAATTCCAATTTCAACACCTCGCCCGTGATAGGCTCGGCAGTGAACATATCGGCGATGGATGTCACCCAGACCACGGACTATGTGTCCGGCAAGATCTTTGAAAACAATGCGCTGGGTCGGATATTCGTGGATGGCGGCTACATCAAGGGCGGAGTCTATTATTTCTACGAGACCGACCACTTGGGCGACAACCGCACGGTGATCAACCAGTCGGGCACGGTCACCCAGCGCAACGACTACTATCCGTATGGCATGCAGATGGGGCACAATGATCCCAATCAGGGTGACTTAGTTCGCGTCGGGGACGAACCCAACGCCTTCAAGTTCTCCGGCAAGGAGCTGGATGTGATGGGCGGGCTAAATTTGTATGACTTCTCGGCACGAAGCCAGGATCCAACTTTGGGGAGGTTCACAACGGTGGATCCGCTGGCAGAGAAGTATTATTCGTGGAGTCCGTATGTGTATTGTGCGGGGAATCCAGTGAATGCGGTGGATCCGGACGGAATGGATGCTATCGCTACCCGATATGTTGATCCAAGTGGCAAAACAATAATTAATACGAATGATGGAAGAGACGATGTGTATGTTGTGCCATGGAATAGGATACAAGAATTTAAAGAAAACATATATTGGACAAACAAGACCCTGAGTACTGATTTTACAGACTGGAATGATTATTGGCGGGGTGAGTTTAAGCAGGTAATAAGCGAGGCTACGTTAAAAAGAAAGGGCTATTATAGTCTTCACGGAGAAGAAGCAAAAGCAGCATTAGCCAAGTTTCTAATTACGGGAGATCTATCAGATTATGATTCTTTTGTTTGGGCGGAAGTCCACGGGCAATGGAATGATCCGGTGTTAGTGGCAACTGCGGTGCTGATGTTTGCGCATGGAATGGTTGGTGTCGTTGGCAATGCTCCTACGGCAATAAGTAGAATGCAAGCAAATTTACTTAAAGACTTTAAAAATCTTATAAATCAATTATCTAAACCAGGATCTAAGCTTACACAAGTAGAATTGAATGAATTGCGAACCCTCGCCCAAAAACATGGAGGAACAGTAAGAGCTGATTTAACGGGAGTCAAAGGAACAGGTATTAATCCCCATGTTCATATTGAAGGTTTAGGAAAGAGTGTCGAAAGTAGGCATATATGGTTACAATCAGGTGTAAACTAAAAAAATATGAAAAACAATACAACAAAAGCGTTCTTGACTACTTTTTTTTCTCTATTTAAAGCATATCTGAAAGAATTTACAGATGAAGGCAACAAAGTAATAGGAGTTATTCGCTGGCAAGATGACGAAGATACACAATCTTTTTCCTGGTTAATAAATCTTAACGAGTACTCCTTATTGAGAATGAAGGCACTCTGCGATTTCTTGATTCAGCATAATCTAGTTCAAGGAGATAAAATAATACTGTCTCTTTCCGAATTGAGAACTTCACTTCATGAAAATGGATGGAACGAAAGAGAAGCAAAAGCAATGATTAATAATCTGTGCTTAGTAAGGGTGAAAATGATTGACGATGGGGAGGAAACAGATTCATTTTTTATCCATTTCTAACAATAGTCGTCCCCTCGATGGGCGTAGGCTGCGTGCGGAAGCGTTCGGCATAGCTTTTAGCTATGTCGTATTTAGAATCAAGTCTCTGCCTTGAATTTGGCAGATTTGCGTTTCTATAATGAAAAGCAGGAGCTTTTCTTTTAGCTGCGAAGTAGGCAGAGCCTACGCCGAACGAGGGATCATAGTGCGGGAACGAACACGACTGACGT
>DBTT01000018.1:0-108625 GCA_002307185.1 Bacteroidales bacterium UBA1309
CGAGGATGGCTGGGACATTCACTTGTGAAGGCATGCCCAATGCATCATAAGCATAATTTACTCCTTTATCCGGGTCGTAGGACATCGATCCATTGGCATTGTAAGCGTAACTGCTGTCCGAGTAGCTGACAAATCCGGAAGTATAATCGGGGTAAGAATCGGGGTAGAGTGATACCTGATCGGCTATTTTTGCCATCTGATTTCCATTATGGGAAATCTCAAGTTTTTCCAACGAAAGATCATCGTAGCGTGATAGGGCCGTTATATTTCCATTCCCGTCGTAACTGTATGAAGTGTTGTAGGTATCGTAATACACAGCATCGTAATTATCGTAGGCAAGGAAATTACGAGCAACAGCAAGTCGGGATAGGTTATCGTAAGTATAATTGTATCCCAAATAATTGTCTCTGACGGAAGTAGAAATATTGCCGTTGTAACAAGCCGTGCCACCCTCAAAGGGTATATTATAATACAGATTCTCAGAAAAGACAGAGCCTGAAGTTGTGATGCTTGCCAGCCAAGACCGCACATTATAACTGTATGTCATCTTCATTGCTTCTCTGTCTGTCGGCATGGAAGTCAGGAGTCTCCCAAGATCATCGTAGGTGTTTTCTGACAAAGTCACCGCAGTGCCTCCATTGAGGCTGTGGGTCGTTTTTAGCAATCGACCGGCATGGTCGTAAGTATAAGCGTAGATTTCCGTAGTGGTACTGCCTGCTCCATTTGTATGGAGATGCTTTCTCGCTGTCGGATGTCCAGTGAAGTCGTAAGCAATGTATTCCGTTTCCGTTCCACCTAACATGTTGGTTGATTTTGTCTGAATAACTCGACCACGGTCATCGTAATAGGTGGCGGTGACAATTTCTCCACTCCCATCCATAATTTTTGTTCTTGTACCCACCAGCAAGCCTTTTGCCGAGCAGGAGGCACAGGAGGAGTTGTCGTAGCGTGTGCCGTAGTCTGCCTCAGCAGTGTAGCTTAACTTATCCCTGAAAGCCTGGTCTTGACTGAGCAGGTGTTCATAGTCGTCGTAGTGGTTGACAAGCAAGGTTCCTGTGTAAGGTATTTCAGGCAAGGAATTCCATGTGTAGCCGTAATTGCCGCCAACTGATTCTGTTACAATGTTATTTTCACAGAGACTTATCCAGTAATCCTGAGAACGTTCAGTTTCAGGCGTATAAACTCCAGAAATCAGTACCCGTCCAAATACGTCATACTTATTGAAAGCCCAACTCTTACTTGCTCGTTGCTCGCCGTCTTGCGATAGAATGAGCCTGTCGGCTTTGTCATAAACATAATATACTGGTTCACAACCTGGGATTTTTTTCCAAATACAGCGTAATTTTGCATCGTATTTATATAGATAAGCGTACTCTTTTAATGTCTGATTGTCTAGATTCCATGTGTTATCTCCAGATAACTCATTCGAAGCCATTGGTGAAAGGGCAAAGCGTATTTTTCCGAAATCATCAAAAACATAATAAGTATCAAGATACTCTGATCCGTTAACCTGACGAGATAATATGACTTGCCCAAGCTTGTCCTTGAATTCGTAGGAGGTGTGTCCGTCTTCATCGGACACTTTGGTAACGAACAATTGCGCAGGCTGGTAATTCCCGTTTTTCTTCAGGTACCCGTCGGAAGTGATTTCGTAGAGTGCGCAGCATTGCACGCCGGAAGTGGTGTTGGTGAGGTAATCCAAGGTTACCGCCTTGCTTTTGCCATGCCAATCGGCTCCAGGCCCATATTTTTGCAATACGCAATTTTACGAATGCAAATGGCTTGTTAAGCAAATGAAATAATTTGTCGTCGTAGAATGTATAAGTTCAAGCCCATTGCTTTTATCCTTTAACCAATTCTATAAGCCATAAGCTAATGGCTGTATTTTCCGTAGAAAAGCAGGATTTTATATTTGTTTCACCCCACCCCCAGCTCCATCATCTTGCTTATGGTATTGAAATTGCGTGATGTAGCCACAGTTTTCAACTTCTTTTCCAAGAAGTTGTTGCTCAATTTTCCTCTTCCGTACGTTCCTGGAATGTACATGTAGGCCACTTGCTGCGTAATGGAAAGGTATTCGGGAGAAAAGTCTTCCATAAGTAGTTTTGCTTTCAGTTCCTCATTCAGTTCACCGTTGTACATCGCAAAGAAGACCCGGGAAATATCGTAGCCTTCGCCCTGAAAAGGGTTTTCTTGAATAATTTGAACCAGATCTTCTCTTGATTTCACAACAATAGGAATCTGTGCGCCGATCTTGTCTTCAATCAGTTTACTGATTGTCTTTGCAAGAACTTCCGGTTGCAAATCAGTTTTTAAAACTACATTTCCGCTTTGGATCCAAGTTTGCACATTTTCAAATCCAGCCCAGATGAGAATCTCACGCAATTGGGACATCGGAACACGGTTTTTGCCAGTAGGCATCACGCCCCGAAGGAAAAGGATATATGTTTTTGCCATATCTAAAGAAGAATAAAAAAATTCGTATTCTAAAAACTAGCTTTATCTAAATGCGCTGGGTTGTTCGTTGGTTATCTTGAAGATCAAAGCTATTTCTTCGAGCAGACTATTCACAAATTCAAATTTAGCAACTTAATGTAGATAAAGAAATGGTTTGGTTAGATTATCTCGCTAGTCTGAATGATCGAATCTTAAAAACAAAAACAATAAAACATATAAATCAAAACATTACACCAAATATATCATCCTTTTTACAGAGAAATTACAATCCATAGAACAAAATTCGGTCGCCCAAGCTTCTCGTTCCGGGAGTATGATTCATCTAAAGAGGTGAATGCCTACCGCATGCGATGCTTCCTCCATCTTCTTTTCTACCGAGCGAATAATCCCGACGGGATACAAAAGTGGGGCTGAAAAGAAGCTATATCGCCAAGATTGAAAAGGGGGAAACGGACATGCAGATTTCAAGTCTTGTGCGGGTCGCGGAGGCTTTAGACCTGAAATTGTTTATTTCTTAGCCAACCATGAAGCAATAAAACCTGCGCAGCTTTTGCCCGAAACCTGCGCAGGTTTTACTCAAAACTACCGCAGGTTTTGCCTGAAACTACCGCAACTCTTTGATGAAAGCTGCGCAGCTTTTTCCCAAAGGAAGCGGTTGGGGCATTTTTATTCGAACGACAAATAGGGGCTCAACCGTCTTATATCTTCTTCGGAAAACTCGTCCAGCATCTGCAAAGTCTTGATCGAACTGATTTTTCCACGCCGTTGGCGTAAATCGACGATTGTCCTTGCTTGTTTGTAATTCAGGTACGGATGTCCACGAAATTGATCCATACTAAGCTGATTCACCGGCAACTTCTTGATGTGCGAATCCAATTTCAAATAAGGTTTGACCTCACCAAAAAGCTCTTCACTGACACCATACACCTCCTTGAGTTGATCTACGGATACAAATCCACCGAGCAGGTCACGGTATTTTACAATGCGCTTGGCATACCCGCTGCCAATGCCCGGAATTTTCTTCCAGTCGGCAGTGTCCGCTTCATTTACCAAGATGGTTTGCCCCGGAGAGAGTTTCTCTTGTTTTTGATAAGCTGGAGTTGGATAATTCTGTTTTTCGTAAGGTTTGTATTCTTTGTAAGCGTAGTCGTTTTGTTTGTATTTCTCATAAAAAGCTTTCCGCCTCTCCTCATAAGCCCGGTTGCGTTCCATCCGTTCGTCTTCAATCAGCGTTTTCTGAAAAGTTTCAAATGCTGTTTTCAAACTGTCAGATTCGCGGATGGCATCGGGCGGAGCATACGAATTGTTCCAAAAAACACGGAGCAGCAAAAGGCCAATCACCAAAACCAACAAAAGCAGTATCCCTTTTTTATCGCTTTCAGAATAATAGAAAAAATCTTTCCACTTCATACATCGAGAGTTAAAACAAAGAATACTGCTTTTGCAAAGAAATAGTTGTGTAATTGATGCGAAATTGGATTTGTTTCCCCAATTGGCAAGCGTTTTTTTATTTTATCCTTGATGTTGCGGACGAAGCAAATCGTTGACGGTTTTCACCGGATTGAATGTCGCAACCGGAACTTCCACAAAAATCGTATTCCAATCAGACATGGCTCCGTTCCACAGTCCCGGAAGCTCCAACGCTTTTAGTTCACGTCCGTTTTTCGATTTCAACGAAATAAATCCGGTGTTTTTGTCAACATAACTTGGCAAATCAAATTTATTTCCGCGGTAATCCTTCACCCCGCACACTAAATCAACCGGATTGAAGTGAGTTCCTTTTTCAAACATCGTTTTTTTCTCCGGATCGTTCATGTCGATCTGAGAACTTTCAAGTATCTGCGGTGAAAACGTGCCGTCCGAATTTTCTGCGATGAAGGGGCCGCCACCCGGTTCGCCCACATTCTCCACCATGCCGCACACCCGGTAAGGGCGGTCTAATTTCCGTTTGAGATACAATACGAGTTCCCCATCCTCGAGGTTTTTCACATCGGGGTTTTTGACACACAAATTATTTTGAAGGAAATACAAGATCTCGATCAGTTGTTCGTGACGGTATTTGCCCGAATCGATCAGGTTCAAGTATTCAAATGCCTTAGCTTGCGTGGCCACCAACACTCCGGCAAGTACTTCCTTGAATTTTTGCTCGATGGCTTTGTGCGAATCGGGAACCACGTTGTCGATATTCTTGATGAAAATCACATCGGCATCGAGTTCGTTTAGATTTTCAATCAAAGCGCCGTGGCCTCCCGGGCGAAACAGGATTTCACCGTTTTTATCCCGGAACGGATTGTTTTCGGAATCGCCGGCAACAGTGTCTGTGCCCGATTTTTGCTGGCTGAAGGAAACGTCAAACTTTACTTTAAATTCGTCTTCGTATTTGGTTTTAACTTTTTCTATAAGTTGCACAAACAGCGGATGGTGTTCGGGCGAAACGGTGAAATGAATATTTACCTCCCGTTCAATGTTCTTGGCATACAAGCTTCCTTCTTTCAGATGTTCTTCCACCGGAGTCCTGCTATAGTCCTGGTATTTATGGAATTTCAACAAGCCTTTGGGTAGATTTCCGTAATTCAAACCCTTTTCCAACAACAAGTTTTCGACAACGACTTTATAACTACCTTCCGATATCAATTCATCAATTCCCTTACCCTGATTCTTGGTTGAAATCACATTTAGGATCTCAAAAAAGGCAAAATCGTGAATCCTACTGAAAAAAGTTTTCTCAAAATCGGTGGTCGGCACTGAGTAATCTGCATCCAAAAACTCGAACAGGTTTTTAAACATTCGGCTGGCGGCACCGGAAGCTGGAACAAACTTGAAGATCTTTTTACCTTTGGACAAATAGTCTTTCCATGCATCGGCATATTTTGATTGGCTTTGCTCATTCAATCTCAAAATCCCCTTTTCTATGGAAGCTGCCGCAGCAAGATTGAGGTAAGGAAATCCAACTTTGAGAGAGTCAAGTTGCTCGTTTACTTTTTCAATAGAAATTCCTCTTTTCTCTAATGACTTTAAATCGTTGTCTGTTAACATTTTTATATGTAATTAGGTTTGTCCTTGAATCAAATCCGATAAGGCAAAAATACAAAATATCATCAGAAATCAGAATTATTCTCATGCGAATATGTTATTTTTACGAACTAAAATTAAGAAGCACCTCGATCATGGAGAATAAGATTGTTTTTTCAAGCGAAGAAAGGAAAATTTTTCTGGCAAGTTACAGAAGAGTTCTTCGTGCCTTGGACAAACAAATACCACCTGCCGAACTCAAGAAAGTGAAAACTTTGGTGAGCCAAAGTGTCACATCCGGACAGTACCAGTTGGTGGTGGAAGACAAAGGGAATATTCTCCTTTTGAATCTTTTGGTTTCGCAGATTCTGCTGGAAGAGCTTGGCCTGGGAGTAACCACCATCATAGCCTTGTTCCTTTATCGGATGGTGGATGGCGGAAGCCTTACGTTGGAAGATGTGAGCAAACAGTTCGATTCGGATGTCGCCGACATCATCCGGGGGCTTATCAAAGTCAATGATTTGGAGAAAAAGGAATCTTCACTTAATTCGGAACACTACCTCAAACTCTTGTTGTCGTTTGCTGAAGACATCCGCGTGATCATGGTGAAAATCGCCAGCCGCCTCTACCTGATGCGCACGGCCCGTGAATACGACACGGCTTTCACACTCAAATTATCGGCGGAAGCTTCTTATTTGTATGCCCCACTTGCCCACAAACTGGGTCTGTATAAGATCAAATCGGAATTTGAAGATTTGTCTCTCAAATATACCGATAGGGAAACCTATGATTTCATCTCGAAAAAAATCAATGAAAGTAAAGATTCCCGGGACCGTTATATTGCCGAATTTATCAAACCGATTGAAGACAAGCTGAGTGAGACCGGGCTGAAATATGAAATCAAGGGGCGCACAAAATCGATCTATTCGATCAGCAACAAGCTGAAAAAACAAAAAATCGAATTCGAATCGATCTACGACTTGTTTGCCGTGCGTGTAGTGTTAAATTCAGAACTGGACAGGGAAAAAGCCGAATGTTGGCAGGTGTATTCGATTGTCACCGACTTGTACCAACCCAATCCCAAAAGGCTGAAAGATTGGCTTTCGATACCCAAAAGCAACGGATATGAATCGCTCCACATCACCGTGATGGGGCCTTTATCCCGTTGGGTGGAAGTGCAAATCCGCACAAAAAGGATGGATGAAATTGCCGAACGCGGATTGGCTGCCCACTGGAAATACAAAGGTGTGCGCGGCGAATCGGGAATCGATGAATGGTTGGCCAACCTCCGCGAGGCCCTCGAAAACAAGGATGCCAATGCTACCGAAAAACTGGAAGATTTCAAGCTGGATCTTTACGACGAAGAAGTGTTTGTGTTCACTCCCAAAGGCGATCTATTCCGATTGCCCAAAGGTGCTACGATCCTGGACTTTGCTTTTTCGATTCACTCGAAACTCGGATCAAGTTGCGTTGGAGGCAAAGTCAACGGAAAACTGGTGACGATCAAGCACAAGCTAAAAAGTGGCGACCAGATAGACATCCTGACCTCGCCCAACCAAACGCCCAAACAGGATTGGCTGAACTTTGTGGTAACCACAAAAGCGCGCAACAAGATCCGCCAAAGGCTAAAAGAGGAAGCCAACAAGCAATCAGAATTAGCCAAGGAATTGCTTAAACGCAGGTTCAAGAACCGCAAGATTGATGAAGACGAGGGGCTCTTGATGCGCTTAATCAAAAAGCTCGGGTTCAAGACCGTGACCGACTTTTATGTCGATATTGCGAGTGAACATTTGGATATCAACAATGTGATTGACCAGTATCTCGAACTGGAAAAGAAGGAGGCGGAACTCAAGGATAAAACGGAAACCACCAGTGCGGAAAACTTTGTGATCCATGCTCCCGAAAAAAGCAAAGAGGAGAAATCGGGAGATGAATTGGTGCTGGACAACAACTTGACGGGCGTTGAATACCAATTGGCGAAGTGCTGCAATCCGATTTATGGGGACGATGTGTTTGGTTTTGTGTCTTCCCAGGGAATCAAAATTCACAAGAAAAATTGCCCGAACGCACCGGATATGTTCACCCGATTTGGCTACCGTGTGATCGCCGCCCGCTGGTCCGGCCAGTCCGGATCGATGTACACGATCACCCTCCGTGTGCTGGGTCATGATGATATTTCCATTGTAACCAATATGACATCCATCATTTCCAAAGAGCCGAATTTATCGCTCCGCTCGATTAGCATTGAGTCCAACGACGGCCTGTTTCAGGGCACATTGTCGGTAACATTGCGCAACACGGATGTTCTCAAAGGATTAATCAAGAAACTGAAAACAGTGAAAGGCGTGAAAGAAGTGACCCGATTGAATTAGCCGCCTCCTTTCACTTGAAAGTAACGTTCCAATTTCCGGGCACAGTGTTGACGGTGGCTTTGAAAGACTCCACAGTGGAATCTTCGGAATCTACGACATTTAACAAAAGGGTTCCGTCGGTAAAAATATATTTTGAAGTATCGTACCTCAGGCTCAACGGTGACTCAACCGAATAATTGACCGTGACGTTGTAATGTCCTGATTCTATTTTCTTGGGGACGAATCCACCATTGCCGCTTTCGATATCGTAATCGTAATAAAATGGCTGTATGGAGTCTGGTTCGGAAGCTGCGATAGAATAATTGCCGTAACTTGTAAAATCAAAATAATAATCATATTTTGCCGAACTTTCGAGGCGGTCTGTTATTTCCGAACCGATGTCGTTCAATTGCAACGACCAATTTCTGTAACCTGTTGCTTTTATCAGGAAATCTCCGGAAGTGATGAATACCTCCTTGCCTGAATTTTTAGAAAGGGCAATTTCCCATTCGGCACCTTGTTGCTCGATGGGCAAGCCGTTGGATTGGAACAACCATTCCCCGCACTTGTTTGCAACGGCCCATGCTTCTGAAGTCTGAGTGATTTTGTCAGAAGAGAAATAAGCCTTTATTATCGCATTCCTTGCCGAATCGGTTGTGGCATTTGCATAAGCACTTACACGGACAGCCAAGTCAAGACTATAAAGCATCTCATATATCGCCGATTCTGAATACTCATAAACCAATTTATGGGAAGCGTATTCATCTTTATCTGCAATTTCCCCTATAGTACACGAATTCATTAATAAAAAGAGGACCAAACAATTAAGAACAATCTTAGGCATTATTCTTTTCATCACTGTTTATATTTTTTTGAATTTCCAAACCGATAGCCAACCCCCAAGTTGAGATAGCCAAGACGACCGCCGATATTCGCCTCTCCAAATCCGAAAAAACGTCTTCCAGCCTGAACGCCGACCAATGTTAATTGGGGTTTCCATTCAAATTTTCGTCCCGAAAACTTAGTGTCACCAAACCGATATTTCGTCCAATAGTATCCAACGCCTGTCCCGCATCCCGAATAGATCCGGAAGACATCTTTGTTCAGCCAAAAAAAGTAAATCCTTGGAGTTAGCGAACTGTAAATTTGCCGTGCATCGCCAGTCTTCTCCCCCGTGGAGTTTTCAAACACACTTCTTGAATCCAATTGAAAAGAGGAGAAGCATCCTATTGAAAAACGCTTGCTCAAATTCAGCGTGTAATTCAAATTAAGTGCGCCTGTTGTCACAAAATCGCCATAATTGAAATGGGACAAATAAAACAAATCGCCAAACGTACCCTTCGAAAACAGGTCGTCCAAAAATTGGTTGTTTTCTGTTACCAGTCCAAATCCAAAAGAAACAGTATGCTTGAAAACACGAACAGAATCGTTCTTGCCTCCATTTCCGGCATATAGTTTCAAGCAAGGAAGTAAAGCTATAAAAAACAACAACTTGAAGCAGATTATCCTTAAATGATGTATGACCATGTTTTTGTGGGTGAATATATCACTGTCAAAAATAGCGAATTTTCTGCACTAATATCCATATTCTAAAAAATATCTGGAAAATCGGTCTCTATTCGCAATCACATCTTTGAATGCAGCGTGACGGAATGTATCTACTCAACAGTGACTTGCTTGTTTATTGCTAAAAGTATTTTTAGCCTGATCCACATTCGTTGAATAATTCGTATATTTGTATCACTTCATTAATATAGTCATTTAAGATGGAACATCCTGAAAATGAATCCGAATACATTGGCCTTCGAGTCAATAAAGGGACAAACAACACGCCAACTGTGAATCCATATATGAAGGATTTCAGTCGATTCAAACGGAAAACATACACCGTGGACGAATATGTCCGTGGAATTTTGGATGGCAACAGAACCATCCTTAGCCAGGCTGTGACTCTGGTGGAAAGTTCCAAACCCGAACATCAGCACATGGCGCAACAAGTGATTGAAAAGTGTGTTCCTTTTTCAGGAAATTCCATCCGGGTGGGCATTACAGGCGTGCCCGGTGCAGGGAAGAGCACTTCAATTGATGCTTTTGGCCTCTGTCTGCTCAACCAAGGACATAAGCTGGCAGTGCTGGCCATCGACCCTTCAAGCGAGATTTCAAAAGGGAGCATTCTTGGGGACAAAACCCGAATGGAACGTTTGAGCGTGAAAGAAGACGCTTTCATACGCCCTTCCCCGTCGGCAGGTTCGCTGGGTGGAGTTGCCCGCAAAACAAGGGAAACAATTATCCTGTGCGAGGCGGCCGGATTTGACTACATCTTTGTGGAAACGGTGGGTGTGGGCCAATCTGAAACGGCTGTGCATTCGATGGTGGATTTTTTCCTGCTCATCCAACTGGCCGGAACTGGCGACGAATTGCAAGGGATCAAGCGTGGTATCATGGAAATGGCCGACGGGATCATCATCAACAAAGCCGATGGCAGCAACATCGAGAAGGCGAAACTAGCCCAGTCGCATTTCAAAAACGCTTTGCACTTGTTCCCCATGCCCGAATCGGGTTGGAGTCCGAAAGTTTTGACCTATTCGGGTTATTACGAAATCGGCATCAAAGAAGTGTGGGACATGGTGGGCGAATACATCGATTTTGTGAACGAAAACGGATATTTCGAACACCGCCGCAACGAACAATCCAAATTCTGGATGTACGAAAGCATCAACGAACGGCTGAAAGCCAATTTCTACAACGATCAGCGGGTGGTAGAAGCTCTCAAAGTAAACGAAGATGCTGTGCTGAACAACAGGATCACTTCGTTTGCTGCTGCCCAGAGGGTCTTGGACAAGTATTATCAGAAATAACAGAACAACGATGAGTCAAAAGAAAACGAACAAGGAACTTGCTGAATTAGAGAAAGACAAGTCATTCATAAGATCACAGATCCCTTTTTCTCTAAAATGGAAAAGCTGGCTATACGTGGGTCCTGTTTTGCTCCTGTTCATGAGTATATTCAGTGTGCTATACCTTCTCGAGGAAGGGAAATTAGCCACTTGGTATGTCGTGCCGTATATTGTGGTATTTGTGGTTGCCACCATTTGGTTTAAGGCCGTCAGGAAGCATCTGCTGACTAAGTTCTTGAACGCACCCGGTAGCATCATCACAGCTTTTGCGAAACCAGTGCTCGTGGACAAATACAAGGTGTATGCCCTTTTTTCGACGGGAACAAACCGCCACAACGCCAGCTTCATTGAGCATCAAGCTTCCCTAGTCTCGAGTGCCTATGCAGACCTTATCCCGCAACTAAAACCCGGACAGGCCGTACAGTTGTTTACCGACAACGACAATTCTTCCGATTGTCTCTATCTCAGTTGCCATCGAAATTTCACCGTCCGCAAAAACAACATCGGATGGGATGAAAAAGATCTTTTTGCCCTGCTGCTGATCAACAAAAAGAAGGCAAAAAGTATTTGATCGAAAAACCAACCTAACCTTTTCCGTCCATGCGGTTCAAACTTGCACTAATACCCAACCCGCCAGCTTTCGGAAACGCCTTGCCGAAAAGCTATTCTTACGAAATTTCGGAAGGCTTGTATGCGGCATTTGAGAACGGAAAAGAGGTTTTCAGAAACTGGCTAATAAACAATGGGTTAGACGAACAGGCTAACAGCTTCAAACGATTTTGCTATTCCCGGTTGTCCATCCCGTCATCACATACACAACGCGACCGGTTGCTGATCGATTGCAAAAGCATTGAGCTTCAGGTCTCATTTTTCCACGAACTTGGCACGGAGCAAATGATCCGAGACTTGTTTCTGGGTAAAAAGATCGTGATTGGCGATTTCCTAAGTAAGGTGGAATTCAAAATCGGCACTATTGAACGGTTATACACCCCAAAACTTGAGGATGCCGCAAATTTCCGCACACTGTCCCCATTGTACTTGCCTATCCACCGGGAAGATGGCTCATGGATGTCCATCAGCCCCGAAACTCAAAATTTCGGAGACCTGCTTTTTCGCAATTTAAAGGACAAATACCTTGCCCTTTACGGACAACCATTTGATGGAGATGAAGTATTTTCTTTTCAATTGTTGCAAGCATCTTATTCCAATTCAGTTATTGTGAACGCCGGAACGAAGCAAGAGACGAAACTCAGAGGCTTTGACACAGCTTTCTATTTTGAAGCCGATTCGCGCTTATTGAAAGTCGGTTACGAAGCTGGATTTGGAGAGAACAACCATCTGGGCTTTGGGATGGTGGAAAGCGTGTAGAGGATGCAGCAAGATGGATGGGAAGAGACACAAAATACATTCGTAAATGGGATAGGTGACAAAACATTACCTGATCTGTATACCAATATTTTAAACGGATAAAATTATTAGACACACAAATCTGGTTACGAATGTTGTATATTCACTTCGTAAATAATACGTTATCGGCTATTCTATGGCCAGAGTGCAACTTGGGCGAGACGAGCCTTTAACACGCATTTCTGGGTCTTACTGTTGAAAACTTTTGAGGACAACATCTGCCCTTGATAAGATTAAACCCTTATCTTTGGACAATAATTGTCCTTGACAAATGAGTAAGAATAAAGTAACAACATTTGCCGAGCAAGTCAGAACGCTAAGAGAAGAAGCAGCTTTCATTGAGAGAGGTTGCAGAAAGCATCGGTATTGACACTTCATTACTTGGCAAGATTGAGCGCAACGAAAGGCAGCCGACAAAAGAACAAATAAAACTGGTCGCTAAGTATTTCAAATTCGACGAAAAAGAGATGATGAAGGAGTTTTTAAGTGACCAAATCGCTTACAAAATTTTAGAAGAAGAAGCCGACCTTGACACATTGAAAGTTGCTGAAAGAAAAGTCCAATATTTAAAAGCCAAACAATGAGTTATTATCAAACAATCAGAACTTTAATTCAAACTGTTCCAACAACAATTATAGATTGGACAATAGAGCGGAAAAGAGGGAAACCACCTACACAAGCGTTTTCTGAATTCCTTACGAATAGGGAACAAGGTGATTGGGCGGAAAATTTAATTCACAAGGCAATTAATGCTAAATCGGAAAAATATGTTGCTGTTCAATATGGTAAGTCAGAAAATATAATTGCAGGTGAACCTGGTTTTGAAGAATTCTACGAACAATATCAGGACGAGTTAGAAACGATTGGCAAAAGACCTGACTTACTCCTCTTCTCTAAAGACGTTTACAAAGAAGAATGGGGACATAACATTAGCAATTTTACTAAAGAACAACTTGACATTATAGTTCCTTTAGCCACAGCAGGTATTGAAGTCAGGTCAAGTGCATTTCTGGTTGAAGAATACACCCTATTCATGCAGCATCGAAAGGCTGAAATGACAAAGAAAGTTCTTAATTTGAAAGCCACCCTGTTAGAGAACTACCATGATATACTGAACCAAAAAGCAGGTTGGATAGAAAGTTTGAGTGCAATAACTAACGAAACAATTGGTGTTTTAGAAATAAAAGATGCACCAGGTTGGAGAGCTTCAGCAGAACTCAAAGCCGCAAGCGACCTGATAAAGGAAATGAATGGTGCTCTTAAAGAATTTAAGAAAAGAGATTTTCTTAGCATCACACCCAAAGTTGAAGATTTAAAGGTTGTTTTTAAGTGGATTGAAACATACAATGTTCCTCACTTTTATTTTCAAGTTTTCTTTGATAAGGTTTATGGTATTTCATTAGAAAAAATATTGGAATTGATTTCTAATCCTGATTTGGAGGGGGATAAATATTTTATCGGTGATGAAGACAGCAAAAATCAAAACAAATGGACAGTTAAAATTGATTACAAAGAAGGGAAAGAAGTCGCAGTTAAAATTGATATGCCCGAACATCAAAGTATTATGAGAAAGTTAGGCAGAGGAAGATTACTTTTTCATGTGAAGTTCCAAGGTGGAACTGCCTATTTAGATGTAAATAATTTAAGAGAAGTATTAGGAATAAACCAAAACGACTTCTGATGCTGGCATCCAAAGAACATACCGCAACCAACGAACCCGAAAGAGAATACTCTCAAATCGTTACACTTGAACACAGGAAAAAATTTGCTCAATTTTTCACTCCTTTTCCCATTGCACAATTCATGGCTAAATGGATTACAGCAAACAAAAAGCTACAAACAGTTCTAGACCCTGCTTTCGGTCTGGGAGTTTTCGCAAGAGCAATCCGACAAACAAACAAAGAGTGTTCAATAAAAGGGTTTGATATTGATGGATATATTTTGATGCAAGCCGCAAATATTTTTGACAATGAAAAGAACACTTCAATTCATTTGAAGGATTATATGTTTAATGATTGGGAAAATCGTTACGATGGAATTATTTGCAATCCACCATACTTCAAATTTCACGATTACGAAAACAAAGCAACTCTAAAAGAAATAGAGGTAAAGTTGGGTTTGAAGCTAAATGGCTTTACAAATCTCTATACACTCTTTCTTTTAAAATCTGCTTATCAATTAAATGCAGGCGGCAGAGCTGCTTACATTATTCCGTCAGAGTTTTTGAATTCCGATTACGGCAAGTTGGTAAAGTCATATCTAATCAAAAACAAACTGCTTCGCTACATCATCATTTTTGACTTTGAAGAAAATGTTTTTGACGATGCTTTGACTACTGCTTCAATCCTGCTTTTCGCAAACGACAACGAAAAGTCAGAAGTCGAATTCATAAACATCAAAACGCTTGATGAACTATTTGATTTACAGGAGAAATTTGCAGCCTACCCGAAAATAAAATCGGAAAATGCAATTGTATTTTCAAAACTCAATCCTGAAATAAAGTGGAGAGCATATTACCAAGAGCAAAACGCAACAAGATTTAAAAACCTGGTGCCCTTCTCCAACTTTGGAAAAGTTGTTCGTGGCATTGCGACAGGTGCAAACGAGTATTTTACGTTCAACCAGTCAAAGGCAAAGCAATTCAACATTGATAAAAAGTATTTGTTGCCTTGTGTTACAAAATCAATTGACGTTGATGGAGCATTTTTCACAACAGAGGATTTTGCAAACTTGAAAGAACAAGACAGGTTTGTTTACTTGCTTAATGCAACCGAACCGACAGAACCATCATTGAAAAAATACCTTGCAAAAGGAGAAGCGGAAGAAGTCCACAAAAAATTTTTGACGGCAAGCCGTAATCCTTGGCACGCATTAGAAAACAGACCACCTTCCCCTATTTGGGTTTCTGTTTTCAATCGTAACGGACTTCGTTTTATTCGCAACGAAGCGAGGACTAGAAACCTAACGACTTTCCACTGCATATACCTGAATATGTTTTCAGAACCGAAAGTTGATTTGCTTTTTGCTTACCTTCTTACTGATATTTCAAAAGACATCTTCAACGACAACCGCAGAGAATACGGGAACGGATTACAAAAATTTGAACCTAATGACATCAACAAATCGTTGATGGTTGACATTGAGAGAATAGAAAAAAAGGATGAGGAGAAGATTTTAAAACTCTATCACGAATACCGAAATACTGCATTGAAGAAACAACCGGAAGAAGGTTTATTAGAAGAAATTAATTCAATCTTCATAGAGATGTTTAAACTAACGTGAGTTCGATCTAAGTCAGAATACTAAAAGGCCTTTAGAAAAGAGTCTCGATAATCCCGAAGGGATAGTATGATTATAGAGACCATGAGCCAAACAGCAACCATAAACGCCGAAGGCGTGGCATAATAACCGATGTCAACCCTTCGGCGTTTCGTTTGTAGTAAGGCAAGCGGATAGCATTGCATTCGTTACATCGAACTCACGTTATTATAGCCAAGTTCCCCACCTTCCATTTTTGTATTTCACAGAATAGCTGTAACTTTGCAAACCATTTTTTAGGAGGAATAACAAAGGATGAATATTGCAGCATTGGTTTCGGGAGGAGTGGACAGCTCGGTGGTGGTTCACCAGTTGAAAGAGCAGGGCTACGACCCCACTATTTTCTACATCCGCATCGGAATGGAGGACAAGGACGGTTTTATCGACTGCCCCTCCGAAGAAGACATTGAAATCACGACGGCCGTAGCCAAAAAATACGGCTGCCGCTTCGAGATAGTCTCCTTGCACGAAGAATATTGGGAGAATGTGGTGAGCTACACCATCGAGGCAGTGCGCCGCGGACTGACTCCGAACCCGGATATGATGTGCAACAAAATGATAAAATTTGGATGCTTCGAACAAAATTGGGGCTATCAATTTGACAAAATAGCGACCGGGCATTATGCCACGACCACCGAAATCGGAGGCAAGAGCTGGCTCTCCACCGCCAAAGACCAGGTGAAAGACCAAACTTATTTCCTTGGACAGATCAACTACATGCAGGTGTCGAAGTTGATGTTCCCGATTGGTGATTTGCTGAAAAGCGAAGTGCGTGCAATTGCCGCAGCCAATAATCTTCCGTCGGCTCAACGAAAAGACAGCCAAGGCATTTGCTTTCTCGGAAAAATCAATTACAACGATTTTATCCGCCGATATCTGGGAGAAAAGAAAGGAAAAATTGTGGAACTTGAAACAGGAAAGATCATTGGCCAACACAACGGCTTCTGGTTTCACACCATTGGCCAACGCCGTGGACTCGGACTGGGCGGAGGCCCTTGGTTCGTCGTGAAGAAAGACATGGAGAGCAACGTGATCTATGTGTCAAACGGCTACGACCCCGAAACACAATACGGAAAAGAAGTGAATCTTCGTGGTTTCGAATACATCACGGAAGATATCTGGGGCGACTTTACTGATTCGAAAGAGATTGCTTTCAAAATTCGTCACACGCCGGAATTCACTTTTGGCAAATTAGAAAAACAAGGTGACATTCTGACCATTCAATCGGAAGAAAAAATACAAGGAATAGCTGCCGGACAATTTGGCGTCATCTACGACAAGGATTGCAAATTGTGTATTGGCAGTGGTATTATTCAGTGAACTAAAACAATGATATGAATCTGCGTCGCCCCGGCGCCATCCCCTCGGCCATCTGACCTTTTTGTAAGGAATAGGCCAAAGCACAATAGGGTAAAAGCTTTTAGATAGGTCAAAGCTCGCCTTAAGTACTTTTTGGGGATTTAATATCGGATAAAGCATCTTATAATTCGCCTATGGGTTTCAAAATGACGTTTTTTATGAGAATATAAACCGTAATATCGTTTACTTCCCATTTTACTTCTATGAGTTCATTTGTAGTCTCCCAAACAAATAATTTCCCAAAAATATAATTCCATTTCAAATATTACTATGTAAATCCTCATACTTATTGTAAATTTGCGCTCAAGAAACACCTAAAAAAACTAGTAGTGTGAACAAAATGACGAAATTTATTATTACATCAATTGCATTATTTGCAGGAATTAATCTGGCTGCGGCTGACAACGGAATTAAAATCGACAGTCCCGACAAGCAACTTTCAGTTTTGGTGAGCATTGCCCATGAAGGCAGGCTGTCGTACTCCATCAAATCGGGTAGCATAGAAGTACTCGAAACATCGCCTTTAGGAATAACCGTCGATAGCGTTGATTTAGGCAAGGGTGCGAAATTTACCTCCACACCCCTGTTTTGTCGGATTGACGAAACTTATCCCGTTTTGGGAAACCACACGACAGCACATAATTTTGCCCAAGAAGCCGCCATACCGATTGTGACATCGGGCAAAACATTTCAACTTATAGTCAGGGTGTATAATGATGGAGTTGGCATACGTTACACCCTACCTGCCGGTTCAAAACGGATAAATGGCGAATCCACTTCGTGGAATCTTCCTGCGAACGTCACAAAAGCGGCATGGTCGGGCTTTAGCCAGTGCTACGAGGAGCCGAGCTATACGACCTCTTTAGACAAAATTCCGCAGGACAAACCCGTAATGGGGCCGATTACCTTTGAAATGGGCGGGCATTATCTTTCTATTTCTGAAGCCGACTGCGAAACCTTTTCCGATATGGCTTTTGTCCGCAAAGGCAGCCGATTTACGGCCGATTTCCCATTCGAAAAACAAGGTTGGGATATAAAAAGGAGATCCGATAACGGGCCTTTGGTTTTGGATGGCACTTACCATGGACAATTGGTATCGCCATGGCGGACAACTGTAGTTACAAAAAATCTAACCGATTTGGTAAATTCCGACCTGTTGATGAACTTGTGCCCGCCGCCCGCCGCAAGAACTGATTTCTCGTGGGTCCAGCCCGGGCGGTGCTTGTGGCAATGGTGGAGCGTAGGTAGCCCTGTTTATGAAGATCAGAAGAACTGGTACGAAGCAGCAGCAAAATTGAAATGGGAATACTACTTGGTGGATGATGGCTGGCGCGATTGGCGCAAAGATGGCAAAGACCAATGGACATTGCTGGCGGAAGTCATATCGTATGGTAAAAGTATTGGCGTTAAATCAATTGTGTGGGTGGACTCCAAAGAAATGCGTGAGGCTGGCAAACGCCGAGCTTATTTGGAAAAAATAAAAGCTATCGGTGCAGTCGGTATCAAAATCGACTTTATTCCCGATGCTACTTCCGATATCATGCAATGGTATATGGGGACAACGCAGGACTGTGCCGAACTAAAATTGATGCTGAACTTTCACGGGAGTGTTAAGCCAACAGGATTGCGCCGCACCTACCCCATGGACATTACGCGCGAGGCGGTCCGCGGGAGCGAATATCATATGACCAGATACAAACGCATAGCTTCTCTGGAGCAAGATGTTTGCCTGCCTTTTACCCGCTTGATGGCCGGAGCAGCCGATATTACACCAGTGATATTAGACCCTGAGCAACTGACCACCCAAAAATTCACCTGGGCGCATGAGTTTGCCCAGTCCATCGTATATCTTTCACCCATCACGCATTTTACCGACCATTACAAGTTTTATCTCCAAAGCCCCATGTTCGATTTGTTTCAGCAAATACCTACCGTCTGGGACGAAACCAAGGTGCTGTCTTGCACCAGCATCGGCGAGGTGGTGGCTTATGCGCGCCGCAAAGGCGATACGTGGTGGATAGGCGCAATGAATGGCGCTGGCCAACGGGAAATAAAAATACCACTTGATTTCCTCAAAAAAGCGACAAAAGCAACGCTTATCTACGACGGCAAGCTCACCAATACGAGCATCGACCGACGTGAACAGGTCGTTTCTCCGAAAGATACACTGACTGTGAAATTAGTTCCTGGAGGAGGATTTGTGGCACGTTTATAAATTTGCCGACTGGGCTTGTTCATATCGAAGGTTTATAATAAACGCAAAAAAAGGGGACAAATTCGTCTCCTTTTTTTGCGTTTCCAATTTTGCCGCCAATCCTTTAACCGAGATTACGCATTAGATAATTTGAAGGGGAAATCGAATACACCAGAATAGTTCCACAATCCCGAGAACCATGCCCCGATGGTTTTGCCCCTCAATTTAGATAATGTGTCCTCCAGGAAAGCAAGGAAACTGTTTGCTGAGGAGCAATCCCCGCTTCGTAGCCACATGTTGGCCACCAACATCGGCTATGAAAGCAATAAGTGGAGATGACTCGCCCTGCCTTTTTGCTTGGATTATAGCCTTTTTTGCAACATTTGCTTTAGAAAAACCATTCCGCCCCAGGGCGTAATCTCTTTGCCGGTGTATTATATCTCAAAGTTCATTGGATAGACTTGTCTATTGCTACGCATTAGAAGTTAGATCATAAAAATAGTGGCTTTTTTCTATTGCGGAATAGGGGATTAAGTAAGATCACTCTACCTACATTATATCGGCAACAAATGTTAATTTATCTATTTACACACACTATTTTAAGATGATTCTCCGCAAAATGACCTGTTATTATTGCTGGGTTCTATAGAAAAATCATTTTAAGGAAAATGTGTTACAGCGATCATTCAGTACAATTACTCTTAAATAATTAGCAAAATACAGCTAGTGAACTACACTTTTTAAAAAGTTTATATATCTTTGCGGACGATTTCGGTCAAGGGAATCCGGTGGCAATCCGGAACTATACCCGTAGCTGTAATCCCGATGCATGTGCCCTGATGCCGTGCATAGTATTTTCAACAAGTAGCCACTGTGGTCGAACTCCAAAGACGATGGGAAGGTGTTGAAAATCGGGAAAGTCAGAAAACCTGCCGAAGAATAAAACAGAAACGTAGCTTTCGGGAATAAAAGCGAGAATTCTATTTGGCAGTGTTTGCAACTTTTCCAAACAAATACCCGCCCGATTAATTCAGAAATTTTTCCATGCTACTTTCATTTTTCAACATCTCCATGTAGGAGACGGTGTTGTTGTTATTTTTATTTCAACCGAAAAATGAAAGAGTCATGACGCAGAAATAACCAGCCAACATCGGCCTCATTCGGTTGTTATTCCCGTTAAGACACTTCCATCCTCCGATTGAAAAGCAAGCATAACTATCAGGTGATTCGTTGTTATTCGAAGAAATAATATATTAATCAATAACACAGAGCAAAGAACTATGTAATAACGCGAAGCGAATACCCTGATTCATTAAAAAAAAGAAAATGAAAGGATTATTAATTGTTAGTCACGGAAGCCGCTCAAAAGATGCGGTAAATGAGTTTAATCAACTGATTGAAATGGTTCGTACGCAAGCCGAAGGGTTTGAAGTAGGCGGTGCTCACATGGAACTGGCTACGCCCGATATACCCACCGTTGTGGCATCGTTGGTAGAAAAAGGCGTTCAGGACATCACAGTGGTACCTTATTTTCTGTTCAATGGTAACCATATCAAACAGGACATCCCCGAACTAATCGAATCTGAGAAAGAAAAATATCCGCAGGTAGCTTTCCGGATTACTTCGCCCATCGGTGCTGAACCTTTGATGGTAGGCATTTTGCTGAAACGCGCAGGATTGTAACTTTTTCCATCTAATCACACATCGTTTTTATGCAAAAGAACTATTTTACCAAAGGGATTGCTTGGGGGCTTTGCCTGTGTTTGCTACCGCAAACGGGAATGGCTATGCACATTGCTGAAGGATTTTTGCCTCCGGCATGGGCGCTGAGCTGGCACTTAATTGCCTGGCCATTTATCATCTACAGCGTATATTATCTCCGCAAAAAATCGAAGCAGCAGCTGAGCGACAAACTCTTTATGGGGTTGGCCGGCGGATTTGTGTTCGTACTCTCGGCACTGAAACTGCCTTCGGTAGCCGGATCGTCGTCGCACCTCACGGGCATTGCCTTTGGCACTTTACTGGTAGGAAGCTGGCCCATGGTGCTGATCGGATTGATCGTGCTGTTATTTCAGGCCCTGCTCCTCGCCCACGGCGGCCTGACGACCCTGGGTGCCAATGTATTTTCGATGGCCATAGCAGCACCTTTCGTGTCGTATGGATTATTCCTTTTGATGCAAAAGTTGCGGGTGAAATTGCCTGTCAACATCTTTATCACGGCTTTTCTGGGCGATTTGATTACCTATGTAGTCACTTCGGGACAATTGGCTTTGGCCTTTCCCGATGGATCCGGGGCTTCTGGTTATGCACTTTCGTTTGGAAAGTTTGCAGGCATGTTTGCGGTTACCCAATTGCCATTGGCGGTGGTCGAAGGCATTCTTACCACCATCACCCTGCAATACCTGATCAGGCGAAACACCTTACCACAAGATAGTTTAATTGCCAAATACCTACGGAAAGCATGAAACACAAAAAGCTGATAGCCATTATCGGAGGAGTTCTGTTGCTGATAAGTGTGCCTTACCTGCCCCGACTAGTCGATTTTGGCGAAGGTACCGACGATCAGGCTGTAACACTTGTTCAAAATATTCACAAAGGCTATCAGGCCTGGTTCAGCTGGGCACCTGAACTCACCGACGGACAGGAAAGTTTCCGCTTTGCCGCACAAATTGCACTGGGCATTGCATTGTTCGTTCTTTTCCTGCGCAAAATTCTGAAATATAAAAATCAACATGAACCCGGTCAACCCTCATAACCACAGTTTACGAGCTGTTCGCCCCGAAACGAAAGCTGCCTTTATGCTGCTGTCGCTGGTGCTCTCATTGGCATCGGGTCAGATTGTTACGCAGGGCTTGATCATTTGCATGCACTTGCTATTGATTCTGTGGGCAAATGGTTTTCGTCGGCAGCATTTTTTTAAATTGCTGTTGGTACAATCGCTGTTTGTGGCCGTAGGATTGTTGCCGGCTTTGTTTAGTTTGAATACACCCCAGCAGGATGTGCTGTGGCAATTGGGAGGAATCCATATAAGTCAATCGTCGGTACATTTGCTGATGCACACCTGGTTCCGCTGCTTTACGGGCATTTTTATTCTAAATGTATTTGCCTTCAGCACCCCGGTATATCAAACCGTGGAATTGTTGCGTCGCTGCAAAGTGCCCGAGACGGTAGTGGATTTATTAATTCTGATTTATAACAATATCCGCTTGCTGTTTTGCTTGTCCGAACAAATGCTGTTGGCACAAAAAAGCAGACTGGCTTATACCGGCAATCGCAATTACCGTCAGGCAGCACAACTGCTGACGGGGATTTTCTTGGTTTCGCTGCTCAAATCGCAACGCTTGCAGCAAAATGTGGAAGCACGCTGCTACGACGGCTGTTTCCGCTTGCTGGAACCACAGGAAACGGCTCCACGCTTTGCAAATGTCATGTATGTATTAGCAGGATTGGTGTTGATAGTTATCACTGTATTTCAGCTGTACATACGATGAACCAACCCATGATCGATATACAAGGCCTTAGCTTTCGGTACCCCGAAGGAAACGAGGCATTGCACAACATTGACCTGTCTATACAGCAGGGCGAAAGAATTGCTGTACTGGGTAGCAATGGTTCGGGAAAATCGACCCTCTTTTTAATGCTGAACGGATTGCTGAAACCCGATTCGGGCTGCTATTGTTTCGACGGAAAAAAAATAAATTATAAAAAGGCTGATCTTACCGCCCTGCGCAAGCGGGTAGCGGTGGTGATGCAGGATCCCGACAGTCAGTTTTTTGCTCATACGGTGTACGGCGAACTTTCGTTCGGACCTTTGAATATGGGATTGAGCCGCAACAATGCCGCCCAGCGAGTGGAAGAAGTAAGCCAGCGACTGAATTTAGCGAATTTGCTCACCCGCCAACCGCAGTTGCTGAGTTTCGGACAGAAGAAACGCGTGCTGACAGGGGCTTTCCTGAGCATGAAACCCGATGTGCTGGTACTGGACGAACCTTTTGCCGGCCTCGATCCGCAACATGCTACCAATTTCAGAGAATTGCTTGATCGGTTGCACAACGAAGGCATGACCATCATTCAGTCGACACACGACACTGGATACGCCCTGGAATGGGCCGATCGGGTGATTATCCTGCATGAGGGAAAAATAATGGAAGCCGGGCATCCGACAGTCATACTGAACAATGAAGCTATGTTGCAGAGTTTTGGACTGAACCGACCAACAGTATTGGACATTTACGCGGGCTTACCGCTACATTTACAAACATACAGCGCCCCCAGAAATGTGGAAGAGCTGAAACAGATCATTTCCAGTATATGAAGAATGCATTTATCGTAGCAGGTACAAACAGTGGCTGCGGAAAAACCACCATTACCATTGGACTGATGCGACTGCTTAGCCGCAAAGGTATGCGGGTGTCACCGTTCAAAACAGGACCGGACTATATCGATCCGGCCTTTCATGGCATGGCTACGGGAACCGACTCGCACAACCTGGACAGCTACCTACTTGCCGCTGAAAACGTGCAACAACTGTTCGACAAATACAGCAACCAGCAGGACATTGCTGTGGTAGAAGGGGTAATGGGAATGTACGACGGACTGGGAATGGAAGGCCATGGAAGTACCGCCGAACTGGCACGAATGCTTGATTTACCGGTGATTTTGGTGGTCAACTGCAAAGCCCTCTACCAAAGTGTAGCAGCCATAGTCAATGGATTTGCCACGCTCGATCCACGGGTGCACATTGCCGGCGTTATCCTAAACCATGTTTACAGCGACGATCAGTTCCGCTTTTTGCAACAATACATCGAGCAACATTGTGGGATAGCCTGTTTGGGGTATTTGCCCCCCAATAGCGAAATTGCCCTCGAAAGCCGCCATTTAGGATTGATTCAGGCCGGAGAAATCAAAACCCTCTTCAACAAAATAGATACGATAGCCGATCTGCTCGAACAACATTGCGATATCGATCGGCTATTGGCACTGACAGTCCTTGCTGACCGACCGGAAAAACAGTACACCAACAATGCCGTCAACCTCAAAGGGCTGAAACTCGGGGTGGCCTACGATGATGCATTTAGTTTTTACTACAAAGCCAATCTCAACCAGTTGAGCGAGGATGGCGCCAAGCTCATCTATTTCAGTCCGCTGAAAGATGCCTGCATACCCGAAGAGGTCAATGCTTTGTATCTGGGAGGAGGATATCCCGAAGTATTTGCCCGGGAGCTTAGCCACAACAGAAGTATGTGCGAAAGCATTCGACAGGCGGTGGAATACGGTATGCCCGTGTATGCCGAATGCGGCGGACTGATGTACCTGACCGAAGGAATTATCCCCGTGGAAGATCTTTTTTATCCGATGTGTGGCGTATTTCATTGCCGCACCGAAATGACTGCACGCCTGCAAAACTTTGGCTATTGCCTAGTCGATTGGGAAGGAACGGTGACTAAAGCTCACGAATTTCATCATTCGCGGCTTATTCCATCCGAACAGGCACCCAATTATGAGATGGCATTTGAGATGGAAAAGCCCGAACGCCCCCACAACTGGCAAGGAGGGTTACGCTACAAAAATGTGCTGGCTGGATATCCGCATATTCATTTTTATTCTAATGACGCATTTTACAAAAAGATAACTGACTTATGGACCAATCGAACTATACAATAACCGACCCGAATGCCATTGAGGCAGAAAGCTTCCGCATCATCAGCCACGAACTGGGACATTTGGGTTTGCCCGAAGAGCTGGCGGCCATAGTAAAACGAGTAATACATACCACGGCCGACTTTGAATATGGCCGCATTATCGAAATTCATCCTGAGGCGGTGGCTGCGGCTCGCAAGGCACTACTCGAGGGTTGCGACATCTATTGCGACACCCGCATGATAGAAGCCGGGGTGAACAAACGCCGCCTGAAAGAGCTGAACTGTACTATCTACACCTACATCGATCACGAAGAGGTGATAGCCAAATCGAAAGAGCTGAAGCTGACCCGCTCCATCCTGGGAATCGACAAAGCAGCGGAAAACGAGCGTACGAAGATTTTTGTGATTGGTAATGCACCAACCGCATTGGTACGCATCGGCGAACTGATCGACGAAGGCAAGCTGAATCCGGCACTGGTAATCGGTGTGCCTGTAGGTTTTGTGGGTGCTGCCGAATCGAAAGAATTTATCAAAGCACGCCCCGTGCCCACCATCGTCACCAACGGACGAAAAGGCGGCAGTACCGTAGCGGTTTCGATACTGAATGCGTTGCTGTATATGAAATAAAGATGTCCTCGTAGAGGGTTTAATAAAATATAATGCCACACAAACAACGCTATATCAACGGAAAAGTGTACCGCTACGGTTACACCACCGGTTCGTGTGCGGCAGCGGCAACGCAAGCAGCCGTCAGAGCCTTGTTGCAGGGCGACGAAACGCCAGTGGTGGTGCTGATGACGCCTTCGGGAACGGAAGTGAACATCAGCGTGTACGGTTACGAGCGCGAGGGAGATAGCGTAAGTTGTTTTGTGGTAAAAGATTCGGGAGACGACCCCGACGTGACCAACGGTATCCGGGTGTATGCCCGGGCACAACTCACTGCCACCGCCGAACTCGAAATTAAGGCGGGAACAGGCATAGGCATCGTTACGAAAAAAGGATTACCCGTGGAACTGGGATTGCCTGCCATCAATCCCGTTCCACTCCAAATGATTCGTAACGAAGCCGAGAAACTGCGCCCCGCACAACAGGGACTCACCGTTGAAATCAGTATTCCCGAAGGAGTTGAAATTTCTAAGCGCACGTTCAACTCCCGGTTGGGAATCCTGGGTGGCATCTCGGTGCTGGGCACATCGGGACTGGTGGTGCCCATGTCCGACGAAGCGTTTAAAGAATCGCTGTCGCTGGATATATCCGTGCTGCGCGAACAGGGTGCTGAACAAGTGGTGCTGACACCAGGCAATTACGGCGAACGCTTTTTGCAGCAATATGCGCCGCAGCTGGCGGGAACGGCCGTCAATACCAGCAACTTTATCGGCTATATGCTGCACGAGTGCGTGCGCTATGGTTTCAGGAAAGTGTTGCTGGCGGGACATATCGGAAAACTGGTAAAGGTAGCCGGCGGTGTGTTTCACACCCACAGCAGTGTGGCCGATGCACGGATGGAAATTCTGGCATCACACTACCTGCTCTACAGCGGCGATGTGGAAGCCTTCGGCAAAATAATGGCGTCGAACACTACCGAGGAAGCGCTGGATTACATCGATACAGAGAGTGGATTTTTCGATGAACTGGCCGCCACCATCCGGCGCAAATGCGAACAGCATGTGTATAATCAATTACAAGTTGAGGTGGTGTTGTTTGCCGGAACGGATCGGTTGTTGGGGAAAACACCAACATCGTCTGAAAATACGGATTGCACGGATCGGTCGTAGAGACGATGTGCACATCGTCTGGATATAGAAACACAATACGCCATCCCTGTAGAGACGTCATATATGGCGTCTCAAAAAAAAATAAAAAACATGAACAAAATAACCATTTGCGGCATTGGGCCGGGAAATAAACAGCTGGTGTTGCCGGCGGTATTGGAGGCGGTGGCCGATTGCGAGGTGCTGCTGGGAGGTAAACGTCACCTGGAGGAATTTGCTCTGCCGGGACAGCGCACCGTGCGGCTGAACGGTCACGAAACGGAACTGCGCGAAGCCATCCAAACAACGGATGCGCAACGCATCACGCTGCTGGTGTCAGGTGATACGGGTTTTCACAGCTTACTGCGAACCTTTAAACGCTTGTTTCCACAGATGGATGTGCGGGTGATTCCTGGTATCAGTACCTATCAGTACTTTTTTGCGCAACTGCAACTAAGCTACGAGGACGCGTACATCGGCAGTCTGCACGGTACGTCGGTGCGATTTACGGACAAGGTACAGCACCATCGCTTCAGCTTTTTACTGACCGACCGACACCAAAACTGGAAATACATTGTGCAACAACTGGTGGCCGAAGGGCTGGGCCAGTGCCGGGTGTATGTGGGCAACCGACTGTCGTATGCCGACGAATGCATCGTGAGCGCGACGGCCGCGGAACTGGCGCAACAGGAGCACGACTTTGATTTGTGTGCCGTGATTGTGGAAAATTCGGAATTCAAAGCCCACCGCGAACTGAGCTACGGCCTGCCCGACGAGACTTTTGTGCGCGGCAAGGTACCGATGACCAAGGAGGAAGTGCGCGCAGTGGTGCTGTCGAAACTCAGCCTGCGTAGCCACGATCACCTGGTGGATGTGGGTGCCGGCACGGGATCGGTGGCACTGGAAGCGGCCCGATTGCTGAGCGAAGGACGGGTGACAGCCCTGGAAAGTAATGAAGAAGCCGTGAAACTGATCTACCAAAATGCGCTTCAACTGGGCATCAACAACCTGGAGATACATCAGGGAACGGCAGCCTCGCTCCTGCCCGATTGCCGGGACGTGACACGGGTGTTCATCGGCGGTTCGGGCGGCGAACTGGCCGACATTGTGCAATGGGTAGCCGAAAAGACGGCATCCGAAACAGTAGTGGTGATAACGGCCGTAACGTTGAATACACTGGAAGAAAGCCGCCGGTTGCTGCTGTCGGACAAATTCGGTGCGCCCGAAGTGGTGCAGGTAGCCGTAACCCGGGTAGAAAAAGTGGGCAACTCGGACATGCTGAAGGCACAATCGCCGGTGTGGATCATCCGGGCAGTAAGAAAATAAGCTTACTGGAAAGGAGTAAATTGACATTTTGATAGCCAATTGGCCTCAAAAGAGTCACTAATTGCTCCGAATGACCTTAGGAAGATCAACAGATACCAAAAAAAATGGTATCCACTCAACTAAAAAGATAGCTACAAAAACAAATTCTTCCCTTCGGGGAAAACAATATATAAAGATATGACAGGAAAACTTTACGGCATAGGCGTAGGCCCCGGCGATCCGGACCTGATCACGCTTAAAGCCATTAAAATACTTCAACAGGTGGACATCGTAGCTGTGCCCGAAAGCAAAAAAGAACTGGGCAGTACGGCGTTCGACATTGCCCGTCCGCACCTGAAATCCGATGTGGACATGCTCACGCTCACTTTCCCCATGACCCGCGATGTGGAAAAACGCCTCCACTCGCGCCGCGAGAATGCACGCCTGATAGCCGAACAGGTCAATAAGGGTAAAAATGTGGCTTTCCTCACTCTGGGCGACCCCATGCTCTACAGCACCTTTCAGTACGTGATGGAACATGTGGCGGCCGAAGGCATTTCTTGCGAATCCATCCCGGGCATCTATTCGTTCAATGCCATCAGCAACAGCCTCAACCTGCCGCTGGTGTCGGGCGACGAACGCCTGGCCGTGATTTGTGATCTCGACAGCGACTCCTGGGCTGCCGTGCAACATTTCGACACCGTGGTATGCATGAAGGTGTCGGCCTATCACGAGTTACTCTACAAGCTGCTTAGCAACAATATCGAGTGGGATTTTGCCATGGTCACCAACGCCGGTAAAGATAGTCAGCAAGTCACCCGCGATATTGCCGACCTCACCACCGACGTCCATTACTTTAGCACCGTCATACTCACGAAACGAAAGAAATAGAAAAGCTAAAAGACTCGCTGTTTTGCGCAGCCTCTTTCCGCCTTCGAGAAAAAAGTAAAGGCTCGTCCGGCTGGAGGACAATCAGATCAATTCTTTACCGGACAACAATGATTAAAAATATTTCATCCGACACACGCATCAACCACACCAAGTCCCCTTTAGGGGATTTAGGGGTAAATATAAATAACATGATACAACCCAAAGTCTACTTTATCGGCGCAGGTCCCGGCGACCCCGAGCTGATCACCGTCAAAGGCCAGCGCCTCGTGTCCCAGGCTGATGTCATCATTTATGCCGGCTCGCTGGTCAATCCCGCCATCATCGATTGCCGCAAGCCCAAAGCCATCGTTTACAACAGCGCCACCATGGACCTGCCCAAAATCATCGATGTCATTCAGCAAACCATCGCCCAAGGGCAGTCGCTGGCACGCGTCCACACCGGCGATCCGTCCATCTACGGCTCCATTCGCGAGCAAATCGAAGACCTCGACCGCCTGTCCATCCCCTGGGAAGTCATCCCCGGCGTCAGTTCCTTCGTCGGAGCCGCCTCGGTGCTCGGGCGCGAATTCACCGTCCCCGAAATCTCGCAAACTGTCATCTGCACCCGCATGGAAGGCCGCACTCCCGTGCCCGAACTCGAAAGCATCGAGTCACTCGCCACGCATCAGGCTTCCATGGCCATTTTCCTGTCCGTGCAAATGATCGACGAGCTCTGCACCCGCCTGCTCACCTCTTATCCGTCAGACACCCCGGTAGCCGTCGTCGAAAAAGCCACCTGGCCCGACCAACGCCACATCACCGGCACCCTGACAGATATCAGCGAAAAAGTGAAGCAAGCTGGCATCCGCAAAACAGCCATGATACTCGTAGGCCGCTTTCTGGGCGACACCTACAACAATTCAAAGCTCTACGATGCCCATTTCACTCACGAATATCGAAAAGGGAAAAAACAGTAGAGACGCAAAATATTAAATAAATGCTCACCATCATCACCCTATCGCCATCCGGCACAGCCCTGGGCCGTCGCATAGCGGCCGGTACCGAGGCCGAGCTATTTACCCTGCGTAAATATGCACTGCCGGACACATGTCCCTTCGACAGTCTGTCCGAACTGGTAGCGGAACTCTTTGCCACCCGTCGGAGTTTGTTGTTTATCATGGCCACCGGCATTGTGGTGCGCAGCATAGCCCCGCACATTGTGCACAAGGCACACGATCCCGCCGTACTTGTAGCCGACGAAGGCGGCAACTTTGTTATCAGCCTGCTTTCCGGGCATCTGGGTGGAGCCAATGCTCTGGCCCAAAAGGTAGCCGCCCGCATCGGAGCTACACCCGTCATTACCACGGCCACCGATGTACAGGGGCTGCAAGCCGTGGATTTGTTTGCCCAAAAACACGGACTCGTCATCGATAGCTTCGACGATGCCAAAATCCTTACTGCATTGATTCTGCAACGCCGCCCCATCCGGCAAATCAACGAAACCTGTCTGCCCATCCCCAACGAATATCCGGGCACAGGCATTCCCGAAGGGCAAATATGCATCACCAACAAGCTACCACAGGAAAGTCCGCTACCCACTGCCCGCCTTCTGGCCCGTAACATCGTGCTAGGCATCGGCTGCCGACGTGGTGTTTCCTCCGAACGCATCATCGATTTCATCGACGCACATCTACAGGTCCACCGCATCGACCCGCGTTGCATTAGCCTCATCGCCTCTGTCGATCTAAAAAGCAATGAAGAGGGCATTTTGCAAGCCGCAGCGCATTATAATGTCACCGCCCACTTTATTCCGCGCAGCGAAATTGAGCAGGTGGAAACGGCATTTAGCAGTTCCGACTTTGTAAAATCCCAAATCGGTGTATCAGGCGTTTGCGAACCGACTGCCTCGATTGCCGCCGGAGGAAAAGGCCGCTTTCTCCTCCGCAAAACCGCCTTCGAAGGCATCACATTGGCCATTTTCGAAGCAGAAGACATTTTTAAATAATCACTCAACTTTGGAAAAGTTTGCATCTAAATAATAAAATATGAACGGAAAAATATACATCATCGGTACAGGCCCCGGTGCCATCGAGTACATGTGCCAACGCGCCATCAACGCCATCGCAGCGAGTGAAGTGATTGTGGGCTACAAGACCTACACCAAACAAATCGAATCCCTGATCGAAGGCAAAGAACTTCTTTCGTCGGGCATGCGCCAGGAAGTGGAACGCTGCCGCCAGGTAATCGACATCGCCCTGTCTGGCAAAACCGTCAGCATGATTAGCAGCGGCGATGCAGGCATCTACGGCATGGCCGGCGTCATCCTTGAGATGCTGGCAACCGACCAAATCGAGGTGGAGGTAGAAGTAGTTCCCGGCATCACTTCGGCCATTTCATCAGCCTCACTGGTAGGCGCTCCGCTGATGAACGACTTTGCCGTGATCAGCCTCAGCGACCTGATGACCCCCTGGGAAGTTATTATTAAACGCATCGAATGCGCTGCCGTGGGCGATTTTGCCATCGCGCTCTACAACCCCAAAAGCCGCGAACGCATAAAACAAATCGAAATCTTCCGCGACATTCTGTTGAAGCATCGCTCTGGCGAAACGCCCGTGGCCATCGTCCGCGACGCCATGCGCGAAGGTTGCGAAACTGAACTGTGCACGCTCAGCGACATGCTCGAAAAGGAAATTGACATGACCACGACATTGATTGTTGGTAATTCACAGACTTATGTGGCACAGGGTCGCATGATCACCCCCCGGGGATACAAACTATGATCTGGATTATCGGAGGAACATCCAATGCCGTAGAAATTTCGCGGTTGATGCAAGCTGAACAATTGCCGCATCTGGTCACCGTCACAACAGCTTTGGGGCGCAACATTGCCGCTCTGGAAGGAAGTACGGTGCTCACCGGCGCGCTCACGCCGCAGGACATGGGGCAACTGATCGATGATCGGAGCATCACCACCGTCGTAGATGCCTCGCACCCTTTTGCTGTCGATGTGTCGCGCCAGGCTATGACCGTCTGTGAGCAAAAAGCCATTCGGTACATTCGCTACGAACGCAAGCAGGTGCGTCATGCCGCTGCCCGCTATTTCGGCGATTACGAAGGTCTGATCGCATACCTGCAGAACACTTCGGGCAATGTTCTCATCACCACCGGATCAAAATATTGTGCCAAATACCTGCCACTGGGAGTGGAACGACTCTTTGTGCGGGTACTCAACACCCCTGCCAGTTTGCAGCAAACCGATGAAGCAGGTTATCCCCCAGATCACGTACTCACCATGCGGGCAGTCGTATCCGAAGCAGAGAACCTGCAAACCATGAAGGAGCTCAAAATTCGTTACCTGGTGACCAAAGACAGCGGAGTCGATGGCGGACTGGACGAGAAAATCCTTGCTGCACAAAGCGTGGGTGCCGAAGTGCTGATTATCGATCGACCCCAGTTGGAGTATCCGCTGGTGTTCACCGATTATTCGGAACTTATGCAATCCATTATTCATCCAAAATCATTCGAAGCATAAATGAATACTTTTCCCATTACCCTGCAATCCGACAAGTTTCGACCACTTTTAATAGGCGGTGGCAAAGTAGCCGTTCGCAAACTCAAAGGACTGCTTCGCGCCGGATTACGTCCCATGATCATCAGTGCCGACTTTTGCACAGAAATGCAGGAAATCATTCTGGAGGAACATCTCGAAGCACAATTGCAGCATTTCACAGACGATATGATGAACGGATACAATCTGATCATTGCCACCACATCGGACAAAGCATTGAACAATCGCATCAGCGAACAGGCATTGGCACACAACCTTCTGGTGAACAATGCCAGCTCGGCACAAATAGGAAATTTCATTATCCCGGCGGTGATCGATCGCAACCGACTCAAAATTGCCGTAAGCACAGCCGGCGAATACCCCCTGCTGAGCGGCATGGTGCGTTCGCAAATCGACAAGCTGATTCATCCCGATGCCGATCAGTTGCTGGAGCGATTGGCCGAATACCGAAAGGCTATCGTCAACAATACGGCCTTGAGTCCCGAAGAAAAACAAACCGCCATCGACCAACAGCTTAAACCGCTGGCCGAAGACATGATACGAATCTTATTCTCACGTTAAAAACATCTTACTAATGTCAACTGGAACTATATATATCACCGGTGCCGGTCCCGGCGACGAAAAACTTATTACCCTGCGTGCAGTAGAAGTACTCAAAATGGCGGATGCCGTGGTGTACGACTACCTGGTCAACGACAGTTTGCTGGCCTACTGCCGCCCCGACTGCGAGCGCATCTACGCCGGCAAGAAAGCCAATCATCACACCTTGCCTCAGGACGAAATCAATGCTTTATTGATTGAACTGGCTCAAAAACACACCCATGTGGTTCGCCTCAAAGGCGGCGATCCCTTTGTGTTTGGCCGCGGTGGCGAAGAAGCCATGGCGTTGAAGCAAGCCGGCATCAGGTTCGAAATCATCCCCGGAGTCACTTCGGGCATTGCAGTACCAGCTTATGCGGGCATACCCGTTACCCATCGCGATAGTTGTTCGATGGTGACCTTCGTTAGCGGTCACAAAGCGGTCAACAAACCCGATGACGAAATCAACTGGCAGGCTTTGGCCACATTGGAAAGTACACTGGTCTTTTACATGGGCGTAAGTAACCTGGGTAAAATCACTTCGAAACTAATCGAAAACGGCAAATCTCCTGACACAGCCATTGCCCTGATTCAATGGGGAACCACGCCCAATCAACTCGCAGTTTGTGGAAATTTGTCGAACATTGTAGAGAAAGTAAAAGAAGCACAACTCAAACCACCTGCCTTAATAGTAATCGGGGATGTGGTAAATATGCGGGAAGAATTGAATTGGTTTAAATAAAGCAGAAGAATTATCCAGCTTCTGACAATACAATAAGATAGCAAGAGCTATGTTTTCATTTATTTATGACAGGGACTACCGATTCGTCATCCACATCTCTATCGTTAACAATAAATTGCGGACATATTTAGGACCAAAATAACACAAACTCCTCCACCCAAAAGTTCCAAAAGATACATGTATGTAACTTTTGGAACTTTTGGGTTTCAACTATTTATCAAACACTTTCTTTTTACAATTTAACCCAGATTGCGCATTAGATAATTTGAAGGGGAAATCGAATACACCAGAATAGTTCCACAATCCCGAGAACCATGCACGTCTTTTTTTATTCAAAGCGATCTTGAGAACTAGTTTGCCTTTAACTTTTTCAAAATATGCTCCAATCATAAAAATAGTGGCTTTTTTCTATTGCGGAATAGGGGATTAAATCATTTCGATTGATATTTTCGAATCCCCGACTGTTAAATTCTTCACTTCTTCCCCATGCATCCAAACCCTGTTTTTTTTCATTCACCAAGCTACTACGGAAGCAAACAGGCAATTTTAGAACATGGATACACAGCGGAAAGACAAAATATAGCAATTGTTTAATAGAACATGAAAAGTCGTTTTTATGCTTTAAAATCTGAATATTTATATCAATAAAAAACAGAAAAATCCCCAAAAGAACTTCGTTAAGCTTCCCAGACTGCGAGTCGCAGGTTCGAATCCTGTTTTTCGGTCTTTGAAAATTAGCCACGTGCAAAAATCCACCCCCATCGCAAATGAAAGGGGTGGATTTTCCTTATAAAAGACTGATGGAAGGCTATCAGAATTTCAGGTTGAGGGTGACCGCATTCGCGGCCAAGCCCGTTGTCTGCTTATAGTAAGTATAGCGCAATTCGATTGCTTTGAAAAATCCCCCTTCTTTTGGTAGCCAACGCAAGCCTGCACCTACTGAATTTGCCGTAAATGCGGAATAGCTATAATTGGAAGTATAGTATTCGTCGGATGTAGTATGTTCTGCAAATGGAGCGAAATATTTCGAGGCGGTCTGCGTGTAAAATCTATAAAAGGGAGATACTGAGAAGAATGGGGACAATTTCACGGGCACCTCCAAATTAGCGGTGTGTGCCGTAATTCCCCAATTGTCAGTATAGAAACGATAGTATGTTCTCAGGATATAGCGGTCACCCAGAAAATAGTTCAGCCTAACAGCCAAAGGCAATCTGAGCCTTGTGTCTGGAAGATTCTCTATGGTGCTACTGTCTGCATCACTTTTAAATACTCGGTGGAATGGTAATTCCAAATACCCGAATTGTCCCGTGAAGTCAGCTAGGAAAGCCACTTGCATCTGTGGGTTAATCACCTGGTTGTAAGAAATGCCTCCTGTCAAAGTTGTTCTCGGCTTGCTACCGGAGCCGTATCCTTCTTCGGATGAAGTCCCGCTACTGCTGCCAGAACTACCACTTGAGCTTGCTGCCGATTTCAATATGCTCTGGCTCGAGAGCACGGTATTGCCAATAGTGGTGCTGCTTAGGGTGGCTTGGGTGTTTGCTATTTCTTGAACGTCAGTTTTTGCCATTTCTTCAGCATAAATCATCTTCACCTGGTCGAACGAACCGCTGAACTTGAGCGCAAATTCCCCATTTTTGCTATTCCCTTTGGAATAACCCGCATCAAGAGTAAGTGACTGGTAATTGAATTCATTCGAATACATCAATCCGGCCGAATATTCCGCTTTTTTATTCACATCCCGCATCGACCATTCCAGAGAAGGAAAGATCCGGGTGCCATTCTTCCGGGATGCTCCAGTAGCGGATATCCAAGCCTGCGAAGCCGCTGTGTGGAATGCAAAGCCCAGCCCGGCAGTGAGTGAGTGGATGTAGTTTGGATTTTTGTAACCCACAAATTTCAAATCGATAGCGGTGGTCATTTCTTTCACGCTTTCGTCGCCAATACCTCCCAAAGTGGTGGAATGGTCGCCCGTGTGCGAATAATATGAAGTGACCAGATTCACTTCGTCCAGCTTCAAACTCTTTGGCGCATATGTTGCGGAATCTTTTTTTATTAGTTGCCCGAAAGTGCTGTAAGCGAGGCAGTATAAGAAGAAGAATAGGATAAATAGCTTTTTCATTTTAATAATATTAGTGCAACAAATTGCTTTACTGTTAATTACAACCGCATCCACCACCCGACTTCCCGGAATTTGCCCCTGCGGCACCTTCTTTAATTACTTGGAAGTTGAGTTCTTCTTTCTCCACTTTTCTATTGGCAAGCGCCATTTCCGAGTCGTTCAATTTCGACTTCTGATACTCTTTCACCGGCACACACGATGCAGCGAAGGCAACAATCATAGTTCCAATAAGTAAGCCCTTAAGTTTTTTCATTATTCAATAGTTGTTTAGTTGTATTTCCGCTACAAATCATTCAATCAGATTGATGTTTTTCGAGGTGAAAAGCTTGTCGCTGTCGTCAACAATGATCGCTTCGATGTTTTTAATCTGATTAATCATGTGAAGGCCAGCCTTCACCCCCATTATCGTGACAGGGGTAGCCATTGCATCTGCTATTTCGGCATTGGTCGAGATGATCGTCACACTCTTGATGCCACTCACGGGCAGCCCTGTTTTGGGATCAATCGTGTGCGAATAACGTTTTCCGTCGATCAAGACAAATTTTTCATAATTTCCCGAAGTGGCCACTGCCATGTCGGTGATATTCATGTAAGAGAAAAGTTCGTGCGAAAGGTTTGGATTTGCAATTCCGATAGTCCACGGCAAACCATTGGGCTGGTGTCCCCAAGCCGTAAGGTCGCCCGAGGCATTCACCACGCCGCTGGCGACCCCCAAGCGCTTCATCACATTTTTGGCCATTTCGGCAGCGTAGCCTTTTCCAATCCCACCAAATCCAATCCGCATACCTCTTTCTTTGAGAAAAACGGTGGAGCGGGCGTGGTCTATTTCGATGTTCTTGTAATTGATAAGCTTGACACTCTTCTTGGCCGTTTTTTTGTCGGGAAGCGAAGTCATCTGGGTGTCGAAATTCCACAAACTTTTGTCCACCGAACCGTAGCTGATGTCGAAAGCACCTTGCGTGACATCCGAGATCTTTTTTGACCTCTCGATCAATTGGATAATTTCCTCACTCGCCACTACTGGTCTTATTCCCGCATATTGATTGATTTTGTTGGTCTCACTTGCATCGCTGAAAGTGGTCAAAAGTGCCTCGATGCGGCGAATTTCCTTCACGCCAGCCTCAATCTTTTGTTTGGCCCAATAAGCGTCTGCTGAGACAACTGAGATTTCAAAATGATTTCCCATCAGTTTCAAAGCACGTTTATGCACTGATTTTATAGCCATTTGGCAGACATTGGTAAGGGAGATTTATTTCAGTTCTGCTATAAATTCATCCACGGTGCCTTTATAAAGCCCGTTCCAGGTTTTCAGCACATTGCCATTACTATCCAGCAAAAGCGTCAATGGAAAATGCCCTTCCTTGTTGAACCGTTCAGCCAACTCTTCATTCTGTTTGGTGACTTCTTTCGCAAGTTGATGTTTTTTTTCTCTCGGAAAGTCGGCATTGTAGATAACCAGATGCTGGTTGGAAAAATCGATGAAAGCTTCTGAATCGAAAAAGTTTTTGTGCATCCGGATACACGGGATACACCAGTCGGAACCTGAGAAATTCAGCACAATGTTTTTGTGTTCACGCTGAGCGGTCTGTAGGGCATCTGCCCACGAATGTTGCCAATTTTGGCTAAAAGAAGGTGCGATGTAAGCCAACACACACACCAACAACAAAAGAATACGCCTTCTTTCCATAAAAATTAGAATTTATTAGTGATAAAACTAAATAGGCAAGAATAAAGTTCAAATACAGAATCAAATTTAACTTAATAACGCTGCGCTTATTTTTTTATTGTGGAAAATTGAATTTTGTTTGTTCTTACGAAAAGCGGGGAATAATCACACTTGATTAACCAAAACTGGTTTATTTGATCCGCTCAACTACATGAGTCAGATCTCCATTCCATCAAAATAATATGATGGGCTTTCGGTTGCCCGATAAGTGTTTTATTCCTATCTTTGCGTGCAAATTTTCAAAAAGGAGAGAACATGCACGAAAAAATCATCATCCTCGATTTTGGCTCCCAAACCACCCAGTTAATCGGCCGAAGAATCAGAGAGTTAAATACTTACTGCGAAATAGTTCCTTACAACAAGTTTCCTTACGACGACCCCACGGTAAAAGGAGTGATACTTTCCGGAAGTCCATTTTCAGTGAACGATGAGCATTCGTTCAAGCCGGATTTGTCTGCTATCCGAGGAAAATATCCCTTGTTGGGAATATGCTACGGAGCTCAATACCTTGCTTATTCATCGGGAGGAAAAGTTGAAAAAGGGGATTCCCGTGAATACGGTCGTGCACATTTGTCTGGTATCAATTCGGAAGAAACAATCTTCAAAAACATACCGCAGGGTTCGCAAGTGTGGATGTCGCATGGCGACACCATCACCCAGCTACCAGCAAACTTCAAAATCACAGCCAGCACAACGGATGTTGCTGCTGCAGGATATAAAATTGAGGGAGAACCCACATGGGCAGTCCAATACCATCCAGAAGTGTTCCACACGTTGGACGGGGTTACCCTTTTGAGTAACTTTTTGGATCTTTGTGGATGCCAAAGGGACTGGACACCCGCTTCATTTATCGAAACCACGGTTGCCGAGTTGAAAGCAAAATTGGGCGACGACAAGGTGATTTTAGCTCTTTCGGGAGGCGTGGATTCGTCTGTGACAGCTGTTTTGTTGAACAGGGCGATAGGGAAAAACCTCACCTGTGTGTTTGTGGACAATGGATTGCTTCGCAAGAATGAGTTTGAAAACGTATTGAAAGACTACGAACACCTTGGGTTGAATGTGATCGGGGTGGATGCCAAAGCAAAATTCTACTCAGCTTTAGCCGGCGTTACCGATCCCGAAGGGAAACGGAAAATCATCGGACGAGGTTTTATCGAAGTGTTCGACGAAGAAGCCCACAAGCTAAAAGACATCAAGTGGCTTGGTCAAGGGACTATTTACCCCGACATCATCGAATCACTTTCCATCACGGGAACAACCATCAAGTCGCACCACAACGTGGGCGGGCTTCCCAAGGAAATGAATTTGAAATTGGTGGAACCGCTCCGTTTGTTATTCAAAGACGAAGTGAGAAAAGTTGGTTTGGAATTGGGCATGCAGGCCCATTTGATCAAACGCCATCCGTTCCCCGGGCCTGGGCTTGGGATTCGTATTTTAGGGGACATCACTCCCGAAAAGGTAGAAGTGCTACAAAATGCCGACGACATTTATATCAGCATGCTGCGTGAATACGACTTGTACGACAAAGTGTGGCAAGCCGGAACCATCCTGCTTCCCGTGCGTTCCGTGGGTGTGATGGGAGACGAAAGAACATACGAAAACACGGTAGCCTTGCGTGCCGTCACATCGTCGGATGCCATGACTGCCGACTGGGCTCACCTTCCCTACGAATTTTTAGCGAAAGTTTCGAACGAAATCATCAACAAGGTGCGCGGCGTGAATCGCGTGGTGTACGACATCTCCTCGAAACCTCCTGCCACCATTGAGTGGGAATGAAATTGTCATAAGCCGAAGGAGATAACCACAGAATGCCTCCCCGATATTTTTGCGGGTTAACAGGCGGATTGTGTTTTATGGCATAATCGTGCCTGTTTTTGGCTAATGAACTGAACCAGTTACATTTTTTCTGTTCATAGACTAAAACAAGGTTAGAGTAAAATAAATGATTCGTCCCATCCAGTGAATTAATAACAATCTGATAACGTAGAAAAATTGCCTTACATCTTTAGAAAAGATACTTTTGCCAAAGTAAATAATGAATAATATATGGTTACTCAAAGATCCGAAAAAGAGTTTTATAGAACCGTTTACTCGCTGGCAATGGGAAAAGAAGCAGAATTTTTCTACGACAACGACGTGCAGACTATTCTGACCGATCTAAGAGTGAGATTTTGGGGAGAAGATTTGATTCAGAGGCTTCAGCTTCTGTCCAAGTTACTCTATTTTGATTCATTTGTTAATGCTCCGCTGAAAGATGATTTACGTTCCAAATCGGAGGAGCTGAAACATCTCACGAGAAGCATTCAAGAATAAGTCCCACGCCTTTGATGTTCTTGATGGATACAGTGGTGTCGCCGGACAGGTATTTTCTCATTTTACTGATAAAAACGTCCAAACTACGTGAGGTAAAATAATCATCTATTCCCCAGAATTTCTTCAATAAGTCTTCCCGAGGAACCACTTCGCCTTTTCGTTTACAAAGTTCTTCCAGCAGTTGAGATTCGCGAGCCGTCAGGTTTTGCTAAAAGACTTAGATTATAGGTCTATTGTTCAATATATCCCATAAAGACACATAACGATATTTGTAAATCAGGAAGACTAATCGCTTTAAATTCGAGTTGTAATTTAGTGAGCTATTTAGTAATCCCGATTTGGCTTTGATAAAATCAAGTTCTTGTATTCTATCGGCATTTAATTTTTCCTTCAGTATAGCTATTCGATCAAGTTGTAATGATAATAGCTTTTTATCTACTTTTAGATTTTTAACGAGATAGCTGATCTCTTGGATCTCTTTTCTGGTTGATATTTCAAAGCCATCCTCCTCTTTAGAGCCTTTGATAAGACTTAGCCTAAGTTCTGTTTCCAATCGTTTTTTCCGATGACTGGCTTCACCCCAATCAAGGATAGGTATTGAAATAGATAGTGCCACCTTATATTGATTCTCAGGATGCCCGAAGATTGCGGAAAAGTGTCTCTCCGATTTATTCATTCCAGCATTTATATCTATCCCCCAAGTAACTCCAGAATTGAAATCATTTTTAGCAATGGCCTTGTGCCGTTCCAAGTATTGGTGGTTATTGGCCGTCTGAACATTATAAACAATGGCTCGTTCCACCAAGTTCTCCAAATTATAATTTTCAGGAATGCTTAAATACAATGAGTCATCAAAGCATGGTTTCAACCTTGCAGAGTCAGGGAGTTTTAGTAAGTCCTTTAATGCCATTTCCGATGACCTGTCATCGAAGATTTTTTGGGAATCGATTAATTCCTGCTGATATTCTATCTCGTTATTAATCACGTCCTCCTTGGTCATTCGCTGGAAGCCGTATAGATATTTGCTATTTCGGTTCTTCAGTTCAGCAATATCCAGCAGGAGGCCGTGATGCTGTTCCAATGCTTGTTGCGCATAATACTCCAAGTATGCGCATGCAACCTCAAATTTTAATTCCTCCAAGGCTTGGATATGTTTGAGCTTTTCGATGTCTCTCTGCGAATCAAATATACGTTTATTCCACTTATACTCATTGTAGTTCCCCAAAGTCTGTTTATAAGCAATATTTAGCCAATTAAAATAAAAGGATTTGTATTGGTTCGGGGCATAGTTTTCCAGCCCATTGACGGAAGAACTCAGCACCAATTCTCCACCAGTGAAAGGAACAAGTTGGGATAGGCTTATGTTAACCCCCAAATTTGCTAATCTTCGGTTTACGTATTTCTCGGATCCATCGTCCAATGTGACAGATGTAATGTCTTGCGAGATATAAGGCTTAGATGAGAGCTTAATTTGGGGTAACGCTCGTGTCTTGAATTCCTTATACTGCAAGTTGAAGATCAATGAATCATATCTGGCAATAAAAGCATTGTCGCTTTCCCTGCTCGCAATCTCAATAGCTTCTTCTAACGAAAGTTCTTTTTTTTCTTGGCTGCGCACAAGAAAAAGGTTTGAAATAAGAAATAATAGTGTCAAAATTGTCTTTTTCATACATGGTACATCGTGCTATATTTTTCTTTGTAGGATTGGAATTTTATTTTGATTCGTCTGCCGGAAGAGAACCTTATAACGTATCCCTCAGTGGCCATGTCATCTATGTTTAGTAAATCATAAAAAGATAAATCAGTCATGACCCGTTTGGGTCTTGGAAACCCATTAAGAGATAGCTCTTCCAAGCGAATATCTGAATTGAGAACACAATCATGCGCACCAAGAAGCACTAATGCTTCTCGACTACCATAGCTGATAACATTTTGTTTTTCGGGATATATTATTTCAAAATAGTAGATGAGATTTTGATTCAGGTTCCCAACAGCTTCGCGGTATTTCGAATAGAGCATAAGACTTGCCTTGTATGATTGGTGGGAAACGAAAGAATCCCTTGTCGCTATTTTGGGAATCCCGTTTAGCCAATATAGAATACCCAAGCATCCATCTACTTTCTCATAAACATCAAATTCTTCATTCTCTATCATTCTGAATTCTGGTAGCAGTTGTTCAAATTCAAAGAATTTTTTTAGTGGATATGCTATTATTTCGCCACTTCCTGAAACGATCATCCCTCTTGCCCACAATGTCATCTCATTCCAGTATGCTGCATTTTTGGTTTTTTCCGTATAATTGTATATATACAGATTAGCATAAGGGTGTTTTTCCTCCAAAATGAAATTATTCATTAATAGCCACCTGAGCCCTATTGTACTGATACGTTTGGGATCCAGATGCAACAATACAGATAATTGCTGAATGAAAATATTTCTTTCTGCTTGTTCATATGTGAAAAAGCAGAAAGATTCAATTTCTTCGGAGTCCAAGGTATTGGTAGGATTGGGTGGCACGTCAAGATAAGCCACATAATAGTATATCCTTTTATATACTAGACCCGTCTCATGATGCGAATAATGCATGACATATGGGTTGCCACTTATAGAATTTGAATGTATTCTTATTCCTGTTTCTTCGTAAGTCTCTCGAATTGCGCTATCGCACAAATTCTCATTAACCAGACATAAACCTTTGGGGATGGAATATGATCTACCGGTACAGTTCTTTTGTTTAACTAAAAGAATTGTATTGTTAGAAATCACTACTAATCCAGCTGCTATAATCATATTGTCTTATTTTTAGATCTATAAGAGCCTTTTTTCCCAATTCCATACGATTGTTTCGTATATATGGGGGGATTTTTCCCGCACATCGATATAAAAAACAGCCAAATCTTCTCCAACAGGTTTAATCTCATTCCAAATATCCTTTTGCCCCTGGCATCGGCCTTTCAGTTTTTCATATTGGGTGATGATATTTTCTTTATGCGTTTCTAACCAATACTCGAGACCAAACATGTAATAGTAGTCGTTAACCTTTGACCTAATAGAGTAAAGGTTAACGTCCTTATTTTTGAGACATTCCCAGATATCTAAAGATGTGATGACGTAATTTTCCTGATTCTTATGGAAAATCCTCCTTAATTCTTTCTGGATCGAATAATTCCTCTTTCCCGAATAAAAAAACTTGTCCAATAATTGATGTGCCTGCCTATACCAAGGAAATTTAATCTTGACAAGCTCTCCGCTTTCATAATGTATGACAAAACCCTCTTCATTTCGGAGATTGAGATTTGCTAGGTCATCAAAGTTTTTCAAATGACCAAATCTGGCCGTATAGTCTTTTGCTTTCGGGAAACCGATGTCTTCGAAAGGCAATGAACTTCCTGTTTTTTTGTCTATTACTCCGATAAGAAAGAGATCCCGGGTGTCTCCATAATCGATGAGGACTTTTGTTTCGGGATATACTGCTTCGAAAATATAAGTATGATTCCTATTGAAGGTTTTGAATGTGTGGGCATATTTTTTATGCAATATATCGGTTGCCAGCTTAGCCTTGATATTGGTAAATGATCTCTGTGTTGCCAAATATGGTTTGTCGTTGAGCCAGTATAAGACTACCATTGTACCGTCAATCTTCTCCGTAATCCGATAATTCGACTTTGGCAGTCTTAAGACCTGATCATCATTTAAAAGAATGGCATCCTTCGTTATATATTGTTGAAATGTCCAGAATTTAGGAAACGGGCGTTCAATGACATTGCCCTTGCTATCAAGAATAATACCGCGGCAATGTATGTTCACACTATCCCACGAAATTTTGTCAGTCATCTCATTACTTTGGTAATAGCCATATATATAAATATCTTCATCGGGATGCTTTTCGCACACGATTGCAGTGTTTGCCACATAATCGTTTAAAAGATTCAAGTCAAATTGTTTCTTCATAGTATTTATTTACGACAAATGGAACGAAAGCCTTGTAATAATTTGGCAGGAAGAATATATCCATAGACTGTTGTATGAAAGATATGAAATATTCATCTTTCTCAATATCAGCATAGTTCGAATCCCGTATTTCGAGTAATGATGACAGATAATCAAAGTCTGAGAGTTCCATATTTTTGTTTGTTAAAACATCTGAATAGTTGTCGCTTATATTCTCAGCCATTCGAATATATAATTGGCTGTATTCCGCATTCAATTTGTTGCTGTTTAACGAAAAGCTGGAGTTGAATACCAGACCGGAAGTGAAGTTGGATAAACTTACATTTACAAAGTGTTTGAAAATCATTTTGTTTTTTGATATAAATATCTCATTATCCGAATAAAACAACTTTATAGCAGTAATATAGTAGTATATGAATAGGGTGACCGATTTTGCGTCCGTTAATATTTCCGAAAAGTTCATCTGCAGCAAGTCTTCAGTTAATTTTCCGAATATCTCGGAAGTAACCTTTTCTTTAATCCGATTAGACAAAGGAGTCGAGATGAAATCTATGCAGCTAAGTTTGCATTCCGGAATTTTAAGAAAAATTGCACGTTGCAAAACTTCCATAGCGGCAGACCTCACTATATTATTTCCTGTTACGAAGCAGACGGCAACCCCATCGTGTCCCCTATAATCATATTTTTTATAAATAATTATAGATGAGTAATATAAGATGTTTTTTAACGGCTTGCATAGCTCCAAAAATATATTCCGGATAAAGGAATCGTAGGTGTCATTATATTTAAAGAATAAGGAAACAAGGCACATATTGTCACCCTTGCGTCGAATTTGCTTTCGAAATTCTTCAATCAATCCGTTGCTGTCGCTATCATTGAGTATGGCTTTCACTAAGGAAAATATTGAAGAACATTGGCTATCGAAGTTCATATCGAAAGTATTCTGCATGAGAAGGGAGTCGATCAAGCTCCGTATGAGTAGCAATTGATTGTATTGATTTCTATTCGTCTTATATACTTCAATACGGGAATTTATTTCATCGTATATGCGTTCTTTTTCGTGTCCTTCGGAATTTATTGAATTTTTCTGTGCAGATAATGACGAAAGATACATGTAGAATACGTCCAGTTGCATATTCTCATCCTTTATAATAATGTAATCCTCGAATATGTTTATCACGGAGGGATACCCATTGGCCAATTTTCGCGCAAGCTCTTGGTAGGATATTTTGACAAGAAGATATGCGTATCTGCCTGAAATCTCGAAGGACTCATGATCGTTTGTTTGGCTCAACAGCAAGACCCTTATTCTGTCGTCCACTATTGTCTTTGCAATTAAGACAGCCTTATGACCATCGACAAATGTGGAGAGTTCCCTCTGTAATATATTAAGTTCATTTACCGACACTAACCTGTTTTGATTTTTTTTCATCTGCTTTCATTTTATTGGGTTTAACTGCATTCATGAGTTTATATAAGATTACTTCTATGAGCCGTTTGTTTTCCGTGATGATCTCAGCGCTGCCAGTCATTGATTCGGCAAAAAGCAATTCAAATCCATTGCTGCTGTGCAATCCGTTGGGAAGGGTGATCTGGACAAGATAATAGTCATCTATTGTATTTCTTGTGATAGAAAGGACTTTACCTTCAAGGAATCCATATTCCTGATATGGATATAGGTCTAATTTGATGTTCACTGCCTGGTTAAGCTTCACTTCTCCGGCTCCATATGGGGGTAATGTTGCAATGCAATAATAATTGGAACCATTGAACACAAGGTGGAACAGAGGCTGCCCTTCGGTGACAAAATCTCCGGTTGAAATAATATTGGCTAACTCTACATGGGCATTTCTATGGGTTATAAAGACGTAATTGTCTTCCCATACTTGTATGTTTGAAAGGAGATTCTGGTGCGATTCAACAACGGCAAACCGCGCATTACGTAACTCCCTATGAAAATCGATCTGCAATTTATTCAGGTCCATCTTTAATTTTTGAATTTCCTGGCTAAGGTTGGCTATTTCTATTTTCAGGTTTGCAATTTGGTTTTGGGAGCCTATTTTCTCAAGGAAACTGTTGTTTAGCTCATCTGTAAGGATAACCTTTTTCTTATATAATAAGGAATCTGTCTTGAGTTTTTTGTTTAAAATGCCGTTTTCCAATTCGGTATTATTTTTTATAATATTTCTTTGTTTCAGTACATTTTCTTTATTTTTAATTATTTGATTGGTGTATTCAATCTGGTAGTAGTAGGTGCTGTTTGCTTTCAAGGCATAATAAGCTTGCAATTTCTCACGGAAAACAGTATAGGGATCCTCCAGTCTACCCAGTGTTAAATCTTTATCAAAAAGGGAATCTATGATTACCTCGCTTGCATATATATCTGTTTTTTCGAGCAAGCTTTTCAGAAAATAAACATCATTTGTTGAAGCTGGATTCGTAATTGTCCCTATAATGCTATTTTTGACACAATAAGAAGGAAATGAATCAATTGCCAAGGCTATTTTACCTGTCATATGCGATCTCAATATGACTGGGGGATCATTGGATGTGATCTTGGCGGGAATATCGATTTGGCCGGGAACTTTGATGACAATGCCTAATACTATCATGATTATCAACAATGATAAAATTCCTATCAATATTATTTTACTGAAGTTATTCGGAATCTTACTTATTATATCACGAAGTTCCTCCGTTTGTCTGATTTCCTGATTGTTCTGCTCCATCTGCTTTTAAAATTGAGCCGTTTGGGAAATGAAAAGATTGTAGTATGTACCCTTATTATTCATCAAGTCTTCGTGTCTTCCAATTTCTCGAATCATGCCATTATCCAAAACGATTATCTGCGATGCTTGCATCACTGAAGATAGCCGGTGGGCAGCGATGACAACCGTACATTCCTGAAGGTTCTCTTTTATCGATTTTATTATATGGTATTCATTGGCAGAGTCGAGGCTACTGGTAAGTTCATCTAAAAACAGGTATTTTGGTTGGTTGTATATTGCCCGTGCAAACAATACCCTTTGTTTTTGTCCCTCGCTAAGCCCCCTGCCGTTTTCTCCCAGATAAGTATTATAACTTTTGGGCATGGCTTCTATCTCATTCCTGATGTTGGCTATTTTTATGGCCATGTTAAATTTCTCAATATCAAAAGGCCTACCGAACACAATATTGCTCAATATGGTATCCCTCAGGATACTACTCTCTTGAGTTATGATGCCACATTCCGATCTCCAGTCAGATGCGGCAATGGATAAAAAATGTTGCTCCCCTAACAGTATGTCGCCCGACGAGGGCCTATACAATTGCATCAAGAGTTTTATAAGCGTGGATTTACCAGACCCACTGGCTCCAACCAAGGCTGTAAGCGAACAGCCAGGTATTTTAAACGAGTTGTTCTTAAGTATAAAATCTTCGTTGATTGAATATTTGAAATAGACATTCTTGAAATAGATACCTTGTCCGAATTTTACGAGACCTTTTGGAATTGAATTTTCGAGTTCTTCTGCGGGAGAATTTTTTATTTCCGATATGCGCATATAGCTAATATAGGCCAGTTGTGCAGTGCTTATAAACTGGATAATGCTGTTCAACGGATTATTCAATTGCCCCATGATATACTGTACTGATATCAGCACACCGATGGTCATGTCCCCTTTCATGACAGATATGACGGCCATATATATCACTAACAGATTTTTCACAGTGTTGATGATATTTCCACCTAGTTGCTCCATCTGATCCACATGCAATAGTTTTGTCCGTGTTTTGTATAGGCCGATCTGTACTTTTTCCCATTGCCAGATTTTATTTTTCCCGAATCCGTAGCTTTTGATATCCAGTATCCGGCTCAGGATTTCCATCCAGTGGCTGTGGTTTGCTGCAATATAGCTGAAATACCTGATGTCCATTTTTCGTCTTATACTTAAGAATAAGAAAGTCCAAAGCATATACAACCCGCTCAATCCCAAGAAAACGAGGAAGATCGTCACATGATAGTATGCCAGTAAGGCTCCAAAAACGGCAAATGTCATGACACCGAGAACTGTATTGAAAAAGGCGTATAATACCACAGACTCTATACGGTCGTAATCATAAGATCTTTGCAACAAATCTCCCATCAGTCGATTTTCAAAAAAGCTTAGCGGAAGCTTGAACAATTGGCTCAGATAATCGGACAACATGCTGATCTTGACCCGTACCGAGAAATGCATATTGATGGATTGTTGCACCCAAGTGCCCAGACTCGAACTGATGTTCAACACCAGTGCCGACACCATCATCAGGCTGATAAAGCTGATGTCCCGGGAGCTAATACCCCTGTCGATGATCGTTTGAGTTATTATCGGGATAAGTACTCCCATGAGGGTCAGTGCAGTTAAGACAAGGAGTATTTGCAGGACTTCCTTCTTGTATGGTTTTATGAATTGTGCGATGAAATTAAATGCGCTGATGTAGTTCGGCTTTTGATGGTCTTTGTTGTCTTTATCTTTTTGAAAATCTGATGTCGGTTCCAATGCGATGCACACTCCTTTTTTCCACGCATCTTTCTCTTGTATGTATCCCAACCACCCTTTTGCGAATTCTTGCTTCGTGTATTTTATCAGGCCGATTTGGGGATCAGAAACATATACATGTTTTTCCGTAACCTTATATACAACAATGAAATGATTTCCTTTCCAATAGGCGATGCAGGGCAAAGGTATTTCTGCATGAAGTTTTTTATACGATGTTTTTAATGGAATGCTTTTAATTTCTATTTTTTCCAAGGCCACAAGGAGGTCATATACCGTGGAGCCTTCTTTTCTTGTGCCTGTGATTTCTCTCAGATATTCGAGGTCATAATACCTTCCGTAATATTTGCAGATTATTTGGAGGCAGGCTGGCCCACAATCTTTAGCATCCAGTTGCTGGCAGGTCGGAAATTTTTTCAAACGCATTGTTTCCTAATTTTCTAATTCTGATAGCATGAAGAAGATACTGTACTTTTCATGAGGCTCTATCCCTAGAATACTCAAAATTGTGCTGAATACCTTTTCATATAATTGTTCTCTGGCCGACGATCCTTGAATGAATATTGGATCATACAGAATATCTTTATCAGGGATTCCCAGTAGTATGGAAGCGGTATTTTTTCCCCAGTCGATGTATCTTTTAACCTCATCAGGCGTGGAAGCATTGATTGAATTATCCAGATATTCTAATTTCGTTTTTTGAGCCAGAAAGTACTTTCGGTGCATCCTTCTCATTGCCTTCTCCACTGTATTCAATTGCGTAGTATTGTAAACCTGATTGACATCAATAGCTTCGCACTGGAATTTCTCTGCCAGATGGAGAAACATACCACTTGGCAATTTATTGCCGAAACCCGACTTCAACGAAAAGAGAACGGCGAATCCAAGCTGTACAAGATAGGCGTGGTCAACTCTACAATTCCACAGGTCTTCTTGAATTAGTCTGGACAACTGTTGGAACAGGGGAAACAATTTGTCAAGGCATTTTTGCCCCCCCAAATAAAGTGCTACGTCAAACCCTATTTGGTACGGATAGGAAAATCGGATATTTTGGGAAAGGGTCCAATCAATGCGACGCAAAAAGAACCCGTTTAGGATGTTTGTTGTCGCTGGATAATCCTTACAGGAAATGTGGATGTATGTTCCCCGTTCAAGCATTTGATTATTGCCCACATAAAAAACGACGACATGGTCGCTATTGGGAATTTGTGGAGTCAGATCGTACAGGATTTTAGAGACTCTGGTATCTAAATAGCCCAATCCCTCTATTTGGATGAATAGCCCGTTTTCACCATCTCCACCATCGTATGAGTAATTGGTACTATGCCTGTATAAAAGGCCGCCGTACATGGAAAGAATATTTCTTGCCTCGTTTTTTATCAATTCAAAATCGCTATCAGGTAAACAGTTCCCTACCATTTTCAAGATACATGCTTCAATGCTTCCATAGTTGGAGAGTTCTTTGGCTAAGTGTCTGCCCGAGTAATCGTATGCCGACGTGGCAAGTTGCGACAGCAGTTTTACGATCTCGCATACCGTGAGCAGGTTTTCCCCATAGCTGTTGGCTTGGTCTATGTCATCGATAAGATCTGTGATCCGGTGTCGCAAGTATAGGATCTGCCTGTTGTTTGGCTCCATGCAATTTCCTTTGAAAATATTCTTTAAACTGTCCAGTTTCCCCAAAATCGAATTTTTCCTCATCGGTAACACTTTCCCCTTCTCAAACATCGACAGATATTTATACTTTCCCATTTGCTGGAAAAGCAGCAACCAATGTGTCTTATGATATGGGAATAGTATAAGTTCAAAGCGCCGGTTGTTGAAGACATGGCTCTCCACAGTGACATTGTTCACCCGGTCAGACAAAAGAAAAATGTCGATGTCGGAATGATCGTTATTCTTATTGCAAGAGAAGCTCCCCGTAAGCATACATTCCTTGTATGGGATATTTTTCTCTTCCAATAAGGTCGAAATTTCAGTAATGATTGTGTTCAAAATCTTTCCATGTATTTTATAATATACTCATTAATAAATATTTAAATCGATACGTTTACAATCAAGCCCATCTTAAAGATTTACTGGTAAATCTGTTTTGCATACTTCGGTGCCTCATTTTTGTACCTTAGCCTATTCCTGTAACTCTCGATATAGCTCTCGAGAGACCCGAAGTAATAATCAAGCAAGCATTTATGGGATGGAAATAGTTTGGAAGATCCTACCTCAAGGAAGGCATACTGCCCATTTTTTATTCTAAATCCCAAGATCGAGAATTTTGGAAATTGGTTAGGCAATAAGCTGACATGGAACGCCGGATCATATCCCACCCTGTGATGTTTATATAAGGCTGAAGCGAATAATTTGGTGTCATAATTATTGACCGGGGTGAAATACTTGCTGGTAGTCTTCCAGAAAAACATTTTGTCTTTCCTCTGAGGGACATAAACAAGGAAGGATGTCGTGTCCACCCTGCATTTTATGGTGTTCTGGATAGTATCCACATAGATCTCAAGATAGTTCATCTCTATCATATCCTGAAGATAAGCCGGTGAAAAATTTCGGATTTCCTTTTCTATTGACTTAGGTGGACAAGCTTTCATTTTTTCAATTCCTTTCTTAAGCATGGAAGTGTCGATCGGTACTCTTAAACTGCCGTCTATAACGGGCAACAACTCTTGTGAAAACGATGCTTCCGCCATGAAGAGCAGAATGCACAAAAATAGAATTCGTTTCATACAATTAAAATAATAGTATAAGATTATTTGAAAGATTGAAATTCAAAATCTATATTTATCTTTTACTGAATATCTATATCTGTATGTTTCAATAAAATTGATGTCAGAGCCAAAATTATATTTCAATAAATCACTTAAAGAATCAAATGCCCTGAACCTATCATCCATTACATAAAAATCTTTTCTCTCTTGGAAAATATATGATAAATATTTATATTCATGCTGTTCTTGAGGAAATAGGGAAATTAGAAAAATATCATGAATACCAGATTTATAGCTGCCATCGCTTACAAGCGCTTGCAATCTCATAATTACATTTCTCACTCTTTGTGGATCAGTTTCTCCAACAAATTTTTTCTGCTTGTTCAGATGATATAATGTAGATGGTTGCTTTGGAAAAAACAATACTACATCATTCGTGTCTATGTCAACAATAATTTTTTTGTCCACGGAGTCTGGTTTGATCAATAAATTCCGAAGCAATATAAGATTATCAAAATCAGCATCCTTAATAGGCGGTAATTTAAATAGATTGATTCTCACACCAGCATAGTTCTCTTTGAATATGGTTTTGATCAGTGCGGTATCCAAGTCATAAGGTGGTATCTCTACGTGACTTTGCCCTTGGACGGGCAAGAATATAAGTGACAGGAAAAATATAAATATCGTTTTCATAAATATCTTGATTATTATTTTACAGAAGAATTTCTATTTATCTAAACACAACAATGGTAACATATTCGATTTCTATCAATGTACCCTTAATAATACACTTAATTCCAATATGTAATTTCTCCATCTCCATTAGTATCATCTTGATTATTGCTTGCGTTGGACCTCTCATAGTATTCTAAAAAGTCTGGATCAAGATCGCATAACTCAAATGCAGATATAATTCTATCTGCTTGAACGTTAATTATTCCTCCGGTAACAGGGTCATAACATGCAAATGTTGTTATTGTATTATTTTCAACTTGTGCTCCAATAATAGCAACGGCATGAGTTTCATTCACTGTTACGGTATTTCCATTATCGTCTTTAATTGACATTTGATTTCCTGTGGCATAGTGAGCAAACAATGGATTCCCATTATTCAGGGCATTTGCAATATCTTGGAAAGATACCAAATTATTAGTTTCAAAAAATAGATTCACTGCATTTTCGGCTTCTTGGACACTAAGTCCATTTAATAAATGTCCATAAGAAGCAACATTGGAATTCGCAATATAGCGAATGACATCGTTTATACCGTTGCTTTCATTAATTCCCATATATTTAAGGACTTGCGTGATTACTTCTGAAACGCACATTCCTGTCCCCCCAAGTTGAGGTTGTCCACCAACTGGAAATTCAGTGAGATCGTGTGGGTTGCCATATGCTGTATTATCTGCTTCGCCGTTGCCACCAGTTGTAGGATTCCCGTTTTGTGGCGGGTTTGCATGATCCTGTTCCCAGTCGGAGTTGTCTTCCCGGTGGTCATCGGCATCATTGTCATTGCCATCGCTGGTGCCGTCATCGCCTTGGTCTCCATTTCCCGGGTTATTTCCGTCTTGGTCGGAAGAACCATTGTCCGTATCATCATTCTGGTCGGACGGATCATTGTTTCCAGAGCCACCATCCGGATTCTCCGGACGAATTTCAACTTCATCCAGCACTCCGCCGTTTTTCGGAGGATCGATATGCCAATTACCTTCCGAGTCCTGCCACCAACCATAAGATTCAGGTGAGAATGGCGGATCACCATATCCGCCGTTTCCACCAAACAGTTTGCGCGATTCCAGCACGTCGATAACGGGAATGCTGATGTTCAAGTCTTTTAATTGCTTTTTCATAGTTTTGTAGTGAGTTTATTTAGTTTTTTTCAGGAAAGGTATCCAGTCAAATTCTCTTTTGGGAACATAAGTCCTTTTTTTATAGATATCCACATAATACTTTCTTGAAAAGAACAGATACTCTATCATTTCCCGAAGGGAATGAAATTCAGCATTATAATAGAAGTCGTGGACAATATATTCGTCTTTTTTGTCTTCTATGCGTTTGTATGCCACCACCCTGCGGCGTCCCCTGTCGTTCGGGAAAAATGTGATCGCAAACATATTGGGCTTGATTTTAATATTCCTTTGTAGAAAATCGAAATTTTCACAAAGCATCCGATAGTTCAACTCTTCATTTTTTGCTATTTGCAAGTTTCCTTCAGGTTCCTGCCAAATAAAAAGCCTGGATACAGAGGGGAAATAGATAAAAAAAAGATTCTTATCCACATTGTATTTCAAACGACCGGAAACCGTGTCTGGCCATATCTCCAATTGGTTTATCACAAGGGCATCATCCAAGTCTGTGTCTGGGATGTCTTTCACATCTTTGAAATACCTAAACGAAGGGGTATTTTTCCAATTTTCGAGCCTTGACCGGAGTAATTCCATATTGGGTTTCACGATCATGGAATCTGAAATTTCTGGAATGACCTGGGACTTCACGCTCAGGCACAAGCACAACAAGAGTTGTAAGAATAAAATATTTTTTTTCATCCGATTAAATTTGACTGTTTAGCGGGATTAAAACGACATTAGCTGTTAGGGAAAGTCCCATGATTTGTGAAACAGAGGCTTTGATGATTGAATAAAAATCACATTCTGTCCCATACATCAAACAAATATAATTTTTTTATATGTGGGAGAACCTCTTATCCGAAGTAATCGGAACCCGAATCATTCGGATCTCGATGTTCCGACCGACTGGTTTGTCTCATCCTTAGCCCGTTCCAGGCACTCCAAATAATCCCTGTCCAGGTCTGTTATCTCCACTGCATGATACAAATTGGTGCCATTTGGGTAAAAAACGGAATTATTACTTGTCGTCGTGATTCCCAAGGCTGGATCAAACCAACTGTAATTGCCATTGCCATCGTTTCCGATGATTACCACGGCATGTGGTCCACGGCCTTCAACCACAATCATTCCGAAAACAGGATTGTGGTTCTTTTCTATTATATTGGTAATTAAATTGAAATTGTCTTTTTTATCCTGTTCTGTTTGCGATATGCTATTCTGTTCATAGTTAATTGTAAACTTTGTATCAAGCTTATTGATGTCAAAAAACAAGTCAAGTGCAGAAATCGTTTCAGGCGGATTCAATCCAATAGTGTTGAGTTTTTCTATGGTGAAATCGCCATGTTGTATCAGATATTCTTTTGTGCCTTTTGCATTAATATCGCTGGTCATTTGTGCTTTGAAATACTCCAAAATCTCATTAATGGCAAAGGTCACGCAGCTATTACTAGATAAATTATCGGGGGCAGCACCCCATTCGTGCGATGATAAATTATGTGGATTTCCGATCATACCTGTACTACCGCCATCCCCACCAGAATATCCTGTTCCCCCTCCGTTGGGCTGGTTGTTTGCGTTATCCTGATCCCAATCAGAGTTGTCTTCCCGCTGGTCATTTGCATCGTTGGTGCCGTCATCGTCTTGGCCTCCATTTCCCGGGTTATTTCCGTCTTGGTCGGAAGAACCATTGTCCGGATCATCATTCTGGTCGGACGGATCATTGTTACCAGAACCACCATCCGGATTGTCCGGACGAATTTCAACTTCATCCAGCACTCCGCCGTTTGTCGGAGGATCGACATGCCAATTACCTTCCGAATCCTGCCACCAACCATAAGATTCAGAGGAGAATGGTGGATCACCATATCCGCCGTTTCCGCCAAAAAGTTTGCGCGATTCCAGTACGTCGATAACGGGAATGCTGATGTTCAAGTCTTTTAATTGTTTGTTCATCTTTTCACAGAGAGTTTATTTAATTTTTTCCAGGCTTATTTATTATCAGTCGGCGTTATACTATTCTTTCTTAACAACCCTCTTCTTTGTGAGGCGCAACTTCTCGTCCCGTTGAATCTGGATATTGTCAAGATCGGAAAAATCCGCACAGTTAGTTCTGGGGACAAAAGCATACGATACCAGTTCGCCCCCTTTTTCAAAGATAAGCGTGCAGTAGCCTTCATCACCAAATGCACTACTTTTTATATCCGATTTTATAGCATCATCCATTTTTATTTTGTCAACGCCAGCCGTATTGTAGGGGCCAATAACTAGTGCAGCGTCCCAATTGTCAGCAATGTTGATCTGAGAGAGGGTAAAGACCTGATTTTCGTGAATCAATGCAAACCTGTTATGGAGATCTATCTTTTTTGATCCGCTGAAATTTTTCACGCAAACCAACGCTAAAACAAGTGCTATCCCGAATAAAATAATGGCAACTTTTTTTCTTTTCATTCCCGATCTATTATTATATTTTGCGAACAACTCCCTTATAGCTCCCGGGGTTTACTATATTGCTGATTTACTTATCCACTCCAAACACTTGGCTTTGTATCCTTTCCAAAAATTCGATATCGCTATAATAAATAAAGTTCGAGCTTTTTTCTTGCGACCGCTTCTTTTTGTCTAAACGGCATAGCTGCCAAAAGCAAGTGTTTCTCAATTGGGCTTGTTGCTTTATCCGGAACATCACATTCTCGAACTCATTTCTCACCAGTATTTGCGAAAGAATCTTTTCCGGACTTCTACCGATCAAACAATTATCAGCGTCCGGCTGATGGTCATAGTATTTGTAGATCATCTTGGCTTTATCGAGGTTTTCCCCTCCCGCAAAATAATCCCGGACAATCGCTGCTTGTGCATCCGACAAGACGACGCTTTTTCTGATAAAGTTCAAAAACTTCTGCACCGCAACTTCCTTGTTGCTATTGCTTTGATCTCCATAGAAAGTATAGTCCTCCCGCAAGACATCGATAGCCCTCTGTTCGTCGATTTCTTTGCCCAAACCATTGCTTTGGTTTTCATAGTAAAGTAAATTCGAATATCGCTCAAGTTGCTTTTCCCGGAACTTATCTATCGACCCGTATTCTACTTGCAGCAATCCGGTCAGCTCATACTTTGTGGTGTCGTGTCCTCGGAAAAAAAACATTTTCCCGTTTTCTAAAACGCCGTAATATTTAGGCGGATAGAAACCATCGAACCGATCGTGCTTGTCAATATCGAATGAAAGGAAGAATATGGAGTCTTTCGACACAATGTTCTTCGGCAAATAGCTTTTAAAGAAGGAGTCATCATCCTTAAATTTTTCCCGCCTTTCCCCAAGAAACAAAGTGTAGCGATCCCCGCTTATTTCCAAATAATTAGAATTAGGTGTGATTGAAAATGCCGTCTCGACAAGCTCATCAAACTTATCAGGGGAATACTTGATTAGGGGAATAATCTTTGCAGTATCGGAGGCAATTGCAGCAGGATTTATGCAAATAGCTATAAGTAAAGCAAATGAATACAATATATATTTATTCATAGTAAACGTTTTTTATTTTAAATCCGTGACAACCCAAGAATCCCAAACATCCCACTTGTCGATTGTTCCAGTTTCGCCAGTGACAGGATCCCAATAGGTAAATTTATTAATATCATCCTCGTCAACGCCTGTCAAAACAACGGCATGCTCAAGCGTATCATTGTTATCTAAATCGACACGCGCTACCGCATACTGCCCATTGTCAAAAGCTTCATAAAGCGCGCTAGTATCTTTGGCAGATGCTCCTTCGAAGAAATATTCACAAATTTTTTCAAAATCAGAAGAGTTTAATTTATACCCACCCTCTGATTTTTCATAATTTTTATCCAAATATTCTTTGACCTTTCCTGGATCAAGACTTTTCCCCAAATGACGTATTGCCTCCTCGATTGCACCGATTACGCATTCCCCATTTGCTACTGTTCTAGGCTCGCCATTGTCCGAGCTTAGTCCATCAGCGTCATTTGTATCTGAATCATTTTCCGGGTCATCCGAACTATAAAGATCATCATCAGGATACGGATCTTGTCCTCCATCCGACGGTGAATCAGGTTTTACCACAACTTCATCTATAGTTCCACCATCTAATGGCGGATCACCATATCCGCCGTTTCCACCAAACAGCTTGCGTGATTCCAGGACATCTATAACCGGAATGCTTATGTTCAGGTCTTTTAATTGTTTTTTCATAGCTTATGTTTTTGTTAAAATAATAATTGTTTCACTCTTTTCGAAGAAAAAATGTAGAATCCATCAAGATCGATTGGTAATACACACATTTTTACTATCTCAAAAATTCATTTATCATAATTTTTTTTTCATCAGTTGGATCAACTGGTTTGTAGGCATCTCTTCTAATTTATCAACAGCAATCCTTGCTATCCTCCTATCGTATCCCCCCCAATAGCAACCCCTTATAGCCGGCAATCACGCTATCTGATCGCCAGCTATCGGGCGATTCTATAGGAAGCTACACCGTAAGCACATAGTCGAAGGTATAAGTCCGCGGCTCTTTCAACAATTGTGTGGCTGTTGAAAACTGCGTGGTCACACTCAACTTGTAGTCGCCTTCGGGCAGGGTGGATGGCACGATGAAGGTGATTTTCGAAGGATCGTTGATAGCGATCGAGTTGGCGGGAATCATCGTCACCGTGTTGTCGGCCTGGTTGGTCAGGCTGATGCCGTTGGCGGGGTTGTCGCCGGCGATCTTGATCTTGGTGCCGGTCATGTTCACCGCCCCGCCGGGAGTCAGTTTCGCATTTTCCTCGCCCGAGGCCACGTCTATCACCGAATTGATGAAAGTTCCCGAGGAAGCCATGCCCCGCACGTTGACCGAAACGGCACGTACCTGCGTGCGTAGCGCGGAAGTGGGCGTCGCCTTCACGTAGAGGCTTTGCTTGGCGCTGTCCCATTGAGCGTTGTCGCCGTAGAACACGCCCGTGACGCCCAGGCTGTAGTATCCCAGCCCGAACTCCACCGACGCTCCGTTGCAAAGCTGTTCGGCGGCAATGTCACGCAGGATTTCGAAAGAGGACTTCAGGGTGACGGCATTCAGGTCGGTGCGCCGGTTGACGGCGATTGCCACAACGTCGTCTATCTTCAATGATTTGGAGGTGAGGACGCGTCCGCTACGGTCGTCCTTGCGGTCTGTGATGGGGAGATCATAGAGTTCGACCACCACGCTGTTTTTTTCGTCTGTTGTTGCCATAGTCATTTTAAAATTTAAGAATTTGTAAATGCGTCAATCTGTAAATTCGTTGATTTGTAAATTTGGCGTACCTCAACCCCATTTGAAGAGCGGCAAAACCACCCAACAATTTACTTGCATACTTGGGGTGCGACTTAAAGTCGCATCCCAAGCAAGAGGATCTATCATTAGTAGAAAAGATTTAATTGGCAGTTTCTTCATATGTATATATTGTTTAAGCAAAAAAGAAAAATCTATATCTAAGAAGCTGATGACTGTTAACTGTTTCCACTTGCAATATTATACAAAAGAATCTGGACAATTATTAATAAAGTTCTCATTTTTTGAAGGGCTAAATTTCATCAATTAACCACTTTTTAAGATTAAAAAAGAGCTTTTCGTGAGACGAATTTAACCTAAAACCATAGAAATATGAGCGTGAATCACATAAAGTGGCTTAAAAACCATATTTCGAACATCTAATAAAAAGTTCACAATTGAAGAAGCCGTTAGATTTTTGTGAAACATCTGTGAGAATTTTATGAAATGATTAAGTTTTTTTATGATTCCGAAAAATACGATAAAATGCACTGCCGAGGTCACTCAAAGCCATCCCGCCAGTAAAAATGGGGTAATGCGAGAGGAAATCAATAAAAATGGTTAGACGACTCAAAATCATCCAACCATTTTTTACTGTTGTTTTTCAATTAGGGAATACGAATCAACTAAAGTTTATAATAAGGGAAATGGCTTATCTTATCCACACCTTTTGAAGTTCACCCTTTGAATTGGTGTAAGTCAACCAATAGCCTCCTCCATTTATTTTCTTCAATTGTTCCTGGCTTAACACTTCGTAATCTTTTTCTTTCTTCTTTTCTTTCATGACATCTACTGTTTTTTTAATTATAGATGCAATAATATTATGCTGATTTTATCAGACCGTTATTAATAAAATATTTACAATTTGAATGCCCCGATCTAACACATTAACAATATTTTTTCTACTTTTGAACATAATTTATGAAAAACAACTTATGTCGAACAAAGATTTCTTATACATCGTCATTACATCTCTTGGGCTGATATTATTAGCGCAGGCCTATTTAATATCTGACTATTTCAATACAACTAGGTATGGACTTCAAAAAGAATCGAATGTTATTCTGAAAGAAACATTTCATCGAGATTTGAATAGACGAGATAAATTATCACAACATATACTTGGGCAAGATACGATAACATATTCGCCTGAAATCACGCATCAAAATAGGATTAACGTCGATGCGCGGGAAAACAAGATGACGGATGATGATTTTGTCAATAATTTACACGTAATCATCAATATAGCTACCAGCCGCACAGTCCCGCTAAATATCCATCCGATGGATAGCCTTACCGAAACAATTCTTGAAGCCCACAAAATTCATTCGGATTTTATCATTGCCCGGATTGATTCCACCGGAAAAGCAATAGAATCATCACGAGGGAAAAATAAAGCAGGCCTTTTTTCCATTTCTTCCGCACCCCTTTTGGTTAACCCCAAGAATTCCGAATCCCTCCAGCTCACCCTCATCAATCCTTTCGGGGTCATCGTGAAGCGGATGGCGCTGATGCTAATTTCCTCTTTTGCCTTTGCGATGATTTGCATACTTGCCTTCGTGAAGCTGATGAAGATACTTGCCCGGCAAAGGCAGTTGATGGAAGTGAAAAACGATTTCTTCGGAAGCACGGCACATGAACTGAAGCGGCCAGTAGCACGGTTGCGGATGGCCATAGATAGCTTGGGGACGGAACGGGTGGATGCCAACCCGGAAAAAAAAGAACGCTACCTCGCCATATCGAAAGAGGCGGTGAATGAAATGGCCGATACGATCAATATGATCCTGACCCTCTCGCTGGCAGAAGAAGGGATCTTCGAACTTTCTATCTCCAAATTCGACTTGGCTTTGGTGATTCGTCAATTGAAGGAACAGTTTGTTTCCACCAGCCACAAACCGGTACACATCGACATTTCGGATTTGCCGGAGCAGCTTTTGGTGCAAGGGGATGAAACCCACATCCGCCAAACGATTGCCAACCTGATTGACAATGCCATCAAATATTCGGGAGAAGAAGTGGCCATCACGATACAAGCGGCGAGCGAAGTGCGAAATCTCCGGGTGACAATCATAGACAACGGCTTCGGCATCGCTCCCGAGAAGCAGGAACTTGTTTTTCAGAAATATGCCCGCGTGCATAGCAAGGAGGAATCAATATCCGGATTTGGTATTGGCCTCAGCTATGTGAAGGCTGTGATTGAGAAGCATGGCGGAAGCATATCGCTTTCGAGCAAACCCAACCAAGGGAGTGAATTTGCATTCAGCTTGCCTGTTGGCGCATAAATCTGGGAACACGTAATACGAAAAATACTTTATGCCTAAAATATTACTGATAGAAGACGACACGAATCTGGCATTCATGATTGCCGACGGAATGGAAGCTGAAGGTTTTGAAACGAAAACGTTTGCCTCGGCAGAAGAGGCCTTGCCCGCATTTCTGGAGTTCAAACCCGACATTGTATTCACAGACGTGAACCTGAAAGGCGAGATGGATGGCTTTGAGTTGGCAAGACGCATCCGGAAGCTGGCCGACACACCGGTCATTTTTATCACTTCACGCACCCAGGTGGAAGACCTGAAAAAGGGTTATGAAATAGGGAATATCGACTACCTGAAAAAGCCTTTCGGCATCAGCGAACTGCTCCTTCGAACCAACGAGCTGCTTTCGCGTGTGCAAACAACGCCGAGCCATTCTCAACATTCAGCATTCATCGGCCGATATTCATTTTTAAGCTCCGAACAGCTATTGTGCATCAACGGTGAGAAAATACACCTCAACCCAACAGAAACCAAGATTTTGGATATTCTCAACCGAAAGAGAAACGACGTGGTAAGCAAACTTGACATTTCAAAGTCTTTCGCTTCTACTAACGGAGAGACCCGGAGCCGTCGCGCCACTAAAAGCAAGCCTGAGAAAAAAAACAAAACATCCCTGAACGAGGGAACATTCTACAATGCCATCGCCTCCCTGCGTGAAAAGCTAAGTAAAGACGAGGATGTCTCTCTTGATGCTGTCTCGGGAATGGGATATAGGTTGACGGTGAGAGAAGAATAAATTGTTGTTCGTTAGTTGCAAACGTAGAAATTACAACACAAACGCTGGAATAAAGACAACAGGGGTGGCCCTGCTATCTTTGTCGAGAGCTGGATCATCTCGCATATTCTGCTACAAAGGAATTGGGACGATGTCCCTTATGCCAAGTTTGAAGGCATAAATTTACAAATCGACACATTCACATATTCACCTATTTTTTCATTACCTTTGAACAAAATTTGGGACTTATTTTTTATAACAACCAAAATATCCTCGAATAGCGATTTATGTTGAAGTCATTATACATCAAAAATTACGCTTTGATAAGCAAGCTGGAGGTGGATTTTCACTCCGGATTCTCTGTGATTACGGGGGAAACGGGTGCTGGAAAATCCATTATCTTAGGTGCATTGTCCCTGATTCTGGGACAGCGTGCCGACTCCAAAACCATCAAGGCGGGGGAAAACAAATGTATTATTGAAGGATTCTTCGATGTCAAAGATTATGACCTGAAAAGTTTTTGCGAGAGCCGCGACATTGATTACGACGCGCAATCTTTCGTCTTGCGCCGCGAAATCACATCGGAAGGAAAATCGCGGGCCTTCATCAACGACACGCCCGCCACGCTTAGCAACCTGAAAGAGTTGGGCGAAAAACTGATCGACATCCATTCGCAACATAAAAACTTATTGCTTGGCGACAACGATTTCCAGCTTGAAGTGCTGGATCTGCTTTCCGGTTCTGGCGATGTGTTAAAAGAATTTCAAACATCTTTCAAAGAATATAAAAAGGCGGAACGCCAACTTCATGATTTGCTCGAAACAGCTCAAAGCAATAAAAACGAAGAGGAGTTTATCCGCTTTCAGCACGATTCTTTGGCCGAGGCACTTCTCAAAGATGGCGAGCAGGAAGAGTTGGAGCGGGAACTGGCTTTGTTGAGCCATTCGGAGGAGATAAAGTCGGTACTCTTCAAAGCGTATGCCCTCCTTTCGGATAGCGAACAAAGCATTATCGGAAATCTAAAAGAGGCTTTGCAATCCATCCAAAGCATTTCGGCAATCTATCCCACGGCCTCCCAGATGGCAGGGCGAATAGAGTCGGCCTACCTCGACCTGAAAGATTTGAGTCCCGAAATTGAGCGGAGTGCCGAGAACATCGAATTTTCGCCCGAACGGCTGGAATTCATCAACAACCGCCTCGACTTGATCTATGGCCTGCAACAAAAGCACCGCGTTTCGTCCATCAAAGAGCTCATCGAATTGTTTCATTTATTTCAAGAAAAATTGAGCAGCATCGATTCGCTGGACGAAAAAATAACGTTGGCTAAAAAACAATTAGAGGCCGCGGAAACTAAAATGCTCGCTTTGGCAAAAAAACTTTCGGAAAAACGCTTGAAGTCCAAAAGCGGAATTGAAACAACATTGGTCGAAAAAATTGCCTCCCTCGGCATGCCGAATGTTCGTTTCGAGTGCGAAATCACGCCCAAGAAATTCCCCGACAACAGCGGTGGCGACAACCTCCGGTTCCTGTTTTCAGCCAATAAAAACGTGCCTCTCCAACCCGTTTCAGAAGTGGCATCCGGTGGAGAAATTTCCCGCGTGATGCTTTGCATCAAGTCATTGATCGCACACGTCACCAACCTGCCAACAATTATTTTTGACGAAATAGACACCGGGGTTTCAGGCGAAGTGGCGGACAAAATGGGACGCATCATGCAGGAATTTGGAGACAACAAGCAGGTGTTGGCCATCACCCATTTGCCACAGATTGCATCCAAAGGCGACCACCATTATTTTGTATATAAATCGGACGACGAGCAGACTTCCAACACCAGCATCAAGCTTCTCTCGAAAGAAGAGCGGACGCAGGAATTGGCACAAATGCTTAGCGGATCAGACATCACCGAAGCTGCCATGGAGAACGCCAAGGCAATGCTCCAAACAAACAAGAAATTAGCGAATTAGCAAGCCAGCGAATCAGCAGTTTACTAATTAACAAATCAACAAATTTACGAATTACCTTACATGAAGGAAAAAGAAATGATTTTCGGCATCCGTGCCGTGATAGAAGCGGTAGAAGCCGGAAAAAACATCGACAAAGTGATCGTGAAGCGCGAACTTCAGGGTGACTTATTCAAGGAGCTGCAAGCCGCATTGAAAGGCCACGAAATACCTGTGCAAAGGGTTCCTTTGGAACGCATCGACCGTTACACGCGCAAAAACCACCAAGGCGTGATTGCCTTCCTGTCGGCCATCACCTATGATCGGATAGAAGAGATCGTCCCATTTCTCTACGAACAAGGGAAAGATCCATTTATCCTCGTTCTGGACGGGTTAACGGATGTACGCAACTTCGGAGCCATTGCCCGTACCTGCGAAGTAGGCGGGGTGCATGCCATCGTGATACCAGCAAGAGGCAGCGTCACCGTGAATGCGGATGCCGTGAAAACATCGGCTGGCGCACTCTTGAAAATACCCGTTTGCAAAGAACCCAACCTGACGGATGCTATCCAGTTTCTTAAAAATAGCGGATTGAAAGTGCTTGCTGCCACCGAAAGAGCGGCTATAAACTACACCGAATCTGAAATGAAGGGACCAATCGCCATTGTGCTGGGTTCCGAAGAAAGCGGAATTTCGAACGAAAACCTGCGCATCTGCGACCAATTGGTGAAAATTCCACAATTCGGGACTATCGGTTCGCTAAATGTCTCGGTTGCTGCCGGTGTATTGATTTATGAAGTAATCCGGCAAAAAAACATCGGATAATGTGCCAATTTACCAATATGACAGGTAGGGGTGAAAAATATTTCGCCTATGTATATATCAACAAATAAACGATTTGACAAATCAACAGAATATGAAAAAAGTAATTGCAACGACCAATGCGCCGGCCGCCATCGGCCCGTATAGCCAAGCCATCGAAGTAAATGGATTTGTGTATATTTCCGGACAAATCCCTGTTGACCCTTCCACTGGAGAGTTCGTCGCCGGAGGAATAAAGGAACAAACCGAACAATCGTTCAAAAACATCAAAGCCATTTTGGCTGAAGCTGGATTGACTACTGCCAACATCGTGAAAACAACGGTGCTTCTGGCCGACATTGGCGATTTCGTGGCCATGAACGAGGTGTATGCTTCGCAATTTGAAGGGACATTTCCCGCCCGTTCAGCATTCGCCGTAAAAGCCCTTCCCAAAGGAGCCTTGGTGGAAATAGAAGTGATCGCAGCAAAGTAAGCCTTCGGCAAAGATTGCCCGGGAAGTGTCCCTTGAACGGAAATTCCGCTAAGCACTTCCCGCTCCTGATTGTATCTGGAATTTCAACAATTGTCGCGTTGAAATTCCTTTTTTTATTTTCCCGCCCAAAGACCTTTCGCCTCTCACTCTGAATTTTCACTTCTACGCCACCAGGTTTCCTTCTATTCCGACTTTTACCAAACCGCAAGCACAGGCATTGTAGATGCTGATTTAAAAAGAAAGATAAAAACCATATCGAATCCCAGACAAAATACATAAAATCAGTAAATTAATAAAAATTCCATGTGTTTCATTTTTGTGAATAGATGCAAACTTACAAGCAATTCTTTGGACTAATTGTGTCATGGGAAAAAATAAATTTCAAAAAGCTCAACAAGCCGTAATGGAATCTTAATATGTCCGATGAGTACGGACTCCGTTTTTGATTGTATTAAAATATGAAAAACTGAGAAGAAGCGTTTCTTGAATTTAGCTAAAACGTAATTATTTCTAAATAAATAAGTTAGGCTATGCCAATATCTTTGTTTTCAGAAATTAGAGGGAAATTTATGTGTCAGCAAACGGATGAAATAGTTTGGTCTTCCTGTTTAGAAGGAAATCAAGATGCTTTTGAGGAGTTGTATAAAAGATATTACGCCCTTTTATATAATTATGGAAAGAAAATAGTTTTTGATGCAGATTTTGTAAAAGATTGTTTGCAAAATTTTTTTATTAAATTGATTCAGAATCACGAAACCTTGTCTCGGTCTTCGTCTGTCAAGGGGTATATGTTGAAAGCTTTTCGCAACACATTGTACAATGCTTTAAAATCAAAAGACGAACGAAATGATTCTTTATTATTTTCTTCGGATGAAATTCTGTCGATTATCGAAACAGAAGACAACTCTGATTTTTCTTCGGACTTTTCGGATAATTGCACAACGATTCGCAAAGCTTTCTGTCTTTTATCTGCCCGACAACAAGAAATACTGTATCTGTATTATGTTTTGGAATTCAGTCATTCGGAAATTGCCGAAGCCATGAACATAAATTATCAATCGAGTAAAAATCTTCTTTTTCGTTCTTTATCCAAATTGAAGAAATCGTATTTGGATTTAAAAAATTCTCCATCTAAAATCACAGAGACAAACACCCTGGTGGAAATATCCCCTCATTGGGATAACGAATATTGCCATTATCATCTTGAAATAGCGAAGTGAAACTCTTGTAATCGAATCTTAATGCGGACTGTGAGTACTAAACCTCATATCAAGCTGTATTGTGTGTGTACAATAAAATAAAAAAAGTGTATAAGCAAAAAAACATCTTTTTGAAAGATGCAAGGCGATTTGTTTCACAAGTAAAAAAAGCGGAACAAATAAGTAGCATGGAAATATCGGATTCGTGGAAAGATATAAAAAAACAACTTTTCCTGAATGAATCCGCCAAAAAACGAAATCGCTACCATTTCTTACTGTGGTCTGTAGCAGCATCCTTGCTTATAAGTATTTTCATTTTGAAATATGTCATGCAGGATGCTCCCGTTCAATTGTTGGCTGAGGTGCAAAAGCATAAATTGTCGGCAGACTCTATACGTGAAATTTCATTATTTGCTACGACCGACAATCATTTGCTGCGAATAAGAAATCATTCAACGATTACTTACCAATCAAACGGAAATTTGACTGTCAATAACAAGCAGATACAATCGAATTCCTTATCAAAAATAAACCATTTGTATGTTCCGAGAGGAAAACGCACCACGCTGATACTTTCCGATGGAACGCGAATGTATGTAAATGCAGGGAGTCATATCGTTTTTCCAAGTGCTTTTGAGAAAAACAAACGCGAAATTGCTGTGGACGGAGAAATTTTTTTAGATGTGACACATAATCCGAAGCGTCCGTTTATTGTAAAAACATCCAACTGTGACGTAAGGGTGCTTGGAACGGCATTCAATGTGTCGGCTTATCGGAATACGGGAAAAACAGCGGTCGTTTTAGTGAGAGGTAAGGTCGAATTAAAAGATAGAAAAAATAAACGGGCGTTGCTTCATCCCAATCAGATGGGACAAGTATCTTCCGACAAAATGGCTCTGGCAAATGTAGATATATTCAAATATATCTGTTGGAAAGACAACATTATGTTTCTTGATAATGAGAAAATCGGTAAGGTGGTTGATGAATTGGCAGATTATTATGGAATAGAAGTCAATTACAGTAAAGAGATTTCCGATATTCATATTTCGGGGAAATTGGATTTGTGCGATAGCGTAGATGAAGTGATTTGTGCGATAGAGGAGATCTCTCCCGTTCGTATGAGAAAAAAAATTGGGAACAAATATTATTTTTCGAAAGGCTATAATCAAAGCAATTAATTGTCAGAAAAACAGAATCACTTGTGAATGACACATTCAGAAATAAGCAGAAATAAATCCGAGGAATAACGAATTTTATATAATCAATAAAACGATGTTGTTAAACAATTTAGGTAAGTTAAAATACATAGCATTCGTTTTTGTTTCTTTTGTTTGACTGAAAATCGGGCAAAAATGAAACAAGCAGGTCTGGTTGAAATCGCGTTTTTAGCGGATCTGGATTTGCAGGACATTTATGGTTCTTTATCGGACAATAACAGTGAGGGAATCTCAAATTCGGAAACAAACAAATATGTGCTAATTCGAAGAATGGCCTCGTAATTGCAATCTAGCCGTGTTTTTTATGAAAATCATTCCGCATTTATCCGGCGTTGGACGATATAGCTTCAAAAACAGAAACTATGCCGTACTACGGACTGATTATTCCGATGACGGGCAAACGCGATTTTTTAGGTGAAGACGGCTAAAAGCAGCCTGTTTTCAGTGAAAACAGATTATATCAACCGGATACGAACTCCGAAGATGCGGTAATCATTCTACAGGCACAAGCCGATCAAGAATTTGATTCAAAAGATGAATTATCCCTTCAATTTCAACTTCAATTTTTCATGAATATAAAAAACAGAGTATAAAATGAACAGCAAACATATCATTCACATAGCATTAGTTTTTTTGCTAATATCTTGTGCAAGCAATAAATATGGCGAAACTCCCATCAACCAATTTCAAGTGATTGGTTCGCACAACAGTTACAAACAAGCCATTGACAAGCATTTGTTGGATACATTAAAAGTGTTGTATCCGTGGGCAAACGAATTGGAATATTCTCATATTTCCCTTCCGGATCAATTGAGTTTAGGTCTAAGAAACCTTGAAATTGATATTTATGCAGATACCCAGGGAGGACGATTTGCTCACCCCAAAGGGTTTTCTATGATTCCTGGACAATCTCCCTATAATGCCGATGGTGTGATGAATAGACCCGGATTTAAAATTTTTCATGTTACGGAAATCGATTTCAGAAGTTCTTGCCCAACACTGAAAATCTGCTTGCAGCAGTTGAAAAAATGGTCGGACAGCCACCCCAATCATTTTCCGGTTTTCATAACCTTGGAAGCCAAAGAAAATAGCCAAAAAGAAGTAGAAGAAGGAAGATCTTCTCCGACGGAGAATTTTACCCCCAAATTATTCGCAGAATTAGACAGCATTATCCTTGCCGAACTTGGAAAAGAAAAAGTCATAACCCCTGATTTTGTAAGGGGTAATTCTGAAACACTTAACAAGGCAATAACTCAGCAAGGCTGGCCCAAATTAAATCAAGTAAAAGGTAAGTTTTTATTTATTCTTGATGACAACGGTAGTAAATGTGAACTTTATCTCAAAGATCACCCATCCTTGAAAGGACGAGTGCTTTTTGTAAATGCAAAACCCGGAGATCCGGCATCTGCAACCCTAATCCTGAATAATCCGAAGGAAGATCTATCTATTTCCGATCTAGCGAAACATGGCTATCTTATCCGCACCCGATCCGATGCCAATACTATCCAAGCTCGAAACAACGATTATTCTCAGTTTGATGCCGCGTGCCAATCGGGGGCACAGATTATTACGACAGATTATTACAAGGTAAGTGATTTTTTCAAATCTTCTTACCGGATAGCTTTCAAGGATAACACCTATGTTCGAAAAAATCCATTGTTTGAAAAGAAATAGCACACTAAAAGAAAATCAGAAACTAAATTGACAAGAATATTCATATAGAAGAGAGTTGCCTATGGGGAAAAGAAGAATCGTTACATATAGAAAAAAGAAAAAGACCGGATAATATGACGGTATTACCCGATCCATCAAATTCCTTAAAACGAAAAATTTAAAAAGAATTATCTTACAAAAATATGAAAAAAAAGAACTTAATCGGTTTTAAAGCAACAAATGCCTTAAAAAATATTTGTTTATTGACTTGTTTAACAATATTTACAACTCCGACTGCATTCGCTTCTTCGTGGGTAGAAAGAGATGTTGAATATGTGAGTTCAAAGAAGGAAAACAAAACATTGGGCGAAGTGTTTTCATATATCGAAAAGCACGGCAACTATGTTTTTGTGTATCAAACTTCAATTGTTAACTTAAGCACCCAAACAAGTGTTAGCTTGGATAAACGTCCTGCTACAAAGATATTAGATGAAGCTTTGATTGGAACAGGTCTTTCGTATCTTGTGAAAGGCAAGCAAATAATTATCAAGAAAGAAGAACATAAAGGAAAAAAAGAATCGGTTGCAGCCTCAAATAACGTATCGCGTGAAAAAATAACAGTAAAAGGAAATGTAAAAGACGAATTTGGAGCTTCCCTTGCTGGTATTAATGTCACAGTCAAAGGGTCAACACAAGGAATTATTACAGACGAAAATGGAAATTTCACGTTACAAAATGTTCCTTCTTTGGCTGTGTTAAATTTTTCTTGTATTGGGTATCAATCAAAGGAAATGTCGGCAAAAGAATCTTTGGCATTGGTCATGAAAGAAGACAAGACTTTGCTGAATGAAGTTGTCGTTGTCGGATACGGTAGCCAAGAGAAAAAAGACCTTACCGGATCTATCGGCAAAATAGAATCAAAAGATTTCAAACAAGGAATAACTACTTCTGCGGACAATTTGTTGCAAGGAAAAATGGCCGGTGTCCGCATTATCAATTCATCTGGAGAACCTGGCGGTGGTGTCAACGTGCAGATTCGCGGGTTAGGTTCCATTCGTAGCGGTAGTACACCATTGTTTGTTGTGGATGGTGTTCCATTGTCAAATGATGAAGTTACACCGACAGCAGCAGATATGGGCTTTGGGTCATCAGCCGCAAAAAACCCGCTTAACTTTTTGAATACAAGCGATATTGAATCTATCACGGTCTTGAAAGATGCTTCTGCTGCAGCTATTTATGGAGCGCGAGGTTCTAACGGTGTTGTGCTTATCACCACCAAAAAAGGAAAAGAAGGGGATGCCGTGTTGTCGTTTAATTCATATCTTGCATTATCCGATTTACCAAAAAAAATCAACATGCTGAGCCACGCTGAATTTATTAGTGCTGTAGGCGAAGAAAGCAGCTACAACCATGGTGGCAACACGGATTGGCAAGATGAAGTTTTCAGAACCGCGGTTACACAAAACGCCGAATTGTCATTTGCCAAAAAAACCTCCACGGGAAACTATTACGCATCAATCGGACATATTAATCAAGAAGGCATCATCCAAAATAGCAAATTCGCAAGAACATCGGCCCGTTTGAATGCCGAAGAATCTTTTTTCGACAACCAACGCTTGAAAATAAAAATAAATATGGGCGTGAGCCAAATGAATGAAAACGGTGTTCCTTCTGCCGATAGTGGAGGTTCCGACGGACAACTTATCACACACACCTTGATGTCAAACCCTACATTCTCGGTTTATGACGAAGACGGCAATTACACGAATTTTAATCTTAACCAATGCTTCAACCCGATGTATTTGCTATACATATACGAAGATGAGACAAGTACGCTAAGATTAGTAGGCAATGTGGAAGCTTCTTTTCGACTGTTTAAAGGCTTGACATACAAGCTCAATTATGCGATAGATCGTTCAACGTCCGAGAGAAATACAACCATGTATAAAAATTCTACGACAATAAACACCAACGGCAAATACACTGAAAGTCACTTGGACAACAAAAGTGAATTGATTGAGCATTATCTAACGTACGATTTAACGAAGGACAAACATAGATTAAATTTGCTCGGCGGTTTTTCATATCAAAAATACAATACGGAAGCAACCGGTTTTACAGTTGTTGGTTTGAACGAAAAAGGTGTCGGCATAAAACCGAAGTACAATCCCGATTACACCAGCTATACCTCATCTGATATTTCGGGAAGTGCTCAGGAAAACGAATTGCAATCGTTCTTTGTGCGAACAAACTATTCTTTTGACTCAAAATACATGCTCACAGCATCGTTACGTGCCGATGGTTCTACACGTTTCGGGGAAGACAAAAAATACGGTTATTTCCCATCGTTTGCCTTGGGCTGGAATATTTCCCAAGAAAAGTTCATGAAAAGCGCAACTTTTGTTGATAACTTGAAATTAAGAGGAAGCTGGGGGCAAACCGGTAATCAGGAAGTTGAGAACAAAATAACAAAAGCAAGTTATTCTTTGTCAAGCGGAAGCGGATATAATCTTACGGACGGTACAGTAACCAATGGTATCTCTGTAAATCGCACAGCAAATCCAGATTTGCACTGGGAAGTTGTTACTCAACAAGATTTAGGCGTAGATTTCAATTTGTTCAAAAACAAGATTTATGGTTCGATCGATTATTACAACAAAGTAACGACCGATGCCATTTTATATCTTCCGTCATCTGTACTTAGCGCAACTGACTATGTTTGGCGAAATGTGGATGCAAAGATTATAAACAGCGGATTTGAATTTAATGTTGGTTGCAATATTGTTGACAACAAAAAATGGCATTGGAATGTGGATGTGAATGCTACTACGCTAAACAATGTTGTGAAAGACCTGCCGGTAAGTGAATTGTATTCAGGTTCGATTTCTGGTCCGGGACAATCGGGTGTTATGGCAAACATCTACAAAAGCAATTACGAAGTTGGTTCTTTCTATTTGTACAAGCAGATAGGGTTTAACGAAGACGGTTCGGAAAAATTTCAAGACAAGGACGACGATGGTTCGATTACCAGCAATGACAGATATATAGTTGAAGGCGCCTTGCCGAATTTTACGTATGGCATCAATAGTGATATATCATATGAAAATTTCGACCTTTCTTTTTCCATTATCGGACAGGCAGGGGCTTACTTGTACAACAATACTTGTTTTACTGCATGTAATATAAACAATTTGGAATCAGACAGAAACGTACTGAAAGATTATTACAATTCGGGAGCAAGCAGCAGCAATTCGCCTCTTATCTCCACTTATTATCTCGAGAAATCGGATTTCATTCGCCTCAATACAGTTAAGTTAAGCTATAATTTTAACATCAAAGACATTAAATGGATAAAAGAAATGAACGTATATCTTACTGGGCAAAACTTACTGACAATAACAGGTTACAAAGGCTTTGATCCGTTGGCTAATGCCGATAAATCATCTGGAGGAAATCAATCTGTTGGCATTGATTATACAAGCTATCCGAATGCAAGGTCATACATGCTCGGATTGACAATGAAATTTTAAGCGGAAATTTGCATGGAAATCAAGCAGACAAACAGTTGAATCTATCAGTGTTTTTTTTATGTTTAAAAAATAAAAATTGAATACAATGAAATTTATAAAATATATATGGATATTGCCTCTTATATTGGCATTTGCAAGCTGCACCAATCTAAATGAAGTATTTTTAGATGAAGAACTTAGCGATGTGACTGCGACTTCTGAATCAGCTTTGTCAGCAGCATATAACCGGATGATCACCGATGTCTTTGTTGATCACGGGCATCTATGGGGGCTGCAGGAATATTCCACAGATGAGGCTTTGCTTCCTACACGTGGATCGGATTGGGGCGATGGTGGCGTATATCGCGCCATACAGGAATTTACGTGGGGTGCTGACAATACCTTGGTGAGCAACAACTGGAGTTCTCTTACAAACGGCGTAACGCGTTCATTGACGGCTATTGAAACAATCAACAACAATTCGGGCGACACCAACTATTCTATGTATTTAGCCGAAGCAAAAGCTCTTTTGTACATGTACACGTATTATACGCTTGATTTGTACGGCCAGTGTCCGATGAAAGAACCGATTTCTTCCGACGATAATGTTTACGTGGTTCACAGTACTTACATTGACACGCTAATTACCAATGTTGAAAATATTATACCGGATTTAGCTTCATTGGGTGATAACTCCACATACAACGGACGTTTCACAAAAGAAGCTGCTTACGCTTTCCTTGCCGAAATGTATATGAACCGGGCTGTTTTCAAGGATAGATACAACGCAACTTCCAATTTTGATTTCACGGAAGCATCGGTAAACAACAGCAGCAAAACCGATATGGATATGGTGGCCGAGTATTCTTCCATGTTGATTTCTTCCTCAAAATTTTCTTTAGAAGAAAATTATTTCGACAACTTTGCTATCGGAAATAGCGATGGAAGTGAACTGATTTTTACTGCTCCACAGCATGTGGATGATGGTTCTGTAAACGGGCAAAATGATTTTGCCTACATGCCCATGGAACGTGCCCAACATCCGGCAGAAGGTTTGCGTGGAACGAATGCAACTTGTACAACGCCAGAGTATTATGCAACATGGGATGATAACCAAGACGATCCTCGATTTGTACAAAAATACGAATACGATAATGGAACCTGGTTTTATAATAACCAAACGCAAAGTATCCCATTAACAACCATGGATTATGTTGAAGGTCAAAGCAATGTGCTTTGGTTTCATTTCAACAGAGGATTCATGGTCGGTCAACAATACGGACCCACTTATGACTCTAATAGTAAATACGTAAGAGACACCGTTGACGGCGTTGTTTGTGTGAAAGTTTCAGCTCTGAAAACCGACAAGAATGACAGCATGCTGGTGTTTACCCCTAATCTTGATTTTTCATCGGGAACGACTCTACCACAGAATAAAGTGCATCAAGGTGTACGTATTTTCAAATTCGAATATGATCCAATCGATCTTAGCAGTAGCACATCGCGTGTCTATATTCCTATCTTTCGTTTAGGATATATCTACACGCTCCGAGCAGAAGCTTATTACAGAAGTGGAGAAACCCAAGAAGCATTGGATGACATTAATATGTTGAGAACAAGCAGAACTCGCGCCCAACCGGAAGATGAAGGTGGAGATATTGCAGGAAAAGCCATTTCATTGAATGATCTAACAGAAGAAAGATTATACAACGAAATTTCGTATGAGAATTACTGGGAAATGAAAAGACGTCCGCAAATGATTCGTTTCGGAACATTTGACAATGCTTATACAGGCAAAGCTAAAAGCGATTCGTTCCGTCGTTTGTATCCTATACCTCAAAGCGTTATTGATGTAAGTGGCGATATTTTCTCGCAAAATGAAGGCTACGATTAGTCGAATTTAAACTTTACAAAAGCCGTCTTAATCTTTAGGACGGCTTTTGCTATTTAAAATGCAGTGGCAATGACTATAGATGTTTTGATTGCTACGTTTGCCCGAAAAGACGACAATGGCACTAGAAGATAAATTTTATACACTCATCTCTCCTACTCCTCGACGCTGTGTCAAGCATTCAACAAATGAATGGAATGGCAGGCAACCAAGGCAGCCGTCTCTGTGCGGAGACGACTCTGACCCAAGCTTACGGGTAAAAACGCATTTGTCAAGGCAAGTTCGACTTCCTGTTCGCTGAAATCTCCCTCCGGGCCAATCAATATCAGAACGTCTTCTCCGCTAGTGTATATCTTGGAAAGAAGCGTTTTGTCACCTTCATGACAATGGGCTATCATCTTTAGTCCAGAAAAAGGATGCCGGATAAATTCCTCAAAAGGTATCATCGGGTTCAAAACTGGCAAAAATGCTTTTTGCGACTGTTTCATTGCAGAAACAAGTATTTTCTCTATCCTTGCGGGCTTTATTTCTTTTCGTTCCGAATAGCGTGTAAGAAGTGGGGTAAACGTATCGATCCCTATTTCCGTAGCTTTTTCGACAAACCATTCCGTCCGATCCATGTTTTTTGTGGGAGCAAATGCAATGTGGATATGGGGCTTCCAATATTTGTGCACAATTCTTTGACTCACAATCTCCACGGAAGAGTGTTTCTGGTGCGGCAGCGCAAGCACGGCATCGTAAAACACACCCTTGCCATCTGTAATCAGGATGGGGTCACCAGCCTTCATGCGCAGAACTTTTGCACAATGATGCGACTCTTCCTCGGGCAAAGTCAAGTTAGAAATAATTTCAGGAGCGTAAAATATGGTTTTGTCCATCTCTTCGGGAATAGTTGTGAATGTTAATTGTTAGAATCCTCTTTTTTACTTATTTCATCCCGAAGTATCGATGCCAATTCATAATTTTCATCATTAATGGCAGCTTGCAGCTTCAATCGAAGCTCTTCAATAGTGTCTTCCTCTATTTCTGGCGCATCAGCAGATACAGACCGCTGTGGGGGAGAAGACAGCACATTTTCATTTTCATCAAAAACGACAGCAAGTTCCTGCATGATGTTCTCGGTGGTGTAAATCGGCGAATTGGTTCTCAGTGCAATGGCCACAGCATCAGAGGTTCTGGATTCAATTTGAATGACGCTTCCGTTTTGTTCGAACGTGAGTTGTGAAAAAAACACCCCATTCTCATATTTGTAGATGAGAGCTTCGACCAAAGATATCTTGAATTTATTGATAAATGTGCGGAACAGGTCATGCGTGAGTGGACGAGGCGGCACCGAATGTTGCAATTCAAATGCAATGGATTGTGCTTCCGGCGTTCCTACGATCACCATAAGCCGTCTTTTCCCTAACTCTTCGGCCAAAACTAATCCATAGGTACCTGTTTGCGTTTGGTTGAATGAAAAACCCAATACTTTTAATTTAACTCTTTCCTTATCCATAAACCTTTAGGAACTTATAATTTTCGTTGTATCAAAGTTATGTATTTTTTTGTAACAGCGTGGATGAATGTGAAATAAGTTTTGAACAATCCAAAATCAAAAAGAGCAATCGGGGAAAACTGATTGCTCTTCGATTTATCTATGCGGATTGATTAATGAGCACTTTCAAACTGATTCAAAAAACGGATGTCATTCTCGGAGAACATACGTAAATCTTTCACCCTGTATTTGAGATTGGTGATCCGTTCCACACCCATCCCGAGCGCATACCCAGTATATTTTTTGCTGTCAATACCACAGTTTTCCAACACGTTGGGATCCACCATACCACAGCCAAGGATTTCTACCCAACCGGTGTGTTTGCAAAATGCGCAACCTTTTCCTCCACAGATTCCACACGAAATATCCATTTCGGCACTCGGCTCGGTAAATGGGAAATAAGATGGTCGGAGACGGATTTTGGTGTCCGCACCAAACATTTCCTTAGCAAAGAACAAAAGGGCTTGTTTCAAGTCGGCAAAAGAGACGTTTTTGTCAATATATAAAGCTTCCACTTGGTGGAAAAAACAGTGGGCACGGTAGGAAATCGCTTCGTTACGGTAAACACGTCCCGGGCAAATGATCCGAATAGGAGGTTGTTCCTTTTCCATCACACGGGTTTGCACCGAAGAAGTGTGGGTACGCAGCACGATTTGCGGGTCGTGTGCTATAAAAAAAGTGTCCTGCATATCGCGGGCAGGATGGTCTTCCGCAAAATTAAGGGCTGAAAACACGTGCCAGTCGTCTTCCACTTCGGGGCCTTCAGCTATCGAAAATCCCAAACGGCGAAAAATGTCACAAATTTCTTTCTTCACCAAAGAGAGAGGATGCCTTGTTCCCAAAGGAATCGGGTAAGCTGTCCGTGTCAAGTCGATCGAATCGTCGTTCGAATCTTTACTTTCGAAAGCTTCTTTGAGTTCGTTGATCCTGTTCTGGGCAGCCTCTTTGAGTACATTCAACTTCATGCCCACTTCTCGTTTCTGATCTGCGGCCACGTTCCGGAAATCGCTCATCAACAATGAAATCTCGCCTTTTTTACTCAAATATTTAATGCGCAAGGCTTCAATTTCTTCTGCTTTTTCGGCCTTCAACGCCTCTATTTCGGCTAAAAGTGTGTTTATCTTGTCAATCATTACACCTGTAATTTTTCTTTTGCGATGCAAAAATACATTTTTCTTTTCGAAAAAATAAGAATATGAACCAAAGATTCAACTTCTAATGATTTGATAAAAATGAAAAAACGGGATAGCGGAAGAAAAAGAAGTCTGCCTGACACATTATATCCCCAAATATTGTTTACTTTGTATTTATCAACCTTTTTTATCATGATAGTTATTCGAAATTTATCCCCAATCGTTTCTCTTATGTGCAGCATGCCAACTCTTGCAACCGACCGCACATCTCCCAATACCGTTATGATTCAGTGTAAATACACACAAGTTTTCCCATATTGCTCTTTGGAGAAATAGCCGACTACTCTTTTTGTAGAAATTAGATAAGAAAACTTTGCCTATACAGCGAATGGCTTTCATAACATCAAGATATAATCCACAATTCTATAAAAACATTCCGATGAAAAAATTCATTCTAAGTACTGTTTGCCTTGTTGCCAGCACCTTTTGTTTTGCCCAAAACAAAGCTGATGCAGTAGTACATCTCAACCAAGGACAACACCAAATCAGCCGCCACATCTATGGCCAATTCACCGAACATTTGGGACGGTGCATCTACGATGGCTTGTGGGTAGGCGAAAAGTCTCCAATACCCAACGTGAATGGTGTTCGTAAGGACATCATTGATGCACTCAAAGAGATTAAAGTGCCGAATCTCCGTTGGCCGGGCGGATGTTTTGCCGACGAATACCATTGGATGGACGGCATTGGCCCGCGCGAAAAACGCCCCAAAATGGTGAACACCAACTGGGGAGGTGTGGTGGAAGACAACAGTTTTGGAACGCACGAATTCCTGAATCTTTGTGAAGCGATAGGAACGGAACCTTACATTTGCGGCAATGTAGGAAGCGGCACGGTGGAAGAAATGTCGAAATGGGTGGAATACATCACTTCGGAAGGCGAAAGCCCGATGTCCAACTTGCGGAAACAAAATGGACGGGAAAAACCATGGAAGGTCAAGTTCTGGGGAGTGGGAAACGAAAACTGGGGCTGCGGCGGAAACATGACCGCCGAGGAATACGCTAATCAATATCGCCGCTACGCCACTTTTTGCCGCGACTATGGCAGCAACAAGCTATATAAAATTGCAGGAGGACCCAACTCCACCGATACACTTTGGATGGAAACCATGATGAAGGATATCCCTCATTTTATGGTCAAGGGCATTTCGTTGCATAATTACACATTGACTTATAACTGGGAGAACAAAGGTGCGGCCACAGGATTTACGGAGGACGACTATTTTTCCCTTTTGTCCAATGGGTATGATATGAATAAAATTGTGAGTGCACATTGCGCTGTGATGGATAAATTTGATCCAAAAAAAGAAATTGGTTTAGTTGTGGACGAGTGGGGAGCTTGGTACAACGTAGAGCCCGGCACCAACCCGGGATTCCTCTACCAACAAAACACCTTGCGCGACGCCTTGCTGGCAGGAGTCATCCTGAACATCTTCCACCAACATTGCGACCGCATCAGGATTGCCAATATTGCGCAAATGGTGAACGTGTTGCAGGCATTGTTCCTTACCAAAGACGACAAGATGATTTTGACTCCCACTTATTACGTGTTCGACATGTACAAGGTGCATCAAGATGCCACGATGCTTCCCTTGGAACTAAACAGCCCTGCATATTCGCGCCAAGGCCGCCAAATAAAGGCCGTTTCGGCATCCGCCTCGAAAGATGTAAACGGTAAAATCCATATTTCGTTTGTGAACATAGATCCCGAAAAAGCGATAGAAATCAGTTGCAACTTGGATGGCGTGACGAAGGAAAAACTCGTTTCGGGAAATGTCATCACCGCCCCCAAGGTTGATACCTTCAACACCTTTGAAAACCCGAATCAAGTGACCTTGAAAGAGTTCAAGGATGCCAAGTTGAAAAACGGCGTGTTGGAGCTGAAGCTGCCGGCGAAATCATTGGTGACGGTAGAGTTGAATTGATTCTTCTTATTTGTATCAGAACCTGTTACCTTTCCAAAGAAAAAAAGAACAGGTTCTGTGTTTGTTGGTTAGGCGGCCATTTGAGAAATTGGATTTCGCCACAGCTATACAGTCTCATTGTCCTTGGTTAAAATGGTAATCGTACTTTTGGATTGTTTTCTCCACTCCACATTTTCAATCAGATCGGTATATATGGAGCCACATGTACGGCCTATCGTGCGGGGTAAGGCTCAAGCGAAAGTCGAATTCCATTCCAGAATAGACGCTTCGATCATCGATGACAACCGATTAATTTTCAATCAAATGTCTTATTTAGAGATAACTTTTTTATCCCTTTTGCCATGGCTCGGTGCTGTTCCATTTGGTCTTCACTCGGTTTTGAAATTCCAAATTTACGTATCCAATTGTAGGTATTATTACATCCACTGGAATTATAGTTCTTTTTCAATTTTTCGTGACTTATGTCAGTGGTTAAATACTCTTGGACTACTTGTAATTTAAAAATCTTCCGTGTATTTGTTTACATTTTAAAGAAAAGGCCGATTTATATTGCCCAAGAAAAAAATAAACCAAGTACCTCTCTCTACCGATTGCAGGTAGCCCTGCCGCCACCAAAATGAACAATACTCTCAAGGTAAAAATACGGGGTGTGATTAAAATACTCATAATTAAATAAAATAGATTTTTGAAATTCTAAAAAGCAAGTGTATATTATAGCTAAGTCCATCAATTTAACTATCTTTGTGCGTTTATTTCTTAGAAAAAAGATCCATTTAGACTAAAATATCCGAAAATAGAACAAAATTCATAAGCTCCTAATGAAAAGATACAATCTGCTTAACAACATCTTCGGATGGATAGCTTTTGTGATAGCGGCTATCACCTATTTGTTGACAATAGAACCCACAGCAAGCTTTTGGGACTGTGGAGAGTTCATCACCTCAAGTTACAAGATGGAGGTTGGCCATCCACCCGGAGCACCTTTCTTTAATCTGACAGCCAAATTTTTCAGCTTATTTGCTTCAGATGCTTCGCATGTTGCAAAGATGATAAACTCAATGTCTGCGCTATTGAGTGCGGCAACTATTTTGTTCTTGTTTTGGTCTATTACGCATTTGGCTAAAAAGCTGATTTGTCAGGATGAAACGAAAGAAATCACGCTTGGACAAACCATTGCCATTATTGGCAGCGGCTTGGTTGGTTCTTTGATATATACATTCTCCGACACCTTCTGGTTCTCTGCCGTGGAGGCCGAAGTTTACGGCTTCTCGTCTATGTTCACAGCTCTCGTTTTCTGGCTTATACTGAAATGGGAAAGCCATGCAGACAAGCCAAACTCCGACAAATGGATTATATTGATCGCCTACATGGTAGGGTTGTCTATCGGTGTCCATTTGCTGAACTTGCTGTGTATTCCCGCAATGGTGTTGGTGTATTATTTCAAGAAAGCCAAAACCGCAGATTTAAAGGGTACTTTGTTGGCATTGCTCGGCTCATTTGGGTTGATCGTGGTGCTTATGTATGGAATTATTCCTGGGTTCACGAAAGTGGGCGGATGGTTCGAATTGTTCTTTGTAAACGCACTTGGCTTCAGCTACAATACAGGAGCCTTGATTTACCTGCTCGTTCTTGTCGGCACCATTATATGGAGTCTTTACGAAACAATGCGCAAGAAAATCAACATCGGCAGGACAAGAATCTCATTTATCCTCTGCCTCTCGCTGGCAGGTGTGCCGTTTATCGGTTCGAACATCATCCTTTGGATTATTCTGTTTGGTGCTATTGCCGGATATATCTTCACCCGTAAAACTGTTAATCTGAGACTTGTCAACACTTCCGTTTTGAGTTTGATGGTCATATTGATTGGCTTCTCGACCTACGCATTGATCCCCATCCGTTCGTCTGCCAATACACCGATGGATCAGAATTCACCGGAAGACGTTTTCACCCTTGCAGAATATTTGAACCGTGAGCAATACGGGGAAACGCCCTTGTTTTATGGAAAAACATACGCGTCGGATGTCAAGAGAGATGCCCAGGGAAGCCCAATCGTTGCCTCCGAGAAGAAAAAATACGACAAAGTTGTCAAAAAATCTCCAAAAGACAAAGACCATTATTTCATTGCTTCTACAAGCGATGAATACGAATATACGAACACTCAACTCTTCCCGAGAATGTATTCCAACGAGCAGAATCACCTGAAAGGATACAAAAATTGGGGAGGAGTCACCGACCCTAGTGTGGCTCCTACGTTGATGCAAAATCTTCAATACTTCTTCTCCTACCAGTTGAATTTCATGTATTGGAGATATTTCATGTGGAATTTCTCGGGCCGTCAAAATGATAATCAAAACACGGGTGGGATCACGAACGGAAACTGGATTACCGGAATTCCATTCATCGATGAACATATGTTAGGGCTTGGGCCACAAGACAATCTAGCTCCCGACATCATCAACAAAGGCCACAATACATATTTCATGTTGCCCCTTTTGTTGGGTATTATAGGAATAATATTCCAGCTCCGAAAGAAAGAACGGGGTGAACAAGGCTTCTGGGTTACGTTTATGCTCTTTTTCATGACGGGTATCGCTATCGTGATCTACCTCAATCAAAAGCCCTATGAGCCTCGTGAACGTGATTACGCCTATGCCGGTTCGTTCTATGCCTTTTCCATCTGGATTGGGCTTGGTGTGGCTGGGATCTGGGAGCTTCTGAGCAAGAAAGTGTCCTCTACCGTGGCCGCATCTATTGCGACTATTCTCACGCTCTTGATACCCGTGAGGATGGCATCTGAAAACTGGGACGACCACGACCGTTCAGGAAGGTACACCATGCGTGATTTCGGGATGAACTACCTGAGAAGTTGCGAACCCAACGCGATCTTGTTTACTAACGGAGACAACGACACGTTCCCATTATGGTATGCTCAGGATGTGGAAGGGTTTCGCACCGATGTTCGTGTTTGTAACCTAAGTTACCTGCAAACAGACTGGTATGTGGACCAGATGCGTCGTCAGGCATACAACTCAGCTCCGCTTCCGATCAAATGGGATAAGCAATTTTATATTGGGGACAAAGGTGCTTATGCCTATGTTATCACCAAACGGCAAATAGAGGAAGCGTTGCAAAAGAACAATGTGCCTCAGCATGGCAATATCAATGATGTGCAACAATTCAACAATATTGCTGCCGCTGATGCTGATGGAAACGTGGATATGTGGGGGCAGATGTACGACAAGAATGCCTACAAAGACACGGTGCCGTTGGATAACTTGATGACAAAACTCCGTAGTTCGGAAACCTATGCGCCGAAAAATCCATTTGGTATTGACAAAGGCTTGATCGTGACAGGCAATCTCGTTTCTTTGAATATCAAACAGGACAAAGTGGATTGGAAATCCTTGAACACGCAGCCTACCAAGACGATGTTGATAAACTTGGGCAATAAAAATGTGCTGTACCGCCAAGAATTAATGATATTGGAAATGTTGGACAACATCAACAATGACAACTGGAAACGTCCGATTTATTTTGCAGTCACAGTTGGCAGCGAGATGTATATGAACATGAAGCAGTTCTTCCAATTGGAAGGGTTGAGCTATCGCATCACTCCTAACACCTCAAAAACAGGAGTTAATACAGACGTGATGTATGACAACTTGGTCAACAAATTCAAATGGGGAGGTATTGAGAATCCAAAAGTTTACTTGGATGAAAACAACCTCCGTTCGTGCATCACCTATCGCTACATGTTTGCTCAATTGCTTCAGTCTCTGTTGGCTGAAGGGAAATCCGGCAAAGCATTGACGGCCGTTGACCGTTGCGTTCAAGTGATTCCTCCAACTACCGTGCCGTATGGTGGAGAATCGGTTTTTTTTGCCAGCGTATATTACCAGTTAAGAAAACCGGCAAAAGGGGAAGCTATTCTGAATGCTATATCAAACAGGGCAACTAAAAACCTTCAATGGTTCAACCGCTTGAATACCAATCAAACGGAAATCAGCTCAATTGAAATTTGGGAAAACCTCACAGCTTTGGATCAAGTGGCTGGCGTTTACCAACAATTCGATTTGAAGAAATATCAGGCAGTCAAAGAGCAACTTTTGGGCTATTCCCAGATTTATTTTTCAAAACGAAATTCTGCTCTCGGCAATTCATTATTGAAATCTATTACAGATGGCTCTATTCAAGGCTATTACAATGCAAAGGACTCAGCCGTAAAACGGTATGATGAAGCATTTGTAGGAAAAGCAATGCAGTTGATGCAGAGGGTTAGCCCGGAACTCCTTCGTCAATACCAACAAGGAGCAAACACCAACGGCAGCCAGGAAAGATAAAATAATTTAAATAGGATGGTTGCAATTTTCTTGATGAAAATTGCAACCGTTTTCATTGACAGCCAAAATAAAATAATATAGAATGCTAATCGAACAGCCACCTCGATTGTACAGGCTTTTGTTCCCAGGGGCACTTTGGAGAATTAGGCCCGAATCCGATGACGAAAAAAACGTATATCTGACATTTGATGATGGACCTATTCCTGAAACGACTCCTTGGGTATTGGAATTGTTGGACAAATACAACATCAAGGCCACCTTTTTCTGCGTTGGTGATAACGTTAGAAAATATCCTGAACTATACCGGATGTTGATCCAGAAAGGACATCATGTCGGCAATCACACATTCAACCACATCCAAGGCATCCTTTCGCAGACCGATAGCTTTGTAGAAAATGCCGAAAAAGCTGCAAAGCTCATTCATTCCCCACTTTTCCGACCGCCGCACGGGCACATGCGCATTCCCCAAACTTGGGCATTGAGGAAAAATTTCAAAATCGTGATGTGGGATGTTGTCACAAGAGATTACAGCAAGCATGTGAATGCCGACGATGTTTTCAATAATGTGAAAAAATATACTCGAAACGGTTCTATCGTTGTTTTCCACGATTCGCTGAAAGCCGAAAAAAACATGATGGAGGCTTTGCCAAAGTCCATCGAATGGCTAATGAGCGAAGGCTACCAATTCAAGTTGATCGATTACAATCTTGAACGGGTTCTCGAAAAAGAAGGAGTGGAGGATAATGAAACCGCAGGGACACCCATTCCTGAATTTGTCGTTAATAGAAGGAATTTCTAGACTAGGTATTCTATGATTGAGAAAGTGGAAATTTACTGTCAAAATACGAAGCAGACACATCTATTCGAAAAAGGGACTTCCCTGAATGAAATATATGAGTCCTTGGACTTGCAATTTCCTTATTTGGTGGTAAGTGCCAAAGTAAACAACAAAACCGAATCGCTAAATTATAGAATCTACGGGCCTAAAGCCGTTGAATTTGTTGACATAAGCGACCCCTCAGGAATGAGAACTTATGTTCGCTCCCTCTGCTTCGTATTGGCAAAATCAGTATATGAAATTCTTCCGAAAGTGCAGATCAACATTGAGCATCCCATTTCCAAAGGATACTATTGCGTGATTGTGGGTAACGAGCATGTTGAACAGGAAATGGTGGACAAAATCAAGGCCCGGATGCAGGAAATCATCGACAGCAACCATCCGTTTGAGGCTGTGGAAGCCCGTACAGAAAAGGTGGTGGCTATTTTCCGCAGATACGGATTTGAAGACAAAGCCTTGCTGCTCGAAACCCAGCACGATGTATATTCTAAATATTATCAAATGGATGGCTACGTGGATTATTTCTACGGTTCGCTGGCTCCATCTTCCGGTTATTTAAGCATTTTCGACCTTCAAAAATACAATGGCGGCTTGCTGCTCCGTATTCCCAACAGAGAAAGGCCTGTCGAGCTGGAGCCCTTAATCAACCAGGAAAAAATGTCTCTGGTCTATAAAGAGCAGCTCAAACTGCTAAACATTATCGGGTTAAATAATGTGGGCGACCTCAATAAAGCAAACCGTGAAGGGTATATGTCGGGGGTGATTAATATTTCGGAAGCTTATCAGGAAAAAATCATTGCCAAAACAGCCGAACAAATAGCCAACAAATTTGACGATGGTGTGCGTATTGTTTTGATTTCGGGTCCATCTTCTTCGGGGAAAACGACCTTTAGGAAACGGCTCGAAGTGCAATTGTATGTGAATTGCATCAAGCCTGTCGGCATTTCGTTGGACGATTATTTCGTGGACAGAGAGCATACACCTTTGGACGAAAAAGGCAACTACGATTTTGAGTCCTTGTATGCCATTGACATCCAGCAATTCAATAACGACTTGAATGCCTTGCTAAGTGGAGAAACCATTTCCATACCTACTTTCAATTTCACAACGGGCAGACAAGAGCAAAAGGGGAATTTCCTGAAAATGGAAAGTGACAACGTGCTGGTGATAGAAGGCATACATGGCCTCAACCCGTTGCTTACATCGCACATCTCCGACGAGAAGAAGTTTCTTATCTACGTTTCAGCATTAACAAGTATTTCCTTGGACAACCACAACTGGATTTCCACTACCGACAACCGCTTAATCCGGCGGATCGTGCGTGACTACCGCTACCGGGGTTATTCTGCCATAGACACCATTTCTCGTTGGCCGAGCGTCCGGGCAGGAGAAGAAAGGTGGATTTTCCCCTACCAGGAGAATGCTGATTTGATGTTCAATTCGGCCATGCTTTATGAATTTGCCGCCTTGCGCCACTATGCCGAACCGATTCTTCATGAAGTGCCGAAAGATGCTCCTGAATATGCCGAAGCTTATCGCTTGCTCCGCTTCCTTTCCTATTTCAATTATGTCAACGACAAACAATTGCCTCCGACTTCTCTCTTGCGAGAATTTATGGGGGGAAGTAGTTTCAAATATTAATTCTCATATAAGTTCTGAGCCTAAAAAATAGCATAGACACCACAACAATAAGGCATCCGTTACTTCCTATAGGCTCAATACCTTAGGCAAACTTCTTTTGCCAAGGCAAGCGTAATCCAAATAAAAAATGTAACTTTGGATAGAAATAAATCCATCTATCCAAGGCTATGTCGTATCAAAATCACATCATTACCGCCATTTCTACACCTCCGGGCGTAGGAGGTATTGCCGTCATCCGTCTTTCGGGAGAAGGAGCAATTGCCCTTGCCGATCAGATTTTCCGTTCGCCTTCAAACAAAAAACTGAATGAGCAGAAAGCCAACACGGTGCATTTCGGCTCCATCTGGAAAGGCGACTCAGTCTTAGATGACGTGCTGGTGACGCTCTTCCGCACGCCTCATTCCTTCACCGGAGAAGACGTGGTGGAAATCGCTTGCCACGGTTCTCTCTACATACAGCAAGGCATCCTTCAGGAATTGATCTCCAAAGGAGCCTGTTTGGCCAAGCCGGGCGAATTCACCCAGCGTGCTTTCCTGAATGGCAAAATGGACTTGTCGCAGGCAGAAGCTGTGGCTGACCTAATCGCCTCCAACTCTGCCGCAGCACACCGGATGGCATTGACTCAAATGCGTGGGGGTTTTTCGAATGAACTCATAAAATTGAGGACACATCTCTTGGATTTTGCTTCGCTCATCGAACTGGAACTCGATTTCAGCGAGGAGGACGTGGAATTTGCCGACCGCACACAATTGAAAGACTTAGCCAAAGAAGTGGAAGCGGTGATTCGTAAATTGGCCGAATCCTTCAAATATGGCAATGCGCTCAAAAACGGAATTCCAGTCGCCTTGGTGGGCGAAACCAATGTGGGAAAATCCACATTGCTCAACGTCCTGCTCAATGACGACAAGGCCATCGTCTCCGACATTCATGGCACGACACGTGACGTGATTGAAGACTCGGTGATTATCAACGGGGTGGAGTTCCGCTTCATCGACACGGCTGGTATCCGCAACACCTCCGACACGGTGGAAAAACTAGGTATCGAACGCACCTTCAAAAAGATAGAACAAGCCGCCATTGTCCTTTGGCTCGTGGACGGCACACAAGCCACCGAACACATCGAGTGGCTCACCGAACGCATCACCAAGTTGGCAGCCGGCAAAATCATACTCGTATTCAACAAAACAGATAAAATATCGGATGAAGAGCTCGAAATACTAAACCAACTCTTCGAACAGTTCGAGGCAGAGCGGGTGTATATTTCTGCCAAGAAAAAACAAAACATAGAAGTCCTTGAACACGCCTTGCTCAAAGCCGCGCAGCTTCCCGAAATCAATCAATCCGATGTGATTGTCAGCAATATTCGCCACTACGAGGCTCTCGAAAAAGCCCATGTTGCCATCGAGCGTGTGATCGACGGATTGGAAAATGGCCTTACCAATGACCTTCTTGCCCTCGACATCCGGGATTGCATGGGACATTTGGGTGAGATAACGGGACAAATATCGAACGACGAGATATTGGGAAATATTTTCGGGAAATTTTGTATCGGGAAGTAATAAACGACTGCCAACGACCATCATACATGCTTCCCTCTTCTTTTATTTCTGTTCGCCTTTTGTGTAACAGATAACTTGTTTAAGAACCACATTTCAAAAGCTAAAAGAATAGCTGTTTTTCCGAACAGGTAATGGGGTAATACCGCATTGGCTATTTTCACTTCCGAAAGCCACCGATAACATTTGTGAAAGCGCAATTGCAATCGAGCTGAAAAATAAAGAGGCAATGTTCGCACATAAATACCTCATTTATAGAGTATCGCTTCTCGTTTTTATGTTTCGCACTTTGATAGTGCAAAAACTGATACTTTTGTGATGGACAAACTATTTGAATATTCCAATAAATTGATTAGGGAAACCGATATATGATGAAATCAACTGGAAAAGTAGGATGATTGGATTAATTAGCCCGAGAGGTGTCGGAAAAACGACTTTAGTCCCACAATACATCAAGAAAAACTTTAATTCAGTAGAAACCAAATATGTAACCATGGAATATTTTTATTTTGTAGACAATCGATTTGCAGACTTGGCTGACACTTTTGTTAAACAAGGTGGCAAATATTTAGTCATAGACGAAATTCACAAATAGAAGAATTGGGTAAAGGAATTAAAGCTACAAAATCAAACAAAGTTGCTTGCGATAGAAAATATATGATGCTAGATTTTATGATTTAGAGGACATTCTTTCAGTTGGTTATACAGTAAATTTAAAGGAACATTTCTGTCCACAAATGAACCGAAGTAAAACTATAAACAGCTAAGTTGGGATTTACTGCCGAAGCCACAGAGCAGGTAACATAAGGTATTTGTTTCGGATGTGAGTGAGTCAATTACCTGTCCCGTCACGGAAAACTTTGCGCCATCATTTTGTGGGAGAATCAGTGTAGGCACACTACCATAAGCACCATGAATAGCCATTTTTTCATCGATTGTGAGATATTGATTCATTATTAAAGGGAAATTTTCAAAAACACCTAGTGTGTTGGTTTTACAGAACACCACAAAGTGGTGCGATTATTTTTAATAACAAATTTTCTACATTTTTTTATCCAAGCAAATTGATTGCTTTTTCTCTGTATTTTTTGAAATTGAAAAGAAATAATCCTCCCAAGAATAATGTATTTTGCCATTTTCGAGCATGGATCAGTTTGTCCAAGATTTCCCGGTGACGTTTGTGTTTATGAATCAGTTCAGGTATTTTGGGAGAGGCGTATCCAGGAGTCAATATCATTTTCGCCACTTCTTCTCCACTCACCAAAGCCTGATAGATACCTTCTCCAGTGAAGGAGGAAAGCAACCCGGCGGCATCTCCTGTCAAAAAAATATTTCCAAATTCGATCCCCATGAAATCATAATTCATAGGAAAAGCTTCGTATTTGGCATTGGAAATGTCTATTTTTTGTTTTTTGAGCCATTCATGAAAGTTTTTATGTAACTCTTTGGCCGGAAGCACTTTTTGACTTGCGCCACATCCGATGGAAGCATATTCACGGTGTGGAAAAATCCAAGCATACCAGGCAGAGAAATAATGGGAATCAAAGAAAAATTCAAACTTTTTAATCTCGGTTGTTGGGATAATGTATTGGATTCCCATTCCCTGAGGAGGATTTGTGAAGCCAAGGTAACGTTTCACAATAGAATTAGAACCATCTGCCCCCACAAGGTAGTCGTATGCAATCTCCTCGTCGCCGAGGATTACAAATTCGGGAGTTATTTTATTTACGCGGCAGCCCATCCGTACATCTATATTCGGGAATACTTGTAATTTTTTCAATTGCCACTGGCCAAGTTCTTCCCGGTCGATGGTATAGGCAAAGTTTTCGTCCCATTGGATGTTTTTGGTCACACCATTCACATGCACAAGCACTTCGTTATACGAATATTCTATTAATTCGTTAGGAATATTGAGGTATGCAATGTCTTTTCCTGTAAGTCCTCCTGCACAAACTTTCGGTCCAATTTTCTGATTTTTTTCAACCAGCAAAACACTTTTCCCCGAATTACCGAGTGTTTCCGCACATTTCAAACCTGCCGGACCAGCACCCACGATTACCACATCATATTTTTTCATACAAGTTTGCGAAAAATTTAGTCTAGGTTTAGGGCAAAGATATTAAAATCGGAATTGCTAACAAATATTTTAAGAGATAGATCGTTAATTAATTACAGATGCGCTTAACATCTAGTTTGACAAACAAAATACTTCATCGAAATTTTTTATTCAAAATCCTCATGGCATTCAAAATTGCCAAAAGAGCCACCCCAACATCTGCGAAAACAGCTTCCCACATATTCGCAACTCCGATTCCTCCCAAAATCATCACAAACAATTTGATGCCAAATGCCAGCCCAATATTTTGTTTCACAATATTTTTTGTCGCCTTTGAGATTTGGATGGCTGTGGCGATTTTTGAAGGATGATCGGTTTGGATCACCACATCGGCAGTTTCTATAGCTGCATCTGCCCCCATTCCTCCCATGGCGATACCCACGTCGCTGAAAGCCAGCACAGGGGTGTCGTTGATGCCATCTCCCACGAAAGCAACAATGTTGGCCTTATTGCTTTTTATTTTTACCATTTCGCTCATCTTGTTTTCGGGAAGCAAATCGCCGTAAGCTACATTAATATGAAGTTGCGAAGCTACGGATTTAGTAATTTCACTCTTATCGCCACTTAACACAACAGTTCTCAGAATTCCATATTCTTTGAGTTTTGCAATAGCCAAAGGTGCATCTTCCTTGATCTCATCGGCAACTAAAATGTAACCGGCATAGCGATTGTCAACGGCTACGAGAATAGTCGTTTCGGCAATGGCATCAACCGCCTCGTCGTAATCTATTTGTAAAGATTTCAGCAACTTATTGTTTCCAACAGCCACATCTTTCCCATCCACTGTTCCTTTCAGCCCATGCCCGGCAATCTCTTCCACATTCTCCACGTGAAAAGATTTATAGCTGTCGTCCCCGAAGTTCATGACTGCTTTTGCTACCGGATGATTTGAATACTGTTCCAAGGCCTTTGCGTAGGCCAAAACTTGGGAACTTTCGAAGTTTAGGCCTTGTATTTTTTGTACCTCGAATACACCTTTGGTCAAAGTCCCCGTTTTGTCGAAGACTACCGTGTTTACATCGCATAATGTGTCGATAAAATTAGCCCCTTTGAAGAGGATTCCGTGGCGTGAAGCGGCACCAATACCTCCAAAATAGCCTAAAGGTACCGAAATGACCAACGCACAAGGACAGGAAATTACCAGAAACACCAATCCTCGATAGAGCCAATCGCTAAACACATAATCAGAAACAAACAATGCGGGAATCAAAGTGATGGCCAATGCCAGGAAAAAAACCAGCGGAGTATATATCCGTGCAAACCGGGTAATCAACAGCTCTGTTTTGGCTTTTCGGCTTGTGGCATTCTGCACCATGTCGAGAATGCGGGCCAGCGAGCTGTCCGTATATTTTTTAGCCACTTTCAGCTCAATTACTTTTTCAAGGTTTACCATCCCAGCCAATACGTTTTCGCCCGATTTAATCTGGGATGGCCTGCTTTCTCCCGTAAGAGCGCGTGTGTCAAATGTGCTTTCAGGAGATAGCATTTTGCTGTCTAATGGAACTTTCTCGCCAGCTTTTATCTGTATGGTTTCCCCGATTCTTACCTCCTGAGGTGACACAGATTTGTATCTGCCATTTCGTTTCACAAAAGCCTTGTCTGGACGAATATCTATCAATGCTTTTATGCTGCGTTCGGCTTTGTTAACAGCGGACGCTTGAAACAATTCTCCGATTGCATAGAAGAGCATCACGGCAACGCCTTCCGGATATTCGCCGATACAAAAAGCGCCGATGGTGGCAACACTCATCAGGGTGAATTCATTGAAGAAATGTTTTTTAAGGATGCTTCCCCAGACTTCTTTCAGTACGGGAAAGGCTACGATGAGGAATGCCACGGTGTACCATGCCAAACGGATGTAACCTGAGAAAAAACTTCGGCTTAGAAAATGGTCGAAAATCAGGCCTGAGATAAGAAGAACAAAACTCACAAATCCAGGAAGATAGGCACGGAGTTTCGCTGCCTTACCTTGATTTTCTTGTTCCGTGTGTGAATGTGTGTTGCAGTGAGAACACCCGCAAGCGCTTTTCTGTATATAATTGTCTGATGCCATAGCTGTTATAAATTGCAGCAACAAAAGTAAGAAGGATTGTCTGCAACTAAGTTGCAATCTTCGAACAACGGTCGCAAAGCCCTTTCAATACAAAATTTATGTTCTCAAGGACAAAACCTTGCGGCAGCTTTACCTCAGGGATGGAAACACTTTCCATGCAAAAGGTTTGTTTGCAAGAGGTGCAATTGAAATGGACATGCAGTTGGTTGATTTGACACATGCAACCCGGTCGGCATACCGAATATTTGATAGAACCGGTGCCATCGTCAATGCTGTGAATCAATAATTTATCATGGAAGAGATTGATCGTTCGGGATATGGTGGATTTGTCAACGGTATCCAACATTTCCTCCATCGCGTTGAGGCTGAAGGCGGTTTGATGCTCCATCATAGCCTGCAGAATCAGTATCCTGACTGCTGTTGGTTTGATGTCACGTTCTGCTAGCCTTTCTTCATAAATATTGTCCATGTCGTGAAGATTTATTGTCTTTGGGAAATATTGCTCCCATTTTAATTTGCATGTAAATCATGCAATACGAAATATACTGATTCTCTATTTTTCTAAGCTAAACAATTGGAATGCATTTTCGTTTTAGAAAATGCAAAAATAGCATCATTATCAATGAAAAAAGCCCGATTGGTAATCAATCGGGGCTTTTATTTTTTCAGTACTCCTTGTTTTCTTTATCGAATTATTTTTTCGGAGAAAATTCAGCGTCGGCGATGATCGTGATTTCATCCCCTACAACTGCTTCTGGAAATTTAGTTCCTATTCCAAAATCAGAGCGTTTTAGTGTTCCACTGATATGGAAACCAGCCGTTGTTTGTTGGTTCATCGGGTTAGATATTGTTCCATAATATGTTACTGTCAACATTACTGGTTTGGTCACACCGTGCAAGGTTAAGTTCCCTTTGAGGATGGCTTTCTCTGGAGCACCTTTGATTTTCAATTTGGAAAGAACTTTCGTGAATGAGGTGCTTTCGAATGTAAGGGTTGGGAATTTCTCCGCATCGAAGAAGTCAGCAGTTTTCAAGTGGTTGTCACGGGCCTCAACTCCTGTGTTTACACTCGCAATTTTTGCAGTCAATGTAATTTTTGCATCTGAATAATCGGCTTTAGATGTGGTTACAGAAACGGTGAAATCAGAAAAATAACCATTGATTTCCGAAACCGTCAGATGTTTCACCTTGAAACCTAATCTGGAATGGGCTGGATCATTTGTCCAAGTTGTTTGAGCTGAAACGAAAGCTACGCTTGCGATTGCTATGAATAATAATACTAACTTTTTCATCTTGCTATTTTTTTAGATTAAATTGTTATTTAAATATTTACGTTAAAACAGATAATGTCCGTTGTTTGTTTTTGTGATATTGAGTTAATCCCAAAGATATTTTTTGCTCAGGGCATATTTTCCTCCACCGGTAAGTGCCAGAACCAATGCTCCTAAGAAGTATAGACCTTGTAATTCAAGAGTCCAGCCCCCAGTTGTAGGGTCGAGTGTGAAAACCTGGGCAGAGTGAACAAGCAAAGTAGCAACAAGCATGTTGAAGGAGAATACCAAAGCGGCGGCGCGGGTGGCGAATCCAAAAAGGATAAAGAGTGGAGCAATCACTTCCCCGATATAAACTCCATAGGTGATGAAATGAGGCAAGCCTGCACCATCCACAATTTGTCCAATAAATGCGGGGCCATAAATCAACTTTGACACACCGTGAAATAACATCAACACTCCCAATGTAAGCCTAAGAAGAAAAAGGCCTAGATCAACATTTTTTTCTAATGATTTCATATTTATTCAATTTTAAAAGTTATAAATGCTTATTTTGCTGATAATTTTTGGCTATATACGATAAACAGTATATATTTGCATCTAAGTATCAAAATCACTATTAGTATATTTTGGATACAAATATAGGAGCTTCCTTTTCTTTATGCAAGACCTTACCTCAAGGAGCGTTAGTTACTTATTTATCACTAAAATTTATTATCAAACGATTAGGTGCTGAAAAAAAATAAAAAAAGATGGATATAGAAATTGAAAAATTCCAAGACAAGGATCATTGCCCTGTACGTTGCATACTTTCACGCATAGGCGACAAGTGGTCTGTTCTGATTATTAACCTGCTGGGTGAGGCTGGGACCTTGCGTTTTGGGGAAATTAAAAAATCTCTTGGTGATATATCGCAAAAAATGCTAACTTCGACACTTCGTTCTTTAGAAGCAGATGGGCTGATATTGCGCCAAGCGTATATGGAAATTCCACCTCGGGTTGAATATGAATTGACTGATTTGGGAAGAAACCTACTCCCGCACCTATCTGCCTTGTCTGATTGGGCCCATCAGAATATGGACACAATCCTCAAGCATAGAGCAATTTATCAAGAAGCATCTGACCAGTGAATTCGGTGCTGGTTATAGATTAATTTAAAATTATAGATAAAAATGAAGAAAAAAAATTACCTGACTGTTTTATTTCTACTTCTATTTTTAACGACGCAGGCGCAGCCTAGGTTTCCTTGGCAAAGAAAAACGGAAAAGAAAGAAGTAAAAACCGAGCTGGCTAATAAACCTGCTCCTCCCGCTTCCAATAAAGATTTGAAGTCGTTCAATCAAATAATTACCAAAGGATATAAAAAGACAGTCGGGTTGTTTACAACATATAAAGCAGATGACAAATATTACTTTGAAATACCCGACAGCATTTTCGGAAGAGATTTGTTGATTGTGAGCCGTATATCAAAGGCAGCGGCAGACAAAAGGGCTATGATGCTCGGTTATGCCGGTGATGAGATCAATGAGAATGTTATCCGTCTTGAGAAAAAGAACAACAAAATATTTTTGAAGACAATTTCTTATTCCGAACGTTCCCAAGATACTTTGGGAATGTACAAATCGGTACTCAATTCCAATATCCAACCTATTTCTGCGGCCTTTGACATAAAAACCTATCACAACGATTCCCTCAAACAAATTAAAAACCCGCTGATTGATGTCACAGATTTCTTGAATGGAGACAACAACGTATTCTTTTTCGACTCCAGACTGAAAAGGGCGCTTGCGATCGGCAATCTATTTCCAGACAGGAGCTACATCGACACCATAAAGGCGTATCCTTTGAATGTGGAAATCAGAACCGTAAAAACATATTCCCAAACTTCCCAAAACCCGGCTGCATCTCCGTCAGAGCCGTTGACCTACGAATTGAATTCGTCCATCGTGCTTCTGCCCAAAGAACCAATGAAGCCGCGCTACAAAGACGAACGCGTAGCTTATTTTGCGACAAGCTACACCGATTTTGATGCGAATCCACAAGGTGTCAAAGACATAGCAATGATTACCCGTTGGAGACTTGAACCAAAAGAGGAGGATGTGGAAAAATATAAAAGGGGAGAACTTGTGGAGCCTAAAAAGCCAATTGTGTATTACATCGATCCGGCTACCCCCAAGAAATGGGTCCCTTATCTGAAAGCAGGAGTAAATGACTGGCAAAAAGCTTTTGAGCAAGCGGGCTTCAAAAACGCAATATATGCGGTGGAAGTGAGCAGCAAAGATTCAACTTGGAGCATCGATGATGCACGGCATTCGGCTATCGTTTACAAGCCTTCGGACATCCCTAACGCAAGTGGCCCGCACGTGCATGATCCCCGCAGTGGAGAAATTATCGAATCGCACATCAACTGGTACCACAATGTGATGCAATTGTTGCATGACTGGTATTTTGTGCAAGCAGCAGCAATAGATCCACGTGCCCGCAAGGTAGAATTCGACGACGAATTGATGGGACAATTGATCCGTTTTGTTTCCTCACACGAAGTTGGGCACACCCTTGGTTTACGCCACAATTTTGGTTCATCGGCAACTGTTCCTGTCGAGAAACTCCGCGACAAAGCCTGGGTAGAAGCCAACGGACATACACCTTCGATCATGGACTATGCTCGTTTCAACTATGTGGCGCAGCCTGAAGACAATGTTGGCGAGAGTGGAATTTTCCCTCGTATCGGCATATACGACAAGTGGTCGATAGAATGGGGATACAAATGGATGCCCGAATTTGCTACCCCAAAAGACGAAGTTCCAACCTTGAACAAGATGGTTCTGGAAAAACTAAAAGAGGACAAGCGATACACCTTCGGAACAGAAAGCGACAGGAACGACCCGCGCAACCAAAGCGAAGATTTGGGAGACAACGCCATGAAGGCAAGCGAATATGGCATCAAGAACTTGAAACGCATTGTTCCAAATCTTTTGAGTTGGACTTATCAGCCGAATGAAGATTTGTCGATGGCCAAAAACATGTATGCTCAGATTGCCACTCAGTTTGCCCGCTATATGGGACACGTCTCCAAAAACGTCGCAGGGATTTATACCACTCCTCGCAAGGTGGAAGAGAATGCTCCGATTTCCGAATACGTTCCGGCAAGCATCCAAAGGGAAGCAATGGCTTTCCTAAACAAACAATTGTTCATAACGCCAAGCTGGCTTATCAATCAAGAACTCATTAAGAAGGCCAACGTGGATCCGGTAGCTACCATCAGCAAAATCCAGTCGCAAGTGCTTTCTCGCTTGCAAAGCGACGAGACTATCAGCAAATTAGTTGCTTTTGAAAACCAAGATGGGACAAAAGCTTACACCATATTGGATTTATATGCGGATCTGAGCAAGAGCATTTGGCCAGAATTAACATCTGGAGCAAATATTGACCTATATCACCGGAAACTTCAAAAATCTTATATTGAGAATTTGAAAAAATTGATAAAGAAAGACAATGCCGATTCTTCCAATAATAGGCCTCTAACTATGCTTGGCGGCGGTCAGGGTTCCGAAGATGCAAGCACAGTTGCCCGCGCGCAGTTAACCAAGCTAAGGACAAATATCCGTGTGGCACTTCCCGCGTCCAAAGGTTTGAGCCATTATCATCTGGAAGATTGCTTAGCCCAAATAAATACGATTTTGGATAATAAAAAATAATATTGTCCAATACTGACATGGATTAGAAAGCCCTGCTGATTTCTCAACAGGGCTTTCTTTTTACAAACAAAATCAAATATTTGTTTTTTTTGAATAGGAATTCCAACCACTCTTGATTTGAATTCCTTACTGAATTTTTTACTTGTTGATGCCATAATTTTTTTGTTTAAGGATAATGCAATTTTATCTTAACTTCCTGTCCATATTTTAGCGAGTAGCATAGTACGTGCAGGAATGCCTGGGTATTTCACATGTGTATTTTAACAAAGTCATATACTTCATGCGGTTTATGTTTTATTCAATTAGTGTTTATCAATTATTTGCAATATGCGAACATTATATATATTTAGGATCAATAAGGAATTCAGTTCGCCGAATGGTTTCCCTAATTTATCCGGATCCTTTTTTCCGCAGTCATAAATTTGCAATTTTTTATTACCTTCGCAAGGTACAAAATAGAGGTAAGTACTACCGAAGGCTTAGTTCAATACAACGAAGTGGGCAAACAAAAGAAGAAATTTGAGTCTGCTTATTAACAAAAAATGGAATTTTGAAAATTAGATTTTTAGGCACCGGCACATCCACAGGTATCCCGGAAATTGGATGCACTTGTCAGGTGTGCCAGTCAAGCGACAAAAGGGACAAGCGGCTGAGAGCTTCCGTCCTGATTGAAGAAAAGGGAAGGAATATCCTGATCGATTGCGGCCCCGACTTCAGGGAGCAAATGTTGGACTTGCCCTTTCGTAAAATCGGTGGTGTATTGTTGACTCACGAACACTATGACCACGTGGGGGGACTGGATGATTTACGCCCATTCTCCAAATTTGGCGATGTTTGCATCTTTGCGGAAAAGAAGGTTTCAAACTCGATTCAACGGCGGATGCCTTATATTTTTGTCAAAGAAAAATATCCAGGTGTCCCAAGGCTTGAGATGATCGAAATCAAAAATGAGCCTTTCTTCGTGGATGATGTCCCGGTCGTCCCCATTCGCATCATGCACTATACATTGGGGATTTTCGCTTACCGCATCGGGCAGTTTGCCTATATCACCGACATGAAAAGTATCCCTGACGAAGAATTACCCAAATTACGGGATTTGGACATCCTTGTTGTTAATGCTCTCCGCATAAGTGAGCATCTGTCTCATCAAAACCTCGAACAAGCCCTCGCTTTTGCCGATCATGTGAGAGCAAAAGCCACCTATTTCATCCACATGAGCCACGATATGGGGCTACATGCCGTGATGGAAAAGACATTGCCTGCCAATGTTTTCTTTGCCTATGACGGGTTGGAATTAGAAATCGAGTCGGTATAAAACAAAAAAAAGATTTTCCCGCATCCACGCGAGGAAATCCTCCATTAAACCCTGTTCGAAAAGTTCGAACTTGAATCGCATTTTTGTAAGACCCAGCTTACTTCCGTTTTTCGTTACTTCAATGTGGCTGTCAATTCGCGAATTTGACTATTCACTCTTTGGCACATGAATCCATTTCTTACGGATTTGTAACGTTCCACTTGATTGCGCAAACTTGCAATCAGGCGAAGTTTGTCTTCTCTTTCTTTCATAAAATTAAATGATAACCTAAATCTTTTAAACCTAAAACTCGGATTTCTCTAAATCCACAGTACAAAGATACGAAATATTTCAGTAAAATATGTTTTACAACATAATCTAGTGGTAGATTTAACATTAATTACACTTCCCGTGTTTGTAGAAATCCCGTGTTTTAACAATCCATGAGGAGGTCATTCGCTGAAGTGTCTATCGAATGCTTTTATGCTCGGATATCTTAAGGCAAGATGATGAATCATCTTCAGGCACCCTCTTTTGGCATCAATCCAGTGCCTTATCCACGAGCTTTTTTAGCTCCGCATAGCGCTCTTTTCGGCTATCCGGCTTTAAGTAGAAAGTCATAAGGAATGCGCAGTATCTTTTGTTGTTGTCCACCCAGGGATAGCTTCCAAACATGCCCTGGCTGCTCACGCTGCTATTGTCCATCACCCATTCGCCATACCCATATCCAAAACTACCAGCTTCAGCAGGTGAATACGCCACTTTGACATCGGGCGTAACCCTGTTGATTTGCATCAATTCAACGCTTTTCTCAGAGAGAATCCGTTTGCCATGAAATGTCCCTTTGTTGAGTATCATGGTCAGGAAATTGGTGTAATCCACAGGAGTGCTGCCTGCTCCTCCTGCTGGTAGGGGTACTTTGCCTTTTCCAAAATCAGTGTTTTTCATTTCTAAGGGCTTCGCAATGCGTTCGGAAAAAAGTGCCTCAAAGCTCTTGCCTCCAATCTTTTCAATGACGGCTCCTGCTATTTGCAATCCCGTATTGCTGTATCGGAACACCTTTCCAGGCTTCCCCTCCATTGGAAATTGAGCAATCCGGGCAATTGCCTCGTCCATACTACCCAAGGTTTTCATTTCCTCTAAATCTTCTCTCAAGTCGGGCGATTTTATTCCAGTCATGTGTGAAAGGCAGTTGCTGATCGTGATGTCCCCTTTTCCGGTTTTGGAAAGTGCGGGTAGGTATTTTCCCACCGTGTCGTTCAGGCTTAATTTGCCCTCATCGACGAAAGTCATCACCAATGCTGCGCTCAGCCACTTGCTGCAACTGGCAATGGGTAGGCGGGTTGTTGGTGTGAAATCACTTAGATCAGCCGTTTTCCCTTGTTTTTTTGCAGCATATTTTGCGAAATTTTTTTGCTTGCGGGTCATGTTGTTCGCATCTTTGTTGTAAACAATTTTTCCGTCCTTGCAGACCAGCAGTATAAGCCGCCCACCCATTTCATCGGCATGGTTGTCGAGCCATTTGTCCACTTCCGAAAAATTTTGTTGCGCTTGTGTACTACCCAAACACAGCAGTAACGTCATCAATAAAAATACCTTTCTCATATCTTTATGTGTTTTTTAGTAGTCTATTCTCTGATTATATAGCTGGTTGCTCCATTCGAACGTGTATTTTACCTGATTGTATTGTGGTACAGGATTGTCGGTCACCTCGAGCGGTGTCATTGACTGCCCGTTATAGCTCGGCATGGTTGTCTGTTCCGCCGAACCATTCCCTAAGGCAACGTTTTTAGCCGCTTGATTATTGTTGAAAGTGTAATCCATCAGTGCATCCAGCAAACGGTAGATTCCATAATAATCGTATGCGTCGAAGGCCGTTCTGGTATTTGGGAGTGCGTGGTCTGTGGTATATTTGTAGCCAGCCACTGTCGATGATTTGAAATAATAGAAATCTTTTTCTGAATTCGCAATGTGTATGTTTTCGTAGATATCGATGGCCATGCGGTGATCGTTAACCACATCTTCATCATATACTTGAGTGATGAATTTGGTGTCGGAGGGATAGTTTTCCAATTGTTCTTGGGTAATTTGGTAGCTATACCACGGAGCCATCGTGAACAGCAGCCGTCCATTTTGCCCCCATTTTCTTTCGGTAAATGCCTTGTATGCCAAACCAATGGATGCACCTCCGCCAAAGGAATGACCCATGAAACCGACCCGCGTTGTGTCGATGATTTGGGGATAGTTGGCCGCAGCTTCAACAAACCCCTTCCACAAGGTGAGGTAGCGGTGGTCGATGCTCTCGTCGTTTGTGGCGTAGGGTACAAAAACAACCACGTAGCCTTTTTTTGCGATAAAATTGAAAAGCCCGATATTGTATTCTTCGCTTTCACCTCCATAAGGATGCGAATAAAAAATCGTTGGCCTGGGAGATGCGATTCCCGCAGGATAAAAAACGGTGACCTTTGTGCCTGCATATTCTGTGTTTGGGAATTCCATCTCTGCCACAGTGTAGCTGCCATCAGCACCATATCCGGAGCTGGGCCGTGAAATCGGACCAGCCAAATCATCATCCACCGGCTCTGTCGCGGAATCAGCAGTGTCCTTGCTTTCGGTGCAGGCCGATAGAAGAAAAATCAGCAATAATGCCTTGATTAATCGTGTTGTTCTCATTTCTTGATTGTTTTCCGATAACTGATTCTGTTTTTCCCTGCAAATATAAACTCATTCTCTTTGTGTTTTTCGTTCTTTCAACGAACGGCTCAAACTTCTCAAGGAACGGCAAGAGAAAGATTTTACAACTGCATATTTTTCAGTAATTTTGCAATCATTGGGCGAATTAAGTCATTTTTAAATACCACATTTTGTTAGCAACCATCCAGTAAGACAACAAATATGACAAAAGAGACAACGGAAAATCGGACTAAATCTATTTATTGTGGCATCCATTTGTCCTTTTGGATCGTTGCGTTCAATACCGTGCTTTATGTTGTTGCCCTGTTTGCGAATGGAGGATACATCATTCAAAGAGCTTTGGTGTTGGTTGTTGTGAACGTTTTACTCTTCTATGCCTGCTATTGGTGGGTAGTTCCGGCTTATATTCAGCAGAAAAGGTTCAAAACAGCAATAGCTATCATCTTTCTGCTTGCCATTGCAATCACTTTTTTGCGTACTGTTGGCGATCGGATTTTGATGGGAAAATTTGAATGGGATCCCCTTTACAATTTCTCAGCCCAAGGCCGACTGTTGGTGATGCTGTTTGGTGAATTGTCTTTTGCCGTATTTGCTATCCTACTTCGACTTGCGGTGTCTTCCTACAAGAACAAAAGGCGGATGGACGAACTGAAGAAACTGCAATTAAATACCGAATTGCAATTTTTGAAAGCTCAAATGAATCCCCATTTTTTGTTCAACTCTATCAACAACATCTATTCACTGGTGTTGCTCAGGTCCGACAAGGCACCTCAGGCGTTGATGAAACTTTCTGAACTTTTACGCTACTCACTCTACGATTGTCACGGTAAAGTTTCCTTGTGGCAAGAGATGGAAGCTTTGGATTCCTACATTGAACTTTTCAAACTGAAATACGAAGAAGACATACGGCTCGAATTTGTGAAGACAGTTGGCGATGCCGGTTATCAGATCGAACCGCTTCTCTTGGTTCCCTTGCTTGAGAATGCGTTGAAATATTCGGGTATTGGTCACAGCGAGGAAGCTTTCGTTTTGCTAAAATTAAGTGTGGGGAACAACGGGCTTGTCTTTCAAATTACCAACAGCAAAATCGGTTACAGCAAGCCCGAAGAAGCCAGTGGCATCGGATTGGCTAACATCCGAAAACGGCTACAAAACATATATCCAGGACAGCATGTTTTCGACATTATTGAAAATGAACACAAGTTTGAAGCAACTTTAAAAATCAGCCTGCGATGACACTCACCTGCGTAATTGTGGACGATGAATACCTCGCTATCAAAGTGCTGGAGGATTATGTCGCTCGAAATGAGAATCTTCAAATGATAAAGGCATTCAGGAAGCCGCAGGAAGCCCTTGCCTTCCTGCAATCGAATCCAGTTGATTTACTCTTTCTGGATATACAGATGCCTGATCTTGATGGTTTTGGGTTGCTGTCGAAACTCGAAAACCCGCTCATGGTCGTTTTTACGACCGCCCGTCCCGACTACGCTGTAAAAGCATACGAGCTGAAAGTGCTGGATTACCTTCTGAAACCAATATCTATTTTTCGTTTCGAGCAAGCTGCCCAAAAAGCGATTGAATATGCCGGCTATATCACTTTGAGTAATACGCATAAGGATGACCTTCTTGATTATCTGATGATAAACTCCGACTTCCATGTACACAAAGTTTGGTTGAAAGACATAATCTACATTGAAGGATTAGGAGAATATGTCCGGATACATTGTCTGTCAGGGAAAAAATACATCACATTGCTTGCATTAAAAAGCCTTGAGGCTCAATTTGAAGGTCTTGCCCTAATTCGTGTGCACAAAAGTTTTATCGTAAACTTAGATCATATCCGTTCCTTTTCGCACTCGGAGATTCTCGTGACAAATGGAAAACAGATCCCGATTGGAAGGTCTTACCGAAAAGGAGTGCTGTGCAAGCTTTATCAATAGATGTTTTTATCTCTTTGTAGGGATTGATTTTGAGGAACTAAGGCTGGACGCGCATAACGTTTTAATTGGAATAATAATCACTTAAAATATTGGGAATTTAGATATTGAGGCATATCTTTGGGCGACCATCATGACACAGATATTCCTCGTTGTGAATTATGTTAAATAATTCACATTTTTAACAATAATATAATTCGAATTACATGCGAAATAGTTTACCATACGATCATTCTGCCAGAATATATTTGTTAAGTTTAGGATTTATCCTTGGAATAGGCCAGTCTTATTCCGTTCCAGCACAAAAGAGTTTGTTGAAAAATGCAAGCGAAGTCTCTACAAACATGGCTAATCTACCAGATAGTTGCATTTCATATTATGCGGATGGACAGCCTATTTCAAAATCTATTTTTAAGTATAATCCCTCAGGATTATTAGGTCTTGATAGTGGGTTTGCATGGAATGAGGACAAACAGCTATGGCAGCTGCAGCATCAGACCGAATATGGATATGGTACCAATGGAAATCTTTTGTCCGAGATTGGGATTCGATACAATGAATCGAATGAGTCGTCTTATTATTACAAAAATATTTTCACATACACGGACGAGAATGATTTGTCTGCTCAAGAATATTATATTTACAATGCCGAAAATCAATCTCTTGTCGGGTTAAGTCGATTCGAATACTTCTACAATGCTTCGGGAAGCCCCGATAGTGTGATCGAATATTCCAAATCGGATACCCAAAATAATTGGATACCCTCTTCCAAATCCATTTATGGATACACAAACGACACCATGCAAAGCTCCTATGAAATTTACAAGTATGATGCTTCTGCCCTTACATGGACAAAATATATAAAAAATACCCAAACTTATAATTCCGCCGCCCAATTGCAGGATGAGCAAAATTACACTGCTTCGGATGATGATGAATGGACGAAATATTCCCGCACACAGAACGAATACCTGAATGGAAAATTGACCTCTTCGGTCACTTACAATTCGGATGGGTCAGATTGGGTGGCTGCTTCCAAAGCCTCATATGAATACAGCAATGCCAAAGTCGTAGCGAAGGTCACTTCCCTTTACAATGCAAATTCGTTAGCCTGGACAAATGCTTTTAAAGATTCGATTGAATATCTTACCAATGGGAAACTGTCTAAACAAACTGCTTTCAAGTGGGATCATAATTCTGCAAGCTGGATTGCCGTAAGCCGAGATATTTACAACTACGACTCAGGAAATGCACTCGAACAGTATTTTTATTCGTCCAACGGAGCATGGATCGGTATTCAGAAAAGAGTTCTGAAATACGATGCATCAGGAAATAACATCTCGGACGAAAAATATGGATGGGGTCAAGAATCAAATTCTTGGATTCCGGCTTCTAAAATAGAAAAAATGTATGATGGGGATACGCAAAAATTAAATTCTTCTATTAAATATTCTTTAGGAAGCGATAACGGATGGCAAGGGTATATCAAGCAAGATTATGAATACGAGGTTTTGTTCGATTCCTCCATTGGTTTGAAATTCGCCCACAATTACGACAACAAGGGGTCTGGATGGGCTTATTCAAATTACACTAAATTTTTTTACAGTGCGAAAGAAACTTCCATCGATAATCGTGAAGCACTAAATCTAGTCCGCGTTGCATGGTTTCCCGAACAGTTTATTAGCGTTGCCTCTAACATTGAGATCATTCAAGTGAATGTGTATTTTGTAAATGGCACACAAAAATTCACGGGAAAGTCGCAACGAATCTCCACCAATGCTTGGGAAACGGGCATTTACATCGTAAAAGTTGAAACTGCTGACGGCAAACGGACGGTTAGAAAAATCAATGTCTTTTGATTTTTCTCCCAAAATCAAAGCGGGATTTTTGATTGTTCAGACATCCCGCTTTGACAATTTCCTCAAAAAGATTTTTAATTCATAATATTCCTTTTGTTCAACGCCTTTTGGTATTTTTGAGCATTCATGCGGTGTTCCGCAAAGGAAGTGGCGAAATTGTGCCTGCCCGAGAAGTCGTCTTTTGCACACATGTATAGATAGTCATGATGTGTATAATTCAAAACACCGTCTATGGCTTTTGTCGAGGGTATTCGAATCGGACCAGGAGGCAATCCGGGATGGATATAGGTGTTGTAGGGCGAATTTACTTTGAGATGTTCCAGCAAAATGCGTCGCAAAGTGAAATCGTTTACGGCAAACTTCACAGTGGGGTCAGCCTGCAAAGGTTGTCCGCTGTGGAGGCGATTCAGGTAAAGCCCTGCCACCATCGGGTATTCGTCTGCAAAACGACATTCTTCTTCCACGATAGAGGCCAGGGTCATGGCTTGTGGCTTGGAGAGCCCGATTTCAGCCAATTTTGCTATGCGGCTTTCAGTCCAAAAGCGGCCATACGCTTTTTCCATCTTTTTCAGAAAAGCATCCGGTTTGACGTTCCAATACATCTCGTATGTATCAGGAATAAACAGGCACACAACCGTATTTGTGTCTAACCCCCATTCGTGATACCTAGCTGTGTCGTTGAGCAAGACACTCAATCCCTTTGTTCCAAACATAAATTGAGGGCCGATTTTGTCAATCAACTCCTTTTTGGTGCGGATGTTGTTGAAAGTCAACTTTACCGGCGTTTGCGAACCGTTCCTTAGCCTTCTGAATACGGTCAAAATTCCATCTTTCGGATGAATGATATAGCGTCCCGCCTTCATCTTTTGAGGATATCCAAGGCTTGAAGATAGCGATTTGAATAGCCAAAGGCCGTTGATGTGGGCACTGTCGTCCAAGTCTTTGATTAGTTGCTTGTAGTCTTTCCTGTCATCGATATACAAGTAGGTTGTTTTCTCAATATCAAACCCTCCGAAAAAAAGACTTTTGGTTATTAAAAAGGCCACTAAAGCGAATCCCAAAATTCCCAATAGTATTGTCTGTATCCGTTTTTTGCTTTTGTCGCTTGTTTCCATTGTCATTTGTAATTGGGTGCAAAAGTATTATTTTCCGGCAAAATATAAGCTCTCTTTCTTGTTAAATCAAAAGAAAGATTTATCTTTGCACCGCAGTTCCAAAAACTGCCAGTCAGGAAGTGTGGGTGAGTGGCTGAAACCACCAGTTTGCTAAACTGACGTACGGGTAACCGTACCACGAGTTCGAATCTCGTCGCTTCCGCAGACGTTGAAAAGTCCCAAAGTCTATTGATTTTGGGATTTTTTATTTGTATATTTATTGACTTTAAGAAAACAACCCCAAAAATATTTTATTTATTCCAAAAAGATAAGATGTTTGGGTGCAATAGAATGTTACATCATAGTCCAACGTAATTATTCATTGAAGTAAATTATGGAACAAAAAAAAAAACTTGCAGGATTGTCAGATCAACAGGTTGTTGAGAGCCGTAATACCTATGGCCAAAACATACTCACTCCTCCCAAGAAAGAACCCCTGTGGAAACAATTTCTCGAAAAATTCAAAGATCCCATCATATTTATTCTTCTTATTGCGCTTCTTGCATCTTTTGGCGTTTCGTGCTACCACTATTGGGCCGAAGATGCCGGTTATAGCGTTTTCCTTGAGCCTTTAGGGATTTTACTTGCCGTTATTTTAGCCACTGTTGTTGGATTTTTATTTGAATTGAATGCGAATAAAAAATTCGAAATGCTGAATCAAGTGAACGATGATACGGCGGTGAAAGTGATTCGGAACGGCAACGTGTGTGAAATTCCGAAAAAAGACGTGGTTGTGGGAGACATCGTCCGGATCAATTCGGGAGAAGAAGTTCCTGCCGATGGGAAACTATTGGAGGCTGTTTCCCTTCAAATAAATGAATCGACGCTTACCGGAGAACCAGTCATAAAGAAGACCACCAGTGAGGCTGAGTTTGACGACGAAGCCACCTATCCATCCGATTCTGTTTACAAAGGGACAACCGTTGTGGATGGGCATGGCATTTACGAAGTGACTTCAGTGGGAGATGCCACGGAATACGGAAAAGTTTATGAAGGTTCGCAATTGGATACAAATGTGGAAACTCCTTTGAAGATGCAGCTCGACAAACTCGCCAGGTTGATAACCAAAGTGGGGTACAGCATCGCAGCCTTTATTGTTGTCACCCGATTGCTTTACTTCTTTACGAGTAATGACACTTTTGATTGGGTTACTGCCGGAGGATTCATCCTGAATACTGTCATGATTGCCGTGACGGTGATTGTAGTAGCCGTGCCTGAAGGATTGCCCATGAGCGTGACCCTGAGTTTGGCACTGAGCATGCGGCGAATGCTTTCCACGAATAACCTTGTCCGCCAAATGCACGCAACCGAGACGATGGGTGCTGCTACGGTGATCTGCACCGACAAGACAGGTACACTTACCCAAAACCAGATGAATGTGTATCAATCTGATTTTTACGCATTGGCTGGGCAAACATTATCAGACGGCGATATAAGCAAAAAAATTATAGAAGGAATTGCTTCTAATTCAACGGCATTTCTCGATTTTTCAGATAAGTCTAAAATTAAAACGATCGGAAATCCCACTGAGGCGGCACTTCTCTTGTGGCTGAATGGGCAGAATGTCAACTACCTTGATGTGCGGGAGGACTCGCCAATTGTTGACCAGTTGACTTTTTCCACTGAAAGAAAATACATGGCGACAGTGGTCGAATCTAGTCTGTTGAATAAAAAGATTTTGTACGTAAAAGGTGCACCGGAAATAGTTTTCCAGCTTTCCAAAAGGGTGGAAACTGAAAATGGTTTTGAGTCTGTGTCCGATTACCAACCCATAATTGAGAAAAAGCTTGCCGATTATCAAGATCAGGCGATGCGCACTTTGGGGTTTGCTTATCAGATTCTCGAAAACAACGAAAAGGTGATTGCGGAAGGCAAACTGGTGAATACAGACCTTACGTTTGTTGGGATTGTTGCAATCTCAGACCCTGTTCGTCCCGATGTGCCGGATGCTGTGAAGTCGTGCATGAGTGCCGGTATTGATGTCAAAATCGTCACGGGAGATACTCCGGCAACCGCCCGCGAAATTGGGCGCCAGATTGGATTGTGGACAGAGTCAGACACCACCCTAAATGAAATCACCGGTGCCGAGTTTGCCGCCTTGTCCGACAAAGAGTTGCAGGATCGGGTGCTTGATTTGAAAATTATTTCCCGAGCACGTCCAATGGACAAGAAACGCTTGGTCGAATTATTGCAGCAAAAAGGGCAAGTGGTGGCAGTCACTGGCGATGGCACAAACGATGCTCCTGCATTGAATGCAGCCCAAGTGGGGCTTTCGATGGGCGATGGCACACAAGTGGCCAAAGAGGCAAGTGCGATCACTATTCTCGACAATTCGTTTAACAGCATCACGCGTGCCGTGATGTGGGGCCGGTCGCTCTACAAAAATATCCAGCGGTTTATTGTTTTTCAAATGACTATCAATGTTGCAGCTTGTTTGATTGTCTTGCTTGGGTCCTTTTTAGGAACCGAATCACCGCTTACTGTAACTCAAATGCTTTGGGTGAACCTGATAATGGACACTTTTGCCGCTTTGGCGTTAGCTTCGTTGCCGCCAAGCGATAGCGTGATGAGTGAGAGACCACGCAACAATGCGGAGAACATTATTTCCAAGCCCATGGCAAAAGCCATTTTGGGAGTGGGATTGTTCTTTGTATTCTTATTGTTCGGACTGGTGCAGTACTTCAAGCACGTAGATCTGCAATCCTTGACCGACTTGTCGCTTTCTGGATTTTTCTCCAACTACTTCAACTTCACGCATGTTGAAAACGGGCTTTCCCCTTACGAATTGGCACTGTTTTTCACCATCTTTGTTCTATTCCAGTTTTGGAATATGTTCAATGCCAAGGCCTTCGGCACAGGCAAGAGTGCATTCAGTGGATTTGGCAGCCTCACTTCCCAAGGTTTTGGCTTGATTGCGCTGGTTATATTGGTTGGGCAAATAATTATAGTTCAATTTGGGGGTGAGATGTTTAGTGTTGTGCCTATTTCATTGATAGACTGGCTTATCATCATTGCCTCCACATCCGTTGTGCTTTGGGTCGGAGAACTATTCAGGCTGGTAAGGAAAAAACAACAATAACGGACACATTATATTCCCCCGGTAAAGAATAAGCCTTGCCGCAATTTCTATGAGACTATCGGATTTAAAGTTACCAAACATAGAGAAGAACATATGTCATTGGGCAAATTATTTAGAGTCTGCTAAAAGATAGCCAATCATCTATTATACACTCAAATGAAATTTTTAGAATTTGCACACGTGCAAGTTTTTCAGTAATTTGGTGGCAATAAGTTTGCACAAGATCATCAAATACACCTCTGCAAAACAGTTGAGCATCCCTGAATTTGAATGCCATTCAAGACAAAGTCAGATCCAGCCAACTGCAAGGTTTCTTTTCCGGATCGGATCGTCCGATGGGATAAATTTGCAAACTTCTATTACCGAAACATGGACACTTATAAAGGCACTTTCACTGTTGATGCACGCCGTGTTTTTGGGAACGGTCATCATCAAGCATTTACTGAAACTGGATGACCACAAAGTGTTATTGGAATCATACAGGAAAACCCGCACATTCAATATTTCCTTGGTCTAACCGGCTTTACCAGCACCCGGGTCTTTGCACCCTCCTTATTGATGCCATCCGCAAGTGGCTGGATATTGAACCCTTCGAATTCTTAACTATTGTCAAAATGCTTGTTTTATCCTTTTTTGTGGGCGTGTGTGTGAATTGTGTGCGATAAAAGAAAAGCACTCATCGGAAATATCCAATAAGTGCATTATTATCAATGTGATCCGGTTGAGATTCGAACTCAAGACCCACAGCTTAGAAGGCTGTTGC
>DBTT01000018.1:108884-145382 GCA_002307185.1 Bacteroidales bacterium UBA1309
GCTCTATCCAGCTGAGCTACCGGACCCACAAATTCGGGTGCAAAGATAGCGTTATTTCGTCTATTTCCAAATACCAAGAAATAGAATCTTTGGATTTTTAAGGTGATATGATGTGATATGAGGGAAAATCAGCCTCGAAAACTGTCTCTTTGCTAAAAATACCATATACCGAAGAACCTGAACCGGACATCGAAGCATAAACTGCTCCCGATTGGTAAAGTTCTTCTTTCACTTTGGCTATCTCGGGATGTTTGGCAAACACCGTTTTCTCAAAATCGTTCACCATTACGTTTCTCCACTCGGTAACCGGCAACCGGATAATATCTTTTAGTGATTGAGCTGGCTTTTGTGGAAAAATTCCCCCAAAAGCATCTTTTGTGGAAACATGCACATCGGGTTTTACCAAAACAAAATAATATCCCTCCAGCGACAGTGCTATTTCGTCAAACACCTCTCCTATTCCCGACGCAAACAGCGGCCGGTTATAAACAAAAAATGGACAGTCTGCGCCAAGCTTTAGGGCCAATTGCGCCAATTCTGCGTCAGCAATGCCTAAACTGAAAGTTTCATTGAGCAACTTCAGCATAGACGAAGCGTCGGAAGAACCGCCGCCCAAACCTGCACCAGAAGGAATTTTCTTAAAGAGATGCGCCTCGATTCGTGGAAAATCGTATTTTTCTCGCACCAACCTCAAGGCTTTCATCACGAGGTTATCGTGCAAACAGCCATCCACCTGAAGGCCTGACTGATAAAGAAGATCATAAGGAAGAGACTCATTAACAATTACTTCGAGCGCATCTCGTATTTGCAGAGGGAAAAAAACCGTTTCCAAATTGTGGTATCCATCGGCACGTTTAGAAACGACATTGAGTCCTAAATTGATCTTTGCATTGGGAAAACAAATCATTCCACCTATTCATTTAGAGTTCTGCCACATCTTTCATAAACTTGTAGAGCCATTCCAAGGCAACAAAATCCTTCTCTACTTGCTTGTAGAAATATGGAGAACATATTTCTTTTTCGTTCACAGGAACCGTTTTTGCCACATAAACACTCTTTCGCTGAACCCATGTTTGAAAATATTCGTCCAAATCTGACGGAATGAACCTTTTGTATTGTTCGCCCAACACTTCAAAGCCATTCGCCAAGACATCTTTCTCTGCATGTTCGCGAAATTCGTTTTTAACATAAGATATCTCCTCCCGGAAAGCATCCATCGTTTTCTTTTTAGCCATGTAAAGCCCCATTCCCAACATGTAATAATCGGCAGAAATTTCCATAAAATAGGCCGGAATCCCCGTCCACTCTTCCCGTGGAACAACCTTCTGGAAGGTGAGCCACATACAGGTTTTGTATGGTGTTTTATCTTTTGAAAAACGGGTGTCGCGATATATCCGGGAAACAGCCCGGTGTGGGCGAAGTTCAAATTCAGGGTCAACACCGTGCATCACCGGAGAAAGCAAAGAAACCAAGTCCTTGATTGGTTGGTACACATGCTGGTCGTAGATTGGCTTGTGTTCGTCAAACCATTCCTTGTTGTTGTTTTCTTTCAATTCGTTGAAAAAACGAAAGGTTTCGGGTGTGAAATAGGCTGGCATATTTACAACGTAAGATAAATAATCTATGATTAAAGTTGAAAGTAAATGTTCTTTCGGTTAGGATATGGTGCAAAGATACATTCCTTGTGATTCTTTCCATAAAAAAGAAAAGTTTTTTTTCAGAATAATTCGTGCAAAACCTCCAGAGATTTGAGTTCAGTGAAATTTTGAACATGCAAACGATAGTACTCCAACATATGCTGGATAATGGATGCCCTGTCGTCACGTCCAAAAGCGAAACGGTGCATATTTGCATAATTCATGCGTGACAAACGTGACAAGACTAGGCTCTCATCTTTTGAGATGAAATGCCTATGGAATGGCACAGAAGATACAAACTCGCCCGCCATCAAATCAAAATAATCCCCGGCATGATAGTTTTCCATATTTGGATAAAACCCAAGAAAATGGACAAGATGAAGCATAAACACCAAATGGAAATTTGCCACGCCCCGTTCTGTCATCTCCAATACCTGCATCGAATCGCCAATAAATTGATAAATCAAATGTGAATCGTTCGAATCCTTGAGCACTTTTGAGAGAAAATCTGAAAGAAAAAAAACAATGGAAGTCTTGGCAATATTCTGATGTATCGACTGATACGGATAGAGATTCCGGGCCTCTCGGATGCGATGAATTTCGCGCGAAGGCTGATGTTCGACTTCCAGTTCAACATTGTTCAGTGGCGAAAAAAGATTGTTGGAAACCCGGGTACTCCGCGCCTTGGTGCGTGGCAAAATGTAAGCGACACGCCCCGATTGTTCGGTATAGACATGCACGATGGAATACTTGTCGTTATATTTCACATTGCTCAAGACAATGCCGCGGGTTTTAAGTTGCATAAAATAAGGGACTAATTTTTCGAATCACAAAACAATCTCCTAAATTAGGTATTTTCAACAAAAAAGAGAGATAATTCAGGTGATTATCTCTCTTCCATTTATACAATAAAATCGTTGCCGATTATTTTCCTTGTTGAGCGTCTTGAACCATTTTGGTATTTGGCAAGATGTAAACTTCCACACGACGGTTTTGAGTTCTTCCTGCGGCACTGCTATTGTCAGCAACAGGTTGAGTAGAGCCTAAACCTTGGGATGCCAGGCGTGCACCCGACACACCTCTTTGAGTCAAATAACCGTAAACAGCAGCAGCTCTTTTTTCAGACAAAGGATTGTTGATCGCATCAGAGCCTGTGTTGTCTGTGTGGCCATAAATCTTCACATCAGTGTCTGGATTGTTGATCAAGGATGTGGCAAAATTATTCAATGATGTTTTAGAAGCCGAACTCAATGTGCTTGAATTTGTCGGGAACAAGATACCTGATTCAAAAGTTACCTTGATGGCTTCACCATCGTTGATCGATTCCACTTGCGCTCCTTGAATTTTTTCAAGCTCAGCTTTTTGTTTATCCATCTTATGACCAATAATGGCTCCGGCGGAACCACCAACCACAGCACCAATACCAGCGCCCCAGGCAGCGCCTTTACCTCCACCTAATATTGCACCAATACCTGCGCCAAGAGCACCACCTGCTCCAGCACCAATTCCAGTTCCTTTAAGAGTATTAGAGGCACCACAACCTGAAAATAAAATAGCAAGGCTGACAAGCATTGCCGAGAAAAAATTTAGATGTTTCATAATGAATGTGAAATAAATTAAAATATAAAGTTTCTGTAAATAGAATTAGTTACTCAAAGATATCAAGAGAATCGCAATAATCAAGTTCCCCATTTATAATATATGTGACCTCTTCTTCGGTGAAAGGTTTAATTTTGTCCTTTTTGATTGCCTTCAACACGTATTTGATCAATTCCTCCTCGTCGATTTCAACCGTAGATTCATCGTCTGCCGCCTCGTTCAAAAATCCCTTTTCCTCATAAAAATCATACACTATGTCAATAATGTAATTGATTTCATCGTTGGAGAATTTCCCTTGCACTTCTTGAGGCAGATGCTTTTGTATAAACTTTACAGCATCCTCTTCATCATAATTTAATGCCGGATTGTCATTATTCATCGTTTTCCCGTATTTTTTTGCAAATATAACAAAGTTTTAAGATTTAAGTTCAATTTTCGTTGTTTCTTCCTGGAGAAAGTCACAATTAATTTTGCCCCACCCCGCCCATTTTCGGTCATTCCATGCAGCTTGGAATAGAATATTTGAAATTAAAAGGAAAATTGCGAGAGAAATATTTTGAGTATTAGAGAAAAAAGAGTAATTTTGCGTTCCGATTTGGGGAATAATTGAAGAAAAAATAAATAAATAATATAAAAGCAATGTCCAAAATTTGTCAAATTACAGGAAAGAAGGCAATGGTTGGCAACAATGTTTCTCACTCTAACAAGAAGACTAAGAGAACATTCGATGTAAACCTTTTCAGAAAAAAATTCTACTGGGTAGAAGAAGGATGCTGGGTGAGCTTGAACGTATCTGCCGCCGGTTTGCGCACTATTAATAAAGTTGGTCTGGATGCCGCTATCAAAAAAGCAGCTGAAAAAGGGTATTTAAACGCATAATTAAAAGGAGTCGCGAAAAATGGCAAAGAAAAGTAAAGGAAATAGAGTTCAGGTGATTTTAGAATGCACCGAACACAGAGAAAGTGGTATGCCTGGAACTTCAAGATATATCACTACAAAGAACAGAAAGAACACAACCGAAAGATTGGAGTTAAAAAAATTCAACCCGATCCTGAAAAGAATGACCGTCCACAAAGAAATTAAATAAAAACAGATAAGTCATGGCAAAGAAAACCGTCGCAGGTTATCGTGATGCGTCAACAAAAGACGGACGTAACTATGCAAAAGTAATCAAAATGGAAAAGTCTCCTAAAACAGGAGCTTATACATTCAAAGAAGAAATGGTTCCTAACGAATCAGTAAAAGATTTTTTCGCAAAATAATCTTTTCTATAGAAAAATATAAATAAGCCTCTTTGCATTCCACAAAGAGGCTTATTTATTTCCTCAAAACTCTCAAAAAGAAAGATGTTCAAAGTCTTGTTTATTGCAGAGTTAATGGCAAAAAATTAAAAATTATCAACTACCTTTGCATAAAGAAAATATTTGCCGCTGAAACCCCCTTGATATTTTCCTGACGACGTATTGTTTTATACATTAAACTTACAATCCCATGGGCATTTTTGATTTTTTTTCGAAACAGAAAAAAGAGAATTTAGATAAAGGTCTGGAGAAAACAAAAGAGAATATGTTTTCCAAACTTTCTCGGATTGTTGTCGGAAAATCGAAAGTTGACGACGACGTACTTGATGGTTTGGAGGAAGTGCTGATTACCTCCGATGTGGGTGTGGACACAACCCTCAAAGTGATAGCCCGGATCGAAGGACGCGTCGCAAAAGACAAATATGTCAACACTTCTGAATTGACCTCTATCCTCCGGGAAGAAATCGCCAAACTTCTGACCGAAAACAACTCGACCGACGATACCGAATTTTCCGTACCTGCCGACAAAAAACCCTATGTGATCATGGTGGTTGGCGTGAACGGTGTAGGGAAAACAACCACCATTGGTAAATTGGCAAACCAGTTCAAGGCCAACGGGAAAAGCGTTTACCTAGGGGCTGCCGACACCTTCCGTGCAGCGGCAGTCGAACAGCTTGTGATTTGGGGTGAACGGGTTGGAGTGCCTGTGATTAAACAAAAAATGGGTGCAGACCCAGCATCTGTCGCTTTCGACACACTGAGTTCGGCCAAGGCCAATGATGCGGATGTGGTAATTATCGACACGGCAGGACGTTTGCACAACAAGGTGGGCTTGATGAACGAACTTTCGAAGATAAAAAGCGTGATGAGCAAAATTGTGCCGGATGCACCCCACGAAGTGCTATTGGTACTTGATGGCTCCACCGGCCAAAATGCGTTTGAACAAGCCAAGCAATTCACTGCGGCAACGGATGTCACGGCTTTGGCAATCACCAAGCTCGACGGAACAGCCAAGGGAGGTGTGGTGATCGGCATTTCCGACCAGTTCAAAATCCCGGTCAAATACATTGGTTTGGGAGAAGGCATCAACGACTTGCAAGCATTTCGCCGTAAGGAATTTGTTGATTCGCTGTTTGGAGAATAAGCCGTCGCAAACAATACTTGCTCATTGTGCCGAATTGTTTTTCAAACAGGAATCGCGGTTAATCGGCTCAACTAAAAAAACTTACTACGAACAATTTGAGATCTGGTCATAAACCCTTCTTCGCAAACATTTGCGAAATTGGAGTTATTTTGAGACAGGCTCATTCTTCATTTCAACTAATTAAATAAAATTGCTTTGGTAAAGAATAGAATAGATGTAATAACGCTTGGATGTTCGAAGAATCTTGTGGATTCGGAGCATTTGATGAAACAGTTATTATCAAATGGATACACGGTCAAGCACGACCCACAGAAGCCCGAAGGGGAGATTGTAGTGATCAACACCTGCGGATTTATCGGTGATGCAAAGGAGGAGTCGGTGAACATGATCCTGAGTTTTGTGGATGGCAAAAAACGTCGCCGCCACAGCAAAGTTTTCGTCATGGGATGCCTCTCGGAAAGATACCGCAAGGAATTGACGGACGAAATTCCGGAAGTGGACAAGTTCTATGGCAAATTCGACTGGAAAGACCTGATGAAAGATTTGGGTAAATCGTACCAGCAAGATGTTGCCCTTGAACGGAGCATAACCACTCCGAAGCATTACGCCTATTTGAAAATATCGGAAGGTTGCAACCGCGCTTGTTCGTATTGTTCAATTCCGATAATGACAGGCAAGCACCATTCCCGAAAGTTAGAGGATATTGTGGCCGAAGTGAAGGCATTGGTAGCCCAGGGAACAAAAGAATTTCAAGTGATTGCACAGGATCTATCGTATTATGGCATAGATTTGTACAAGAAAATGATGCTTGCGGAACTGATCGAAGCCATCTCAGATGTACCGGGAGTGGAATGGATCCGGCTGCATTATGCTTATCCGTCACGCTTTCCGTACGACATTCTTCGCGTCATTCGGGAGCGCGACAATGTTTGCAACTATTTGGACATGGCCTTGCAGCACATCAGCGACCCCATGTTGAAGACAATGAGGCGGAACATTACCAAGACGGAAATTTATGACTTGCTGCACAAAATTAGGGAAGAAGTGCCTGGAATCCACCTCCGCACCACCTTGTTGGTGGGGCATCCAGGTGAAACGGAGCAAGATTTTGAAGAGCTGTTGCAATTTGTCAAAGACATTCGCTTCGAACGGATGGGAGCATTTCCGTATTCGCACGAAGACGGCACCTTTGCGTATGAAAACTATCAGGACGACGTTCCTGAAGAAACAAAACAACGCCGGATGGACGAGCTGATGTCGTTGCAAGAATCGATCGCTGCGGAAATCAACCAGCAAAAAGTTGGCTCGCTGATGCGTGTGGTGGTGGACAGAGAAGACGAAGATTATTATGTTGGACGCACACAATTCGATTCACCCGAAGTGGACCCGGAAGTACTGATTTCAAAAGACGAGAAACTCGAAATCGGGACATTCTATCAGGTGAGAATCCATGAAGCTCAACCATTTGATTTGTACGGGAAAATAGAATCGTGAAGCAGGGCATAGTTTTGTAATTGTTTAATTCCTTGGTTAGTATGACACACAAAGAACTTGTTGCTGAATTGGCAAAACGACTTGAACAAACTCAGGCTAGAACGTCTGAACTGTTGGAGACTTTCACAACAGTGATGAATGACAATTTAGCGGAAGGGAACTCTATTAATTTTCAAGGATTTGGGCTTTTTGAAATAAAAAAGAAGATGGAACGTATCTCTGTGAATCCGGTGACGAAACAACGCTTTCTGATTCCGCCAAAAATAACGGCCGTGTACCGGCCGAGCCAAAATGTGAAAGACCAGCTAAATTCGAAAGACAATGAGCACTAAACTTAGTTTCGCAGATATTGTAGATCTATTTGCAACGAAAACAGGCCAAACTAAAAAAGACGCAGAATTGTTTCTACGCGAATTATTGGACATCATGTCCTCCAAAATGTGCGAAGATGGATTGTTGAAGATTCGGGATTTTGGCACATTCAAAGTGGTGGATGTGGAAAGCCGCGAAAGCATTGACGTAAACACCGGGACCAAAATAGTGATCGCATCGCACCGGAAAATCACATTCGCAGCCGATAAAACGCTCAAAGATTTAGTAAACAAGCCTTTTTCATTGTTTGAGCCTGAATTATTAAACGATGGCGTAAGTTTTGAACAATCGGCTTTGGACAAGGTTCTGGACGAAGAGCTTGACGAAAACGAGGCTGATGCCGAACAAACAGAGTTAGAAATAGAAGAACCGCAAAACACAAACATGCAAGGACGGCTATCAAAAGCTCTAGGAGAAATGACTTTTGATTCGAATCCAATTGAAGATCAGGTACAAGAAAGTCATCCAATAGAGGATAACCCCAAAGAAATTATCCCTTTGGAAGACACCAAAGTGGATATTTTGCCATCTGAGGACGATGAAGCTGCCCCTTTCATTGAACCAACTTCGGATGACGAGATTCCCGCTGTTGCAAACGACAAACCAGATACAATCGATTTGGAAAAAGAACAGCCAAAAGACAAAAGCCTCAAGAAACTATGGATCATTGCCGGAACAATCTTTGTGGTATTGGGAGTCGCCGCCGTTGCTTTTTATCTATTCAATGTAGATGATGACAGGGCAAACAAGCCATTGCAGGCAGCAGTCGCAGAAGACACCGATTCAACCTCAAAGGCAGCAGCCCCTAAACCTCGTGTGGTGGTGGTGAAGCAGGACACCCTTACCCATAAAACGGTCGGACAACCAAACGCTGACTCCACAAAAACATCGGCAAACAAGATCGTGAAAGAGACAGAACGTGCTAAACCAAATGTTCCCGCTATCCCGAAAGCTACAACAGAAGTGGTTTCGGAGGGAACTACATTTCGCACTTTGGCTCTGAAACATTATGGCAGCAAAGAATTTTGGGTATATATCTACCAAGCCAACAAAGCAAAAATACCCAACCCCAACAAGCTTAGATATGGTTTGTCTATCACCATCCCCGATGCCAAATCCCTTGGCATTGATCCCAAAGATCCGGCATCGATCAAACGGGCAAAACTATTAAATGACAAGATCTTGAGCGAAGTAGAATAACAACCGATCCATTTTACATCCCAATTTATATGTTAGAAAAATTATTCAAACTCAGAGCAAACGGCACCAATGCCAAAACAGAAATCATTGCCGGGATAATAACTTTTCTCACAATGTCTTACATCTTGGTGGTGAACCCAAATATTCTTGGCGAAACAGGCATGGACAAGCCAGCATTGTTCACGGCTACTGCCTTGGCTACCATTTTGGGAACACTATTCATGGCACTTTTTGCCAACTTGCCAATTGCTCAAGCTCCGGGGATGGGGCTGAATAGTTTCTTTGCATTTTCCGTGGTGCTTGGCCTCGGATATTCCTGGCAAATGGCTTTGACAGCGGTTTTCATAGAAGGAATTATATTTATCGTTCTAACATTGTTCAATGTCCGGGAATTGATCGTGAAAACAATTCCACAAACCATAAAAGAAGCGATTCCGGTCGGTATCGGGCTTTTCATCACACTCATCGGACTGAAAAATGCGGGAATAGTTGTCGCCGATAAAAACACATTTGTCTCACTAGGAGACATGGGAGACCCACATGTTTGGGTGGCTCTTATTGGGTTAATCGTCACCGCTGTACTTTATATAAAGAATGTGTATGGTTCGTTTTTTATTGGGATTGGCACTGCTACCATTTTCGCTGTGCTCTTCGGTCTGGTTCATTTCCCCGAAGGAGGTATTTTCTCTCTCCCACCCGATATTTCGCCAATATTATTCAAATTCGACTTTGAGCATATTTTCTCTCTCAATATGCTGATTGTGGTATTTACTTTTTTGTTTGTCAACCTTTTTGACACAATAGGCACCTTGCTTGGCGTTGCCTCAAAAGCCGGATTGATCGACAAGAATGGAAATTTTCCGCAGATAAAACGAGCCCTTTTTGCGGATGCCTTGGGTACCACTGTGGGTGCGTTTGTCGGCACAAGCACCGTCACGTCGTATGTGGAAAGTGCCTCCGGTGTAGCAGCAGGAGGACGAACCGGATTGACATCTGTTTCTACGGCCGTGATGTTTGCGATTGCCTTGTTCTTGGCTCCGCTGTTTCTGATGGTCCCGGCGGCAGCCACTGCCCCCGCATTGATCATTGTCGGTTTGTTTATGACATCTTCTGTTGTGAATATCAATTTCGGTGACATGAGCGAATCTGTACCTGCATTTCTGACAATGGTGCTCATGCCATTCACCTTTAGCATTGCCCATGGCATTGTTTTTGGAATGATAACTTATGTAATACTGAAATCCCTGATCGGGAAATTCAAGCATATTTCGATCACCATGTGGGTCATATTTGTTTTGCTCTTGCTAAAACTCGTCCTGGAAGGTTCGCATGTTTTGAGGTGATGAAAAATATCCCCTGATTTTTTCGCCCCATCCAGGAAACACATAATCTCGGTGTTGAGACTTAACCTTATTCATGAAAGAATTGTGTATGAACATACCAAAATCGATTTCTAGCCAAGTGAAACGATCAGCCTATTTCTACATTCTAGCTTTATCGTTTTTCATATATCTTCCTCTTAAGGCCATCAGGCCCAGCGTGATCAATTTCAGCCCCAAAATATACAATGGTGCTAATAAAAATTGGTCTATCGACGCTGATGAGAACGGGCTTATTTATGTGGGGAACGACAAAGGCCTTATCGAATTTGATGGCGTCAACTGGAATCTCTCTAAGTTGCCAAGCAAAGGCATTGTGCGATCAGTAGGGGTTGCCAACACACATGCAATATACACCGGAGGCACAGAAGAATTTGGCAAATGGGAAAGAGACCTTTCCGGTAAGTTGAGATACACTTCACTTAGTGCCAAAATCAACTTTAAGGAGATCCAAAACTCTGACTTTTGGAGAACTTTCGTTACCAAAGAAGGTGTGTATTTCCAATCTTTTTCCGCTATCTTCTTCTATGACTATAAAACCGTAAGAAAATTAAAATCTGTAGTTGCCCCTCTCCTGTTGCTTAACCGGGTAAGAGACGAACTCATCTACCAGAAAATGAAAAACTGCATTTATGTACTGAAGGGTGGCAAAATCAGCAAATTTCCCGGAAGCGACATTTTTGTGAACACCGATGTCCGGGTCATATTGCCGTATGGGAAAAACGGTTATCTTTTTGCCACCAATTCAAAGGGGCTGATTGTGCATGAAAATGGGCAATACCATGACTTAAATCCGAAACTTTCTTCCCTTCTCAATACAAAAGAAGTAAATACGGGAGTTTTAACGCGGAGAGGAACATATATTCTAGGTACTCTGCTCGACGGGCTGTATGAAATTGATCTCAAAGGCAATATCATCGGGCACTTCTCTTCCGAAAATGTGTTGCAGAACAAATCCGTACTGTCGATGTGGCAAGATAGCCGCAACAATCTTTGGCTTGGTTTGGACAAAGGTATTAGCTATGTGTCCTACAACGAAAACCTCAGCTATTTTACCAATGCGATCGACAACATAGGAGCAATCTACGCTGCCTGTTTCTGGAATAATTACTTGTTGATCGGCACCAACCAAGGTGTTTTTTCGATTCCCCGATCAGAGCTAAATGGCTACTCCTCTCCTTCGAATTTCCAAATTATCCGAGGTTCTGAAGGCCAGGTTTGGAATCTGAAAGCGATTGACGGAACACTTTACTGTTGCCACAACAACGGATTATTCACAATTGGGGAAGATCTTTCAGTGAGGAAATCCCCGGATGTGGGAACGGGAGTTTACAACATCTACAAAGAACGATTTGGGAACTCTAGCTATTTGGTGGTCTCAACCTATCTCTCCTTAAAATTTATCGATCAGCAAACACAAAAAGCAATCACTCCCAAAGGGATCAATGAACCTATTTACGATGTGAAAACGGATCACTTGGGCAACCTGTGGCTAGAGCATCCCAATCGCGGAATTTACCGTTGTCAATGGCATCCCGGGGATGATTCTTTTTCATCGATCCATTACTACGGGCGCAGCACATCCCATTCGCTCCCCAACAAGCTTCAGCTCTTCAAAGTCGGCGGAAGGATCAACATGATTGGCGATGAAAAAGTGTTTCAATACAACGACATCGCAGATAAAGTGGAGCCCAACAAAGTATTGGACAAGTTATTTTCGGGCATCGGGCCCATCCGCAAAGTATTTTCCTGCTCCGGCAACCAATACCTTGCCTTGGCCGAAAGTTCGTTTTATCTTTTTTCCTACGACGGCTACAAAGCATCCATTTTGGGGGGATATGCCATCGGACACAATCTGAGTTTTGTGGACAACTACGAAACCATCATCCCGCTCAACGACAGCATCAATTTGCTCGCTTTGGACGATGGATTTATCTTGTATCAAATTCCAAACAACATAAACAGCACCCCACAAGCTGGCTTCAAAGTGGACGCACCAGTAGTCCAATCGTTCAAAAGCATAAGCCGGGAGAAAGACATCGAATACAATGCCATCGACAAAGGAAACATCAGTATAAAAAACACATACAACACCATAGAAATAGATTTTGTGACAAAAAATGCCTTTGCTGACTACGTTTCTTCCCAATATATGCTGGAAGGCGTTGACATCGATTGGTCGCCAAAGTCATACTCCAACAAAGTTAGCTACGAACGCCTTCCTGAAGGCAAATACACATTCAAAATCAGGGCAGTGGATATTCGGGGAAATTTCTCGGACATCACCCTCTTGCGGTTCAGAGTGAGACCTCCATGGTATAACTCATTCTGGGCTTATTTACTTTATGCAATACTGATTACGGGGGCTTTGTATGTAGGACGAATGATCATTTTCTACCGGTTCAAGAAACAGCACTTGCGCAAAATCCGAAAGCTGGAAACCCTGCGTTTGAAGATGCTTGCCGACGAATTACAAAACCAAGTGAATCAGAAAAATGCAGAATTGGTTACCCAGACTTCATTTATCATTCAGAAAAACGAATTAATTGAGAAAATCAAAGCCCTGATCGAAGATTTTTATGCCAAAAACAAATCCGCGCTTCTCCAACAATTGATTTACAAAATCAACAACCTTGTCAGCCACAATCTCGATACCGAAGACGACTGGAGGAATTTCCTGATCAAATTTGAAGAAAAACATACCGAATTCTTCAAAAAGCTAAAGGCAAATTATCCCACATTAACATCTACCGACCTTCGCCTGTGCGCTTGCCTGAAGCTCAATATGGAGACAAAAGACATTGCCTCGCTCATGAACTTGTCGGTTCGCGCCGTGGAAAACAACCGCTACAGGCTAAGAAAGAAACTAGACCTGCGAACGGAACAAAATCTGAATGAATTCTTTATCTCGATCGAATAGAGGGGTAATGCCAAGCGCCACATCTATGCGTTGTGGAGGGAATAAAGGTGCAGCCTACAGGCTGAACGTGACCGCACAGTTTTCAACAGCCACCCAGTTGCTGAAAGAGCCACGGACGCACACCTCGACTATATGCTGACCGTATAGCTTCCTATAGAACCGCCTGATCCCCGGCTATCGGACAGCGTGATTGCCGGGGATAGGACAACGTGATAGCCGGCTATCAGGCGGTCGATGCCGAGGCGCATAGGAGCGATGATTACCGGGGACAAAACAAACGGTGAGGAATAACGAACATGAATGGCATGAGATTGTTTGAATTGACGGAGCTTTTCAATATCCTTGAAGACCTGAAGCTGATTTGCCACCCACCTCTTGCTTTTTGATTGCAATTGAGCTGTTTTCTCATTTTTTTCCTTAACAGGCGGCATTGTTATTGAATTTTATTGATTTATCCTTTCCCCATACGCCATAAAGCCAAGGGCGGGCTCCGCTTGAAATTTCCAAGTCCACTTTTTTCACTATGGAAAAACAATATTAAGACAGAAAAAGATAGTTTTATAAGTATTGGCCGCCACGCTTGAAACGGCATCCAAGCGTATAATAGCCGCACATCCTTTCACAAGTTTTTCACTACGGATATCCTGCATTAAACAACTTAAAAACAAGAATATACATTAAAAAAAGTAGTAAGAAAGTAGTACTTAATTAAAATATTTTTACCTTAAGAAATCATAGAGTACTCCATCTCTGCATCGATAAAAAATCGCACCCTATATTTGCAACGAAGTACAATATCCAAGAAACACCAATATTGGATATTTTCGAACAATATACCTTTGTTTTATAACCATTAATTTAAACGGAAACCATGAAAAAAAGATCCAAACAGTTTATTGGAACGAGTCTGCCTTTGTTTCGAAAAAGGCTTATTCTATTGGTCACCCTGCTGGCTATAGGCTTTATGTCGGCATTCGCACAAAAAGTCACAGTGAAGGGAAAAGTGACCGATGAAACAAAAGAAGGATTAGTCGGAGTGAGCGTTACGATTAAAGGAACCACAAACGGAACCCTTACAGACATTGACGGAAACTACATTCTTCCAGCAAATGTAGGCGACCAGTTGGCGTTCACTTATGTAGGAATGAAAAACCAAACAGTAACAGTAAGCTCTTCAACTCTCAATGTGACAATGAAAAGTGATGAACACGTTTTAAATGAAGTCGTTGCCATTGGGTATGGAGTATCTAAGAAACAAGACTTGACTGGGTCTATCGCAAGTGTCAATGCGAATGACATTGCACGACAGCCAGCACTAAGCCCCGTCCAATCAATACAGGGGAAAGTTTCCGGGGTCAACATTGTGAACAGCGACGAGCCAGGGTCTAGCCCAACGATATTGATCCGCGGTATGGGAACAGCTCTTTCAGGTCGTAACCCTCTATATATTGTGGATGGATTTCCTGTCGATGACATCAACAATATTAGTGCGTCCGATATTGTATCGATGGATATTCTAAAAGACGCATCTTCGGCTTCCATCTATGGGCTAAGAGCTGCAAATGGGGTGATTATCATTACGACGAAGAAAGGACAGGCCGGATCTGCTAAAGTATCCATAGATTCCTATTTCGGATTGAAGAGCATGGCAAACAGGGTGAAGATGGCAAACGCCTCGCAATACATTGAATATTTCAATGAAAAGCAAGTTTCAACAGGTGGATCTTGGACTTTAGCCGATGCCTCGGAGCAAAGCTACAATACCGATTGGTATAGCGAATTGTTGAAAACCGGAATGTTCAACAACAATACGGTTTCAGTTTCAGGTGGAACAGACAAGGTGAATTATTTTGCCAGCTATAATTACTACAAGGAGGATGGAATCCTGTCTGATCAAGATTATCAAAGATCCACGATTAGAAACAACAATACCTATAGTTTGTTTAACGATCGATTGACCTTGAAGCAGAACATCAATCTTTCTTTCTCTGGCGCCCACCCGAAACCTCTAGGTGCATTTAACGAGGCGTATCGCCAATCACCACTCGTTCCAGTAAAATATGCAAATGGACGTTACGGGATGCCTTTCGTCAATACGACGACTGGCGTTGTGACTTATGAAGCTGCAGATGGAGAGACTGTTGGATCTTTGAATTCGATTGGAAATCCAATGTTCACCGTAGATAATTACAATGAATACGATAAGACATTGACCTTGCAAGGGGGATTCGATGCTGAGTTTAAAATAAATTCATTCTTAAAGTTTAATTCGCGTATCGGAGCAACCAAATACTATTCACGGAATAGAATCTTCACCGACATAGAGAATGCCTGGCTGAATACAGACCCAACCCGTACTGAAAGTGATTTTGAAACGTTGCAGTCAGACAATGAAGGAACAACAACCTATGCTGACAATTCGTTGAGGTTTGACGTTGAAGAAACATTCCGCTGGACATGGGAAAACTTTCTCTCTTTCAACAAATCTTTCGGCAAGCACAATTTGGATGCTGTACTTGGAACTTCAAGGGAAAAATTTGGAGTCGGATATTATAACACGATGACAGGCTATGAAGTTCCTGAAAAATCTCAATATTGGAGCTTAAGCCACGTTTCGGGCGATTATGATAATATCGTGGACGAATATAGTTATACGCCGACCGCTCTTGCCTCTTATTTCCTGCGCGCCCAATACAATTACGATAACAAATATTATTTTTCCGGAACTATCCGGCGCGATGGATCAAGTATATTCAAGGAGAGTGGAGATTACTGGGGGGTATTCCCGTCATTCGGATTTGGTTGGACTATCTCTAAAGAAAATTTCATGAGTAGTACAAAATGGGTCGATTATCTAAAGTTGAAAGCGAATTGGGGTAAACTTGGCAATCAAAATGTACCGTTGAATGTTTCAGAAATACTCACTGCAACAGGCAGTTCGAGTTACAATTATGTTTTTGGCACAGATCAGGATTTGGTTTATGGCGCAGTCTATGGAACTCCGGCAGTTGGCTTATCTTGGGAAATCACCCGTGAATGGGGAATTGGAGCTGATTTTTCCTTATTGGACAACAGACTTTCGGGAAGTATCGACTATTACGACAAAACAAACACAAATGCTATTCTGGAAGTGACTCCCACTTTAAATTCGGAATATGAAGAAAACTATTATGACCATGGGGCTAAAATCAGCAACACAGGAGTAGAACTGAATTTAGCATGGAAGGATCAAATCAACAGAAATCTTTCGTATGAAATCGGGTTCAATTATTCGCATAACAAGAATACCGTAAAGCAAGTCAAATCGGCCTATGATGGTGCAACTGGAGGAAGCCTTTCCAACGGGGAAGTCACAAAAAAACTTTTGGAGGGACAACCGCTATACGCCTGGTGGATGTTTGAAACAGACGGAGTTTGGCAAAATGAAGATGAAATAGCATCTAACCCATATTATGGAAGTCCGAAACCGGGTTACTTGCGATACAAAGATCAAAATGACGATGATGTGATCGATGATCGGGACAAAGTTTTCTTCGGCTCTTATCTGCCTACATATAATTATGGCGTACACTTAGGCTTGAACTACAAAAAAATGGACTTTAGCGTAGATGGTTATGGAGTTGGAGGCAACAAGGTGTACAACGCATTGAAGGGTACTCGAATCGACGGAGGTGAAAACATTGCTTATGACACTTACAAGAATCGCTGGACTGGTGAAAACAGCACGAATACAAATCCAGGTGCTGACAGGGATTCATATGCTTCAAACTATTACTTGGAGAGCGGTGCTTTCTTCCGTATCAACAACATTACACTTGGCTATTCATTTGACGACCTAGTTGTTCGTGGAACGTCTCTGCGACTATATTTTACAGCCCAAAACCCATTAATCGTAACTGGGTATTCTGGGTTTTCTCCTGAAATCACGACATCTACCGGTGCACCAAATGGAACTACGGGCATTGAATTGTCTGCTTACCCAACAACAAGAAACTTCTTAATGGGAGTTAATCTTAAATTCTAACTTCACAAAAAAAAGAACAAAATGAAAAACAAATATTTGAAAATAGCAAGCATATGTGCAGTGCTGTTTCTTGCAAGCTGTAGTGACAGCAGTTTTTTGGATGTGGACTCACAAAAAAATGTAGATGCTGACGATAGCGAAGAAGTTTATGAACCTGTCACTTTTGTCAATGGCGTTTACGGAATGTTCACCGATTGGGATTATGCTTTTTCTTATTTGGGCATCACGGAGATCATCTCTGACAATGCAGACAAGGGTAGCTCGTCAACCGACACAGGAAGCGACAAAGATATTCTCGATAACCTGACATATACCAGCACAGACGGTTCGATAGCTGCCATGTGGGAACATTGGTACAAATCGATCGGAAGGGCAACAACTGCCATCAATTATACTGAATCCTACGGTCTGACAGACGAATCTTATAAAAACCGCTTGATCGGCGAGGCTAAATTCCTTCGCGCCTTAAACTATTTCTTTTTAGTAAGAGGCTGGGGTGCGGTGCCAATCCAGGAACAAGATTTGGTTACAAGGGCTTCTGTATCGGATGTATATGCTTATATCGAAAGTGACCTTTTGTCTGCAATTCAAACTCTTCCGTTGAAAAGTGCATATAGTTCATCAGATCTAGGCCGTGCAACAAAAGGTGCAGCGATGGGACTATTGTCGAAAGTATATCTCTATCAGGAAAATTGGGCCAAAGCATATGCTTACGCCGACTCTGTTATTACTTCCGGAGAATATGGCCTGGAATCGGACTATTCTGTCCTCTGGCATGAAAGTTCGGAAAACGGCACGGAATCGTTATTTGAATTCCAAGCGCGCGGGGAATCTGTAGCGCACGGTGTGCAACAGTATTCTCAAACACAAGGGGCACGTGGAACAACCGGATGGGGTTGGGGATTCAATGTCCCATCCGACGACATGTTGGAAGTCTTCAATGACGAAGGCGACACCATTCGCCGGGATGCAACAATTATCTTTAGAAACTCCACTTTGTGGGACGGTCGTGTAGTTGGTGCTACTGAAAATCCTATGTATAATTTGAAAGCTTATTCAAGTGCCGATGCTGGTGCAGAAGACACAGATAAGAACATAAGATATTTACGCTTGGGCGAAATATATTTGATCCGAGCTGAAGCAGCTAACGAACTAGGGAATACAGATCAAGCGTTGAGCGACCTGAACACGATTCGGGAAAGGGTTAAACTTGCCGATGTGACCACCACAGACCAAGACGAGCTTCGCGAAGCTATCTGGCACGAACGCCGGTTAGAGCTTGCTTTCGAGCATGACCGTTGGTTCGACTTGATCCGGACAGGGCAGGCAGCTTCTGTCATGCAAGCATTGGGAAAACCTTTTGTTGAAGGAAAACATGAATTGTTCCCGATACCTAATGCTCAATTGATTCAAACCCCAGATATGGAGCAAAACCCTAACTGGTAGAACAAAGCCTTTCATCTACCGAAGCCTGCATGATTCTTGCAAGAGGATATTGCTATCTATATCCTCTTGCATTGAATAAAATATATTTAAACTGATTGTTTCCTATGAAAAAGTTTACCGCAACACCTATAATCCTAGCTTTGCTCTCGCTTTTGTTCGCATGCGGGAAAGAAGAACAAGAGTCGTCGCTGGTTCCGGAAACTTTTACACTGGAAAATGTCGTCAATGGCAACAACTCCTCGAATGCAAGCACATTCACAGATGTGGACCCGCAATTGTCTATCGAACTATCATTTTCGGACGATATTGATTCCTCCACGACCCGCTATATTACGTTGAAGGACACTAGCGGGAATTACACGGGCCTCAAATGTAACGTCTCTGGAAAAAAGGTTGTCGTGACGAGCGATTCGGTGTTATCGTCTTATTCTACTTACAAGCTTTATTTGGGAAGTGGCCTGAAATCGACAAACCAAGTATCTTTTTCATCGCAAACACTCACCTTGAAGACGGCTTTAGACTCCACAGACAAGTTTGATCGCATCACTGACGAGGAACTTCTCGATTTAGTTCAAAGCCAAACTTTCAAGTACTTTTGGGATAACGGCCACCCTACTTCTGGAATGGCTTTGGAACGAGCTTCTTCCCCGAATACTGTTACAACCGGAGGAACGGGGTTTGCCATCATGACCATCATTGTAGCCATTGAACGGGATTTTATATCTCGAACGGAAGGCCTAGAACGGATATTGAAAATAGTAAATTTCTTGAACCTGAATTGCACCCGCTACCATGGAGCCTTTTCTCATTGGATAAATGGGACAACTGGGGAAACAATCCCTTTCAGCACATATGACGACGGTGGAGACCTGGTGGAGACAGCTTTCCTTTTTCAAGGATTATTGACAGCAAGGGCTTATTTCGACCAAGAAGATAGTGAGGAAGTTGCTCTCCGAAATTTGGTGACAACACTCTGGGAAGAAGTTGAGTGGACTTGGTTTCAAAAGAATGGAGAAAGTGCGCTCTACTGGCATTGGAGTCCAAATTATGGTTGGCAAATCAATCAACAAATTTCAGGATGGAGCGAAGCACTTATTGTGTATGTTTTGGCAGCATCATCTCCTACCTATCCAATATCGAAAGATGTTTATGACAACGGATGGGCTGGAAGTGGATCTATCAAGAATGGATCGCAATACTATGGATATACACTGCCTTTAGGTGAAAGTTACGGAGGTCCATTGTTCTTTACACACTATTCGTTTTTAGGACTGGATCCGACTGGTTTAAGCGATGAATACGCTAACTATTTTACGCAAAATCAAAATCACGCACTCATAAATTACAGCTATTGCGTAGCAAATCCAAGCGGATTCACAGGCTATAGCACCGATTGCTGGGGCCTTTCGGCTTCGGATGGGGATGCAGGCTACAGCGCATTTTCACCGACTAACGACCAAGGTGTTATTGCACCGACCGCAGCTTTGTCGTCTATGCCATATACTCCCGAAAAATCATTGGATGCCCTAAGGTTTTTCTACTATAAGCTCGGCGACAAAATATGGAAAGATTATGGCTTTGTAGATGCCTTTAATTTGTCAGAACAATGGTTCGATTCTGATTTCTTGGCGATAGATCAAGGACCGATTGTTGTGATGATTGAGAACTACCGTACGGGATTGATCTGGAATTTATTTATGAATATAGAAGAAATTCAAAATGGTTACACGAAGCTTGGCTTTCAGGTTTCAAAATAATTGATGGAAAATTAAATCTTAGAATTTGCATATGAAGAATCTAAAGCAAGTGACAATTAAGCTTATTTTTACCAGTATCCTTATGCTGTCTTGTTTCAATGTCTTTGCCACCAACGAAGATTTAGAAATGAAAAAATTCATCGACAACCTGATGTCGAAGATGACCTTGCAAGAAAAGTTGGGGCAACTCAATCTGCCGAGTTCGGGCGACATTATCACCGGTGAGGCCAAAAGCAGCGACATTGCTACCAAGATCAAGCAAGGAAAAGTAGGCGGATTGTTCAACATCAAAGGGGTGGACAAAATTCGCGAAGTGCAGCGTGTGGCTGTCGAAGAAAGCCGCCTGCATATCCCGCTCCTGTTCGGGATGGATGTCATCCACGGGTATGAAACCACTTTCCCTATCCCTTTGGGATTGGCCGCAACTTGGAACATGCCGGCCATAGAGCTATCGGCTCGCATCGCAGCCATCGAGGCCAGTGCCAACGGTATTTGCTGGACATTCAGCCCGATGGTGGACATTGCCCGCGATCCTCGCTGGGGACGCATGGCCGAAGGTAGCGGTGAAGATCCCTTCCTGGGTGGACAAATCGCCAAAGCCATGGTTTACGGATACCAAGGCCGTGGTGCCGACAGATACAAACTCAATTCCAACATCATGGCCTGCGTGAAGCATTACGCGCTCTACGGGGCTGCGGAAGCTGGCCGCGACTACAACACCACCGACATGAGCCGTTACCGGATGTTCAACGAATACCTCTATCCCTACCAAGCCGCTGTGGATGCAGGGGTGGGCAGCGTGATGGCTTCGTTCAACGAAGTGGACGGGATTCCTGCCACCGCCAACAAATACCTGATGACGGATGTCCTTCGCACAAAGTGGGGATTCAATGGATTTGTGGTGACTGATTTTACGGGAATTTTGGAAATGGTGGATCACGGAATCGGTGATTTTCAAACTGTTTCAATCAAAGCCTTGAAAGCTGGCATAGACATAGACATGGTGTCCGAAGGTTTGCCTTCGTTGGGAAAAGCCTTGAAAGAAGGAAAAGTGACGATATCTGAGGTCAACCAAGCTTGCCGGCGTATCCTCGAAGCGAAATACAAGTTGGGCTTGTTTAAAGACCCGTACAAATATTGCAGCCTGGGCCGATCCGCAAAAGAGACTTTCACGGCGGAACACAGGACCACAGCCCGCAAGATTGCAGCTGAAAGCTTTGTGCTTTTGAAAAACCAGAACAGCCTGTTGCCACTCGCTAAAAAAGGCAAGATCGCCATCATTGGCCCGCTGGGCAATACGAGAGAAAATATGCCAGGAACATGGAGCGTGGCTGCCAATTTCGACAAAGCGGTGTCTTTGTTCGACGGATTGAAGGCTGCCGTAGGCAACAAGGCAGACATCTCCTATGCAAAAGGGAGCAACTTGGTGGCCGATTCGCTCTACGAAGTGAATGCAACCATGTTTGGACGGGAATTGAACAAGACCAAGCAGAGGAGAAGCGACAAAGAGATGTTGGACGAAGCCTTGCAATTGGCAAGCCAATCGGACGTGATCGTTGCAGCTTTGGGGGAATCTTCCGAAATGAGTGGCGAATCAAGTAGCCGTTCGGACATCGGCATTCCTGATGTTCAGGAAAACTTACTTAGGGAATTAATGAAAACAGGAAAGCCCATCGTGCTTGTCTTATTCACCGGACGAGCCATGACATTACCATGGGAGAAAGCGAATGTGCCAGCCATCCTCAACGTTTGGTTTGGGGGTACGGAAGCCGGGGATGCCATCGCAGATGTTGTGTTTGGCGATGTCAACCCAAGTGGAAAACTACCCGTGACATTCCCTCAAAATGTGGGACAAATTCCACTCTTCTACAATCACAAAAACACCGGACGCCCGCTTCCCGAAGGAGGTTGGTTCAAAAAGTTCCGCAGCAATTATTTGGACGTTTCCAACGATCCGTTATTCCCATTCGGCTTTGGATTGAGCTACACCACGTTTAGTTATAGCGACGTGAAGCTGTCCGACTCCAAAATGGCAGCCAACGGTTCGCTCACGGCAAGCGTCACGGTCGCCAACACGGGCAAGGCAGATGGGGCCGAAGTCGTTCAGCTCTACCTCCGCGATTTGGTGGGAAGCACCACCCGTCCCGTGAAAGAGTTGAAAGGCTTTGAGAAAATCTTTTTGAAGGCGGGCGAATCCAAAACGGTGTCGTTCAAAATAACTCCAGAGTTACTGAAATTCTACAATTATGATCTGAGATATGTGGCCGAGCCGGGAGATTTCATAGTGATGGTGGGAGGAGATAGCGAAAACGTGAAATCGGCAACGTTTACCCTTCAATAAATCGTCCATCGAGGCCTCATAATAAAGCAGAGTAGTCGAAAAGTTGTAAGGAAAGTTTTATGGAAAAACATATTAAAATCAGTTTTACTGTTTGGTTCATTATTCTGTTGATAGTTGGTTGCAGCAGCCAGAAACCGCTGGTGGCTTCCCAAACTGCTGCAACTCACTATTTGGATAGATCGTCTATTTCGGACGAAGCCCTCCTCGACAGCGTAGAAAGACGTACTTTCCTCTATTTTTGGGACGGTGCCGAACCCACAAGCGGCATGGCACGCGAACGTTATCACGAGGACAATGTATATCCCGAAAATGACAAAAATGTGGTGACTGCCGGAGGTAGCGGATTTGGCATTATGGCTATCATCGCTGGGATTGACCGGGGGTATGTTTCAAAAAAGGCAGGCCTTGAACGGTTGTCGAAAATTGTGTCCTTCCTCGAAAATTCGGATTCATTTCACGGCGTCTTTCCCCATTGGTGGTATGGCGACACAGGCAAGGTGAAAGGCTTCACTAAAAATGACAACGGTGGCGATTTAGTGGAAACATCTTTCCTGATGCAGGGACTACTCGTAGCCCATCAATATTACGCCAATGGAAATAAAAACGAAAAGGCATTGGCCGCCCGCATCGACAAACTGTGGAAAGCCGTGCAATGGAGCTGGCACACGAATGGGGAGAATGTGCTGTTCTGGCATTGGAGCCCCCAACATTCCTGGGAAATGAATTTTCGCATTCGTGGATTCAACGAATGCCTTATCACCTATATTCTTGCAGCTTCATCCCCAACTTATGGTGTCTCTGCCGACGTATATCACGAAGGCTGGGCGGACAAAGGTAAATTGATTGAGCCACACAAGCTGGAAGGTTATCCGTTGAATATGCACTACCAAAGCGTGAGCGGTGCAGGCCCGTTGTTTTGGGCACATTATTCTTTTCTGGGGTTGAACCCCAACGGGCTGAAGGATCGCTATGCGGACTATTTCCGGGAAATGAAAAATTACACGCTAATCAATCGCGCCTACTGCCTGAGAAATCCCAAGGGATTCAAAGGTTATGGGGAGACGAGTTGGGGACTGACTGCAAGTTATTCGGCGAAAGGTTATGCTGCCCATGAACCCCATGAGAGCAACGACCTAGGGGTGATTTCACCCACGGCGGCCTTGTCGTCGATTGTGTACACGCCAACGGAGTCGAAAAAAGTAATGCGCTACTTGTATGCGCAGCTAGGGGACAAGATGTGGGGAAAATATGGATTCTACGATGCTTATAGCGAAACCGATAATTGGTATCCCAAACGCTATTTGGCAATCGATCAAGGACCAATTGCCGTAATGATCGAAAATTACCGTTCAGGCTTGATATGGAAACTCTTTATGAGTCATCCGGATGTAAAAAGCGGACTTCGAAAATTGGGGTTTAGTGAATAATGAGAGAATATGCCAATTTGCCAATGAAAGAATTGGCAAATTCAGTGATTCAATTATTCAGTGATTCAACTATTCTAAAAAAAAACCGTTTCTTCATGCATAGAATTTTGTATTTATTCATTATGCTCTTTTGCTGGACAAGCTCCTTTGCCCAGCAAAAGACATATTGCAATCCAATGAATTTGGACTACGGCTATTGCCCAATCCCCAATTTTGCCACTTGGGGCAAGCATCGGACTACGGCAGATCCTGTGATAGTGAATTACAAGGGCGATTTCTACCTGTTTTCTACCAACCAGACGGGCTATTGGTGGAGTCCCGATTTAAGCGACTGGCATTTTGTGTCGCATCATTTTCTGGAAGAAAGCGTAGTGAAGCAAATTGACAACAAATGGGATGATCTTTGTGCCCCAGCAGCTTGGGTGCAAGGCGATTCGCTGTGCGTTTTTGGATCAACCTATTCCAGCCTTTTCCCCATTTGGGTGAGCACCAATCCGAAACAAGGCGAATGGTCGAAAGCCGTGGAGCGATTTGAAATCGGCGGTTGGGATCCCGCTTTTTTTGTGGATGACAACGGCAAATTGTATATGTACAACGGAAGCAGCAACCAATATCCGCTCTACGGAATTGAATTGGATCGGAAAACATTCCAGCCCAAAGGCACGCGAAAGGAATTGCTGCTGCTCGACGATGAAAAAATTGGCTGGCACCGCTTTGGCGAACACATGGACAATACTTTCCTGAGACCTTTCATTGAAGGAGCTTGGATGACCAAACACAACGGGAAATATTACCTCCAATGGGGTGGCCCGGGAACGGAGTTCAGCCACTATGGAGATGGCGTGGCTATTGGGAACAGTCCGTTGGGATTTTTCGAACATCAATCGCTTCCGTTGAGCATGAAGGCCGGTGGTTTTGCACGTGGAGCAGGACATGGAGCCACTTTTCAAGACAACGCGAGCAAGTATTGGCATGTGTCTTCGATGACAATCAATGTAAAGAATAACTTTGAACGAAGAATCGGACTTTGGCCTGCTGGGTTCGACAAAGACGATGTGATGTATTGCAACACGGCTTTTGGCGATTACCCGCACTACCTTCCCGAAAACGGTCAACAATCAGGAAAATTTACCGGATGGATGTTGCTCAATTACAACAAACCGGTGCAAGTGTCTTCCACCTTGGGCTCGTTCTATCCCAATCTGGCTGTGGACGAGAACATGAAGACTTATTGGAGTGCGGCAACGGGCAACAAAGGCGAATGGATCGTTTCCGATTTGGGAGAGATTGCCTGGGTGAATGCCATCCAACTGAATTATGCCGATCAAGATGCCGAATTTATGGGCAAGCAATTGAATACCTACCACCAATACCAAGTTTTTTATTCCTCGGATGGAAAATCGTGGAGAGTTTTGATCGATAAAAGTGCGAACAAAAAAGATGTCCCTCACGATTATGTGGAACTTCCTTCGCCAGTGAAAGCACGTTACCTGAAGTTGGTAAACATCCACATGCCAACGGGCAAATTTGCGCTTTCCGGATTCCGTGTATTCGGATTAGGGAAAGGAGAAAAGCCCAAATCGGTAGAGCAATTCATCGTGTTGAGGAGCGATCGGACCGACCGCCGCAACGGCTGGCTCAAATGGAAGCCAGTGGACAATGCCTACGCCTACAACATCTACATCGGCACATCGCCCGATAAGCTCTACAACTGCGTGATGGTGTATTCCGCCAATGAATATTATTATCCGGGGATGGATTCCCGAAAACCTTATTATTTTGCCATCGAAGCGATCAACGAAAACGGATGCTCCGAATGGGTGAGAGGAGAAGCTCCGTAAACGGATAGCCGTTGGCTACAGTCTTCCGCAAGAGTTCTTTTCACGGAGAGGATAGAGATTAAAATTCTTCCTTTGCGGCTTTGAGTGGAACTAATTTCTTTCACGCAGAGAGCGCGGAGGTTTTCGCAGAGGACACAGAGATTTTAAGCCCTTTCTTTGCGGGCTTCGCGTAGTTTTTCCCTTTGCGGCTTTGAGTGGAACTAATTTCTTTTTCACGCAGAGGGCGCGGAGGTTTTCGCTGAGGACACAGAGATTTTAAGCCCTTTCTTTGCGGGCTTCGCGTAGTTTTTCCCTTTGCGGCTTTGAGTGGAACTAATTTCTTTTTCAGGCAGAGGGCGCGGAGGTTTTCGCAGAGGACACAGAGATTTTAAGCCCTTTCTTTGCGGGCTTCGCGTAGTTTTTCCCTTTGCGGCTTTGCGTGGGAGAATTTCTTTTTCACCCAGAAGGCGCAGAGGTTTTCGCAGAGGACACAGAGATTTTAAGCCCTTTCTTTGCGGGCTTCGCGTAGTTTTTTCCTTTGCGGCTTTGCGTGGGAGAATTTCTTTTTCACGCAGAGAGCGCGGAGGTTTTCGCTGAGGACACAGAGATTTTAAGCCCTTTCTTTGCGGGCTTTGCGTAGTTTTTTTTCCTTTGCGGCTTTGCGTGGGAGAATTTCTTTTTCAGGCAGGGTTTCCGCCAAAATAAGAAGCAATTTTATTCTGGAAAAATTCCTACCTTTATCATTCGTTAAACCTAAGCCATATAACCATGAAGCAAATTCACTTTATCTACCTGTTCTTTCTTTTTCCGTTTCTTTTAAATGCACAATTCACTCCGGCTTCCTATCAGATCCAGGGCAAAATATTGAAATACCAAGTAATGTTTCCCGAAGGATATTCGGAAAATAAGCCCTATCCACTTTTGGTGTTCCTGCATGGAGCAGGCGAAAGAGGAGATGACAACGAAAAGCAACTCACGCACGGCAAGCAATTTCTGATAGACAATTTCCACTCTAAATTTCCAGCTATCGTGATCGCCCCACAATGTCCTGCCGACGACTACTGGGCCAATGTGGAACGTCACCAGATCGGCGACAGCTATTCCTTCCGGTTCGGAGCAACCGACCAGCCAACCACCTCGATGCAAGTGCTGGAGGAACTTATCCGAAACTGGATCAAATCGGGCAAGGTAGATAAATCCAAGGTCTATGTCGGAGGATTGTCCATGGGCGGAATGGGAACTTTAGAACTGCTGTGGCGTCTGCCGCAAACCTTTGCCGCTGCTTTCCCTATTTGTGGAGGAGCAGACCTCAACAAGTTGCCATTGTATTCTAAAAACACCTCTGTATGGCTTTTCCATGGCGATGCGGATGCGATTGTACCTGTCGAAAGTTCCCAAAAGGCCTACAAAAGACTGAAACAGTTAGGATGCGATGTAAAATATACCGAATATAAAGGGATAAACCACAACAGTTGGGACAGCGTGTTTGTAGAAAAGGATTTGGCTGCTTGGCTGTTTTCACAAAAACTTAATATACGAAAAAACCAAAAGTAAGTATTTTTGCTAAAAATTTTAATTTCATGAATGCAACATCGATAAAAAACACCTGCCTATTGATCCTTCTGATGGGATTCACCCTCTCCCTGAATGCCCAAAACCTCACCATCGGGACGTACAACATCCGGTTAGACTCCGAAGATGATGTCCGCAACGGCAATGGATGGACACGCCGTGCGCCATATTTGACCCAATTGGTCGAATTCAACGACTTTGATGTTATCGGGATGCAGGAGGTGCTCTACCACCAGCTCCAATATATACTGAAGGCTCTGCCGAAATACCAATACACGGGGGTGGGCCGCGACGATGGCCGCCAAGCAGGGGAATTCTCGCCGATACTTTATAAGAAAGATAAATTTGATTTGCTCAAAGAGGGTCATTTCTGGCTGTCGGAGCAACAGGATCATCCAAACAAAGGTTGGGATGCGGCTTGCGTGCGGATCTGCAGTTGGGCTTATTTGAAGGACAAAAACACGAAAAAAGAATTCTGGTTCTTCAATCTCCACATGGACCACGTGGGTGTTGAAGCTCGTAAAAACAGTGCCAAGTTGATTCTGTCGAAGATTAAAGAGATGTGTGGCTCGAAACCCGCAATCCTGACAGGAGATTTCAATGTGGACCAAACAAACGAAAGCTACAAGCTTTTGGCCGAATCAGGAGTACTCTTCGACTCTTACCAAGTGGCGGCAACACGCTACATCTCCAACGGCACATACAATGCCTTCATGCCGAATGCAGTAAGCAACAGCCGTATCGACCATATTTTTGTCACAAAATCTTTTTCCGTAGCGCGGTATGGCATTTTGACTGATTCGTATAGAACTCCAAAAACAAACGATTCGGACTACAACTTCACGGATTCATCCCAAAGCTTCTACGCAGAGGATGCTGTGGCGAGAGTTCCCTCGGATCACTTTCCTGTGAAAGTGATAGTAGATCTCCAATAGGACAAGTTCGGTACAAAAATAGGACAAAGGGTAACGTTGATAGCTCAACATTACCCTTTCCTTTCTCCGACTGACGTATTGTTATTTCAACCAGATACTTTTTTTGGGAGGATTGCCGTATGAGTCAAACAAGTCTCCATTTTCCTTCAACACCTCTTTCAATTCTTCTACCGTGAAATCGAAACCATCCTCTTTAGCCAATTCCACAAATTTTTCTTCCGTAAAGGTGTTGTCGTACTTTATGCGAAATACCTTATCGCTCCCACCCTTAACTAACAAATCTTCTACACTCTGTTTGGACATATTGCTTTATAGTTTAAAGTTATTCGGGTGTAAATATAATCAAATTATTGCGAGAATTAAAAGTTTAAGCGTTATCTGTTTTTCATATAAAGAGAACCCCAACAAAAAAAACTAAAAACGAGGCCAATTTATATCAAATTGATTTTACAAAGAATATTTCGACTATTATTGGAAAAAGAATTTTCTTGCATTTCTTATTTGCTTTCACAATTCTTCAACAATAGATCAGTCGCCATCACCCCCGCAAGACAATTAGCAACCAAAAAAAAGAGGAATAGCATTGCTGCCATTCCTCCGACGACTTATAAATCGAGTTTGGTTATTTTGCGTAGCTCACAGCGCGAGTTTCTCGGATAACAGTGATTTTCACCTGCCCAGGGTAAGTCATTTCGTCCTGAATCTTCTTGGCAATTTCAGCCGAAAGTTTTTCGCTTTCGATGTCATCCACTTTGTCGGCACCAACAATCACGCGCAATTCGCGACCAGCCTGAATAGCATAAGTCTTCAACACGCCGGGATAAGACATCGCCAATTCTTCCAAATCGTTCAAACGCTTGATATATGACTCCACAATCTCCCGGCGTGCGCCCGGACGTGCACCGGAGATAGCATCACATACTTGCACGATAGGTGCAATCAAGGTGGTCATCTCCACTTCATCGTGGTGCGCACCGATTGCATTGCAAATATCTGGTTTTTCCTTGTATTTCTCGGCCAATTTCATACCCAAGATAGCGTGCGGCAATTCCGGTTCATCATCCGGCACTTTGCCAATATCGTGGAGCAATCCGGCACGTTTCGCCTTTTTCACGTTCAAGCCCAATTCTGCTGCCATAATAGCACACAAGTTGGCCGTTTCGCGGGCATGTTGCAACAAGTTTTGTCCATAAGAAGAACGGTACTTCATCTTGCCGATCATACGGATCAATTCAGGGTGCAAGCCATGAATACCCAAGTCGATAGCAGTACGCTTACCGGTTTCGATCACTTCTTCTTCCACTTGTTTCTTCACTTTGGCAACCACCTCCTCGATGCGGGCAGGGTGGATACGTCCATCGGAAACCAATTGGTGCAAGGCCAAACGGGCAATTTCGCGCCTCACTGGGTCAAAACCCGAAAGGACGATTGCTTCAGGAGTGTCGTCCACAACGATTTCGATGCCGGTAGCTGCTTCCAAAGCACGGATATTACGACCTTCACGGCCAATGATACGGCCTTTTATCTCATCCGATTCGATATGGAAAACGGTAATCGCATTTTCAATCGAAACCTCAGTGGCCACACGTTGGATAGATTGGATCACAATGCGCTTGGCTTCCTTATTGGCAGTCATTTTGGCTTCTTCCATGATTTCGTTGATGTAAGATTGAGCTTCGGTTTTCGCTTCATCCTGCATCGCATCCATCATTTTTCGCTTCAATTCTTCTGCCGACAGGCCAGAAAGAGCTTCCAAGCGTTCAATTTCTTGCTTATGGAGTTTATCCAAATCCAACTTTCGTTTTTCAACAATTTCCAATTGCGTGTCAAGATTAGCTTTCACCGTATCCACTTCGGTTTTCTTGCGTTGCAATTCTTCCAACTTTTGGCTGATTGTCTGCTCACGTTGCTTGATCTTGTTCTCAGCTATTTGAAGTTTCGAATTACGGGAGTTGACCTGTTGTTCGAATTCCGATTTCAATTGAAGAGCCTCTTCTTTGACTTCCAGCAGTTTATTTTTCTTTATAACTTCTGCTTCTCGAAGAGCTTCTTCCTGCTGTTTCTTTAATTTTGAAGAAAAAACAAAATTAACAGCCACCCAAGCCACAATACCTCCAACAATGAAGGCAATTATCACAAATAATATATCCATAAATATTCTCAATAAGAGGGTTAATTTGCGAATCCCGATTATCGTCGCAAATAATTAAAAATAAACAACACACAAAATAAAAAAGCACCAAAGGAATCACAGCAATAACACTATGATCCGATTGGTGCGAAATATCTTTTCAAAAAAATATAACTAATGACTTAGATATTCATCTATCTCATGGATCATCGACCGAAGCCGCTGTTCCATTTCCTTAGCATCTGTCTCTTTTTCCAACTGAACATTCTCTGAAACGGCCTGAATTGCAGTCATTAACACGCAATCCAATTCATCTATTTTCCGTCTCGACATGGTTTCAGCATAAGGCTTTTGAAACAAACTTTTATATTGATTTGTCTTTCTATCTAGTTCCTTGACCGCTTTGCGATAAATCTCCTCCTTTTCTCTTGCTATGCGGAGAGGAAAAGATCGTCCGTTAACACTCAAAGTGATTGTAAAATGATCGTCCATGCATATCTATCTTTCAATTTTTCAACATAGCGATACATTTGTCCACGTCTCGCACCAGTTTTGCTAACCTGGCTTTTGCTTTTTCAGCTCCTGGCCCATCCTGCGAGGACAATGCCCGAGCCATTTTTAAATTTTCGTATTTGATGCTCAACAGTTCAACTTCTTCTTTCAGAGATTTGATTTCCACATCTTTTTCTTCTAATCGAGCAGATAATTTTGAATTATCCGACTTCAATCTGTCACAAAAGAGTATCAGTTGTCTTATCCTTACTTGAAACTCCGTAAGAAGTTTATCTTGTTCATCTGTCATAACATTTCTAACTGCTTACAAATATATATCGGGAATGTGAAATTCACAAATATTTAAAGTGTTTTTCAATCGCCAAAACGCATTTTTTGTAGCAAATTCTCTCCCTACCTAAAGTTTTGAGTTGGATTGAAACTGGTTAAACAAATAAAATGATGATTATACTGCACAACAACACTCGCTAAACATGCAAAAAAGGCAAGCCGAAACAATTTCCACCTGCCTTTTCGTGAATTTTTGGAATCATTCACTCTAGATACACGAAGACTTCTTTTTCTTCTTCTTCAAAAGCGACCTTGTCCTCTCGGGCCAACCAGCCCAAGGCTGCATACAAATCTTTCTCCGTCAGTTTGGTCAATTTTTTCACATCTTTGATGTTACTTTTTCCTATCTCACTTAAAACCGCCCAAACTTTACCTGAATTTTCGCCAATTTTTTCCTTCATAAGTCATGCTATTTAAAATTGTTGGTTTACAAAAATACAGAATATTGGCACATTCGGCAATTATCTTTTGTTAAATATGTAATTATCATTAAATTCAAAGAAGAAAATGTTTGCTTTTGCTGGATATTGATTTCACCGAGACTGGATTCAGAAAACACAAAGTAGGAAAGATTAATAGAAGCATCTGCAAAACATTATTCAGAATTAAGTTTATCTTTGTATTTTAAGAATTCCGCCTGAACAACAAAGGCTAAAGATGATTTTGTTGCACTAGATTCTTCATTGAACATCTGAGCAACCCATTAAACTAAATTTCAAAAAACAGACCCATGATTTTAACTAGCATCCAAGATTTATCACGTTATGTGAACGTGCATCCTAACTTAAAGACAGCGATTGATTTTCTGCAAAACACAGATTTAGGAGCGCTGACAGGCGAGAAAATAGAAGTGGATGGAGACAAAGTTTTTATAAAATTGGCAAATACCAAACTGCTAACGCCTGAAGATGCTAAATTTGAAGTTCACAACAAATACCTAGACATACAAATACCTTTATCCGCAAGTGAGACCTTTGGATGGGGAAATAGGAAAGAGCTAAAAGCTCCAAAAGGCGAGTTCGATGAAAAGAAAGACCTTTTATTCTTTGCAGACAAACCAACTACCTATGTGACAGTGCTTCCAGGCGAATGCATTATTTTCTTTCCCGAAGATGCACATGCTCCGTTGGTTGGCGAGGGAAACATACAGAAGGTGATTGTGAAAGTGGCCATTTAAAAACTGCCCGCAATCTCCCTTTGGTTTGCCAAAACAAGAATCCTGAAATATAAACACTATGAATAACGCAACAAACACGAAGCTATGATTAACCTGATAAAAAACGACCCTTGGCTGGAGCCTTACGAAAAAGCGATTGAAGGAAGACATCAACACGCATTACACAAGATAAGCGAACTCACGGAAGGAGGAAAAAGGACATTGACCGATTTTGCATCAGGATATTTATATTTTGGAATTCACAAAACAGATTCGGGCTGGGTGGTTCGCGAATGGGCACCTAACGCCACCGCAATCTATATCATCGGAGATTTCAACGGATGGCAAAAACGGCAAGAATACGCTTTCCAAAGGCGCGAAAACGGTATTTGGGAGATAGAACTTCCATCCGAAGGGATGCGTCACGGCGACTTGTTCAAATTCATAGTCTGCTGGGATTCCGGCGAAGGCGAACGCATCCCGGCTTGGGCGCGGCGTGTGGTGCAGGACAATGTGACACACCTTTTCTGTGCTCAGGTATGGGCACCGGAGCAACCGTATGAATTCAAAATAAAGTCGTTTAAGCCGGACACCTCTCCCCTACTCATCTACGAATGCCACATAGGCATGGCCACAGAAGAGGAAAAGGTGGGCACTTACAACGAGTTTCGGGAAAACGTGCTTCCCCGCGTCAAGGCTGATGGCTACAATACGATACAGATCATGGCGATTCAGGAACACCCCTATTACGGCTCGTTTGGCTACCACGTTTCAAGCTTTTTCGCAGCTTCTTCCCGTTTCGGAACTCCAGAAGAACTCAAGCAACTCATAGACCGCGCCCATGAACTTGGGATTGCCGTCATCATGGACATTGTTCATTCTCACGCAGTAAAAAACGAGGTGGAAGGATTGGGCCGTTTCGACGGAAGCTACGACCAATATTTCTACAGCGGCGAAAAGCGCAACCACCAAGCGTGGGATTCCCTGTGCTTCGATTATGGCAAAAACGAGGTGTTGCACTTTCTGCTTTCCAATTGTAAATTTTGGTTGGAAGAATACAAGTTCGATGGCTTCCGGTTTGACGGGGTGACATCGATGCTCTACCAAAGTCACGGATTGGGCGAAGCCTTCACCACCTATGCCGATTACTTCAACGGCCACCAGGACGACAACGCAATCACTTATCTTTCTTTGGCAAATATTCTGGTGCATCAAACGAATCCGAACGCAATCACCATCGCCGAAGAGGTGAGCGGAATGCCCGGACTGGCAGCCAAGTTCGAGGATGGAGGATACGGATTCGACTACCGCATGGCCATGAATATACCCGATTACTGGATCAAAACCATCAAGGAAAAGAGGGACGAAGAATGGCACCCGACTTCCATCTTTTGGGAAGTGACCAACCGCCGAAGCGATGAGAAAACGATTTCTTATGTGGAAAGCCACGACCAAGCTTTGGTGGGAGACAAAACGATTATTTTCCGCTTGATCGATGCCGACATGTATTGGCATATGGCCAAATTCGAAAATTCGTCTAACTTGGTGGACAGGGGAATTGCCTTGCACAAGATGATCCGCCTCGTGACGGCCAGCACCATCAATGGAGGCTACCTCAACTTTATGGGAAACGAGTTCGGACACCCCGAATGGATCGATTTTCCCCGCGAAGGCAACGGGTGGTCGCACCAATATGCCCGCAGGCAATGGAGCCTGGTGGACGACAAAAACCTGAAATATCACCTTTTGGGCGATTTCGACAGAGACATGCTGTCGGAGATAAAATCAGTGAAAGATTTCCCCAAAACAAAAATAGTGAAGCTATGGGACAAAGACGATGACTGCGTGCTGGCATTTATGCGCGACAATTTGATCTTTGTGTTCAACTTTCATCCCGTAAAATCGTTTACAGATTATGGAATCCTATCTCCCGAAGGGGAATACTCCATCGTGCTAAATTCGGACAATCCAAAATATGGCGGCAATGGGCTTCAAGACGAATCTATCCACCATTTCACGCAGCCGAGTCCCGATTTTAAAGCGGAAGGAAAAGGGTGGCTGAATTTGTATTTGCCTGCACGGACAGCGTTTGTGTTGAGGAAGGAAAAATGAAAAGAGGCAAGCCAAAACATTTCCCCATACATTTTCGTTATGAATAATTGCAAAACGATATAAGACTGGTTATCGAGCAATCAAATTCTTAAAAAAATGAGCAGCAACAAGATAGTGCCTTGCATTTGGTTCACGACAGACGGAGGACAACTATCAAAGGTGATAGAGTATTACAAAGCGGCATTCGATAAAGATTTTCAAGCGGAAGAAATCATTTCGCTTGGAGAAACACCCAGTGGCAACACGGAAATGTGCGAAGTTGTTGTGTTTGGTCAAAAATACACATTGATGTGTACCGAGGACGAACATCATCCGCTAAATGATGCCATTTCATTGATGATTAACTGCGATGACCAAAAAGAGATTGACCGCTTCTGGGACTATTTCACACGAGAAGGAAAAGAATCACAATGCGGTTGGTGTTTCGACAAATACGGACTCCGATGGCAAGTGATCCCGAAGAATCTGGGGGAGTTAATGAGCAAGCCAAATTCATTTGACATCCTGATGAAGCAAGGGAAAATAGTTATTGATGAGTATTTGAAATAAAACGATGAACCGTCAATATTTTTTCAGAAGTGATTCTCGTCAAGAGTATCTAACCATCAATATATAATAATTAATCAAAAAGTTATCATGGCATTGTATCCACTAAAATTCGATCCTATCCTGAAGACAATCATCTGGGGTGGGTCGGAGATTTGCAAGTTTAAAGAAATATCACCGGCTCAAGACAGCATTGGAGAAAGTTGGGAAATATCGGGAGTGGAAGGAAATGTTTCCACCGTGAGTGATGGAGAATTGAAAGGCAAGAAATTGGATGAGATTCTTAGCGAATACAAGGGTGATTTGCTTGGGCAGAAAAATTACGAGCGATTCGGCAACACCTTCCCCTTGTTGATCAAGTTCATCGATGCCCGTGAAAATTTGTCGATCCAGGTGCATCCGGACGATGACCTGGCCAAGAAGCGTCATAACTCGTTTGGAAAAACAGAAATGTGGTACGTTATCAATGCCACGGAAGATGCCTATCTCTATTCCGGGTTCAAGAAACAATTAACTCCCGAGACATACGTGCAAAGCATCGAGGACAATTCGTTTGTGGATTACCTCGACAAGCAAAACGTAAAACCAGGCGATGTCTTTTTTCTACCGGCAGGACGCGTTCACGCCATCGGTGCGGGAACTTTCATCGCCGAAATACAGCAAACATCCAACATCACCTACCGCATCTACGACTACAAACGGACGGATGCCAACGGCAATGAACGCGAACTCCACACCGAGTTGGCAAAAGATGCGATCGATTTCAAGGTGTATGACAGTTACAGCACCAATTATACACCCAAGAAAGACGAGGCAATTTTGTTGGAGTCGAACAACTATTTCACCACCCACCTTCTCGAATTGGAAAAACCATTAGTTCGCGACTATGCGGACATCGATTCTTTCATCATCTACATTTGCATGGAAGGCAATGCAAAAATCCTTGACGACAAAGGAAATGAGTTGAGCCTGAAACAAGGCGAATCGGTTTTGATCCCGGCAACCACTGTTTCCGTAGAGATTGTTCCAACTGGAAGCGTGAAACTGCTCGAAACTTACGTCTGAGAATTTATTTCCCGAAAAAAATAGCATGCAATGGGCAAAAGAGGTGATTTCATTCTCTTTTGTCCATTTTTTCTAAATATCTACACCCACTTTCTCGCACAATAGATTATTTTTCTATCTTTTTGAACTATTTTTCCCCACACAAACAATCATTTCGCATTACCTTTGCCTTAGAGAAAAGAAAAAATATTGTTTCGGTGGGTATGTTGAGATATAGTCCATACGCCAAACTCCTATTTTTCTTTTATTACCTATCATTACTGTCCCATTAAAATTT
>DBTT01000037.1 GCA_002307185.1 Bacteroidales bacterium UBA1309
GTTTCGGGCTTCTGTTTTCAGGGAAACAGGACCAGCAATAAGCTCCACATTAGCCCCTCGTCTGGCACAAGCTTCAGCCAGAGCAAACCCCATTTTTCCAGAGGAATAATTCCCAATAAAACGTACTGGATCAATTTTTTCGTAAGTGGGTCCTGCAGTAATCAGTATTTTTTTTCCTGCCCAAGGTAATCCTTTTTTAAAATACCCAGAAACCGTATTGAATAGGACGATGGGATCTTCCATCCGGCCTTTGCCGAAATCGCCGCAGGCTAATTCACCTTCGGTAGGTTCAATGAAGCGTATACCTGCTTCTTTCAGTTGTTCCATGTTTTTTTGAACTGCAGGATGTCCGTACATTTTACCGTTCATTGCGGGAGCCACAAAGACTTGTTTACTGAAAGCCAGATAGGTGGTAGACAGGGCATCGTCGGCAATGCCTCCAGCAAACTTACCCAGAATATTAGCCGTTGCCGGAGCAACCAACATCAGGTCGGCCCAGTCACTCAAAGCAATGTGTTCGGTGGAGTATTCGTTTATAGAAGCAAATGCATCTTTGTAAACCGGATGTTTGGATACGGTTTGCAAAGTAAGTTCTGTGACAAATTCCAATGCGTTTTTGGTAGTGACTACTTTAACCTCTGCACCAGCTTTGATAAAAAGTCGAATGAGTTCCGGTGTCTTATAGGCCGCGATACCTCCGGAAATTCCCAGCAATACGCGTTTTCCTTTCAGCATGTTTATTTGTTTAGGGCCCGCAAGCGGATGCGGGTTAATACATTTTTGGTGTTGAGGGTAAAATCACCCTGCATCATCCATCCGTAATAACCGGAGTCCCGTTTCAGGATATCTTCGACGGGAATATCCTTGTATTTTCCAAAATTAAAGACTTCCACGTCTTTATCGTTCAGGATAATCTTACCGGCAAAGTCTACATTGCGGTTGTGGGAAGAAAATTCAGACAGGAATTGCATGTCGTTTTGTAATTCGGGGTAGCGATCCAGCTGAGACTTCAGCACTTCGTAGGTGGCTTTTGTGTCGGCTTCGGCTCCGTGTGCCCCTTCGAGCTCCTTTCCACAATAGAACTTATAGGCGGCACTGAGCGTGCGTTGTTCCATCTTGTGGAATATAACCTGTACGTCAATCAATTTGCGTTTGGAAAAATCAACCTCAATATCGTTTCGAAGGCATTCTTCTACGAGCATTGGAACATCAAAGCGGTTGGAATTGAAACCTGCAAGATCACAACCTTCTATGTCTTTGGCTATGGTCTTTCCTATTTCTTTAAAAGTGGGGCAATGGGCTACATCTTCATTGGTAATGTGATGCAGATCTGACGCTTCCTTAGGAATAGGAATACCGGGATTAACACGAAACGTCTTGATTTCTTCGTTCCCGTTGGGGTGAATCCTCAGGTACGATATTTCGACAATGCGATCGGAGTTAACGTTGATGCCAGTAGTTTCCAAGTCAAAGAAAACCAATGGGTTTCTCAAGTTTAATTGCATGGATTAATCGTTTAAAAGCATGGGCATCAAAAGCATCAAGAGGTCTTCGTTCTCTTCGTTTTGCAGAGGCAGAAACAAGCCTGCACGAGAAGGATCTGCCAATTCAAGCACAATTTCCGGTGTGTTGAGGTTGGAAACAATGTCGATGATGTATTGGGCTTTGAAACCAATATTAATTTTGTCTCCTTCGTATTGGCAGGGAATGGTTTCCTCAGCCGAAGTAGAAAAGTCTATATCTTGAGTCGTTAGCTCAATGTTGTTGTTGGTGATGACCATTTTAACCAGACTGCTGGATTGATTGGCAAAAATAGCCACACGTTTCAGCGTGTTCAAGAAAGAAATACGGTCTACTAATACTTTGTACGGATTGTCCTGCGGAATAACAGCGTTGTAGTTTGGGAAACGACCTTCCACCAAGCGGCAAAAAATAGTATAATTGGATAACTGGAACACAATGTTGCTGTCGTCGTAAGACAAAACGACGTTGCCGGTTTCTTTTGGAAGGATGGTACGGAGCAACACGGCCGGTTTTTTTGGAACGATGAGCATTGCTTTTTGATCACCGTGAATGGATTTGTTGCGTAGACGCACCAACTTGTGTGCATCGGAAGCCACAAAAGTGATATCCTCGGTGGAAATATCCATGACTACACCATTCATGACCGGTCGAAGTTCGTCATCGGCCGAAGCGAAAAGGGTGGAATTGATGCCGCTCAATAAGATTGCTGCCGGTATTTGAAGATTGTTATTGGTTTCTTTCAACTCTTTCATTTTGGGAAATTCATCCCCATTTTGAGCCACAAATTTATATTTTCCGTTTTGATACCAAATGGTCACTTCCAGATTGGTTTCATTGATTTCTACAGTCAGAGGTTGCTCGGAAAGTTCACGCAACGATTCTAATAACGTTTTGGAGGGTATAGCAAAACAACCATCTGATTCTGATTCAATCAGATCAAGAGTGGTCACCAAAGTTGTTTCCGTATCCGATGCCGTGGCAGTCAGTTTCAAACCTTCGATATTCAACAGGAAACATTCCAGAATGGGCAAGGTGTTTTTGGAGTTTATAACACGGCTGATTGCCTGAAGGTGACTTAACAATGCGGAGCTGGATGCAATGAATTTCATAGGGTATGTATTAATTGAGTTTTCTCTATAAGTTGCACAAAAATACTAAAAATATGCTTCAAACACTCCATGAATTCTTTTTTTTTCAGCCTTTCAGATAATGAGTAAAGAAAACGTCAGTAGCTCACAAATATCACTGATTATCAGGTGTATAATTGTAACCCGTCGTAAGAAAACCAGACGGATTTTGGGAGTGTTGGCTCCATCTCAGCGTGGAGGCCCATGTCGTGACTCATGTGAATTAGGTATGAACGATCGGGTTTTATCGCTTCAATAATGTCTAATGCTTGTTGCAGGTTATTGTGCGAAATGTGCTTTTCCGGACGTAAAGCGTCTATGATCAAAAGTCTTATGCCTCTCAATTTTTCCAGCTCGGAAGTTGAAATAGCATTAAAATCAGTCAGATATGCCATTTCGCCTATTCGGAATCCGAGCACCGGCAGTTTAAAATGCATGAGTTCCACCGGGATAATCTGTAAGTGGTTGATTTGAAAAGGTTGGTCGTTGACAGACAACAGGTTGAATAAGGGTACTCCAGGGTAAGGGTGCTCCCGAAAGCTATAAGGCATGGATTGCTGAAGAACTGTTTGTACTCGGTCGCTCGTGTAGAGAGGCATTTCGGAGTAAGAGCAGAAGGGGCGTAAGTCGTCTAGTCCCCCGACATGATCGTAATGTTCATGAGTAAGCAATACCGCACTAATGTGACGGATTTTGGCACGCAAAGCTTGCTGACGAAAGTCTGGTCCGCAATCAATAAGAATGGAGGTTCCATTATCTTCCACAAAGATGGATGCACGTAAGCGTTGATCTCTGGAATCTCGCGATGAACAGGCGGCGCAGCTGCACAATAATTGTGGATTTCCGGTGGAGGTTCCAGTACCAAGAAATGTAATTTTCATAAGCCTTCAGCTTAAATAAACAGGACTTCCGGGTGAAGCTTGATGCCAAATCGGTTGCTTACATCCGTTATAATTGATTCGCATAGTGTGATGATATCCGATGCCGTTGCAGAACCCGGATTTACCAAAACCAAGGCTTGCTTGTCGTGGACAGCGGCGTTTCCAAGTTGTTTTCCTTTCCACCCCAGTTGATCGATGCACCAGGCAGCAGAAATTTTGACTTTTCCATTTTTAAGGGGCCAGCCAGGCATTTGCGGATATTTTTCAAGTAAGTTGTGGTAAGTCGATTCTGGAATTTCAGGATTCATGAAAAAGCTACCTGCATTTCCCAGAATGGCAGGATTCGGTAGCTTCTCGTCGCGTATTTGGAGGATGGCACTGCGTACGTTGGATAAAGAGGCTCCGCCCATTTTGTTCACACGAGTCATTAAATCACCATAAGCTATATTTTGATTGTATATCTTTGATAACTTGTATATTACATAGCAAACAATAAACTGATTTTTTAATTCTTTTTTAAAGATGCTGTCCCGGTATCCGAACTGGCATTCAGCATTCGTGAAGTTTTTTTGTTCCAGCGTTTCCCTGTGAGTGGTTTCCACCATGTAAATGCAGTCCTTAGCCTCTGCTCCGTAGGCTCCGATGTTTTGAACGGGGCTTGCTCCCACTTCGCCGGGTATGCCTGAAAGATTTTCCAATCCACTGTATCCTTGCCTGACAGTCCAATCAACCAAATCATCCCATATTACGCCGGAACCAACCTTGATGAAGACAGAATCGCCTTCTTCTTTTATCACAAAGAGATCCTTGATGCAAGAATGAAGCAGTAATCCGGGATAATTCTGAGTGAAAAGTAAGTTGCTGCCTCCTCCTACCGGCAAAACAGGTATTTGTTGAAAACGGTGGTCGGCCAAAATTTCCCGTAGCTCAGTTACATTGGTGAATTCACCCCAATAACGTGCATTTGCCGGGATATGGAAAGTATTTTTGTTTACAAGTGCGCAATTTTCAAGAATCTGCATGGGAACGTTCTTTTTGTTCGTAACAAATTTAGGGGAATTTTTTCGTGCATGCAACAAAGCCAAACCTTGTTTCTTTTTGCCAATAAATTATATCTTTGTAATCTAACGAAGTTTAAAATTTATGCTTTCTATCTTAATACCTGAATACAATCATCCCTGTGATCGTTTGGTACGCGTTTTGGCAGCCCAATGTGTCTCTTTGGATATTGATTTTGAGATTCTGGTCATGGATGATGCTTCCACCGATTTTTATTTTGCTTTGAATCGTACGATAGAAGACCTTCCGAATGTCCGGTTGCTGCAAGCGGAAACCAATCTTGGGCCAGCTCGGATCCGAAACCGACTGGCTGAGAAAGCAGCTTATCCCAATCTGCTTTTTATAGATTGCGATACGGAAGTTCCTTCTTTTTATTTTGTGAAGCATTACGTTGAAGCTATAGGCAAAGCGGATCTTGTATTGGGGGGGGTGGCGTACGATTTTTTACCTCCATCCTCCGATCGTTATCTTCGATGGTATTATGGTCGAAAGAGAGAAAGTCTTTTGGCAGAAGAGCGTTCGAAACACATACCTCGGGTTTCCTATAATTTTATGATTCGAAAGGAAATTATAATGCAATACCCTTTCAATGAGAATATTGTAGATTATGGTCACGAAGATATTGTGTTAGGAGAGGTCCTCCAAAAAGCGGGTGTGACTATTTTGCACATTGACAATCCGCTTATTCATTTAGGCTTGGATTCCAATCTTGCTTTTTTGGAAAAAAGCCGGAGAGCAGTCGAAAAGATGGTACTAAACCCTGTTTTTCAGGAAAAGGAAGCCGCTGGACAAATTAAAATATTTCGTTATTTTAATTGGATAAAGCAAAGGCATTTATGTAGTTTGCTGTCTCTGACCTATCGTGTGGCAGGTAAATGGATGGAGAAAAACTTATGCAGTGAATATCCTTCTTTGTTCATTTATGATTTTTACAGACTAACTTATTTGTGCTTCTTGTTTAAACATCCGGCTAAATGAGGGTCAGTATTATTATACCTGTTTACAACGTTTCATTGTATATTAGCCGATGCTTGAATTCAATCTTGGAGCAAGACTTTGACGATTTGGAATGCCTTTTGGTTGACGATGCCTCACCGGATAACAGTATGGCGTTGGTGGAAGCCCGATTGGCAGACTATAAAGGTCCCATCTGCTTCAGGTTACTTCACCATACGGAGAATAAAGGGCTTTCGGCAGCCAGAAATACCGGGATTCTGGAATCGACCGGCGAGTATGTGTATTTTATAGACGGCGACGATGCGTTACTGCCCCACTCCATCACTCGTTTGGCAGAGTTGGCTGTAATCCATAATTTTCCAGATGTGGTACAGGGTAGTTCCATCATTCAAGAAGGTAATCACTTAAATAAACGATATCTTATTCAAAAATCTGTACCGTCGTATTGCCGGAACAAGCAATGGATTCAGAGACAAATGCTTCGTCGAAAGAAAATACCTGTTACCGCTTGGAACAAATTGCTTAAAAAATCTTTCCTGACGGAGAATCAACTGTTTTACAAGGAAGGCCTTTGGCATGAAGACGAACACTGGACTTTTTTTGCAGCTTCACTTGTGCAGTCAATAGCTTTTTGCTATGTTCCTACTTATCAACATTATATTCATGCAGGCTCCATTATGTCAACTTCTGGTAAGCGTAGTGTGGATAGTTGGTTTGTCATTTTAGAAGATTTTATTTTACGCTCGGATTTAAAAAAAAGGCAAGAACGAAAGACTATTCTGGAGTTGTTGTTCTGTCAATTGCAGAGAATATTAAAAGGAGATCAATGTTTGCAAGAGGAAAATATAAACCGGCTTCGATTATTGGTAAAACCTTGTCTGTATAGTGCTTACAAGCGTTTTCAACCAATTGAAACAGCGTTGCTATGGTGCTATTCTATGCCGTTGCCTCTGTTAAAGTTTCAAGGTGCAAGTATCTCAAAAGCATTGTATTTTAGAATATTGAGGTTCTTTGTTTAAAGCAATGAAACAATGGAAATGATGTTATCTGTCATTGTCCCGGTTTATAATCGGGCAGATCTGATTGAAAAAACGTTGAACAGTATTCTGGAACAGAGCTACCGGCCTCTTGAGCTGATTATAGTCGACAACAATTCCAGCGATGCTTCTTATGAAGCTTGTTGCTGCTTTCGCGATCAACATCAATCAGAGGAATTCAAAGTGTTGGTGGTGCAAGAAGATCATCCCGGAGCGAATGCCGCCAGAAACAAAGGCTGGAGAAAAGCGTCCGGTGACTATCTGCTTTTTTTTGATTCGGACGACCAGATGTTCCCAGATTGCCTCTTGACTATTTACAATGAGTTATATCGGACCCACTTTCCGAAAATAATTGCTTTTCCTTTTCAAATTCGTTTTCAGGATGGACGGATGGCTTTTCGCCCCAATCATTATGGAAAAAATGCTGTTGATCAATTGCTTAATCCAATATTTTCGACTCATAACATTTGCTTTCGACGCACTTTATTTGGAGAAATAGCACCTTGGGATGAAAAGTTGCAACGATGGCAAGATTTGGAATTTGGTTTCCGCTTGTTGTTGAATGTGCAAGAATGGTGTTGGATAAAAGGACCGGCCTTGTATGAAGTGCTGGATCATGAACATTCCATTAGCAGTGCTGCTTACTGGAAAGATCATATAGAGCTTGCCCGGACATTGGAACAAATACTAAAAACCATTATTCTTCAACCCGAAGGAAAAGAAAAGAGCCGTTTGTTACGAGCTTGGTGTTTCAAAACAACCTCTATGGCTGCTGAATTGAAGAAAGAAGGTTGTACGGACATCGCTTTAACCTATCGGAAAAGGGCTTGTGATGAATTGCCGGAAGCAAGGAAACGGTGGAGCTGCTTTATTCTGTGGCTGCATTATTTTTACACTTCTCTCGGAGGCCGTGGTTTTTGGCGATGCGCTAATATTATAATTTAATCCATTCAGGCAAAGCAATGGTCTGTTTTTGACCTTTTATCCACACTTTCGGAGTAACTACGCGTTTTTGAGGGTGTTTGCCCATAAATGCCCCCCACCAGCTGAAAGAGCTGTTGGAAAGGATGTGGTCACGGCATTGGGACATTAACCAGATATACCAAAAGGGGTTAATCTGCTCATTCTTGACTATAACATGTTGAGTTGGTAGCTGAATATTTGCGGAGACCCAATCCGGATCATCTGAGAAAATAAACAGCTGATAGGCTTCTAAACCTTTTGTCAGGTAGTCCAACGCTTTTTCGTAATATTCTGCATCGCAGATTCCGTATTGCTTCTGATAGGCTTCTGAAAAATAATCGCCTCGTCGTACATGCATGGAGATACTGTATCCTTCATTTATGCGATGGGCCAGTTCCTGTATTTGATTGGGTATCGGTTCTTTTGGGTGAAAGTACGATTCCCAATTTTTTACGTTTTGAATGAAGAAGTTTGTTTGCCAATATCCATCAAAAAACAAATACCGCCCTTTAATCGGGAAAGTGAATGTAGATTCTGTCACTCGTTTGACAAAAGGATTCAGATCAAACAGAAATCGGCTAATGTAGAAAAATACCGATTTGTAACGATAGTAAATCCGACGATCCTCAATCGTTGGAAAATCACTGATAATATCAATGCCGCATGATCGATCCGGGGTGTGATACCGATAGGCGCTTTTATCTATAAAAATATTCTCATACCCTTGTTCCTTTAAATAGAGAGCAAGCGCATATTGAAACAATTGGTTTCCGAATCCAGATGATATTTTGACAATATACATTCAATATTTTCTTTTAATTTTGGCATTGATTTGTCTAAAGAGATACATCATTGGTTTCTTTTTTTGTCGAAAAATTTGATAGAACCCTAGCGTTGCTTCTTTGCGGCGAAAGATGATGAAAGGTTGATCGGGCTCCTCCCACTCTTCCGGGCGGCCGTAGATGGTGGAAAGGCATAAAGGATGCCGGTTGATCAGATATTTATTGAGATGAGATTCGTCGTTGTTGCGAGCAGTTATCCCGTTGGCCCAATCCAACTGGACTTTTTCGAGCAACGTTTCATTCATCACATTAAATTCAGGAGTACGTCCACCATACAAGCCTCCCTGATAATAGCGTTCTCCTTCGGCTCGGTCTATGCAGGCTGTGGAAGCCGGATTACGGTCGTAAGGTAAGTCCTCTTTCTGATAAGTCAAAAAAGTATGAAAAGATAAGTGGACCAGATAGTCATTATCACGGTCTGGAAGAATTTCTTCTTTATGTATTTTTTTTAGGAACAACGTGTTGGCGTTAAAGAAAAAACAATAGTCGTATTCTTTAAGCTGATCGGCGATGGAATGGAAGAATTGAAAGCGGTTTAGGGTATTTTGAGGCCATCCTTCATTCGGGACATGAAAAAAAGTCGTTTTTTTGTTGTTTTCCAATAGTTTAGAATCCGTAAAAACAAAATAATGTTTGGTACAATCGTTCAGAAAATAGGATTCGCATGAGCTGTGAAACAATTTCCAGAAACGATCGTAACGGCCTATCGCAATATAGAGTATGGCTATTTTCATAAACGACTCTTCCAGTTATATAATTCAACCATCATCCGGTTAAGGAATGGATGTTGAACACAAAAATAAAGAAATTTCTGTTTAAATGGCCACGGAATGCCTCGTGACTGGGTTTCTTCCTGAACCTGATTCGCCCATTCCCGATCTTGTGTTGTAAAGGCATAGTGGATAAAATCGGGCAACGTCCTGTGCAAATAAGGACGAAGATT
>DBTT01000050.1:0-63488 GCA_002307185.1 Bacteroidales bacterium UBA1309
TCTTTATTCATTGCAGCCTATATATTAGACCGCAAAATTAAAAATTGAAATCGTCGCACTTAAAAAACTGATGTAACTAACTAAATTTCAAATATTTCAAAGAACACTTTTAAATTTTAATGGGACAGTAATGGTTCAGCAAGATATATTTCATAGTAAGGATATTTTGATAACGCCACAAATAAGTAGTAAAGAGACTATTATTCTAAAGTGGAAGCTTTTATCTAGAGATTTTAGTGACACTGGTCAATTAAAAATCACAATTACTCCTAAATACATTGAAAAAGAAAAAGTTATGTATGTCCTGAAAGAAGAAGATTGTAGAGAAGATTTTGAATATTCTCATAATCAAATAGAAGGAATATAAGAATGAATATCTGATTTAGATTCAATTATATTTTGATTATTTATTTTTAGTACATGACAAAAATTATATAGCGATATAATTTTTGTCATGTACTAAACCAGACCCTATAAAAAAGGGGAGGCTGATACAACTACCTTTTAAATATGGAGCAAAGTGCTATTTTAAAAAATAAATTTATAATTTTGTATATTACGATTATAATATAAATATAAGAAAACTATATCTTGTATTCTAAAAAATTACATATAACAGCACTTATCAGTACGCCGATTATGGCGATTTTCGAATTGTCGCCCATGTATTTTTTAGGGCAAGACCAATCGCCGATAGGTTTTGGAAGAGGTTTTTTGTTTTTATCGTTGCTAACCTACACAATGTGGTTAGTTAATATCTTTGTTGTAAATATTTGGAATCCAGATAAAAGCCGGAGAAATATCGAATGGTATCTGCTCAGTTTCCTTTTTGCGTTGTTGGTATTTTCTGCATCGTGGGTTGTGATACACTTGTTTCCTCCAATGGATAAAAACAGCAAACCATCTGCTATATTTCCGCTTATCAACACGCTGACGCTCAACTCAATTATATTGATTATTTCGAACGCCATTATCACGCGATCCAAAAAAGACAAAGCTGAAGAAGAGTTAGGCAAACTTAGGATCAAGAATTTGGAAGCAGAACAACAAACTCTTATTCAGCAAATGCAGCCTCATTTTTTGTTTAACGCCTTAAGTACGCTAAGCTCAATAATCAGTGTAGATGGAGAATTAGCCAAGAAATATGTTGTAAAACTATCCAACTTCCTACGTTTTACTATTTCTGCTCACGAACATGCCGTCATTCCGTTGGCGGAAGAATTGGCATTTACCCAAAACTATATTGACTTGCAACAAATTCGATTTGAAGATTCATTCTATTGTGCGATTTCAATACCGGAAGAAGCGACTCATCAGTACAATCTTCCCGTGTATGCCTTGCAATCGTTGACGGAAAACGCCATTAAACACAATGCCTACAATTCGTTAAATCCACTGAAACTAAAGATTGTTTTCAAAGATGAATGTTTAATTGTTTCAAACAATAAGATGACAAGACCGGAAAGTCTTTCGTTTGATAATAGTGGCGTAGGACTTCTGAATTTGAATAAAAGATATTTGATGATCACCGGACATGGCATTATTGTGAACGATAATCAAAATGAATTTGTAGTTACACTTAAATTGATAAAAAAACCAGATGCTTAAGATTATCATCATTGAGGACGAAAAACGAATTGCGCAGGAACTGAAAAGCATTGTATGCGAGATGGACGATGAAATTGAAATCGTGGCAATGATCTCATCGGTCAGCGAAGCCGATGAATTTTTTGCATCGATGACGAAATGTGACTTGATTTTTTCGGATATCCAATTGACAGACGGTTTAAGTTTCGATATTTTCAAAAAAGCAACTATCGCCGCTCCGGTCATTTTTTGCACAGCTTACGACCAATATGCGTTGGAAGCGTTTAAAACAAATTCGATTGACTACATCCTAAAACCTTTTGACAAAGAATCGGTTGCAAAAGCTCTAAAAAAATACTACCTGCTAAAAAGTCAGTTTTCTTCGCACCAAGCAAACATGGTAAATCTGCTGCAAAGTTTTGAAAGTCAGTTGCAGAAAACAGCTGCCACTTCTTCCATCATTATCAACAAAGGAGATAAAATCATTCCTATTAAATTACAAGATATTGCACTATTCTACTGCGAAGATGAATACGTGTACGCTCTATCCTTTGACTTGCAGAAAAACATTGTCTCCCAATCGCTTGATGAATTGGAAAAGATGTGTGGTGCAGCTTTCTTTCGAGCAAACCGACAACACCTTGTCAGTCGAAAAAGCATCAAAGATGTTTCCCGCTATTTTAATCGCAAACTTTTGTTGAATTTAGAAATTAATTACCCAGCTCAAATCGCAGTAAGCCGCTTAAAAGCTCATTCTTTGATAGAATGGCTCTCTCAAATTTAAGCACAAAGTTATTTTTGTGGCATTTCATGCCCTTTTTCGGACACTTCACGGAAAATGACATTGTGTAGCATTGACATATTCGGTTTCTTTATACCAATATTTCCAAATAAGAAGAGAATATATTATTGAATTGCGAACAAGAATTGCAAAAGTTCAATTGTAGAATTCTGTTTAATTAAAAGGTATAGTGAAAATGATGAATATTGTAAAAAAGCTTTTAGGTGTATCCGTGTTTTTTAGCCTTTTTTCTTGTAGTTCAAACAATTCCGGAACAGGGAATGCGTCGCAAACAGATTCATATAGCACTCTTAAAGTTGAGCCTTATGATGTAACCTTATATAGAGAATTTCCAGCGACCCTGCGAGGAGAACAAGTAGTGGTGATCCTGCCCAAAGTAGATGGTTACATCCAACACATTTATGTAAAGGAAGGAGAAAAGGTGAAAAAAGGACAATTGATGTTCGAAATTTTCAATCCATCGTACAAACAAAATATTGCATCAATAAAAGCTTCTATCAAAAGTGCAGAAGCAGATTTAGCAACTGCCAAGATTGATTACGAAAATACAAAGGCTCTTGTTGAAAGGCAAGTCGTTGGAAATTTTCAACTAAAAACTGAAAAGAATGCAGTAGAAACAAAAGAGCAAGAAGTGAAAGAATTAGAAGCTGATTTAGCTACACAACAAACTAATTTACAGTATACCAGAATCACAGCTCCCGCAAACGGTTACGTTTCAACAATTCCGTACAAAGTAGGTGCATTAGTCAGCAGTTCCAGCACAGAAGGCCTAACCACCTTGTCCAATTCGACAACTATTCTGGCTTATTTCTCGGTGAGTGAAACCGATTTATTAAAATACAATGACAGCATCGGAACAGAGGCTTGCTTGATTTTACCAAACGATTCCGTTTATGCATTCAAAGGAACAATAAATAGGGCATCCAATACCGTCTCCACAGAAACCGGAAGTCTTACTTACAGTGCCGTTTTTTCAAACCCCAAAGGTTTTCTTAAAAGCGGAGGCTTTGCTACGGTAAAGATCCCCTACCAAATGAAGCAAGTCCTCGTCATTCCTCAATCAGCAACGTATGAAATTCAAGACAAGAAATTCGTCTTTGTTGTCAACGACAAAAAAGTCATCAATAGTCGTATGGTAGAAGTAACCGCAACCAGCGACGGACAATATTACATTGTAAACTCAGGAATAAAATCTGGCGAAGAAATTGTTTTGGATGGTGTAGGTTTGACCCTACAAGACAACATGAAAATTAAGCCATCAGAAGCTAACAAAGACAGCATTTTTAGCAAAATTTTATCAAAAGAATAATCATGTTTAAACGATTTATAGATAATCCCGTTCTCAGCACTGTAATATCAATCATTATTGTCATCCTAGGTATTTTAGGTATATTCTGGTTGCCTATGGAGCAATATCCTGATATAGCTCCACCAACAGTACGTGTTTCGGCTTCCTATAGCGGAGCAAATGCCGAAACAGTTCTGAAAAGCGTTGTTATTCCTCTGGAAAACCAAATAAACGGAGTAGAAGGAATGACCTACATGACTTCCGAAGCGACAAATGACGGAGATGCAACTATCACGATTTATTTTTCGGTCGGAACAGATCCAGATCAAGCAGCAGTGAATGTGCAAAACCGAGTTTCTTGGGCTTCAAGCCTGCTTCCTTCGGAAGTGACACAAGCTGGAGTTACCACTAAAAAGCAACAAACCGGAAATTTATTAATTGTTGCTCTCTATTCCGATTCGGATCAATATGATGAAGCATTTCTTCAAAACTATTCGGAGATCAATATCGTTCCTCAGATGAAACGCATCGATGGTGTTGGAGAAGCTGCCGCTTTTGGTTCGAAAACATACTCCATGCGAATTTGGCTCAAACCGGATATCATGTCTCAGTACAATATTACGGTAGATGACATCACAAGTGCTCTGAGTGACCAAAACGTAGAGGCTGCTCCTGGAAAATTCGGAGAAAACGGAAATCAAAGTTTTCAATATACAATTCGTTATAAAGGAACCTTATCCGAAATCTCTGATTACGAAAAAATCATCATCAAAGCTGATAGCGAAGGGCATTTCATTCGGTTGAAAGATGTCGCAAAAATTGGACTTGGCACTCAAAGTTATTCTTCTCTGGCGACATTAAACGGTCATCCAGCTGCCAATATTGCAGTCAATCAAGTTGCGGGATCGAATGCACAAGAAATCATCAAGAATGCAAAAGAAGTTCTAAATTCAGCATCCATAAAATTCCCGAAAGGCATCAAATTAGCTTATTTGGTAGATATAAACAATTTTTTGGATGCCTCCATCTCAAAAGTTATTCACACATTAATCGAAGCCTTCATTCTTGTATTTATTGTGGTATTAATCTTCCTTCAAGATTTTAGATCGACACTAATTCCGGCGATTGCCGTTCCAGTGGCAATTACCGGTACGTTCTTCTTCCTCTATTTGTTCGATTATAGCATCAACATGTTAACACTATTCGCTCTGGTACTTGCTATCGGGATAGTAGTGGATGATGCGATTGTCGTTGTCGAGGCTGTGCATGCCAAGCTGGACGAAGGATATAAATCTGCAAAAAAAGCATCAGTTGATGCAATGAATGAAATATCATCGGCAATTATATCCATCACATTGGTTATGGCTGCTGTATTTATTCCGGTAGCATTCGTCGGAGGTTCTTCTGGCGTTTTTTATAAGCAATTCGGAATAACTCTTGCAATAGCTATTGTTATTTCGGCAATCAACGCATTGACGCTTAGTCCTGCCCTAACAGCCATTTTCTTAAAGCCGCGCAAAAAAGGCGAAAAGCAACAATCCAAACAATCTTTAACGAAAAGATTCAAAACAGCTTTCAATACCACTTTTGAAAAAGCAACAAAAAGATACACCCATTCTGTTCGTTTCCTTTCGCACCGGAAATGGCTCTCCTTTGGTATATTGGTTTTTTTCTGCGCATTGTTGCTTTTTTTGGTAAAAACATCTTCTTCAAGTTTTGTCCCGGATGAAGATATGGGAACAATCTTCGTAAATATAACAATGCCACCAGCAACCTCATTGGAGAAGACGGATGAAGTAGCCAAAAAAATTGAAAAAACCATCCGTGCTATTCCGGGAGTCGAATACGACTTCAAAATGGTTGGACAGAACTTTATGGCTGGCTCAGGAAGCTCGTATGCTATGATTATTACCAGCTTAAAGAATTGGGATGACCGAAAAGACATTAGTCAGCAAGACGTGATAGACGAAATAATGAAGCGTACAGCATTTATTAAAGAAGCATCTATTACCGCTTTTGCTCAGCCTGCAATTATGGGATTCGGAGCCACAACAGGTGTTAGCGTGGAGCTACAGGACAAAGAGTCGCACACGACGGAAGAGTTCTACAACGTAGTGCAATCATTTACTAAAGAATTATCGAAAGAGCCAGAAATTCAACTTGCGACCACTTCATTCAATCCCAACTACCCACAATATATGATGGATGTTAATATCGAGAAGGTCAAACAATCAGGAATTACTCTTTCTGGTATCTTAACTACTATGCAAGTCTATTTTGGCAGCTATTATGTAAATAATTTCACAAAATACGGCAAACAATATCGAGTTATTATACAAGCTGAGCCAAAGTACAGAAGCAATGTCGATCAATTGAACAAAGTTTTTGTACAAACCGCAGATGGTACACAAGCACCAATTACTGAATTTATCACGATGAAACGTATTTACGGGCCGGAGAGCAGGACTCGATTCAATCTATACAACTCCATATCTGTGATGGCGAGCGTAAATAAAGGATACAGCAACGGACAAGCATTAGAAGCCGTACAACGTGTTGCGGACAAGTTGCCGTCAGGTTATAGTTTCGAATATTCAGGAATGTCACGAGAGGAATCAGGCAGTGGAACAACTACAATTTTTGTTTTTGGATTATGTCTTGTCTTTGTTTACCTAATCTTGAGTGCGTTGTACGCAAGTTACATTCTTCCACTCGCCGTAATTCTATCTATTCCGATAGGACTTTCAGGCACATTCCTCCTCAACCGAATAGCTGGCATCGACAACAATATATATGCTCAAATCTCCTTGATTATGTTGATTGGCCTCTTGGCAAAAAATGCAATTCTTATCGTTGAATATGCGCTTGATAGGAGAAAACAAGGAATGCCTATTGTCAATGCTGCAGTGAATGGGGCGAAAGCTCGTTTACGCCCCATTTTAATGACTTCATTTGCCTTTATATTAGGATTATTACCATTGATGTTTTCTTCTGGAGTGGGAGTTAATGGAAACAGATCTATCGGAACATCTGCCATAGGCGGTATGTTATTCGGAACTGCGTTTGCAATCTTCATAATCCCTGTGCTTTTTGTAATCTTCCAAACATTGCAAGAAAAGATTTCTTCAAGAATAAGCACAGAAGAAGATTGAGATATTGAAGCACAACAGTAATATTTTATGAATAAAAAAAGACAGAGATGAACTCAATTAGAAGAATATTATATATCGGATTGTGTGAAATACTTACTTTGACACTTATTCCATCTTGTATGGTAGTACGAAAAGAATACCACAGGCCACAATTTGCCGAGAATACGCTTGACAGCTTATATCGCAAGCAAAACCAAGGAAGCGACACAACTTCAATTGCCGCATTGCCTTGGCGAATGTTATTTAAAGATGCACAATTACAGCTCTTAATCGAAAAAGGCATGGAGAATAACAATGATTTAAAAGTGGCAGAAGCACGAATTAAAAGTGCGAAAGCAGCTTTTTCACAAAGCAAAAAAGCTCTTCTCCCATCATTAACTTACATATTATCAGCTTCTAGAGAAAAAATATCCGACTCAGAAAACGGCTCATCAACAATTACAAATTCATTCTCTGCTCTAGGAGAAGCGAGCTGGGAAGCAGATATCTGGGGAAAACTTTCTTCCACAAAAAAGGCCGATTATTACCTTTTAAAAAAATCTGAAGGCTATAAAAAAGAAGTACAAACAGAAGTCGTAGCTTCCATAGCTGAATATTATTATACACTAATGGCTTACGATAAGCAATTAGACATTACCAACCGAACTATCATCAATCGTGAGCAAGACGTCAAAATGACCAAAGCTCTTTTTGAATTCAGCACAGGAACAAGTTCAGATGTAAGTCAAAGCATTGCAAACCTCCATTCAGCAAAGCTCACAAAGGTTTCGTTAGAACAATCTATCGAAGAGGCCGAAAACGCTTTATGCACAGTATTGGGAATTCCTGCAAAAAAAATTCATCGCAACAACTTCTCCAACGATCTTGAAATTCCATCCATTCAAATTGGCCTACCTATCCAGCTTTTGGCAAACCGACCCGATGTAGAAGAAGCAGAAAATAATTTACGATATTATACAGAAATGGTAAACGTTGCAAGAGCATACTTTTATCCATCACTAAGTATCTCAGGAGATATTGGATGGGAATCTTCTAAGCTAAAGAAATTAATCGATCCGGCTTCCTTTGTTTGGAGTTTGCTTGGCTCTCTCACGCAACCGATATTCCAACAAGGCGAAAACAAACAAAGATTGGAAGAAGCCAAAGCAAATGTTGATGAATATACTGCGACATTCAAGCAAACGCTATTAGACGCAGCTCAAGAAGTAAACGACAATATGATCCAATATAAAAAAGGAAAAGAGCTCGAATCTGAAAGAATGATTCAAATACAAAACCTCGAAAAAGCTGTTGATGACACTAAATTCATTATGGGCAAATCATCGTCCGTTAACTATGTGGATGTATTGACTGCTGAAAAGAGCCTGCTAAATGCAGAATTATCAGCTATAGATGACAAACTTCAACAAACCAATGCGATTATTGGCGTTTATAGAAGCCTTGGTGGAGGTTGGAAATAGGCAATCGATAATTTAAAGAATTGTATTGAATAATGAAAAAAAAGATATGTGTATTTGCCTTCGTGATTCTGTGCAATTGTCAAATGCAACTGAAAGCACAAATCGACACCGAGAAAGCGATGACAACCGGAAGAAATGCTTTATATCGCGAAGATTATACAACAGCTCTAGATTGCTTTGACCAAGTTATCAACGTTAAACCGTTTTTGTCTGAACCTTATTACTATAGAGCTATTACTCGATATTATCTCAACGATATTAAGGGTGCTGAAGAAGATTGTTCATCCTGCATTCAACGTAACCCATTTCTTACGAATGCTTATCAGCTACGTGGAGAAATTCGCCAACAATCAGATAACTTCAATGGTGCAAAGGATGATTACGAACAAGCCTTAAAAGAAATGCCGAGTAACAAATTTCTTCTTGTCAACTTGGGAATCGTTAACATTCGCCGAAAATCTTACGAAGAGGCAAAGTCTTACTTAGACAAGGTGATTAGAATTTATCCAAAATACGATGGGGGGTATTTAGCCATGGCATCCTTGTTATTAGCGATGAATGATACCGCAGAAGCCCTTACTTATTATGATAAAACAGTTGAAACAAATAAATACATTTCTCAATCTTATTCCAATAGAGGCTTGTTTTATTTACAAACAAGAAAGTATGATGAAGCTGAAAATGATTTCAACGATGCTATTAGAATCAACTCGAGTATTGCATCAAACTATATAAACAGAGGACTTGCCCGTTATTATAAAAATGATTTACGTGGAGCCATGAACGACTATAACAAAGCACTTGAGATTGATCCTAATAGTCATTCTGCTCTTTTTAATCGGGCTCTTCTACGCTCTCATGTAGGAGATAATAACCGTGCTATCGAAGATTTAGATGTTATTTTAAAACTATATTCCCAAAATACAGAAGCCCATTACCAGCGTGCTCTGGTTAAATATGCAATTTCTGATACTCAGGGAGCCCTAAATGATTTATCCAATATAACGACTAAATACCCTGATTATCAAAAATGTATTTCTCTTTATGAAAGAATTAAAAGACAAATGGGAAATGCCTCAAAAGCAGAAAAAAAAATGAATATTTATATTCACAAGGTAGAGGAGATAAAACAACGCAAATTGGCTGTCTCAAAAGAAAACCAAAATACCTTTATTCGTGAAGGAAGATCCGACATTATTGATAACAACGAAGATAGATTTGAATCTTCACTCATGATTGAAAAGGACGAAAAAATAAGCGAAATCCAGGCGAAATCAGAGTTAAAAGATTATTTATGGAAAAGCATAAGACCATCCAAAAGTATTTATATTCCCAATTCTTCAATTATTTCAGTAACCGAACACACTGCTACAAGTTATGATGCAAACTATTACTATGGTTTGATAAAAGCTGGAATTCCATTAGATAAATTAGGTGTATTGGCTAAATTTGATCGAAAATACGAACAGAAAAATCCCCAAGATTACAAGACTTACAAATTGAACTTTGACGATTTGATGAGAATAGAAATGCCACACAATGATTTCAAAATTCAATTTATGGGAGGAGTTATTGGGACTTCTATCAATGGAGCCAATCTCAGCGGTGGTGGACAAAATCAGATCTCGGATAAAACAAAAAAGATATTGAAAGAGGTCTATGGTAGGGATGTTGATGCAGAAAAGGAGAAATAATTTTGAAATATTTAAACGAATGTGATCCATGAGCGAAGCGCTTGATATGGTAGAATTCTTTAAAAGTACACGCTTTTACGGGATGATGTCATATTTCCTTGCATTGAGTTGCACAAAAATAACAATATAATATTGATTATAAATATGTTTTCTGTTTTTCAGCAGATCCTACGTAGATAAGAATTACTCCAAATAAATTTGGATATTGATATTCTTTGTGTGAAATAAGATGGAAATGAAAAGCGCATTTCCATCTTGTTTTTTTCAATCATTGATTATGAAGAAGTCTAAATTCTTGAAAAATGGTTTTAGAGAGTCACCTATACTTTAAAATTGCTACTCAAATAGCAAAACATTTGTATATTTGTTCACAAAAAACATCAGAAAATAATAAAAGCTTACTATGGCACTGAAAATTAGATTGATTGTGATGAATTTTCTCCAGTTCTTCGTGTGGGGAGCCTGGATGATGACACTTGCGCATTATGGCTTCGTTGAGAAACAATGGAATGGAGCCCAATTTGGTTTAGTCTTCTCAACAATGGGATTTGCATCCTTGGTGATGCCAACGCTATTCGGAATTCTTGCCGACAAGTGGAAGGCCAACTATGTGTATGCCATCTTACATTTGTTATTCGGGGCAACGATGTGCTTTCTACCCATTATTGATGCGCCAATTCCGTTTTTCTGGGTATTGCTGGTTGCGATGAGTTTCTATATGCCCACTTTGGGATTAAACAACTCTATCGGATTCAAAGTGCTGAAGAGTGAAGGCAAAGATCCCACAAAAGATTTTCCGCCTATCAGGGTGTGGGGCACTGTAGGTTTTATCGTAGCGATGTGGATCACCAATTTCTTTACAAAGGATTGGGGATTAGGGCAAAGCATAAAAGTATCTTTTATCATAGCGGCTGTGATGGCGTTTGTATTGTCGGCTTTTGCCTTTGTTTTTTTACCTGTCATCCAAAAACAAGAAGGGGATAAAGCGACAGCCCAAAAAACATGGATGGAAAAATTAGGATTAGAAGCGTTTGTTTTGTTCAAACAAAAGAAAATGGCTATTTTCTTCCTTTTCAGTTTGCTGCTTGGCGCGGCTTTGCAACTTACAAATGCTTACGGGGACGGTTTCTTGCAAGATGCCAACGTATTTTCCAAAGGTGGACTAATCAATAATTTCTCCACGATGATCCTTTCCGTATCGCAAGTTTCTGAAACTTTGTTTATTCTCGCCATCCCCTTTTTCATGAAGAGGTTCGGGATCAAAAGAGTGATGCTGATTAGCATGTTAGCTTGGGTGTTGCGTTTCGGACTGTTTGGATTTGCCGAAAATACTGTATTTGGCTTTGTGCTCATCATTGCCTCTTGCATTGTCTATGGGATGGCTTTCGATTTCTTCAATATTTCGGGAGCATTGTTCGTAGAGGAAAACACCGATTCCAGAATTCAATCTTCTGCACAAGGAGTATTCATGTTGATGACCAACGGTGTAGGTGCTGTGTTAGGAAATATTATCGCAGGACTTGTTATTGCCCAGTGGTTTGAGGATCCCCTCACACACGTAAAAGATTGGCCCAATATCTGGTTTGCATTTGCGGGCTACGCATTGGTTGTTGGCATTGTGTTCGCTTTCGTTTTCAAATACGATTACAAGAAGGACAAACACCTTCAAGCAAAAATATAGATTCATGAAAATTGTTTTTTTGAACCCCGTTGGCTCTTTTTTCTATCCATCGCGTGAACGAAATTGAGCCAACGGGGTTTATTATAATTATCGGCTTAAGCACTCCGCTGTGTGAAAGGATTGTGCTGCCATACTCCTTTCAAGGCCATAGAAGTGCTTCCAATATATCACTCCAAATGGTAAAAGAAATGCCCAAAAAGAAAAGGATAGAATTTCGGGCAACTTGAAATTCGATACCGTTTAAAAGAAAAATTTAATCGCATGAAATTATTCAATAAAATCAAAAAAGATTACAATACAATCAATCCAAAACAGAAATCCGGTGCTTTGGATTTGTTCAAATACATTGGCCCCGGTCTGCTGGTCACGGTTGGGTTCATCGATCCGGGCAACTGGGCTTCAAATTTTGCAGCCGGTTCGGAATTTGGCTACACCCTGCTCTGGGTGGTAACACTTTCCACCATTATGCTCATCCTGTTGCAACACAACGTCGCGCACCTTGGCATTGTCACAGGGCTTTGCCTTTCGGAAGCCGCCAACAAATATTTGCCCAGAAAAGCATCGCGATTTATCCTGTGGTCGGCCCTTGGAGCATCCATCTCTACTTCTTTGGCCGAAATCCTGGGAGGTGCCATTGCCCTCAACATGCTGTTCGACATTCCGATAAAAGTAGCTGCCATTTTAGTCACAATTTTTGTGTTTGTGATGATGTTTTCGAGCTCGTACAAGAAAATGGAGCGTTACATCATTGCTTTTGTATCGCTAATAGGGTTATCTTTCATTTATGAATTGTTTTTGGTGGACATCGAATGGGCAGAAGCCGCAAAATCGTGGGTGACACCATCCATCCCCGAAGGCAGCATGCTGCTTATCATGAGTGTGCTTGGAGCTGTGGTGATGCCTCACAACCTGTTTTTGCATTCCGAAGTGATCCAAAGTCGCGAATGGAACTTGAAAGATGAAAAAGTGATTGAAAAGCAATTGAAATATGAGTTCTTCGACACATTCCTTTCGATGCTTATTGGTTGGGCCATCAACAGTGCGATGATTTTACTTGCAGCCTCCACTTTCTTCAAATCGGGAATGGTGGTGGACGATTTGCAACAAGCTCAATCTTTGCTGTCACCCTTGTTGGGCAACAATGCTGCGGTAGTTTTTGCCTTAGCCTTGCTGTTTGCCGGGATTTCGTCCTCCATGACATCTGGTGTGGCTGCCGGTTCCATCTTTGCCGGGATGTACAATGAGCCTTACAACATCAAGGACATCCATTCCAAGACAGGGGCAATCATTTCTCTGGGGGTGGCTTTGCTTATCATATTTGTCATCAGCAATCCGTTTCAAGGACTTATCATTTCGCAGGCAGTACTAAGCTTGCAATTGCCAATCACCGTTTTCCTCCAAGTGCGCTTGACTTCATCAAAAGAAATCATGGGTAAACATGCCAACAAGATGTTTACAAAATGTTTTCTTTATTTTATTGCTCTTATCATTACGGTACTAAACTTATTACTTATCGCAAGTTTTATTGTAAAATAATTTGACATATAGACGATTTACAGATCTATTTGCCTAATAAAAATTAAAATATTGATTTATATTTAAAAAAAACCGCCTTTTATATTTAAAATATCAGAAACTCGAATATTTTTGCATCAGTAATTCAAGTGCGAGCATATGCGCATTCACTATGTCTGCAATTGATATGCCAGTTGCGCAAACTTATAAAACTATAGAAAACATGAAAAAATTATTTTCCATTTTATTAGCAATTGTGTTTTTATTTGCAACATCTATTTCTGCACAGAAAACCACTGTTTCCCAAGTGAAAACTGGCACTAAGAAGGAATTGAAAAAGGTAAAGAAAGAAACAAAAGCTACCAAGGATGATGCCCTTAAACAAAAAGGCAAAACTGTAAAAATCAAAAAAGAAGCCGTTAAGGCAGAAGCGGGAAATGCTAAAACGAAAGAGGATGCCATGAAAGCCAAAAATAAGGCTGTGAAAGCTAAAAAAAAGACAGCAGCCAAGGTTTCTTCTTCTGATGTCCACCTAAAAAAAGACGGAACTCCAGACAAGCGTTACAAAGAAAACAAGTAAGTTTTTTTACCACACTTTTAAAATACTAAGTCGTTAGAATCATTAGTTGTCGTAAAATCAGTCTGGTCAAAAGAGCAATCGGTTGCTTGTTCGCAAATTCGCATAAAAAATACAACATCTATTGCGACCATTACTTATTCAAATAAATTGTATAAATATAAAAAACTACGGGAATAAATTTTCCGTAGTTTTTTATATTAGATCCCTTAGGAAATAAAAAGGTGAAATGATGGATTATCCGTTTAAAACAAGTTACTAAACTTCAATAGCCAGAAAATGAAATAATCAGCTACAATCATGATTGCCTAAGATCGATAACTAAGCATTTTTATAGGGAATGTCTTTTGCCTCACAAAATTCCACTACTTTTGATTTGATATCCTTCAAATCGGAATAACGAATGCTGCTCAAGTCAATATTGACGTTTTTACTTGATTTCAACGTGATCTTAAAGAAATTTAGCCCGATGTTCACATCTAAAATTTCATCCCAAGAAATCGGTTTAAGGCTGCTCTGATTGGGCAGGTTGGGTATCAGGCCTTCAGCAGAAATTGTGAAAATGGGTCTCGGCAACCAAATTGTAACCGAAAGGATTGTAAATACCGCTAATACCAAACCTCCTACTGCCAAATAGAAAAGGACAGAGTATCTGGAAGCAAACACTTCTGCAAAACTGATATAAACACTCCATACGGCGAGGCAACCAGCACATGCAAAAGAAGCTAATTGTTGTAGTTTTGGAAATTTATTTTTAATAATCAAATCGTTCATAATAAGAGTCAAATTCAATGAAATCATAAAAATAGACATTCTGCAAATTCTCCACACAGCGATAAATTTCGAAACAACGCAGAGAAAAGCATCGATCAAGATTCAAATATAGCTCAAATTCTGTAAAAACAACAACCAAGTGAGAAATTTGTCGAGAAAAACAACTGAAAAAAAAAATAAAGCTAAAACAAGGGCTATTATACAAAAAAAATATTTTAATTTGTGATTTCTAAATACACAAGGAACGCATTTAAATTAAGTGATACGCTATGAATGAGATTTTAGATTCTGAGTTGCCTAAAGAAAACGGAGCAAAAGAAGTGAAACCAATAGAAGAAACTTCGTCTCCTGATATACAACCGGAAGATACTACGGAAGAGCTTTTGGCAGAAAACGAACAACTGACAAAAGATGAAATTATACAGAAATTAAAAAGTTTTCTAGCAGATGCGAATTTGCCAGCACGTGCCGTAGTTGAATCGCTGAAACATGCTTTTTTCAAAATCGTGACCGCTGAAAATGAAAAAGCAAAAACAGAATTTGTTGAAAATGGCAATAATCTCGACGATTTTGTCGAAAGCTCAAGTGCAGAGGAAGAAGAATTTAAAAATCTCTATAACAAAATTAAAGAAAAGCGCGCAGAGGCTTTTGTGAAAGAAGAGGCCTTGAAAGAAGAAAATTTGAAACGAAAACTCGCTATCATAGAATCGATCAGGATATTGGTTGAAGAAGCAAATGGTGAAGAATTTAGCAAGCAATACAATGAATTCAAAAAACTACAGCAGGAATGGAATGAAATCAAGCTTATTCCTCAGGCTAGATTAAATGAATTGTGGAAATCGTATCAGATTTATTCCGAGAAATTCTATGACCTTGTCCGTATCAACAATGAACTGCGCGACTATGATTTCCGCAAAAATCTGGAATTAAAAACAGCAATCACTGAAGCCGTAGAACGACTACAAAACGAACCAGATCCGGTTTCGGCATTCTATCAACTACAAAACTTCCATCAGGAATGGCGTGAAATAGGACCTGTTTCCAAAGAAATACGCGAAGAAACTTGGGTTCGTTTTAAAGAGGCATCTTCTGCGATCAATAAAAACTACCAGAAGCACTTTGAATCTCTTAAGGTTCAGGAAGAAGAAAATCTGATCAAAAAAACAGATATTTGCGAAAAGATTGAAGCCATCGACCTTGAAGCTTTAAAAAACTTCAAAGATTGGGACTCCAAGAGCAAAGAAATACTTGAACTTCAGGCATTCTGGAAAACAATCAGCTTTGTTCCCAAAAAACTTAACACGCAGATTTTTGAGCGTTTCCGTGCAGCTTGCGATCGTTTCTTCGAGGCAAAAGCTGCGTTTTTCAAAACCCTTCGCGATGAGTTTGATCAAAATTTAGCCAAGAAGACTGCCCTTTGTGAGCGTGCAGAAGCCCTCAAAGACAGCACTGATTGGAAAAAGACAGGCGATGAGTTGGTGGCAATTCAAAGAGAATGGAAAACCATCGGTCAAGTGCCCCGAAAATATTCCGATAGCATTTGGAAGCGCTTTGTGACTGCTTGCGACTATTTCTTTGAACAGAAAAAGAAAAATACATCAAGCCAGCACGAAGAAGAATTGGCAAATCTCGAAAAGAAAAAGCAAATTATCAAAGACATCAACGACATTCCTGCCGACATTCCTGCGGAAGAGGCACGCACAAAACTGAAAGAATTGCTTAATTTATGGCATGAGATTGGTTTTGTCCCATTCAAAGAAAAAGATAAGATCTACAAGGAGATGCAAAAAGCCGCTGACGCACAATTTGACCGTTTGCGCATTGACAAATCTGAACGAAGATTGCAAGCCTTTAAATCATCTATAGAAGGGATTGTTGGTGGCGAAAAGGCGAAGAACAAACTATATTACGAACGTGAACGTTTGATGCGCCAATTCGATAAAATTAAAGGTGAAATCCAAACCTACGAAAATAATATCGGATTTTTATCTGTTTCATCGAAAGGCGGCGGCGGATTGTTCAAAGATATGGAACACAAGATTCAATCACTGAAAGATGAATTGAAGATTCTGATTAAGAAAATTGAAACAATCGATACGAATATCAACAACGAAGAATAAAAATATCGAGTTAACCAAAAAGATACACCTTGAGGAATATTCCTTGAAGTGTATCTTTTTTAGTTAAAATACTAAAAATGTTAATTGTGGCAAATTCCGCAATAGAAAAAAAACTCCATATAAACTTCATCGGTCGGGTAGGCTAGTATCCAATCCGAGTTAGATATTCAATATCCTCCAACCTCCTTTTCCGTTGGATCCGAAACGTTTCACTGCAACTCCGTTCTTTCCAATTACTACCAACAATATCGCGGAAGTAATACAGGATGGTTTTTGCCAAATAAGTTCCGAATCGATCACACTCTTTAGATTCATTTGGCTTGTAGGAATATTCGTTTTATTTTCCAAACTCAAAAGGCACGAACCACCATCCAGACCCACAATCACCTGAAGCATTAAATAGCCTTCGATGTAATCCCAGGCTTGAGCGTCTAACGATTCAAAAATAAGGTTTACCAATTGCTTATTATCAACTTTTGCTATGATCGAATCTGTTTCCAAAGAAAATGCGGTCACATTACAATTTGAAAATTTCTCAGAAAACACTTGTTGTGCATTCATGCTGGCACAAATACAATAAAAAAGAATAAGTAGCCTCGCTTTCATAAATGATCTAATTTACTCTGATAAAATTACGCATTATTTCACCTTGTGACAAAGCTTGTGTTTATAAAAATCTTCAAAGCGTCATTTTTTCAGACTTCACACGTAATCCAGCCTACTTGAATGCGTTTACGAGTATGCCCAAATAGTTCTTCATTCAATAAACAGCCCCCACATTGATACGATAAAAATCTGTAAATCTCATAGACCCTATATTCACCGCCAATAGTATCATTTTGAAACTCACAAAAATCGCATTACCTTTGCGCTATATTTAGAAATAGCAGAATGACAGAAAAGCCATATAATGATTTTAGCGACTTTCTGGCTAAGATTTTTCCATACAAAGTTCAAAAGATAACCATCGACGCTGGTTTCACATGTCCCAATAGGGATGGAAACAAGGGCGTTGGAGGTTGCACGTATTGCAACAACCAGAGCTTCAGTCCCAATTTTAAGAGTCGGGCAAAAACAGTCTCAGTCCAGCTCGAAGAAGGGATCACTTTCTTCTCGCACAAAGAAAAATTGAATTATTTGGCTTATTTTCAGTCTTATACAAATACATATGATAAAGTAGAAAACTTGATTGCCAAGTACGAAGAAGCATTGCGGTTTCCCGGTGTAGTAGGTCTTATTATCGGAACGCGTCCTGATTGTATGTCCGACGAACTGCTTGATTACTTCACGCAATTGAGCAAACGCCGCTTTGTAATGATTGAATACGGACTCGAATCGACGCTCAACCGAACACTCGACCATATCAACCGCGGTCATTCCTACGAAGAAGGGGAAGAAACCATCCGTCGGACAGCTGCCAGAGGAATCTACACAGGAGCGCACCTGATTTTGGGACTTCCGGGCGAAACTCGCGAAGAAATCCTGGAACATGCCGACAAAATATCCAGGCTGCCCCTGACGACGGTGAAACTACATCAGTTACAATTGATAAAAGGAACGGTGATGGCAAAAGAATTTAGGTTGAATCCGGAAAAGTTCAATCTTTTTGCCGTGGAGGACTATATCGATTTGTGCATCGATTTTGTGGAAAGGCTCAATCCCAATTTTATTGTCGAACGCTTTATCTCGCAATCGCCGAAAGAGTTGCTCATTGCTCCAGACTGGGGCTTGAAGAACTTTGAGTTCACGGCGAAAATAATGAAGCGGTTCAAAGAGCGAAATGCCAAACAAGGCAGTTTATTTAACAAACAATTAGTGATTGGAGAACAGATGAATTAATAATTTCGATTCATTCATTTTTTCATATTGCCGAATAAAATAAAGATGATGGGAAGTGCAATCAATATAGAGGAGCTGGGACGTGGAAAAATAAGCAAGTTGTTATGGAAATACGCACTTCCGGCAATTATCGGCACAACGCTCAACTCGCTCTACAACATTATCGACGGGATATTTGTCGGACAATGGATTGGCGACGATGCCTTGTCTGGATTGGGCATTGTATTGCCCATCATGAACCTCACTGCGGCTGTGGGCATGCTGGTGGGTGCCGGTTCTTCGAGCCGTGTATCCATCGCCTTGGGAGCTGATGATAAAGCCACGGCAGAGAAAATCGCAGGTACATCTTTTCTAATGACCTTTATTCTTAGTGGTGGCGTTATTGGGTTGATCTACTTGTTTCTAAAACCTATTCTTATTTTTGCTGGAGCAAACGAAGACACTTTGCCTTATGCCTACAATTTTTTACTTGTGTTTCTTCCTGGCAACCTCTTCCTTTCGCTATGCTTCAATTTCAATAATATAATGCGAGCTTCGGGATATCCTATAAAAGCAATGCTTACGATGATCCTCACGGTGGTGGTGAACATCGTTCTTGCGCCCGTGTTCATGAAGTGGTTTGGCTGGGGAATCAAAGGAGCTGCGGCAGCTACTTTTGCGGCCATGTTTATCGGATTTGTTTTTGTAATGCAACATTTCATCTCGCCTAGAAGCTATATCCGGTTGCGATGGAAAAATGTTTTTAAGGGTATTGAGATGAAAACGGTGAAATCCATTGTGTCCATCGGGATGTCGCCGTTCCTTATTCAAGTAACAGCATCCGTCGTCGTGTTTTTCATCATTGCCCAACTGAATGCCTACGGCGGAGAAAATGGCAAAACGGCAATCGGCGCATACACCATCGCCAATCGGCTTATTATGCTGTTGGCCATGATTATCATCGGGTTAACGCAAGGAATGCAACCAATTGTAGGTTACAATTATGGAGCAAAGAACTTTCTACGAGTGAGACAAGCGTTAAACTACACCATTAAGGTGGGAGTTATTATCATGACCGTCGGATTTGCATTCAGCCAATTGTTTCCCGATGCTCTGGTAGCGATTTTTGGTCCGGACAAGTTATTGGCTGAAGAATCCGCTACAGCTTTGAAATATATCACTTTCATGTTTCCACTTGTGGGTTTTCAGATTGTGATTACGAATTTTTTCCAATCCATCGGATTAGCCTCCAAAGCTATTTTTCTGAGTTTGACCCGGCAAGTGATCATACTCACGCCTTTGTTGTTTTTCCTGCCCAGGTTTTTTGGAATTACCGGGGTCTGGCTTTCAATGCCGTCGGCCGACTTTATCTCCACGTTGATTGCCATCGTTTTCTATATTGTGCAGGCAAAAAAATTGAAAGTAATGGAAGGAAAAGCAAAGATTAGCGCATAAAAAAAGAGTATTTTTCAAGAGGTTGTCACGAACTTGAAAAATACTCTTTGCATTTCCAGTAAATTACATCCCTCCCATGGATGGAGGTCCATCGGGGCGTCCCATCTCCATTCCGCCACCTCCTTGAAAATTCATTCTCCTGTTTCTACCCTTACCACCGATATTGGCAAATCGATAGGTGAATGAAAGCATCGCATAGCTCGTCAAGGCAGTATATTGAGTGTCGGTAATAGAATTGTCTGTCACACTGCGTGATAAATTAAGGCTCTGGCGGAAAATATCCGTTACCTTCAAACTCAAGTAACCTTTTGACAACACTGTTCTACCCAATTCAGCATTCCACACGATCTGATCTTGGTTGTATCCTGTGCTCAATCCGCGGTTCGCTGAATAGGAGATATCACTGGAAAGAGTCCACGAATAGGGCATCGTGATTTGGGTGTTGTAGGCAAGGCTATATACATAAGATTCGAGTCCATTGGTGCTTCCCAAATTGTAACTGATGTTGGTATAATTTACTTGCGCACGTATTTGTCCGTAAAACCAGTCGTTGGTATAGCTCAAATTGAAACCTTGATTAATAATCAGATTGCGGGTAATATTTTTCACGCTTGTCGTGTCCACGCGGGTGAATCCGACTTGATTCCGATAGGTGGCGTTGGTCTGTGTGCTAAATCTGAAACGGTTGCTATCGCCAAAAGGTTTGGCCCACATCAAGCTGCTGCTTGTGTTCCAACTTCCATTTACATTGACTGGTTTTGTGCTTTGTCCTCCGGTAGAATCTATATAGGTCGTATAATTGACAATGTCGTTGCTGACGAAAGACAAATTTAAGGTGGCATTGATTGAACTTTGATTCTTGATATTGAATTTGCTGTATTCGAAAGCAATGCGCTGCGTGAACGATGGCAATAATTCCGGATTACCAGAGGAAATCTTTAATGGATTTGTATTGTTGGGAGTTGGGTCGAGTTGAGTTACGGATGGCTGATCGGTACGTCCATTGTAACGAAAACGTAAACTATTCCTCGAACCGCCTCTATATCCTCTACGAGAGGAAAGGTCTCCTCCTCTTTCTCCCGTTCCACTACCCCCCTGGACAGAGGTTGAATCTGTCTTACTTTTATCATCGAAGCGGTAAACAAACTCCAATTGGGGTGCATAATTGACAGTCGTGCGTCCTTTGTAAACATTCAGGATGGAATCATTCCCTTCGCCAAGCCAATCCTTTATGTATGTTTTGCTTTTGGTATGCACAGGAGCTACATCTATACCGAAAGAATAGGTATATCTCGTGTATTGTCCACGGAATGCAGCCCGAATGCTTTGGTTCACTGTGTTGGTTTCGGAATTGCGGCTATATTTAGAGTTGAGAATATCGTATTTCCCAGTAAGTGAGGTTGTGTCGGTTGTATCTCTGTCGTAAGTGAGCCTTTGGTTAAAAGTATTGTTGAATTGGGCAGTGTAGGAAAAATTAAGGAAGGTGTTTTTAGAGACCGGTTCCACGTAATCTGTCCTGAAATTATAGGAGTCCCTATTCGATTTTGAATTCGAACGTTGGTCTAGTTTTTCGTTTAGCGAAGTAGCCTGATAATAGTTCGTGATCGAATTGGTGTTTCCCTTCCCATCACTGTGGTTGGTGCTGTATGTTCCACTCAGACTTAATCTACGTCCTTTATCCGATAATTTGCGGGAACCGTCCAATTGCAATTTCAATTCCGTTCCAGAGGAGCTTAATCGATTTTCAGCATCGCTGCTGTTGACCAATGTGGAATCTTCATCTCCGGCACGAGTGCTTTGCTCGGAAGTGGAATTAGACAGCGATGAATTGTAGGAAAAGTTTGTTCCCAAACGAATCGTTGTATTTTTGTCAGGAGTATATTCCAAACGTCCTTCCCACGCATAATTATTGCTGTATGAACGGCCTTCGGAGGTACTATTCTTATAGGACACGCTGTCATTTTGGGAAAATATGTTTTGCACAAAACTTTTGCTATTGGAATAGTCGTCGCTGTAATTATAAGATGCGCTGGACTCAATCTTCAGCTTGGTATTCAATTCGCTGGCCCAATTGACCCCGAAATTGTTTGACGTGGTGATTCCGTTGCTACCAGCCGTTCCTCTTCCGGTGCGCACATTATTGCCCCTGTCTGTGGAGGCACGGTTGTTGACATTGTTGGCATTCCCGATCAAAGAAAACTGGTTGTTGTCCCGGAAACGGTTTAGCATTATGCTTGTGTTGTATCGAGGATCATTTTCTTGCTTATTGTCTAGAAATTTTCCGGCACCTCCAGTAAGATTGCCCATCCAGCCTTGCTTCATTCCTTTTTTGATGGTGATGTTGATGACCGTTTCAGAGTCGTCGTCGTCAACCCCGGTTAGTATCGCCAAATCTGACTTCTTGTCCACCACCTGTACTTTATCCACAATTTCCGCTGTCAGGTTCTTAGTGGCCATTTTGGGGTCATCCCCAAAGAATCGCTTTCCATCGACATACACCCGTTTCACCTCTTTTCCCGAAGTTGTGGTTATTTTCCCGTCTTTATCTACTTCCACACCGGGCAACCGCTTCAGCAAGTCCTCCACCACTGCATTTTGAGGCACTTTGAATGCCGCTGCATTGTACTCGATAGTGTCTTCTTTAACAACTACTTCGGGAACATTGGTCGTGACATTCACCGTCTGCAACTGGATACCTGTCGAAGCAAGATAGATACTGCCTAAATAAACATTTCTCGTTTGAAGCTGTTTTTGCGAGATCAGGACTGTTTTGTCTTTGTAGCCAACAAAGGATACTTTTAGATAAGACACCTCTCTGCTTTTGGCTGTAAGGGAGAAACGTCCATCTTTGCCTGAAAACACACCTTGGTAGGGGCGTGAGTTACCTTTCAAATACAAAGAAACGGTAGCACCCTGCACTGAGGATCTTGCCAGAGAATCCATGACTATTCCTCGAATAGAGATGGATGTTTCGCTTTGGGGAGTGGATGAATTATTTTTAGGGGAATTGTTCTGCGCCGACAAGGCCGTTGCAAAACACAATAGAGTGAGAATAAGGGTACTTTTCATACTTAAAGATAAATTTATCCTTTGACTCACCCATTAACAAATAGTTTAAACGGATTCCAATATTTTTTTTTCCCGGTGTCAGGATTGGTTTTCGGGCTGACAGGAAAATTATCCTTTGAAAGTGAAAATGTTTAGAGCCAGTTTCGGGTTTTTAGCTGTAAAACCGAAAATGGCTCTAATAAAATATTTGAATATCAACACTCTGTGTCCTAATTGGGTTAGATGGAGTTATATTGTGTGAAATAACAAAAAGGATCAGATGCCAAGTTTCAGCCCCATGAAATAGGTCCGGGGCAAGGCAGGGCCATATATATATCCTGCATCGCGGTATTGCCCCTTGTCAAAATCGTTTTGATAGCTGTTAAACAGGTTTTGCACGCCACCGTTGATCTGCAAAACAGCACTGCCGCTGAGCTTGAAGTCATAGGCGAGTTTTAGGTTTATATCATAAAAATCTGGAGTGTCCTTTTCCGTGTCTTCCGCAACATAACCTGCAAAATGCTGGACAAGCATGCTTCCTGTATATATGCCCGACAAAGCAATAGCCAAAGGCTTGGATATTTGATAATTTGCCGTCAAATAGCCATATTGGTTTGGTGCGCGAAACATTTTCCTGTGTGGGATAAGGTTTGTATTTTCGCTCCATTGCTGAACCTCTTTATATTCGCTTTTTTGGAAAGTCATCCCGAACTGAAATTGTATTTTTTGAGAAGGGACAATTTTTCCTTCAAGGTTGATCCCTTTAACAACAGCCCCCGAGCCGTTGGTTCTTTCCAGAATGATATTCCCTTCGCTGTCTGTTCCCATTTCCTCAAGCACAAAAACGTTGTCGAGGTTTGTGTAGAACCCTTCCACTAGGAGGTTTGTTTTTATTTTTCCGAAATCCTTGTATAGGTCAGCCGACATGCTGTAACTTTGGGACTTTTCTGTTTTCAGGTTAGGATCAAGTTCTATCAATGTCACTTCTCCAGCAACAGCCGTGATGTGCAAGTCTTCGTCAAAGGCTTGGGGTGCGCGGAATCCACTCGAATAGCTTGCCCTGAAATTGATTTGTTCGTTGGGAGCGTAACGGAAATTGAAGCGCGGGCTCACGACCGGGTCTTTTATCAAGTTGTGCTTGTCGAGGCGTGCACCTAGCAAGACACTCAGCTTCTTGTTCTTCCATTCATTTTGCACAAATGCACTTTTTGTGTTTACGTCTTGGTCTATGGTGCGGTTGTATCCAAGTTGCTCATCATTCATTTTATCTTTGTTGTATTCTGCCCCCATCGTCAATTCGGCGGGCATGAACAGGAGTGTGTCCATCGAGTAGGTGTATTGTGCGCCGCCAACATAGGTGATGTCTGTCGTTTTGCCGTATGCATTCGGATCTTTTTGCGCCCCGTAATAGCTTTTGCGGTCAATGTTTTGGGCTGAAGCGTAGATACTGAAATGATGCCTGTTGTTTTTTGAAAAAATATCGTATTTCAGCCCTCCGGTATTGATGTCGTGTTCTATCTGTTCGGTGATGTCGGCCTCGTGCGCAGGCAAGTCGAGCTTGTTGCCTCCCCTGCGGAATTCACCCAAGTTGTGGTACTCAAGCATCAGCTTGGAATAGTCGCTTGTCTTGTAATAGCCTCTGAATCCAACTGTCTTGGTGTTTAGCTTCCCGATTTCAGTAAAACCGTCGCCATCGTAATCGAAAGGATTTCGTTGACGGGACGAACCAAATATCATTATCCCGGCTTTGTTGCCATCACTCACAACCGAGGCGTTGAAGGTGGTATTTATATCGGTCTTTTCGCCTCCAATCAGATTCGTAGTGTTTGATACAGTCACAGAATTTGATGTTGGTTCTTTGGTAATAATATTAATCACCCCGGCAATGGCGCTGGATCCAAACAATGCGGAGCCGCCCCCACGGACAACCTCGACGCGTTCAATCATGTTGGTGGGTATTTGCTCTATGCCATATACTCCCGCAAGTGCGCTGAAAATGGGTCGGCTGTCGATTAATATTTGAGAATACGGCCCGTCTAAACCATTTATGCGAACTTGCTGGAAACCGCAATTCTGACAATTGGTCTCAACTCTTAATCCTGATTGGAAGCTCAAGCCTTGCGCAAGACACACCGAATTTGTGTTTTCAAATAATTTGGGAGTGATTAGGTTCACTATTGTTGCAGCTTCCTTCCGGTTGACTTCGTTCCTGTTTGCTGAAACCACAACTCCTTCCAATTGCACGGCGTCCTCTTCTATTTCAAAATTGAGTTCTACTGTTTTGCCTGCAGTGAGCGTGATTTCTTTTTCAATAGATTTATATCCGAGATAAGAGAATGCAATTGTAAATTTGCCTACTGGTAAGTTTTTCAAATGATAATGCCCTGTGGCATCTGCCGTGGTGCCAATTGTCGTACCTTTTATTGCAACTGCACCGTAAGCAATGTGTTCTCCGGTTGTTTTATTAATAATATGGCCATTGATGTTTGCATCCGTTGCTTTTTGAGGAAAGGCATAAATGCATATAAGTGCTAAAACAAGCGTTACGGTTATTTTTTTCATTTTTTTTCTAACTATATCGATAATCAATTAATAATAAAGCTATTGATGGTATTGGTTTGTCCTCCTAATTGCATATCTGTTTTATCATGTTCCAGATAGGTTGAAACACTAAACGTTGTCATCTTCTTCCAATTGAAGAAAACTTTGGCGATAGCGGATTTTTTAGAATAAGTGGACGGGTAGCGGGGGAGCCCGTAGGCGATTTGAGGATAAAAAGGAATGATGCCTAAAAAACTCTTCCTTGGGGAAGATAATAGTCGCATAGTATATCTCTGGTGAGACACAGAATGATGTTACGTCTAAAGTTGCAGATAGGAAATGCGAAAGCTGTGCAATAAGTATAAAACCAGTTTTTGTATGTTGATGGTTGGGTGGGTTTTCTTTTGAAAATGGATAGTAAGGATGTGAATGAACGATGGTTTTTCCACCCACAACATGCGTATGCTCGAAGAGGGTTATGCTACCGTAATAACCAATAAAAAGTATCAGCAAGGAATATCCAAAACGCCTCTTCCTCAAACAATTCATATCCAACATTTAATGTTGCAAAAATAAACTTTAGATAATATAATAGCAATACCTAAAAATGGGGATTATTTCAAAAATAAATCACCATTTATAATGACTGCGAATTCAATTTCCATAAATTATTTGATTTTACCTTTTGGTCTTTAATTTTCCAATATATTGCCAATTTTATCCGAAAGCGACAAGACGAATCTCTATCTCGGTAGCCTGCGCATACCTCTTGAGTAATTCCACCGTCCATTCGACGGTTTGCTGCATACCCTCTTTTCCTGAATAGCCATTTATGATCAGCAGTAGATGAGATGTCCCTGAGGATATCTTAGTCCGTTCTTCATCGCTTGTGGGCGTGCCTATGCCTCCGATAAAGTCACGATACACAGGAAGGCCTTCAATATTTAGCACACCGCGCCCGATAGCTTCGAAATGCTCATCTTTTTGCCCAACCCCTAGCCTCAGCAAGCCGCCCTGAATTTTGTCTGCATCAAATCCGCCGATGGAATAGCCTGTTTTGATCGACACCAGATTGATTAAGTCCACCAACGTGTCAATCTGGTAAATGCCCATACCTTTCACAATGCGGCGGCAAAGGGCTTCAGCCGAAGGACGGTAGCGGTTCGGATCTTTGCCCAGCAATCTGTAAGCCAGTCTGGTGGCTTTTATGGCTGGAATCTTACTGATGTCTTCCATCCTATATTTGTTTTGAACTTCCCTTTCCACGGCGTGTATATCCGTACACAACTCACTGTTTGTCATAGAATTCACTACCACGCATTCTATAGTGGCAAAAGCAAACTGGGGGCATACTGCATAGATTTGATCGGAAACAGACAAAGAAATTGCATTCATTTCGGTATATTTTAGGGTTGCAGCGACAAAATTACAAAAGAGATGGTCGTAAGAACCCATTTATGACACGAGAATTTACTCCAAAAAGTAGTTAGCGACTAATCTGCAGAAAGCAACTGATCCAAGGAGTTTAGGGACAAGCGGCTTAAGGTCTTAATTTTTTTTCTTATCATTGCAATAGAAAACAGTGAGCATGAGCCGTAAATGGCAAATGGTGTAGCTGTCGATCGTTATTTAATAAATTATCAACCATTTTCATTATGCACCCGTTAGCACCTTTTGAATATTGTCCCAAATGTGGCTCAAGTCAATTCTTGGAAAATAATTTCAAGTCAAAAAAATGCCATTCTTGTGGCTTCGTATATTACTTCAACGTGTCGTCGTCAGTGGCGGTGATTATCAAAAACGACAGGGACGAGATTTTAGTTGCCACACGAGCTTACGAACCAGCAAAAGGCACATTCGACTTGCCGGGAGGTTTCATCGACATGGAAGAAACCGCAGAAGAAGCCGCTGCCCGCGAAATATTGGAAGAAACGGGCTTAAGTGTTATAGAAACTAAATATTTATTTTCGCTTCCGAATAAATACGTATATTCGGAGTTTGAAGTCCAAACGATGGACTTGTTCTTCGAATGCAAAGTCAAGTCAGGAACTGCAATTCATGCCGAAGACGATGTGGCCGCATTGCAATTTATTGCCCTGAAAGACTTGGATCCAGAACAATTTGGACTTTTGTCGATCAAGAAAGCCATTCGGAAATTGAAAGATAGTGAACAAGTGAACTTGTAAAGTTGATTATTTACGAATCAACAATTTCACGATTTTGCAAATTAACGAATTAATATTAAAAACGCATATATGAAAAAATCTGTTCTTGCATTGAGTTTGGCAGGATGCCTGCAACTCTCAGTACATGCGCAAAAATCGGTTGCGAATGAACTTCCATCACGACTTTTTCTGCAAGGAAAAGAGATGTTTCTCGACAAAAATTATGTCGGAACGCTCCACCGGATGACAGAGTTCAAAAAGCTTTCAAACGATAAGAATTTGATTGCTGAAGCCGACTACTTGATTATCAGCTCTCTCTACCATCAGGGAAATCCAATTGTATTGAACCAACTGAAAGACTATTTGGATGCTCATCCAGAAACCTATCACCGACAGGAAATCGCGTTCTTCACAGGAAGCATCCATTTTGAAGAGCAAGAATGGGCAAAGGCTGCATATTGGTTGGCGCAAGCCGATTTGGATTACCTCAACCCGTCACAGCAGGAAGATTGCAGTTTTCGATTAGCCTATTCTTATTTGCAGACGAAAAAATACGATGAATCCTATCGGCTTTTTGGATTGCTATCCCAAAAAAGCAGCAAATACAACCAAGACGCAAACTACTACAAAGCATACATCGACTTTCTGCAAAAACGGTATGAATCTTCCACTCCAGTATTTGAAAGGTTGACAAGAAGCCCAAAATACAAAGAACTTGCTTCTTTTTACCTCCTGCAAACATCCTTTGCCGAGGGAAAGGTGAATGAAAGCATCACCAATGGTGAAGCTTACCTTGAAAATTTCCCAAAAAGCACTTATTCAGGAGAAATTTACCGTATATTGGGCAACTGCTATTACCGTAAAGGCATTATGGTGAATTCTATCAGCAATTACGAGAATTACCTCAAAAATGCCGGCAAGCCTTTTCGGGAAGACATGCTCTTCTTGGGAAGCGCATACTTCAGCATCCGCAATTACACCAAATCGGCAGAAAGCCTCAAACACGCAATTTCCTACTCCGACGAGGTGGGTCAGGAAGCCTATATGCAACTTGGCCTTGCATCCGAAAAACTGGGAGAAAACTCGAATGCCTTGCTTGCATTCCAAGCAGCATCCAAGATGAATTACAACCGCGAGCTGAGCGAAAAATCGTTCTATAACTATGCCATCTTGTTGCACCAATCTTCTTTGGCGGTCTTCGACCAGTCGATCAGCGTTTTCCAACAATTTTTGCAACAATATCCAAATTCAAAATATTCCGACAACATCAACAATGCGCTTGCATCCACACTTTTGTCCACCAAGAATTATCCGGCAGCGCTTTCAGCTATCAATGCGATCAAATCGCCCGGCAAAAGTGTGCTTGAAGCCAAACAGATGATTTTGCTGCAGCTCGGCATCCAGCATTACATCAATGGAGACACGAACAATGCCATACAACGGTTCAATGAAACGATTGCGATGGATTCCTACAACACCAAAGCCCGCAACCAAGCCTATTTCTGGCGCGGGGAATCGTTTTACAAGTTGGCGAACTATACGGTCGCAGCAAGAGACTATGAAACATTCATGACCCAATCCGGGCGAAATGATGAAAACTACAACATCGCCCGATACGATTTGGGCTACGCTTATTTTAAGCTGAATCAATACAGCAAAGCCACTTCAGCGTTCCTCGATTACATTGAACAGGAAAACAACAAACTCTTGCCAAATTACAGCGATGCGCTAAATAGAATCGGTGACGGCTATCTTTTTGCCCGCAATTATTCGGAAGCCAACAGGTATTACACCCGATCTGCAAACCAGAATCCCCAAAATGCCGATTATGCTGAATTCCAAAAAGCATTTGTGCTGGGCTTGCAACGCGATTATAACGGAAAAATTTCGGCACTCGACCAATTGATGACCAAGTATCCGCAATCCGAATACTGCGATGATGCCTTATACGAAAAGAGTCGCGCCTTGGCAATGCTCGAGAGAGAGAAAGAAGCGATACCTGTGCTTGAAAAACTGTTGAAAAACCATCCGGGATCGTTGTTGGCGCAAAAAGGAGGCATCCAACTAGGACAAATGTATTACAACACCAACCAGCCTCAAAAAGCGATTGAAACATACAAAAATGTGGTGAAAGATTACCCCGACACCGAAGAAGCACGTATAGCAGTGCAAAGCATGGAGGGAATCTACAAGGACATCAACGACATCGATTCTTATGCCTCGTATGTCAACTCATTGGGAGGCAGCATCAAGATCAGTTCGTCGCGACAAGACTCGTTGACTTTTCTGGCAGCCGAAAATGTCTTCATGAAAGGCCAGAGGATATCCTCCAAGACCACATTCAAAAAATATTTGCAGTCTTTCCCAACAGGTTATTACTCGGCTGATGCACATTATTATCTTGGAGCAATTGCCTTGGAAGAAAAAGACAAGGCAGAGGCCCTCAATGAATTCAGACAAACCATCGAAGGTGGCAACAGCCGTTTTCAGGAAGAGGCACTATCCGAAGCTGCTGATTTGGAATTCAACGACAAGAATTACACCGCAGCATACCAATATTACACAAGGCTGAACAATTTGACCCAGAAAGCCGAAGTGAAAGACCAAGCACGAATCGGAATGCTACGTTGCGCTGCCTATCAAAACAAAGACCAAGAAGTGATTTTGGCGGCAACTCAAATTATAGGACAATCTAAAACAGCTCCTGAAATTCTGAAAGAGGCTTATTTCTACCGGGGCAAAGCTTATCTTGACCTAAAGGAATCAGACAAAGGAATCGCTGATTTTAGAGAATGTGCCACCGATACTCGTTATGCGCAAGGAGCCGAAGCGCAATTCATTTTGGCGGATACTTTCTATAAATGGAAATCCTACGACAAAGCCATTGATCAAGTCACTGAATTTATGAAAAAAGGAACTCCTCACGAATATTGGATGGCGCGTGCTTTGATCGTCCTTTCCGATTCGTATGCAGCCAAAGGAGATAAATTCTCCGCCAAGCAATACCTGGAAAGCCTCAAGGACAACTACAAAGGAGGCGAAGCCGACATCACTGAAATGGTGAGTTCCCGATTGTCAAAAATGAATTAATAATCAGACAGCTATGAAAAAGATTTCACTATATAAAATTCTACCTCTGACACTGATCTGCGGATCGATTTCAGTTCTTCATGCGCAGTCGGGAGGCAAAGATACCACCTACACCCGTCAAATTTCGGTGGAAAGAGATTTCAATCCAACCTTGCAGGATGCAAACAAGATCAATGCTTTGCCTTCACTTTACGAACCTACGGTGAAAAAGTTGAATTCTCCGTTAGCAGATTGGATCACGTCAGGTTCGCCAAAACTTTTGCAATTGACAAATACCAATGCCGGAAATTTTGGAACGGACATAGAACACGACAAAAACCGTGGATACGCCGGACTTCGCCTCGGAACACATGGCAATATAGAAGGGGAAGCCGGATACCAGGCTATTTCGAACGAAACCACTATGCTCGATTTCTTCGGCACATACAACGCCTCTTCAGCCAAACCGAAGCATATCGATTATCTATACAAAAACGATGCGAAGGCCAAGTTCAGCGATGCGTTCTTCAAAGTGGGTTTACAGCACAAGTTTGAGCCACTTACCCTGTTTTTGAGCTCATCTTATCAAAACGAAGGATTCAATTATTATGGTGCTGCCTATGCCTCTGATTCTGGAAGTACTTTTGAATACGATAAAAAACAAGCGGCTACTATTTTTCATTTAGGAGCAGGCATCCAATCGAAAACCCAAACGATCATGCGCTACATGGCGCACTTGGGATATGACAACTTTGGATTGAAATATGACAGTATAATGGATAAAGGGCCCAAATCGGGCATTTTAAGTGGAGATTTCAATTTCAACACCGATTTTGGAACAGACAGGATTATCGGGCTCAATGTGCATTTTCTCAACCAATCTTTGTCGAAGGAATACAAAGACTTGCACACTTTCACCCATTTCAAATTCAATCCTTATCTGGATTTTACAGGAAGCAACTGGAAAGCAACTCTTGGAGTGAACGGACATATCACATTCGATGCCATCAATAAGGTACTTTTGGTGCCGAATATTTCGGCATCTTGGAATTTTCTTGAGACAAGCTCATTATATGGAAGCGTTGTTGGCGACGTGAACGAAAACACCTATCTCGATATATTGAAAGAAAACAGGTATGTGAACCCTTCCATTCGCATTTCACCATCCCGCACCTATTACGATGCGGAGATTGGGATCAAAAGCGGCATCATCAAAGGGTTGGAATTCGATTTCTTCACCGGCTACAAATACACCTCCAGCGAGCATTTATATGTTGCTTCCAGCGTAGGGGTATTGGAAAACGTGAATTCTGCTATCTACGCCAACCTGAATCAAGGAAAAGTTGGAGGCCAAATCAAAACAAACCTGATTCCTTACGTTGACTTATTCACGAAGTTGACAACCTATTTCTACAAGGTAAAATATCGCGATGAAGTTTCCGACACATATTTGCCCAAAGCTGCTTGGAACAAGCCAACTTACACTTTCGAGTTGAATGCGGACATCAAACCTTTCGACAAGTTTGTAGTTACAGCAAATTACCTGCTTGCTGGAGGACGAAAATACTACGACGACGGCGAGAAAAAAAATATGAAAAGTATCAATGAACTAAATGCGAAGGGTGTATATCAGTTTACAAAGATGGTTTCTGCGTCAGTGTCAATCAATAATTTTCTCAACCAAAAATACGAACTCGTTCCTGGGTATGCTAACTATGGCACAAACCTGTTGGTGGGAGCGAGCGTGAAGTTTTAGGAATATTTAGAGCGGTTTATATGAGTTGGTAAAATACCATCTCAATGAATTATAAAAAACGGTTTCAGTTATTAAGCTGAAACCGTTTTCTATTTTGAAATTATAAATGGAAATCCAGGGTTTCCATTGCGTTCTACCAGATAGAAACGCGCTTATCTACAGGAATAAACAAGGAATCTTTTTCTGTGATTTGAAAAGCATCGTACCAAGCTTGAATGTGTGGCAATGCGGCATTCACACGCCATTTGCCGAGCGAATGGGGATCCATTTTGGTGCGTCTCAAGATTTCTTCCTTGCGGATATTTCCAGCCCACACATTGGCATAGGCCAAAAAGAAACGTTGTGCAGGAGTGTAACCGTCAATTTTTTCGTTTTTCTTTGCTTCTTCCGTTTTCAAGAAAGCGTTGTAGGAAACTTGCAATCCTCCGTGGTCGGCAATGTTTTCCCCTAATGTGAATTCGCCGTTGGCATGCACATCGTCCGCCACTACAATATTGCTAAAGAAGTCCACCATTACTTTCGAACGCTTTTCGAAGCTTTTCGCATCTTCCAGTGTCCACCAATCTTTCATGTTGCCTTCCTTGTCGTATTTGCGGCCTTGGTCGTCAAATCCGTGTGTCATTTCATGTCCAATCACGACACCGATCGCACCGTAGTTGATTGCATCGTCGGAATCCATGAAGAAAAATGGCGGTTGCAGAATGCCTGCGGGGAAGCAAATTTCGTTTGTTGTGGGGTTGTAATAAGCGTTGACGGTTTGGGGGGACATCAGCCATTCATTTTTATCAACCGGTTTGTTGAGCTTGTCCAACATGAAATTGTATTCGAATTCGGACGAACGGATGATATTTGCCCAGTAGCTGTCTTTTTTGATGTCCAGTTTCGAACAGTCTCTCCATTTGTCGGGATAGCCGATTTTGACGATGAAATTATTTAATTTATCCTGAGCTTTGGCTTTGGTTGCATCGGTCATCCAAGCCAGATTGCTGATGCGTTCGCTGAGAGAAAGTTTCAGGTTGTCCACCAATTTGAGCATCCTTTCTTTCGCTTTTCCAGGGAAATATTTGGTCACATACAATTGCCCCACTTCTTCTCCAAGTGTGCCGTTGATAGTGTTCACCGTGCGTTTCCAACGAGGTTGTAATACTTTTGTTCCCGCAAGTTGTTTGCCGTAAAAGTCGAAATTCGTATTCACAAACTTATCGCTCAAAAATTCAGCGGCAGTATTCAGAATGTTCCATTTCAAATAGCCCTTTAGTTCGTCAATGGAGGCTGTCGAGATAATTTTTACAACTTCTTTGAGTGGCTCTACTTGTGCCACGTTCAGCTCTTTGAGACTATTGATTCCCGCTGATTGAAAAAGCAATGACCAGTTGAATGCCGCAACCGAATTGTTTAATTGCGTTGCATTCAGCAAATGGTAATTTAGTTCGGGAACGCGTGTTTTCTCTTTTGGAAAATGAGCTGTTGCAAGTTGGGTTTCCAATTTCAACACAGATTCCGCAATCTTTTTGCTTTCAGCAGGTTTGTATCCAGCATTCTCAAATTGTTTTTCAATCAATTTGAGATAACCTTCTCGCAAGCTTTTGGTGCGGGCATCATTTTGCAAATAATAATCTCTGTCGCCCAATCCCAAGCCACTTTGAGATATTTGAGGTATGTAGCGGCTGCTGTTTTTTTCATCTATTTCCACATGCAACGAAAAGAAGGGCGATCCTGCATATTTGCGCAAATTACCCACCAGACGGATTATGTCTTCTCTGGTTTTTGCCGCATCCACCTTTTTCAACTGTGCCAGAACCGGATTTGCTCCATCTTGGTTCAGTTTTGTGCTATCCATCCCTAAAGTGTATAGGTCGCCTATTTTTTGCGCAACACTTCCCTTTTCGTGGCTTTGCAGTCCCAATTCTTTTACCAAATCGTTGATTTGCCTTTGGTTGTTTTCGGCCAACTGGTCGAAAGAGCCATAGCGGGAATATTCATCAGGAATCGGATTTGCTTTTTGCCATCCACCTGTTGCAAATTGATAGAAATCTGTTCCCGGACGGACAGTTGTATCTAAATTTGCGATATCCAAGCCTTTTTTCATTGCTTTCTCCTTTGATTTATTCATACAGCCCATCCCGATCGTTGAAATTGCTAAAAGCGGTAAAAAATAAGATATTTTCATATGCCTTTTTGTTGATAATTATATAATGTATTAAAATCTTTATGCCTGGAAAGGCAACCAAAACTAAATTCCATGATCTGCAAAGATATAGTTTCCGGTAATATTTATCTTAAATATATATTTAATGATAGTTAATTAGCTCCTGCACGAGATTTCATTTTCTCATATTCAGAAGAAAGTTCTTCCCAACTTTCCATGGTCTGTTCCAATTGTTTGTTCAGTTCGCCGTGTTTTTGGAACAGGCTTACCTCGGAGGCATGTTCGGGCTGGCTTAATATTTTCTCCAATTGGGCTATATCTTTTTCCAATTGCTCAATTTGATTCTCTTTTTCGGAAACTTGTTTTTCCATTTTTTTGAGTACCCTTGCCTGTTCTTTCCTTTCTTCGTAAGACAAGTTCGAGATCGTATCCGGCTCTGCCTTCAACTGCTCCGAGTAAGTTGGAACTTTCTTTTGTGAGTCTAATTCACGCAAGTTGTCCATTTGTTTTGAACGGAGAAACTCGTAGATGCCCCCCAAGTGTTCCTTTACCTTTCCGTCCGCGAATTCGTAGGTTTTTTCGACCAAGCCGTCCAAGAATTCACGGTCGTGCGAAACAACAATCACCGTGCCGTCGAAATCCCGGATCGCATCTTTCAGCACGTCTTTGCTGCGCATATCAAGGTGGTTGGTAGGCTCATCGAGAATCAACAAATTTACCGGTTCGAGCAGCAAACGGATCATGGCGAGGCGACTTCTTTCACCACCCGAGAGTACCTTCACCTTTTTGTCGGAAGCTTCTCCTCCAAACATGAATCCCCCCAGAATATCCCGGATCCGTGTTCGGATATCCCCTGTTGCCACATAGTCTATGGTGTCGAACACCGTCTTGTTTTCATCGAGCAGTTGTGCTTGATTTTGGGCAAAATATCCTATTTTTATATTGTGTCCAAGTTCCAATTTGCCATCAAAAGGAATTTCGCCCATGATACATTTCACGAAAGTAGATTTCCCTTCGCCGTTTTTACCGACAAAGGCAACCTTCTCGCCACGCTTGATGGTCATTTCCACATCCGAAAACACGGTCTGCGAGCCGTACGTCTTTTTCAAGCCTTCAGCAATGATGGGGTAGGAGCCCGAACGAGGTGCGGGAGGAAACTTCAAGCGCAAGCTGGAATTGTCCTCTTCGTCCACTTCCAAGCGTTCCAGTTTGTCCAATTGCTTGATTCGCGACTGCACCTGAACCGATTTCGTAGCTTTGTAGCGGAAACGTTCGATGAAATCTTCGGTTTGCTGTATCTGCTTCTGCTGGTTTTCGTAAGCGCGAATCTGCTGTTCTCGCCTTTCTTTCCGCAATTCCACATATTTTGAGTAATGAACTCGGTAGTCGTAAACCCGTCCCAGAGTGATTTCTATGGTTCGTTGTGTGACGGCATCCAGGAAAGCCCTGTCGTGAGAGACCAGAATAACTGTTTTGGCCTTCGTAGCTAAGAAATTCTCGAGCCACTGGATCGATTCAATATCCAAGTGGTTCGTGGGTTCATCCAACAGCAACACGTCCGGGCGTTGAAGCAGCAATTTGGCCAATTCTATGCGCATACGCCAGCCTCCGCTGAATTCCTTTGTCGGTCGTTCAAAGTCGTTTCTCTTGAAGCCTAGGCCCATCAGTGTCTTTTCCACTTCCGCCTGAAAATTGCCAGCTCCCGACATCATAAATTCTTCATTTAATGTTGTCGATCGCTCGATCAAGTCGGAATAAGCATCCGATTCGTAATCTGTGCGTTCGGCCAGTTGCAGATTTACAGAGTCAAGCTCTTTTTCGAGTTGCTGGATACGGCTGAAAGCCAATGATGCTTCTTCCACAACTGTGTTTCCATCCACCAACTGCATGTGCTGCGGTAAATATCCAATAGTAATGTCTTTGGGTGAAATAACTTGGCCGCTTGTCGGCGCTTGTTTTCCAGCAAAAATTTTCAGCATGGTGGATTTTCCTGCTCCATTTTTGCCGACTAATGCAATTCGGTCCTTTTTGTTAACAACAAAAGAAATATCATTTAAGAGAGTGAAGCCTCCAAATTCAACGGTTAATCCTTCAATAGAGATCACAACGAGTCATGTTTTAATTTGACACAAAAGTAGCTATATTTTGATGAAATAAAGAATTGGCTTAATTCTTACCGAAAATTAGTGTGGTTCAGTGTTTCTATGATTTAAAATGTTATATTATTCCTACGTTTTTGTAATGTTAAGTTGGTGCATGTTACATTTCTGTAGCTTTTTGATTGACGATTTAAATGCTTATAGGCCTGAAAACAAACTGAATAATTTTTTGGCATGCTAATTGATGTAAAAAGGTAGTTGTTTGTCATAAGAAATTTATAAATATCATAGTATGTCTCAGAGTCATGCTCACAGTTTTTTTAAAGATTTGGACACAAATAGCGCTCTTCGTAAAAAATGCTTTTCATGCAGGACGAAAGCCGATTTGTTTGCCTCGCTGAAAGAGAGTGGGTTTGATTTCACGCAAGAGGAGTTTGAACAAGAGGTCATTTTACAACTTTTCAAGTGTCAAACTGAAGAGCAATTTGACAATGTAAGGCAAAAGGAGCTATGGTTCAAGATGTATGGGTGAGAAGATGTAAGTAAATGCTTTCATTTTCGAGTTGAATGCAAAATGTGTTTGGGATGCCGGATGCAATTAATAAAATAGAGGACAGTATGGAAAAAGCAAAAGTGGAAATGCCCGATGATGTTATCATCACAGAGATCGAAAAAATCCGATTTCTTATTCAAGATGCAACAGGACTCGACATCATGTATGCTTATGAAAATCTTGTTTTTGCAGAACATGGCATTTACCTCATTGAAGTAAATATCGAAAACAAAGACAAATTGAATTGTTACTTCAATGTTGATTTTGAGGCAAGCAAGCGTCTGTTGTTTCTTGAAAAGTTGATGCGTACAGCATCGTTAAATGGAATGGTCATAGTGAACAAAGGTACGTTCGAAATGAAGCAAAATGCAGATGGACAGACTTTTTCATTAAGTTTCTTTGATGCCTAGATGCCATTGGCGTGTAGCATTCTCCAATAACTTTATTTATTATTCTTATTGATAAGAATTATTGTCAAAAAATCGTCGTTTAGTATTTGTGTGTGAATGGGAGAGCATTGGAGCGATGCTAATTTCTAAACTCAAAGTGCGAAGTAGTTCGGGAGAATCGTCGCATTCTTGACAGCTCGCCAATGCTTAATCCTATTCTTAATATTATTTTCACCGCCTAATTTCTGAAATATAGGATTCTCCTTTCTATATTCGTATTTTTTTATTTTCCCAACCCGCTTTTTTGTTAAAAATTAGATAGAATAAAACCATTTCTATGACTCGGTGCATGTGATAGAAATAGATTTTTATTATTATCTTTGCCACAATTTTTAATTAGGGTAGAAAGCTGATAAAATGAACAAGTTTCCCGAATACAACGGAATAGATTTTTCGCAAGTAAACAAAGAAATATTGGAAAAATGGGATCAAAAACAAGTGTTCCATAAGAGTTTAGAGATACGTGAAGGTGCGCCAACATTCGTTTTCTACGAAGGTCCTCCTTCCGCAAACGGGATGCCCGGCATTCACCACGTGATTTCCCGCTCTATCAAAGATATTTTCTGCCGTTACAAGACGATGAAAGGCTATCTGGTCAACCGGAAAGCTGGCTGGGATACGCACGGGCTTCCGGTGGAACTTGGCGTCGAAAAATCACTCGGGATTACCAAAGAAGACATTGGCAAAAAAATCTCTGTTGCCGAATACAACGATGCTTGCCGTCGGGAAGTGATGAAATATACCCGTGAATGGGAAGATTTGACCCGCAAAATGGGATATTGGGTAGATATGAAAGACCCATATGTCACCTACGACAACCGCTATATCGAAACTTTGTGGTACTTGTTGAAAGCCCTTTACGAAAAGGGTTTTCTTTACAAAGGATACACCATCCAGCCTTATTCTCCGGCTGCCGGAACAGGATTGAGCTCACACGAGTTGAATCAGCCGGGTTGCTACCGCGATGAAAAGGATACGACCGTAACGGCTCAATTTAAGATTAAGAAACCAAAGCCCGAAATGGAAGGTTTTGGTACTGCATATTTTTTGGCTTGGACTACAACACCCTGGACCCTGCCTTCAAACACGGCTTTGTGCGTTGGTCCAAATATCACTTACGTGGCGGTTCGCTCTTTTAACCCTTATACGGGTGAGAAGTTGACGGCTGTCGTAGCCAAGGATTTGGTACATTCTCTCTTTAATCCAAAGGCCGCTGAGGTAAAATTGGAAGACTACAAACCTGGCGACAAACTTATTCCTTTCGAGGTGCTTGATACCACTTGGAAAGGTTCTGAATTGGCTGGAATCGAATACGAGCAGCTCCTTCCGTTTATGAATCCAGGCGAAGGCGCTTTCCGTATTATCACGGGCGATTTTGTCACCACCGAAGACGGTACCGGAATCGTGCACATCGCCCCAACCTTTGGTGCGGATGATGCTAGGGTGGCAAAGCAACACGGAGTGCCAGCCATGTTGCTGAAAGACAAAGATGGCAACATCCGCCCGATGGTGGACATGACCGGAAAGTATTACAAGATTGAAGACATCGATCAAGGCTTTTTGAAAGAGAACGTCTATGTGGATGCCTATCAGGCTTATGCTGGCAGGTATGTGAAAAATCAGTACGATAATTCGCTTCCGGAAGATGCTACAACCTTGGACATTGACCTTTGTGTGGCCCTCAAACAAGACAACAAAGCGTTTCGCATCGAAAAATACGTGCACAGCTATCCGCATTGCTGGCGCACAGACAAACCGGTGCTCTACTATCCGCTTGATAGCTGGTTCATCCGCACGACTGCTGTGCGTGACCGCTTGATAGAGCTGAATGACACCATCAATTGGAAGCCTCAATCCACAGGTACGGGACGTTTCGGGAAATGGCTCGAAAACCTGCAAGATTGGAACTTGAGCCGTAGTCGTTATTGGGGAACGCCGCTCCCTATCTGGCGTTCAGAAGATGGAAAAGAAGAAAAGTGCATTGGTTCGGTGAAAGAACTGTATGCAGAAATAGAAAAATCAATAGCTGCCGGATTTATGGAAAAATTCCCTTGGGAAGGATTCGAAATCGGCAATTTAGATAAAGTAAACTACGAAAAACTGGATTTGCACCGTCCATATGTGGACGACATTATTTTAGTGGCTGACTCAGGCAAACCAATGAAACGGGAAACCGACCTGATTGACGTTTGGTTCGATTCGGGAGCCATGCCGTTTGCCCAAGTGTTTTATCCAAATATTTCAGAAGAAGATTTTCAACGGGTTTATCCGGCCGACTTCATTTGTGAAGGGGTGGACCAGACTCGTGGTTGGTTTTTCACGCTTCACGCTCTTTCCACCATGGTGAAAGACAGTGTGGCATTTAAAAACGTGGTTTCGAACGGCCTTGTGCTCGACAAAAACGGCAACAAAATGTCCAAGCGTTTGGGAAATGCCGTCGATCCATTTTCAACCATTGACAAACATGGTTCCGACCCTTTGCGTTGGTACATGATAACGAATGCATCGCCTTGGGACAATTTGAAATTTGATGAGGAAGGAATAGAAGAGGTGCGCCGCAAATTCTTCGGAACGCTTTACAACACGTATTCGTTCTTTGCGCTATATGCGAATGTGGATGGATTCACAGGACAAGAGGAACAAGTGCCCTACGCTGAGCGTCCAGAAATTGACCGTTGGATTATTTCCCTGCTCCATTCGTTGGTAGCCGATGTGGACACATTTTATGGTACGTACGAGCCAAGCCGTGCCGGACGCGCTATTTCTGACTTCGTCAACGACCATTTGAGTAACTGGTATGTTCGCTTGAACCGGAAACGTTTCTGGGGTGGAGGAATCACAAAAGACAAGTTGTCGGCATATCAGACCTTGTACGCTTGTCTTGAAACTGTCGCTCGATTGATGTCGCCGATCGCTCCTTTCTATTCTGACAAATTGTATTCCGATTTGACTGGAAATAAAGATATTTCGGTTCACTTGGTGGATTTTCCTGTAAGTGATAATTCTGTTGTGGACAAAGCTTTGGAAGAACAGATGTTGCTCGCACAAAGCATTTCATCCATGGTATTGGCTTTGCGCCGGAAGGTGAACATCAAGGTTCGCCAGCCGTTAACCCAAATCATGATGCCAACGGTGGATGCGCATCAACGAGAGGCTATTGAAGCGGTGAAATCACTGATTTTGGGCGAAGTAAATGTGAAAGACCTACAGTTTGTGGATAATGCTGCCGGGATTTTAGTGAAACGCGTCAAGCCTGACTTCAAAAAATTAGGCCCTAAATACGGAAAAATCATGAAGCAATTAGCAGCTGCTGTGCAAACAATGACGCAGGAGCAAATTGCAGAACTGGAAACTTCCGGCGTATTCGCCTTCGATGTGGCTGGTGAGCAAGCTGTGGTGGAACTTTCCGACGTGGAGATTATCTCCGAAGACATTCCCGGATGGTTGGTGGCCAACGAAGGCCGTTTGACGGTTGCTTTGGACATCACCGTGACCGATGCTCTCCGAAAAGAAGGTACAGCTCGCGAATTGGTGAACCGCATCCAAAATATACGGAAGTCATCGGGCTTTGATATCACCGACAAAATCAATGTAGTTATGACTGATGTGCCACAAGTGAAAGAAGCATTCGCCGAATATCAAAATTATATTGCTTCGCAAGTGCTTGCGGACAATATTTCACTGGCCGATAACGTTGTTGGCACAGAGGTTGACATGGAAGAATATGTTATACACATAGATATAGAGAAAGCATAAAGATGATTATGAACCCTTTAAACTGAACGATTATGAGTGAAAAGACAAGATACTCCGACACAGAACTGGAAGAATTTCGCAAAATTATTCTTGAAAAGCTGGATATGGCAAGGCAAGAATATGATTTGTGGAAAGCTGTCATAATGAATTCGGATGGTAATGATGTGACCGATACTTCACCAACATTCAAGGTGTTAGAAGAAGGTGCTTCTACTTTGTCAAAAGAAGAAGCCGCTCGTCTGGCTCAACGGCAAATGAAATTTATTCAGAATTTGCAATCAGCATTAATTCGAATTGAAAATAAAACCTACGGAGTTTGCCGTGAAACGGGCAAATTGATTCCGAAAGAAAGACTGCGTGCTGTACCTCATGCCACTTTGAGCATCGAAGCAAAACAAAGCGGAGTGAAATAAGGATCTTTGGTTTGATATATTAAATAAGGTTGCAGTTTTGCCTATTTGCTACAAAAATAGGTGAGATTATACTTTTATGGCTAAAATTTTCATATGAAAATCAATAAAAAATACGTCACGGCTTTTGTTGTTTTGTCTCTTGTCATCCTCTTTGACCAAGCTGTCAAAATTTGGGTGAAAACTCACATGGCACTTTACGATTCCTATGAAATAGCCAGTTGGTTCAAAATCTATTTTGTCGAAAACAATGGAATGGCTTTTGGCATTGAAGTGATCGGTAAGCTCTTTCTCACGCTTTTTCGTATCGTAGCTGTTGTTTTCGGATTTTATTACATCAATAAACTATTAAAAGCAGAGACTAAGGCAGGCTACATTGCGTGTGTCTCGTTGATTTTGGCTGGGGCATTGGGTAATATCATTGATAGCGTTTTCTATGGAGTATTTTTCAGTGAAAGCTATCAGGGATATGTTGCATCCTTTGTGCCAATGGGGCAAGGGTATGCTGGTTGGTTGCACGGGAAAGTGGTTGATATGCTTTATTTTCCATTGATAGAGGGTAGTTATCCAGATTGGTTTCCGTTTGTAGGAGGCAATAAATTTATATTTTTCAGCCCCATATTCAACATAGCGGATTCTGCCATTTCGGTTGGTATATTTATCCTTTTAATTTTTTATAGAAAAACGTTGTCCGAATCTCTTCAGAAAACGAATGTGGATGAATTATAAGCTCAAAACATTTTTTAGCTGTCTGTTGTGCACCATCCTATTATTTTCCTGCACATACAGGCCCAAGGGTGTGGTTTCTCGACAAAAAATGGAAGAAGCTCTCTATGATGTTTATCTAGCACAAGCTCTTATTCAAAGTCCCCGGTACGCCTTACAAGAGTCAAAAGATTCTTTGTTATTGGGTGTGTTGGCCAAACATCAAATCACTCAGGCCGAATTTGACTCATCCATCGTGTGGTATTCCACTCAAGGAGAAATCTATTTTAAGATTAACGATCGTGTCTCGAAACGCTTGAAGGATTTCCAAAGCGAAGTTTCAATAGACGAAAACTCTGATCTGAAATTGAGAAAAAAATACGACGGATTTACGCTACCACCTTCCGTTTTGTTGGGTGTCCGTGGCTCTGCTTTCGCTTTTGGATTTGAAATAGATTCATTAAAATTTAGACAAATAGATACCACTTCTTTTGATTTCAATTTCAAAACATTGGGAATTACCCCTAAGTCAAAATCTTATGCAACAGTGCGTTTCGAATACAAGGATACGACCGTGACCATAACAACAATATTAAATCAAAATTCCTACTATTCATTAAAAAAACCAGTAAAAGTCAGGCATAAATTGAAAAAGATTTCCGGATATATTTATGTGGATAATCCGTTGATGGTTTTGCCTCCTGTTTATGTTTACAACTTGAATTACAAGAAAATTGTTCCCAAACCGAAACCAAAAGCAACAACAGAGAAGAAGGGTAGGGGCGAAATTATGAAGCCTCGGCGTAAAGAATTGATAGAAAAAGATGTGGAAAAATAATGAAACGCTATTTTTCTCATTATACTATAATCTATCCTGCGCTTTTCTTAAAGAATCACATCACGGAATTGGATGAAGAAAACCGCTTGATTTGTTACTATCCATATGAAAATGAAATAAGAAATACTGAATTTTACTCAGGATTGCTTATTTTTACACCTACAGAAGAAGCTTCAGATTTTTCTTTTATTCATGATTGTTGGAGTAAAAAAGAAATAGATAGGCTGGAGGCATTTATTAAGATGAATGAAGCTAAACAATCGTTCGATTTGAGTGGAAATAGATTGAAAATATGGCATATACCTTAGCCTGACGTGTGATGGAAGAGAAATTATTATAGATTATATTTATTAAATTAATTTTCTCATAGCTAACATTTATTGTAATTTTGCACTTAATAAAGCAACAAAAAATATATACCTTATGAGTGAGAGAGTTAAATGTTTGATTATTGGTTCTGGGCCAGCAGGATACACTGCGGCAATTTATGCTTCACGAGCCAATTTAAGTCCTGTTCTTTATGAAGGGATACAACCCGGAGGACAATTGACCACAACAACAGAAGTGGAAAATTTCCCTGGATACCCTGAAGGCATTACCGGTACGGAATTGATGGAAGACTTGAAAAAACAAGCCACTAAATACGGAGCAGATGCCCGTTCGGGAATAGCTACGTCCGTTGATTTTTCGTCCAATCCCAAAAAAGTGGTGATTGATGGAGAGAAGACAATTGAGGCAGATGCTGTAATTATTTCCACTGGAGCTTCAGCCAAGTATCTTGGTTTGCCCGATGAAACAAAATATGCGGGAATGGGTGTTTCTGCCTGTGCCACGTGCGATGGCTTCTTCTATCGCAAAAAAACAGTAGCAGTAGTGGGCGGTGGAGACACTGCATGTGAAGAAGCAATCTATCTTTCGGGTTTGGCAGGCAAAGTATATCTGATTGTCCGCAAGCCTTTTCTGCGTGCTTCAAAAGTAATGCAAGACCGAGTATTGAAAAACGAGAAAATTGAAGTGCTTTTCGAAACAAATACACTTGGATTATTTGGGGATAATGGAGTGGAAGGTGCTCATCTCGTGAAACATGCAGGTGAAGATAACGAAGAAAAACTGGATATAGCCATTGATGGATTTTTCTTGGCTATCGGCCACAAGCCAAATACTGATATTTTCAAAGGACAGGTCGATTTGGATGAAGTGGGTTACATCAAAACCGTGCCAGGAACACCAAAAACCAATATTGACGGTGTGTTTGCTGCGGGCGATGTGGCGGATCCTCATTACCGCCAGGCCATTACAGCTGCTGGAAGTGGTTGCCAGGCAGCAATTGAGGCAGAACGTTATTTGTCAGCCTTGGAAAGTTAATTCAAGAAAACGTTGTAAAACTAAATAAAGAGGGGAAAAGCTACTTGAGTTTTTCCCCTTTCTCGTTGTGAACTTAATTCTGAAGTTCGTGACTATTTTTCAGTATATCTTCCCCCAAATGGGTTTGGGCTTCCCGTTCTTCCCGTTCTTTCACCTCTTTTGCTTTGCGTGCATACACGATCAGGCGCATGGTGTAGTCGTAGGTGATGTAGTTCCAGATCCAGTTGAGTAGGACAAAAAGTTTATTCCTTACACCGAGAATGGAGCGGAGATGCACGAACAACCACATCGCCCAAGCAAACCATCCTTTAAAATGCAACTTGGGTAAATCAACCACGGCACGGTTGCGCCCGATGGTTGCCATACTTCCCAAATCATTGTATCGGAAGGGTTTGAGTGTTTGGCCACTTTGCATCCGGTTGAAATTTGCCGCCAAAAGAGTGCCTTGCTGGATGGCCACTTGTGCCAATTGTGGATGTCCATTCGGGAAAGCAGGATCTGTCGTTTGGAGGCATTGGTCGCCGATGGCAAAAATGTTGTCATAACCTTCTACTCGGTTAAATTCATCCACAACAATACGCCCACCACGTCCGATCACGCTTGGGTTCATGTTCCCAATACGCACTGCCGTTACGCCGCTTGTCCAGATGAGGGTGCGGGTAGGGATCACTTCCCCGTTTTCAAACACCACGTTTCGGTTATTGTAATCCGCCACTTTTTTGCCAAGAATTACTTTTACACCCATCTCCTCGAGTGATTTAGCAGAGTCCTCGGATGATTTTGGTGTCATTCCCTGCAACAACCTGTCTGCCGCTTCCACCAAATATATTTTCAAATCGTCTGGTTTTATTTCAGGATAATCTTTTGGGATAACATACCGTTTCATCTCCGAAAGTGCTCCGGCAATCTCTATTCCTGTTGCGCCACCTCCCACGATGACCACATTGAGCAGTTCTTTCTTCTCTTCCTCTGTGGCACAAGTAATTGCACGCTCAAAATTTCCTAAAAGAGCATTCCGCAAGCCCATCGCTTCCGAAATGTTTTTCATCGGCATGGCCACTTCTTCAATGTTTTTGTTTCCGAAGAAATTCGACACCGTTCCTGCGGCAAATATCAGATAATCGTATTCGATTTTTCCTATCGATGTTTGTAGCACGTCAAGTTCCGGTACCACTGCTCTTGCTTTGGCCAGACGGAAGAAAAAGGACTTTTTCCTGTTTTTATATACATTGCGGAATGGAAAAGCGATAGAAGATGGCTCCATGCCACCCGAAGCAACTTGATAGATCAAAGGCAGAAATTGATGGTAATTGTTCTTATCCACCAACACCACTTGATAATCTGATTTTTTCAGCTTGTTTGCCAACTGAAGTCCTCCAAATCCACCTCCTACAATGACAATTCTCTTTTTACTGGTTTTAGGAATGTTGAAACTCATAGATTTTATTACAATAAATAGTTATATAAGTGATTCATCTTGTAAAGTAAATAATTGTTGCATTTAAGCACATGAAAACATAAATGACCGATATTCGTTGGCATTCACACTAAAAATGCTTGACGAAGAATCAATCTCAGGCAGATGAGGATACTATAAATCAATACCAAGATCTGCTTATTTTAGTAAGTTACTTTTGTCTCTAAATACCTTGACACAACCTAGACTTGACACACTTGTTTATAGATTAATGGAAAAATTGCATTGCGAAATTTGCTTTGTTTTTTAACCCTGATACCTTCTATTCACAATACAAATATACGAATAATATGTTGTATTTTTGTTTGCTTTTTTATGGAAAATTAGCCAATCCGCTTTAAAGAAGAGACTAAAACTCCCCCTATTATTAATATATTTCATTTTTTATGTCATATCGATAAATTGAATTTGCGTTATAGTACGCATTTTGCTTTCTCTGTGTGGCAATAGGCTGTGTCGCTATTTTTTCTCGCTGATTCTTTTTTATGAAATAAAGAACAATAAAACTCACTAGAAGTATCTTTGTGTAAAACTAAATTTGTATGTTTGGCTTCGTAAAAATAAAGATAGGGAACAGATTGAATAAATTGTGGTATTATTTTAACGCAAAGCCGCTAGATGGTAAAGGTGTATTTTGCTTACTAAATGAGTGTAAGGTATGCCTGCGAATTGAATTGTTTGTAAAAAACGTTGTCTCTCTTTGCGTCTCTGTGTTTATGTTTCTTATGCGACTACAAATTATTCTGATTACTTTATATCCAATAAAAAATTATTAAACGTTTTTCTTGTTTTTTCGAATGAAAGCAGCAATCAACAACATCCGGCGGAAATTAATGAACTCGCTCACAAGTAATGTGGGTGAGAGAATGATCGTAAGAAGGGACTTTTCTCTTTCTAGTAACCTTCCCAAAAGAATCCTTGTGGTCAGGCCCAATAGTAGGTTGGGAAATCAATTGATGCTGACTCCATTGTTACAAGAAATTGAGGCTCTACTTCCTGGCTGTAAAATAGATTTGTTCGTTCGGGGGAATTTAGCCCCGATTCTTTTTGCAAACTACCAACAGGTTGACCGTATCACCAAGCTGCCGCCGAAACCATTCAAGGAATTGAAGAAATATCTCAACACGTGGGTAAGCCTCAGGAAGTATCATTATGACCTTGTTTTCAATGTCGATAGTGGTTCTTCGTCGGGAAGATTGTGCACCCAATGGGTAAGGGGAAAAGCCAAATACTTCGGCGATAGATATGAACAGATGGACAATAAGGATGCAACCCACATGGCAAAATGGCCAGTTTATAATTTCAGGTGGTTTCTAAGCCAGTTAGGGATTGCTGAAAACATCCAGCCGCCTCAGCCACTTTCGCTCAAGTTGACAGACTTCGAAAAGCAAAACGGCGAACAACTTTTAAAGAAAATGCTTGGCAATGACAAGCCGACCATCATGTTCTACACATTTGCCACAGGCGAAAAGTGTCTTTCGAAAGAATGGTGGAAGCCATTTTTTGCCCAATTGAGACAAAGATACGGCGAGAATTATAATTTACTGGAAGTGTTGCCTAAGGAAAATGTGTCGCAAATTGATTTCGATTCATTGAATTATTACAGTACCGATATTCGTGAAATGGGCGCAGTGATGCACTCGGGAAAAGTGTTCATTACGGGAGACTGTGGCGTGATGCACCTGGCATCGAGTGTAGGCATTCCAACAATTGCGCTATTCTCGGGTGATAATATCCGGACTTATGAGCCATACAATCAGGGAAGCGCTTCTTTTCTTACCGATGAGGTTACCTTGGAGGAGCTTATTGCTTGTATTGATAGCATCATTCCATATTCCAAGTAAACATTGCCTATATTTCGAAATAGGTAATTTTATTATTTGCCAAACGCAGATCTACTGATCACCAGCGGTATATTAATGTTTCTCCAACGTTTCCAATCCATTTTCAAACTGATTGTAAAATAATATTTGCGTGAAGATGAAAAGTTGAAAAGGTAATTTTGTAAATTTGCAGCTTATTTTTATTCCACTTCGGGGAATATCCATATAACGCAATATGTCACAAGATATTATCGATAAAAGGAAAAAGATTCTCCTCCGCACTTCTTGGATTAGTACCGTAGGCAATGCCATTCTTTCGATTACAAAAATTAGTGCGGGCTTAATTTCGGGTAGCCTCGCTGTTCTGAGTGACGGGATAGATTCTGCCACCGATGTCCTTATCTCGATTGTCATGATAATCACTGCCCGGATTGTTAGCCGTCCTCCCGACAAAGAGCATGCTTATGGATACGAGAAAGCGGAGAGTATTGCCACCAAAATCTTATCGTTTGTTGTCATTTATGCCGGAATAGAATTGCTGGTCACTTCCACCAAAGCGATTATCGCTTACGGAGAACGCGAACTCCCAAGCGCATTGGCCATTTATATCACACTGTTTTCCATAGCCGGAAAATTAGGGTTGGCTTTTTTTCAATTTCAGCAAGGAAAAAAGATAAACAGCCAAATGCTTATTGCGAATGCTAAAAATATGCGAAGCGATGTGCTTATCTCGGTGAGTGTTTTGATCGGGCTGTTTTTTACCTCTGTGCTAAAAATGCCTATTTTGGATGCTGTAACGGGTGTTGTTGTGAGTTTGTTTATTCTTCGAACAGGTTTTAGTATTTTCATCGACTCCAATGTCGAACTGATGGATGCCGTGAAAGATACGACGGTTTACGATGACATCTTCAAAGCCATCGATTCGATTCCCGAAGCCATCAACCCGCACCGTGTTCGAGTGCGTCCGTTAGGAGGAATGTATGTCATCAGCCTGGATGTGGAAGTTAACGGACATCTTTCTATTGTGGACGGACATGAAATAGCCGAAAAGGTGGAAGCTAAAATAAAAGAAATAGTGGATAACGTGTATGATATTCGCATCCATATTGAACCCGAAGGCGTTGTGCATCCTCCCGAAAAGTATGGGGTGGATAAAGAAATACAGGAACAAGTGTAGCCTCAGAATTTATTCCCGGAAAAATATGCTAAAAAAGAAGCCCGAACAAGCTCCTTTTGATATTTCAGAGCCTTACACTAATTTCAAATCTTTTAGAAATCCGGGAATGGATTGTTCAAAGTTGACACCAAATCGAACGTCCGTCTTGGCTTCGTATGTGCGCCGGATGCTTGCTGTGGTGAAATTGACGGCTATTTGAGTGGCATCTTTCAGTTTGAAGTTGTTTAGCAATCCCGACAACAAGGCACTGGCAAACACATCGCCGGTTCCATGATAAAATCCGGGGATTTTCTCTCCCATCACAAATTCAACTTTGTTTTCCTGCTTGTCGAACGTGGTCGCACCCAACTGATCGTCGTCAAAGTAAACCCCTGTAAGTACCACTTTTTGAGGTCCGATTTCCACCAATTTATTCACCAATTTTTCAATGAATTCGGTTGAATAAGGGCCTTCTTCGTATTTTGTATCTGTCAAAAGGCATGCTTCGGTAATGTTCGGAACTACTATATCCGCCTTTTCACACAGCGTTCTCATCCCTTTGACGAATTGCATGTTGAACAATGAATAGAGTTGTCCGTGGTCGGCCATCACCGGATCAACGAGAATCAGATTGTCCTTTGATTTGAAATCTTCAAAGAATTGCGAGATGATATTCAATTGCTCGAAAGAGCCAAGAAAACCCGTATAGATGGCATCAAAAGGGATATTTAACGATTTCCAATGAGCGGCAAACGAAACCAAATCGGAGGTCAAGTCACGGTAGGTGAATCCCGTGAATCCTCCAGTGTGCGTAGATAACACGGCTGTTGGCATCACGCTGGTTTCAATTCCAGCGGCTGATAATATGGGTAAAGCCACTGTCAACGAACATTTTCCAAATCCGGAAATGTCGTGGATTGCGGCAACCCTGGGCTGATATGTTTTCATTTCCATTTTTTAAAATTTATAGTAGTGATTCCGAAAGGACAATCAAAATTTATTTCCTCAAAACTTGGGTGTAGCACGTGCGGCAGAGCGGTTGGTATTCACTCGTTTCGCCAAGCATCACTTGTTTTTCGTTCGCCACCAATCTGTACGAGTAATTTGCAAGAGCGCCGCACTTCACGCAAATGGCATGCACCTTGGTGACATCGTCCGCAATGGCGCACAATTGGGGCATAGGGCCAAACGGATTCCGCTTAAAGTCCATGTCTAGACCTGCTATGATTACCCTGACTCCTTGGTCTGCCAACTGCTCGCACACTTCCGGCAACCCGGCGTCAAAAAATTGAGCTTCGTCAATCCCAATCACTTCCACGTTCGACGAGAGGAGCAGGATATTGCTCGAATGTTCTACCGGAGTGCAGACAATCGAATTCTTGTCGTGAGAAACCACTTCAACCTCCGAATAACGGGTATCAATAACCGGTTTGAAGATTTCCACTTTTTGTTTGGCTATTTTCGCCCGTTTCAGTCGTCGTAGCAGCTCTTCTGTTTTGCCTGAAAACATGGATCCGCAAACCACCTCAATACTTCCTCGTTTTTGGGATTCGTTGATCTTGTGCTCTGAATATATCATTCCTAAAGTAATTTCTATTGAGTTAATTGTTGTAAATGTGTTGCTTACAGGCCTGTGATACCCATTTGCTTCATCAAGAACGAGGCATTCATGTTTTGCGCCACCCCTTCCCTTATTTTGTATGAAAATAAGAGCCGATCGTCTTTTATTTCGGCTTCGAAGCAATAGTTTTTCACCTGCTCGGGAAATTCTTGCTCCAATTTTCCCAATTCCAAATCGTGCGTGGCAATAATGCCGTTGCTGCGGAGCGATACCAATTGGCGCATCAATGCCATGGAGCCTTTGCGCTTGTCCTCCGAATTAGTTCCTTTCAGTATTTCATCTAAAATAATGAAGAGTTTTTCACCTGATTGCAAGCGGTCGATAATCATTTTCAGACGTTTCAATTCGGCGAAGAAATACGATTCGTTGTCATTCAAAGAATCGGAAGTCCGCAAGTTGGTAATCAAATGCGCCGGATGGAAGCGGAGAGACGTTGCACATACCACGCTACCGATACATGCCAACACATGATTGACCCCGACAGTTCGTAGAAATGTACTTTTTCCTGCCATGTTTGCACCGGTCACCACCAAGAAATAACCCTCTAGGGGAATATGCGCCCGGTTTTTTACCGATACCGAAGTTTTGATAAGCGGGTGTCCGATCGCCTCACCATCAAATATGAATTCATCTTCGGGTTGTGGATACACAAAATCGGGATGATTGAAAGCATAAGTTGCCAGGGAAGCCAAGGCATCGAAACGGGCAACGGCCTGCTGCCATTTTTCCAAATCGGATTTGTGTGCATCCAACCATTTGTAGATCAGGATGGCATAGCGGACATTCCATAAAAGGAAAGGGTTGAACAACAGCACGCCCGGAGGCGTAAAAGCAAAATCCAAATTGGAGCGAAGTCTTCCCAACTTACGAAGAGATAAAGATGCGGGTTCGGGTTTGCAAACCAACTGCTTAATCTCTTGCAAAAGAGGCGATTCGAATGATTCATTTTCCAATACTTCAATCAGTTCGGTATAAGCATGGGGTATCAATCTCCCTCTATTTAAGTAATTGGATATAGCACTGACCTTTTTGGTCGAAAACAAGCTGACAAACAAGGTGGCAAACCAGAGAGGTAGAAAGATGTCTCCGCCGATAATGTCCAACAGGTACAAAACAAACAAAAGGGCATACCCTGTGGGGATAAGATAGGAAACCACCCACCAAAAACCCATTCCCTTGAATGTAGGAGATTCTTGTGGAATTTGGGGTTCATTGGGGTTTTCTTCTTTCGAGCCGACCAATCCTAACGTCCGAAAATGAAGCAATAATTTATGCTTTTGCGACAGTTCCTTTACTGCTGCTTGCCTTTCCTGTATCTTCTCTTTTTCATCTAAGGGATACAGGACCATCTCCGCCAAAACAGTTTTTCCTTGACAAGAGATAGTCCTGTTTAAAGACTGGAAGACTGATTTATCGCCAAACAGATCCAAGTCGAAGCTAAAGCTGTGGGAGGCATCCGCAAATTCCTTTCCTGCGTCAAATGCCGAATAATCATATTCCAAGCCCTTTAGCTCATCGTTGGCCAATTTCTCCTGCGTTTCGTAGTAATCTTTTAATCGGAACAGCTTGTTGTGGTACAGCAAAAGTGCAAGAAAGATGATTATCCCCGCCAAAAATGACAGAAACACAAACAGGGTTTGACCCCAGAATAAAAATATCAGCCCGATGGTTGCCAGAAATACAATTAGCCTGGCAGTTCCGACATTAAAAATTTGCTTTCGTAAAACGCTGGCCTTTTTTTTTTGCGTTTCGGCAACAGATGTATAATAAGCGACAACTTCCTCCGTTTGATTCATTGAAGATAGGTTCAAATAAGTTACTAATGACTAATTTTTAATGTTGTAATTGCCGGACTTGTAAATGCTATGTGCGACAAACTCACTGTAGATATTTTCATTCAGATACCCGCTTCAACCGTATTGACCCAAACACGGACAGCAACATCAATGGAGCTGTTACGTGATGTACTCAATTCAACTATGAAGGGAATACCAATTACAGAAGAATCTATTGATTGCTCCGTTAATGCGGCAGGAATAACATCTAAAAACATAGTTTCATTTTCTTTTTTAAGTATTTTTGAATTAGACAACAAAATAAGCGTAATTTTGTGAGAATAAAAAATGATTTTACGAAATGAAGAAATACATTGCTTTAATAGCTTACTTTTTTCTTGTTCACACGATTTCCGGTCAGACCTATTCCGAACTGGTGGAGAAATCTGCGGCGGCAATCGAGAAGAACGATTACGCAACAGCCGAGAAAATTCTCAAACAAGCGATGCACAAAGAACCTGCCAATCCTGGCAATGCGATGTTGCTGACCAATTTGGGGACAGTGCAACGCAATTTGAAGAAATATGATGATGCCCTTATCTCATACAGTTCTGTCCTTGCAAAATACCCCGACAACGTCACTTTGCTCCAAAGCCGGGCCAATCTGTATTGCGAAATGGAACGATGGAAGGAGGCTTTGTTTGATTACAACCACATCATAACCATCGATAACAAAAACTACGAAGCATACAGGCGAAGAGCGTTGATTTATATCCATAATAGACAATTTTTGGATGCTTCTGTCGATTATTCAAAACTCGACCAATTGGAGCCTACTAAAATAGAGGGAAAAATGGGGCAAGCCCTCATAGCCAAAAGGCAGCAACGTTGGGAAGATGCTGAAAGCTTATACACGGATCTAGTGTATCGCCATAGAAACAATGCCGATATCTATGTGAACCGGGCGGAATGTTATATCAACATGAAAAAATATGGTCGTGCCCAGCAAGATATTGAAAAAGCCTTGGAACTAAATTTTAACGATCCCTACATCTACATACTGCGTGGTCAATTGCGGCTCAAGCAATATGATTACCCTTCGGCAATAGCTGACTTTGAGAAAGGAAAGTCGAGTGGTTTTGATGCCTCTATCGCTGACGAATATATCAAATTGGCAAAGAAAAAGTAAGCACTATGGCCGAGTGGCAATGTGTTGAAAATACAAGGTAGCTCGGTCACTTGATTTTTATCTCTTTTTCTTGAAAAAGTTTTTTATCAGCAAGCTGCAATCTTCCTGCATCACTCCTTGGGCTACTTTGGTTTTTGGATGGAGAATGATGGGGGAATACAGCATATAGCCCCTTTTTTCGTCTTCTGCTCCATACACAATTCGTGATACTTGCGCCCAAGCAATGGCTCCGGCACACATCGGGCAAGGTTCAACGGTGACATAAAGGGTGCAATCCTTCAGGTATTTTCCTCCCAAAACATTTGCGGCGGCTGTGATGGCCTGCATTTCTGCATGTGCGGTGACATCGTTGAGAGTTTCCGTGAGGTTATGGGCGCGGGCAATAATCCGGCCTTGGCTGACAATTATGCAGCCAATCGGCACTTCGTCCTTTTCCAGCGCCTTTTGAGCCTCAATGTATGCCTGCCGCATGAAATATTCATCGTTCAGAATTTCTTCGCTCATCTTCTCATCTCGTTTTCGTCAAAAAGGGTAGGGTAGTCCTTGTCGAGAGTTTTTAGTATGTGGGAAACAATCGTCTCGCGAAACCAACGCGAACGGTTCGATATTTTATATTTGTTCAGATAGAATGAAACCAACTTATATTCTTCTTCATTCAGCATAAATCCAGCCTTCTTGGTTCTCTGTAATTGCGGCGACGAGGCCTTTGTCTTTTTATTTGTTGATTTCATGCCACAAAAATATAACGCTTTGGCGATATTTTAAAGCATTATACTAATTTTGTGAAGCTACACATCAATTTTATGAACAAAGATTTTACAAAATGGCACAACATAACGATTTGGGCAAGCTTGGAGAGGAGGCTGCCTTTCTTTTCTTAAAAACAAAAGGCTACAAAATCCTTTGGCAGAACTGGCGTTTTGAAAAATACGAAATCGATATAATTGCGGAAGACGAGTGGTTTCTCGTTTTTGTGGAAGTGAAGACCCGCACATCCGATCAGTGGGGAAATCCCCACGACGCGATTGGGCGAAACCGTATCAAGCGAATGGTAGAAGCTGCAGACTTTTATATCCGGGAGTATGATCCGGACAAACCTGTACGTTTCGATGTGATTGGTGCAATTTGGAATGGGAAAGATTTTGAAATCGACCACATTGACGATGCTTTCCTGCCGCCGGTAAATGTTTGAACAAGGTGATACCGCTTGTATGCCTAATTATTAAAATCCCAAGAAAGTCCCCATTTAAAAATCATCGGATTTACCGGATAGTGCGGCAATGAGAAATAACCATAATTGCCTACGTTTTTAAGAACATTGTAGTACATCACAAAGAAGCGTGTTTTCTTCAAATGGGCATTCACATAAAGGGTGGACATCGGGAAACCTCCAATTTTCATATCTTGCTGATTGTAGAAGGCCATCAAGGCTGGCTCATATCCAGGAGAATAGTAAGTGGTGTGAAAATGGGCATCCATTCCTGCCTGGATAGTAAGGACTTTCGCATATTTAGTGAGAATATAAAAATTGGAATATGCACTGAACTGAGGCACAGGAATAACCGATTGGTTGGTTGTGGTCTGATACACCAGCTGGTTGTCCCAGTGAACCACGCCTACACTCAGTTTTTGATCGAATCTGCCCGATACCACCTGCACACTTCCGTTGTATTGGTCGATGATTTTGTTTGCATTAAAATATTGGTAATTCTGCACATTTTCTATTCCCAGACTAAACTTAGTTCCGGTTTGAGGAAGATTGATCTCGCCACCTGCAAATACGCGGCGAATGTCTCCCATGTTCTTGTTCCACCAAAAATATTTAGATTGCACATTTGATTCCAAGAAATTGGCTTTCAAATTTTTGATATAACCGGTAGCTGTCAGGGAAGCCTCTTTGCCTGCAAGGCTGATAAATGTCTGTAGCTTCGCATTTGCCTTAAACTGTCCAAAATCGTGACCCGCAATGGAAAGCTCGGCATCCAAATCATACCTCAAGAACTTCCCACTGGTTTTGGATAGCACACCGCCCACAGCCACACTGTTTTGGAAATATTTATTGAATTTGTTTAATGTCGAATCAGGGAGTGAAAACCGGCGGCTGGTTTGTTGAATATAGGCTGTCAGCCCAAATTTCACCCAATCGCGGAAGCCTTCGCGCATCGAGAGTCCGAAGGTGTTCTTCCATTCTGTTAATGTGGTTAAGTCATTGACCGGTCTGTCATAATATTTCTCTGTATAAAGCGTGTCCAGGGTGCGGACGATGTTTGTTGTGGTATCGACGAATGTTGAATCGTACGAGTTGAACCTGCGGTATTGATGGGTGTATTGGCTGGTAAAGATAAAACTTGCAACAGGTACGAAGGTGTTGACAATGGTGTCCTTGTCGTTGATGTGCTTCTTTTCTTTGTTATAATAACCAATATGATACCGGTTGGTAAAAAGTAATTGCCGGCCTCTCACGCGATTCCATGTCAAACTCATTCTCACAGGCAGGTCGCTTGAAGTGTAAGTGGTGCTAGGAAGGTCTTCGGAATCGGGATTGGTAATGAACAAATCATTGCTCATCCCTCCATTTTCAGAGTTTAAAAAGCTGTAATTTCCACCCCATGCATGCATTTCATATTGATCCTTGATATAGCTTGCAAACAGGTTGTAAGTCAGCGATTTATTTGATAGGTATTGGTAGCTTCCACGTGAATAGATATAATCAATATTGAAACCCAAGTTTAAGTTTTTGCCAAAATTGGAGGTAATCTCTCCTTTTAGCCGCTCTTCTTTTGTATATTGCGACCCACCTGTTTGGTAATACAAGTTGGAGTAAGGGATTTTTGTATTGTAGAACAACTGCTTTCCTGGATTTTTGTAGTATGGATCTAGTAAATTCCAGAAATAGAATGTGCGTTCGTACTCATTTTCAAAGAATATTTTAGAGAATGAAGGTGAACCCACATTCCCAAGGTGTCCCATGGCTACAGAATGTCCATCAGGGATGGTTGTCTGTTGGAAATTATAACGGATGGAGTCGCGGATAGCTGGGATTCTCTCGCCGGTAGTTTCGTTGATTCTCCACACATAAACCGCTTGGGTGGTATCTTTCGGCTGTAATTTGGGTTTGTCTGCAGTATTCTTATCAGCACCGTTCTTTTCGGTGTTGGACGGCATAGGGCGAGGCTGCTGTCCACGCACAGTAACAAAGGACAAAAGCAATATAATCGGAATAAATATTCTTTTCTTTTTCATTAGCGGCAAAGATACACAGAAATTAATTATCAAATATACCGCCTTAAATATTATATTGCTTGATAAGGATGTTGAAATTTCTTAAATTGAAGTACAATATGTTTGATCGTATTTTTTGATACAATAAAAAACTCAATTGTCCCCTTGGCAAATTTAAAAAGAATTAAATTTGCAATACACTTTTTGAAATCAATCCATGCTAAAAAAAATCAAACCGTATATGATGCCCTTTACTATGACAATAGGGGCGTTGTTTTATCCTTTTTTCGGCAAATTTGATTTTCTAACTCCTTATCTCATCTTTTTGATGCTTTTTTTCACCTATTGTGGCATGTCGGTGAGGAAAATCCGATTTTCCCGCATGCACCTTTGGTTGATACTGATTCAGGTTTTTGGCAGCATGGGGCTTTACTTATTGTTGAAAAACGTGGATGTCACTCTTGCCCAGGCAGGATTGATATGCCTGCTTGCGCCAACTGCCACTTCCGCCGTTGTCATAACAGGGATGCTGAAAGGCAATACTGCAAGCCTCACGGCTTACACTTTGCTCAGTAATTTTACAGTGGCAATTATGGCACCGTTCTTGTTTTCTATTTGGGGAGCAAATACTGAAGTCTCATTTTGCGACTCATTCTTGCACATAGCACAACGTGTTTTCATCTTGTTGTTGGGTCCACTGCTTTTAGCTATTCTTTTGAGAAGGATTTGGCCGTCAGCAGTAGTTTCCATTCAAAAAAATAGTATTGTTTCGTTCTATCTTTGGGTGATAGCATTGGCGATCGTCACGGCGACAACCGTGAAATTTATTTTTATGCGCGATCACCATCATTTCTATTTGGAAATAGGTATTGCCATTTTGGCCTTGGTGGCCAGCGTGTGCCAATTTTTTATGGGAAAACGAATAGGAAATTTTTACAACGATAAAATTGCAGGAGGACAAGGATTGGGTCAGAAAAACACCATTTTGGCTATCTGGCTTACCCATACTTATCTGAATCCGCTGGCTTCCATTGCTCCTGGAGCGTACATTTTATGGCAGAATATTATCAATTCATGGCAATTATGGCGCATTCGTCGAGAGTTGTAGAATGGGTGTGTAATTATTGTTACTTTTGCACTACTTTTTGTTGTTTTATAAAAATATATATTGTCAATTATCAATCCATTTACTACATTTGTGAGGATAGCTTTTTAGTAAAAAAATATATTCCATTTATTCATTTAAATATACGTTTATATTATGAGTTCTTTTGTTCAAAACTTTTCATTAGAGGGAAAAATCGCCTTGGTGACGGGCGCTTCTTATGGCATTGGATTTGCTTTGGCATCGGCATTCGCTAAGGCTGGTGCAAAAGTAGTGTTCAACGACATCAACCAAGCAGCTGTGGATAAAGGTATTGCTGCATACAAAGAAGCTGGAATCGATGCGCATGGTTATGTATGCGATGTGACCGACGAAGATGGTGTGTATGCATTGGTGGCACAAATAGAAAAGGAAGTCGGTGTAATTGATATTTTGGTGAATAATGCCGGCATCATCAAACGCATTCCGATGCACGAAATGACCGCAGCCGAATTCCGCCAGGTAATCGACATCGACTTGAACGGCCCATTCATTGTATCCAAAGCGGTGATTCCAAGCATGATTAAAAAAGGTCACGGAAAAATCATCAACATTTGTTCCATGATGAGCGAGCTTGGCCGTGAAACAGTATCGGCTTATGCAGCCGCAAAAGGAGGTTTGAAAATGCTTACCCGCAACATCTGCTCCGAATATGGCGAACATAATATCCAATGCAATGGAATTGGCCCCGGATATATCGCCACACCTCAAACAGCTCCTTTGCGTGAAATTCAAGCGGACGGTTCGCGCCATCCTTTTGATAAATTTATTATCGCAAAAACTCCTGCTGCCCGTTGGGGAACTCCCGAGGACTTGCAAGGGCCTGCCGTGTTCTTGGCTTCCGAAGCTTCCAACTTTGTGAACGGACATGTGCTGTATGTTGATGGCGGTATTTTGGCTTACATCGGTAAACAGCCTTAAATTAAGTAGCCGAATAAATATAGGAAACCGTTAAGAGGAAAATTTCCCTTCTTGCGGTTTTCTTTGTATAGAAATTCATAAATTTAGAATAGTATGAAGAAAATTATGTTTGTAGGTTTGTTCAGCTTCTGCCTTTCTAGCATTTGCAACCTGAGTTACGGGCAAGCAAAAGTGACAGTGAAGAATCCTACAAATTCCGATCGATTGGAGGAGGTTGTGTCGGTGCCTTTGTCGAGCTTATCATCTAGAATTACTCTCAATGCGGGTGAAACCTATGCCGTTGAAGATGCAAAAGGGAATCCGTTGGTAAGCCAGGTGACATCCGACCGCCATTTGATTTTCATGGTGCAGCTCAAATCGAAAGAAAAAGCCGTATTCAGCATAAAGGGTGGGCAGGCTCTAGTGACCAATTTACGAGCCTATGGCAAATACCATCCTGAACGCAAAGATGATTTTGCTTGGGAAAACGACAAGGTTGGTTTTCGGGTTTATGGCAAGGCTTTGGTGCCTGTGGATGGCCCCAGCAACGGCATCGACCTTTGGTATAAGAGGACAAATAAAATGGTTTTGGACGAATGGTACAGAAAAGACAAGGAACAACAAATCAGCTTTCACGTTGACCATGGTGAAGGCATGGATGTGTTTACTGTAGGTCGTTCATTAGGAGCTGGTGCCATGGCTCCATTCCTGAAAGATACCTTGTGGTTGAATCAAAACTACCAAACTTATCAGGTGCTGGATAATGGCCCGTTGCGCGTCCGTTTCCGCGTTTACTACTTGGATGTGGTTGTTGACGGAAAAAAATACAAGGAAAGCCGTGAATTTGTGTTGGATGCCGGTGCAAGCCTAACGAAAGTGATCCAAACCTACGAAGGTGCAGATGCAAAATTACCTGTTGCAGCCGGAATATTCAAGCATGAGAACGACTCGGTGATTTCATCGTCCAACTACTTGGTTTATAAAGAGCCATCGAATTCAAGTGACGGAGTTGCTTATGTAGGCCTTGTTTTTCCTTACAGCAAAATTAAAACAGTTCTAAACACATATACCACTAATGTGAAAGGTACGCCAAAAACATTCTCGCACGTACTTGCTGTAACCAATTATTCGCAACCTACAGTATATTATACGGGTTATGGATGGTCAAAAGCTTGGTTTCCAACGGTGGATGCTTATCACAAATACATAGTCAAATTTACAGGTCAAATACGTAAACCGTTAAATATTACTATTAAATAATTCCTTTTTTAGCCTATTAGCTGAAATTTGATTGAAATAATCCGGAAAAAGCACAATGAGCCAGGCTTGTTGTGCTTTTTTGTTCGAAGATTTCTGTTCTTAAAATTGATTTACAATTAAATTCTGGTGTAGAATAGAATTGTAATGATAAAAAAAGTGTAATTTTGACTTGAAGATTTTTTATTGAACTTTACAACCATTCTATAACTATTTATTTTGTTCCAAATGAATAAAAAACAAACGCTAAAAAAAGTACTCAAAATCACGGGTATATCCCTCGGAGTACTCCTCGTAGTCATGATTGCGGCACCATTTCTTTTTAAAGACCAGATAAAAAAGGCCGTTGTGGATGCTGCAAACAAAAACTTGAATGCCAAACTTAAAGTGGATGGTTTCGGCTTGAATTTCTTTTCCAATTTTCCCAATGCAACTTTATCCCTAAATGATGCCTCATTGATTGGAATAGGAGATTTTGCTAAAGATACCTTATTGAAAGCAAAGTCGGCATCGGTAACAATCGACCTTTCGAGTATCTTCAGCGGAAATTATCAAGTGACTAAAATCTTGCTGGACGAAACTCAAGTGTATGCAAAAGTCCTTGCCGATGGTCGTGCGAACTGGGATATTATGAAAACAGATTCTACGACGGAAGCAAAGGGGGACACCACCACCAGTGCCTTTAACCTTCAGCTGAAAAAGATTTCACTCAATAATTGTAGTGTCATCTACGACGATCAATCTTCCGACATGAAGGTCATTCTCGACAAATGGAGTGGAAACATTTCCGGAGATTTTTCGGCTGCGTCCACCACCATCAACACCGAATCCTCTGTCAACGAGCTTTCTTTCTACATGTCAAAGATTCCCTATCTCTACAAAGTGAAAACTTCAGCCAACGCCTCGATTAAAGCGGACCTGAATAAGTTTACTTTTAGCTTCATTGAAAGTGTATTGGAAATTAATGCAGTAAAAGCAACCATAAATGGCACATTTGCCATGTTGACAGGTGAAGACGGCATGGAATTTGACCTCAAGATGAAAGCCCCAGACACCCAATTTAAAGATATTTTGTCTTTGCTCCCTGCCATGTACACTGCCGATTTCAAAGATGTAAAGGCTTCGGGAACAGCCGCTTTGGACGCCTATGTGAAAGGGGTGATGAAGGGGGAAGAATATCCGGCCTTCGATTTGAAGCTAATTGTGAAAAATGGAATGTTCCAATATCCATCTTTGCCAAAATCGGTGACGGGCATCAATGTGGATATGAAAGTCACAAGTCCCGGCGGTTCGCTCGACAAAACGGTGGTTGATATCAGCAAGTTCGATTTCAACATGGGCGGCAATCCCTTTTCTGCTATCTTGAAAGTGTCCACACCTATTTCAGATCCCAACCTGGATGCGAAGATGAAGGGCGTGATCGACTTGAACATGATTAAAGATGTGTATCCCTTGGAAAAAGGAACAGAGCTTTCAGGCCGTCTCGATGCCAATCTCAACATCTCCACACGCATGTCCTACGTGGAGAAAGAGCAATACGACAAAGTGAAAGCTTCCGGCGGGTTGAAAGTGACAGGGTTGAATTATCGTTCCACAACTATGCCGCTCGTAGCAATCAACACATTATCAATGCAATTTTCTCCTCAGTTTGTTAACGTGGATAATTTCCAAGCGAAAATTGGGCGGAATGATATTGCCGCAAACGGTCGTCTAGATAACTTGCTGGCGTATGCCCTCAAAAATAAAACGTTGAAAGGAACACTCAACCTGTCGTCCAATTACTTGAATTTGAATGATTTTATGACAGAAACAGCAACCACAGCAACCGCTACGGCAGATGATTCATCCTTGCCCACATTTGAAGTCCCTAAGAATTTGGATTTCACGTTGAATGGCAAAATGAAACAAGTGGTGTACGAAAAAATTGACATGACCAATGTCTCGGGTGCTATTCTCGTAAAAGACGGCACTCTGTCTTTCAAAAATCTTGGCGGAAACGCTTTGGGCGGCTCATTGCTGATGAACGGTTCATATAGCACCGCTGCAAATCCAAAAACGCCGAAAGTAGCTATGGACATGAAGCTATCCGACGTATCTTTTGCCCAGACATTCAAATCGGTGGAAATGGTTCAGAAATTTGCCCCAATCTTTGAAAAAATTGGAGGAAAATATTCCATGAACTTCAATATGAACAGTGTGATGGGAAAGAGCTATTCTGATATGCTGAAAACTTTGACCATGAGCGGCCTGCTCCAATCATCCGATGTGAAGGTTCAAGGCACGGAAGTGCTGAATTCATTGGCTTCCACTCTCAAAACGGATGCTTTGAAGTCTTTGGCTGTGAAAGACCTGAAATTGCCTTTCTCCATTGAGAATGGCCGCGTGAGCACAAAGCCTTTTACCGTGAATGCAAATGGTGGAAAATTAAACCTCTCGGGAACAACCGGGCTGGATCAAACCATCGATTACAAAGGGATGGTGACTCTGCCTAAAAATCTGGCTAATAAATATGTAGATAACATCGGAATCACCATTGGAGGAACATTTGCTAAACCCAAAATCGGAATCGACACCAAGTCCTTGTTGTCAAGCACGATAAACTCGGCAAGCAAACAGTTGTTGGGAACATCGGTGGATGATAAAAAAGAAGAAGCGAAACAAAAAGCTTCCGCTGAAGCTGCCAAGCAAGCCCAACGCATCCGCGACGAAGCAAAAGCTGCATCGGACAAGCTGGTTGAGGAAGCTCAGAAACAAGGGCAAAAGTTAGTGGATGCCACATCCAACCCCTTGGCCAAGATTGCAGCCCAGAAGGCTTCCGACAAATTGGTGAAAGAAGCCCAAAAGAAAGGGCAAAAACTGATAGACGAAGCCGATGTGAGAGCCAAGCAAGTGGAAGGTGCCGTGAAATAAGTTGCTCAACTTGTTTTCAAAGATAATTACAGATGAGATGCTTACCATGAAGATTAGCATCTCATCTGTTTTTTTATCGGCTAAAATTCTTAATGGTGTTGTAAAATGTCAATATTTTATTAACTTTGCACTCGCTAATCGCAAAATGGTACCTTGGCCGAGTGGTTAGGCACCGGTCTGCAAAACCG
>DBTT01000050.1:63756-68291 GCA_002307185.1 Bacteroidales bacterium UBA1309
ACGGCGGTTCGAATCCGCCAGGTACCTCAATAAAAGCTCCGAAATGACTGATTATAAACGGTTTCGGGGCTTATATTTTTTGATAGGCTTGGCTAGTCTTTGTGTTATATAATAGTTGTTTATGTAATAAATTAGGTGATGGAGTTAAACAGTTCCACTGTTGCACGAAGTATTCTTATCAGAGAATGAGTAATTTTAAAAAAATAGAAAATCAACATGTGAGCTGAAAAGATATTTTCAAAAATGATTGGGATAATCACTCGGCTTTTAAAATGTAGATTTAGAAGATTAGAACATCCAGATTGAGAATCAATACAAAAGTTTTGTTGAGAGGTTCGCCGAAATACAAAAGAGAGTGCCTGCTTTGTAGATTTCAATAGTGTAACAATCCACCACATCGCTTATTTTAACGTAAATAAATACGAAAAATAAATCTCGTTTCAATATAATCTCTAATTTTGCACCAACCAAACTTAAAATAGGACTGGTAACATGTTAGAAACATATTGAATAAAAAAACTGAATATGAAAAAGATTGTATTTATTCTATTGAGCGTATGCCTAAGCGTATCTTTTGCGATGGCACAGAAAAACGGCCCTGTTGTCAAATTCGACAAAACTGTTCACGACTTTGGCAAAGTGGAGGAAAAATTGGAAAAAGTCACCACTGAATTTTCTTTTACAAATACAGGAAATGCCCCGTTGATAATCAACCGCGTACAAACATCTTGCGGATGTACTACTCCTGATTATACCAAAGCACCTGTTCTTCCCGGCAAAAAGGGTGTTATCAAGGTTACTTATTCCACCACAGGTCGCGTGTACACTTTCACAAAGAAGATTACTGTATTCACCAATGTGCCGGATTCGGTTTATACTTTGACCATCAAAGGAGAAGTTATCAACTAACAACGATTTGCTCCCATTCGGATTTTTTTGACAGAATTATGCTGATTTGACTATTTTTTTTCAAAAAAAATTCGATCAAAATTTGTCCGTTTGATTTTTTTACTACTTTTGCAAAAGCAAAATAAAAAGACAACTCATGAATTTCAGTTCAGTAAATACATATTGGTGGTGGCACTCTCAACTTCAACAGTCGTGAGTCAAATCGGTATGTGTATTCTGGAATGAATCTTGAATATAAAAAACAAAAAGCCTGTCGTACTCACGATAGGCTTTTTTTATGATATTTTGAAAACAACTAACAAAGAAGATGGAAAAATTTAACGTTGACAGTCACGGTTTTTACGGAAGATTCGGAGGTGCCTACATTCCCGAAATTCTCTACGACAATGTGGAAAATCTCAAAAGTGTCTATCTGGAAGTATTGAACGACCCGTCTTTTCGGGAAGAATATTACGCTTTGCTTCGCGATTACGTGGGACGCCCTTCTCCCCTCTACCTTGCCAAACGCCTTTCAGCAAAATATGGCTGCAAAATCTACCTGAAACGGGAAGACCTGAACCACACGGGCGCCCACAAAATCAACAACACCATCGGACAAATCATTCTCGCCCGCCGCATGGGCAAAACCCGCATCATTGCTGAAACGGGTGCCGGACAACACGGGGTGGCTACCGCCACCGTCTGCGCCTTGATGGACATGGAATGTGTTGTTTACATGGGGGCAACGGATGTGGAGCGTCAAAGCCTCAACGTGCAGAAGATGGAGATGCTGGGAGCAAAGGTGGTTCCCGTAACCAGCGGAAACATGACCTTGAAAGATGCGACCAACGAAGCCATCCGTGACTGGTGCTGCAATCCGTCGGACACACATTATATCATCGGCTCCACTGTGGGGCCGCACCCTTATCCCGACATGGTGGCGCGCCTGCAATCGGTTATCAGCGAAGAAATCCGCACACAATTGTTGGAAAAAGAAGGGCGTGAAACGCCGGATTACCTCATCGCTTGTGTAGGTGGCGGGAGCAATGCGGCTGGAACAATTTACCATTTCTTGGACGAGGAGCAGGTAAAAATCATCCTAGCCGAAGCAGCAGGAAAAGGAGTAGATTCGGGTGAATCGGCAGCCACGATCCATCTGGGAAAAGTAGGGATTATTCACGGAAGTAAAACACTTATCATGCAATCGGAAGACGGGCAAATCGAAGAGCCTTATTCTATCTCCGCCGGATTGGATTATCCTGGAATTGGCCCCATGCACGCTCACTTGGCGGAAGTAGGCCGTTCGCAAGTGCTGGCGGTGACGGACGATGAAGCCATGACGGCAGCGATGGAGCTTACCCGCCTGGAAGGGATTATTCCGGCAATTGAATCTTCGCATGCATTGGCGGTATTTGGCCAAAAGAAATTTAAGCCAGAGGACGTGGTCGTGCTTTGTCTTTCAGGAAGAGGAGATAAGGATATGGAGACTTTTGTGAAGTATTTTAAAGCTGATAGCTATTAGCTGTTAGCCGTTAGTGAGTCATCTCAACACAGGAAGTATAGAAATATAACGTGAAGGTTTTAAATGTATAATTTAAAATATTGACGAACCAAAGACGAATAGCTAATAACACAAAGCATGAAGAATTACAAGCAACTAATTGTTTGGCAAAAAGGGATAGATTTAGTGAAACTGTCTTACAATTTGACAAAGGAGCTGCCTTCTGAAGAAAAGTTTGGTTTGTGTAGCCAGATAAATAGAGCTGCGGTTTCGATCCCAGCAAATATAGCCGAAGGAAGTAGCCGTGATAGTGACAAAGATTATGGGCGTTTCTTGCAGATAGCATTGGGTTCAGCTTTTGAAGTTCAAACAATTGTGTTTTAATTAATCATCTATATCCAGACATTGAAGGAATAACTAAGTTTGAGAACCTTCTTGAGGAAATAATAAGAATGTTACATAGCTTTATCAAACAAATAAAAATTAATACCAAGCTAATGCTTGCCGGCTAAAGGCTAATAGCTAACAGCTAAAAAACGAATATATATGCAATACATCATTACCGTCAAAACAAAAAAACTGTTGGCCGATCTCCAGACGCCGGTAGGGATTTATTTGAAAATCCGAGACATTTATACCGAATCGGCCTTGCTTGAAAGTTCTGACTTTCACGGGGGAGAAGACAACCATTCGTTTATTGGAGTGCATCCGATTGCCCGCTTTTTGGTGCAGAAAGATCAACTGACACTCGATTGTCCCAATGGGACAGTGGAAAAGAGAACGTTGACAGATCCGAAATCTGTGACTTCAGAATTCCAAAGTTTTGCCAACCGATTCCAAGTTAGTCGAGACAACGAAAGCCATATCAACGGCTTTTTCGGTTACACTTCCTACGATGCCATCGGCTATTTTGAAGATGTGGATTCCATCAACCAAGTGCAGGCGAACGGAAATATTCCAGACTTCTACTATATCTTTTACCGCTATATTTTGGTAATCAATCACCTCAAAAACGAGCTGATTATTGTCGAAAACATTTTGGAAGGAGAAGAAAGCCAGATGGAAATGTTGGAATCGGTGCTCAACAACAACAACATTGCCACCTACGATTTCCAGTTGGAAGGCAAAGAAACATCGCCCATCTCCAACGAGGATTACATCGAGATGGTGAAGAAAGGGATTTACCACTGCAAGCGGGGCGATGTGTTCCAGATTGTACTTTCCCGTTGTTTCGCACAAAAATTCTCCGGCGACGAATTCAAACTTTACCGCGCACTACGCTCCATCAATCCTTCCCCTTATCTTTTCTATTTCGATTTCGGCTCGTTCCGCATCTTTGGTTCTTCGCCCGAAACGCATTGCCGCATCCACAAAGGACAAGCGTTTATCGACCCGATTGCGGGAACATATCGCCGTACGGGTGACGACGAGAAAGACCACGATTTGGCGGAAAGCTTGTTGAAGGATGAAAAAGAAAATGCCGAACACGTCATGCTCGTGGATTTGGCTCGCAACGACCTGAGCCGCAATTGCCACGATGTGAAGCTGGAATTCTACAAGCATGTGCAGTTCTATTCGCATGTCATCCACTTGGTTTCGCGTGTAAGTGGGGTAGTGGACGAAGGTAAAAACAGTATTTCCGTATTTGCGGACACTTTCCCTGCCGGGACACTTTCGGGAGCGCCTAAAGTGCGGGCCATGCAGTTGATTCACGACATAGAGAAACATACGCGCGGTGCTTACGGCGGATGCATCGGCTACATCGGGCTCAACGGCGACCTGAACCAAGCAATCACCATCCGTTCGTTCCTGAGCAAGGAAAATATGCTCTATTACCAAGCTGGGGCGGGAATTGTTTCGAAATCGCATCCGGAAAGTGAACTTCAAGAAGTGAACAACAAACTTGGCGCATTGAAAAAAGCGATTGAGCTGGCTGCCGAGATGAAAATATAAATTAGCCATTAGCTGTTAGCTTTTAGCCATTAGGCGATGGGGGGAAAACAGCGATGGATGCAACGGCTACTGATAGAGTTCAAGCAGTTACGGTGCGAGTTCAAGCAGTTACGGTGCGAGTTCAAGCAGTTACGGTGCGAGTTCAAGCAGTTACGGTGCGAGTTCAAGCAGTCACGGTGCGAGTCCAAGCAGT
>DBTT01000040.1 GCA_002307185.1 Bacteroidales bacterium UBA1309
TAAGATGCGCTCAAAGAGAGTGATGGATAATATGCTCCTTTGGATACAGCCAGGCTTTTTTCGCTACTTTTTAAACGATATTCGGAGGCTTTTACTGCTGCTTTGCTTTCTACGGCCATCATATATATTTCGTCAGCCGGTTCTATCATTAGATGTAATTGATTTAAATCAGTTTCGGGTATCACGATGTCAAAATTTTGCCAGTCTTTGATGTCTAGCAATTGAGCTAATTCCAGAATAGAGAGTTGCAGATCGCTCAGGCTTTGGGCGGCGGTCAGTTTGTCTTTGGAAAGTTGGGCTTTGATTTCATAGACTTGCCCTTCCGGGATCTTTCCGATGGAGGCGAGGGTGAGGGATCTTTCCACTTGTTTCTCGCTTAAATTGACTTGCTCTTTGGCGACCTGATAAAGTTCTTTATTGTAGAGTACTTGAAGGTAGTCGGATGCGATGCTTACGGCCATACTTTCTCTTGCTTTATTCAAATCAGAGATGGAGGCCCGGACATTATAATCTTGAGCGGCGATGTTGTTTTTGATTTGAAAGCCGTTGAAGATGGTTACAGAGGAGCTCAGACCAAAAGAATATGAAGTTGTAACCTCTCGTACCACATCGTTATAGCCTTGACTGTTGGCTGCCAGGCCGTAGCTGACTGGCTGGCTATACCAGGCATTGAGGTTGGGGAGCCGTTGGTTTTTTGCTTTCGCGAACGTTATTTGTTGAGATTGTGCCGATAAAGCTGTTGATTTTATGGTTATGTTGTTGTTCCAGGCGTAGTCAATGCATTGTTCCAACGTCCATTTTTGCTGGGCGGAGATGGTACCTGTGAGTAGAGAAAGGCTACATAATGCCAAGATGTATTTTTTCATAAGACCGTCGTTTCAAAAAGGTGAAAGTAAAAGCAAATATAAAATAAATATCAATAAAAAGAAAATTTATTTAGTTTTATTTAAGTCTGAGATGGCACCACGGAGCTTGTCTCCTAATTTAAGCCCGTTGATAACTTCGATGTTGATGCCGTCGGATAAGCCGGTTATAATCTTTTTTTTGGTAAAGGTTTGCGGAGAGTTGGTTTTGAGGATGTAGACACTGGCTGTATCTTTATTGAATTCAATAACGCTTTCCGGTATAATCAGGATGTTATTGGCGCTGTTGAGTACAATTTCGGCATTGGCACTGTATCCGGCACGGACGAAGACGTTGCTTGGAATTTTTGCTGCCGCTTTTACTTCAAACAAAATTGCTCCGCTTTCTTCGGTACCTTTGGGAGAGATGTATTCCAGGCGGGCATCAAATTTTCGGTCATTGAGGGCTCCGATGCTGAGCATGAGGGGCATTCCTTCTTTGATACGGCCAACTTCGGTTTCATCGACTTTGCCCACAAACAGCATGTCGGCCATATTCGCAACAGTGGCGATGGTGGTGCCATCGTTGAAACTGTTGGATTGAATGACGGAATTACCCACTTTTACCGGAATATCGAGGATCATTCCATCAATTGTTGAACGGATAAGGGTGTTGCTCTGCTGTCCTCCGTTTCTGGTCATGCCGTTTTTGGTAATGTCCAGATTGTTGACTGCTGCTTCATATTCTTCTTTAGACGAGTTCATGGTGACGGTCGCTTTTTCAAAATCTTCTCTGGAAATAACTTTTTTATTGAAGAGTTCTTTTTGACGATTAAAATCTGTTTCTGCTTGCGTCAGGTTTATTTTGGCAACTTTTACTCTGGATTCAGCGGAGTTGAGGCTGGACATATCTGGGATAACTTTGATTTTGGCGATGACTTCGTCTTTTTTTACTTTCTCGCCCGCTTCTTTGAGCAGCTCGGAAATGATCCCTGAAATTTGAGGCTTGATGAGGATTTCGTTTCTGGCTTCTATCTTACCCGTGGCCACCGCTTTTTTTTCAATGTTACCTTTCTTGACTGTAACGATTTCGTAAGTGATTTCAGCAGGCTTGGATTTTTTATACAAAAAGACAAAGGTGCCTGCAACAACGGCAACAAGAATCAGTAAAAAAAAGATTTTAAAAAACTTTCTCATTTTTTGGTGTGTTTATGTTGTTTTACTTATTATTCTTCGCTTAGAGCCTCAATCGGTTTGATTTGCATGGCTCTCCAGGCTGGCAGCATTCCGGCCATTAATCCTATAATGATCAGAATAAAGGATGCAAGGAGCGCAACTTTAAAATCGATGACAATGTTTTTGATAAAAACGTTATTATCTGGTGGCAGATTTTGGATAATGTGATCGAAGAAAGACAGTATTGCTACTCCAACGCTTAGTCCAATGAATCCTGCTATGGCGGTGAGGACTAAACTTTCGTTCATGATTTGAGAGATGATGTTCCAGGGTTTTGCACCCAAAGCCCGGCGAATGCCTATTTCTTTGGTTCGTTCACGGACAGAAACCAACATGATATTACTCACGCCGATGGCTCCGGCCAGCAAGGTGCCCGTACCGACGATCCAGATGAGAATTCGGATGCCAAGAAACAAGTAACTGAACATTTTGAATTGTTCGGCAATGTTGAAACTGCCAACAGCACGGTCATCTTCGGGCGCAATGTTGTTTTGAGATTTGAGGATGGCCTTTATTTCTTCTTCCATGATCTTAGCATTACTACCATCTTGAGTGGTGGCGGCCATAAAGTGGATGATGTCACCTTGGTTGTAAGCGCGTTGCATGGTGGAGAAGGGTAACACCACCATGTCGTCGCTTCGCCCGCCAATTTGTATTTGACTCACGCCGGCACCGACTCCGATGATCTGATAATAAATACCGTTGCTTCGAATGATCTGCCCAATGGGATTTTCTCCCCGTTTGAACAGCTTTTCGTAGACGTTTTTTCCGATAAAGCAAACTTTTCGCACTTCCTCCACATCGACGTTGTTGATGTATCGGCCAAAAATAATGTCTTGTGCCTCAACTTTCGCATAATCGGGATAGCATCCGCGTACACTGAACGAGCCGGCTTTATCTCCTCGTATGGTATTGTTTTCGCTTCTTCCACCGAAAAGTATCGGTGCAAGGTACTTTAGCTCTTTGACATTGGCCCGGATAACTTTGATGTCGGAGTTGTGCATATTCCAGCTACGGCCTTTTTTGAATCCATGGTAGGCTACGGCTGTTTGGTCGGAGTAAAAAAAACAGGAATTGGTTGCGAAGCCTTTGATGCCATCCATCATTCCGCTTTCGAGACCTTTGCCGGCCCCCAGTAGGATGGTTAGCATTAGGATACCCCAAAATACACCAAAGGCTGTGAAAATACTCCTTGTTTTGTTTCGGGTGATGGTTAGCCAGATTTCCTGCCATTTATCTAAATCAAACATAGTCTTTTGATTGGTGTGTTACTCAGCATGCATGGCCTCAATGGGTTTGATTCGGACCGCTTTTCTGGCTGGAATGTATCCGGCAAAAAGCCCTGATAGGACAAGTAAACCCGTGGCACCCAAGACCAAGGTCAAGTTGACAGAAGGGTTTTTGAATAGCTGCATAGTTTGTCCTTCACTGCTTTCGTTCCCTACTCCCATGGCTTTGCCTATGAGCTCCAGTAATCCAACTCCCAATATGATGCCTAACAATCCAAACAAAGATGTTATTACGATGGACTCCAGTAGGATGGAGCGAAGAATTGTACCGGGTGTAGCCCCCAATGCTTTGCGAATGCCGAATTCTTTAGTGCGTTCTTTGACGGTGATGACCATGATGTTGCCCACGCCGACAATACCTGCAATTAGTGTGCAAATACCGATAAACAAGATAAAGAGGTCGATGGTGGAGAAGATCTTCATGGTTTGCTCATAATCTGCTGCTTGGTTCCACAGTCCAATGGTATTTAGATCGTCCGGGTGTATAATAAGCTGACGTCCCAATGTTTCACGTATTTTCTGACCAAAGGCATCAATTTCTTCTTTGGTGGTGAATCCCAAGATGGTAAAGCTGATGTTATAGATTTTATTGCCGGTTTGGTAAAGTTTCTGTGCCGTGTTTATTGGTATGTAGCATTTCCCTTCGTTGTTCATGGTGTTATTGGTATCTATACCAATAACCTGAAAGAACAATCCGTCTACTTTGACCCATTTGCCGAGTGCTTTTTTGTTTTTGAAAAGGACATCGGCCACTTTTTTGGAGAGAACGATAACCTTACGAGCTTGATTGATATCGTAGTCGTTAATGAAGCGGCCGTCACCTTCCTTTATTTTCATGTTGTTGATAAGACCATAGCCTGGTTGTACGCCACTGACATTAAAGCTGCCGCTTTCGGTGGTGAAACTGACGGTGGAGTTGCGATCTATTTCGCCTGAGATGGCCCCGATTTCTTTAAAACGATTTTTTAGCATCGTTATTTCATCGTTGGTGAGGTTTACTTTTCGATAGGCTTTGAAGCCTTTGTAAGGCAGGGCTGTGCGGCCGGACCAGACCATCATGGTGTTGGTGGCTCTGTCGTTGAAATTGGCTGTGATTCCGTTTTTTAGTCCGTTGCCTGAACCCATCAGAATGATGAGCATAAAAATACCCCATGCTACAGCAAACCCTGTGAGGAAAGTGCGTAGTTTGTTCTCACGCATGGTCGTGAGAATTTCAGTGAGGGTGTCAAACTCAAGGAATCTCATAGTGGCTGGTGGAATCTGATTCGATCAGACCGTCTTTGAGGTGGATGATTCGTTTTGTTCTTTGAGCAACAGAAAATTCATGAGTTACAATAATCATGGTAATGCCCGTTTCGTTGACTTTCTGCAAAACGTCCATTACTTCGTCCGTGGTCACAGAGTCCAAGGCACCAGTAGGTTCGTCAGCCAAGATTATTTTGGGTTGAGAGATTAAGGCGCGGGCAATGGCGATGCGCTGTTTTTGTCCACCGGAAAGTTCATTGGGATAATGATGCCACCAGTCTTTTAGGCCCATTCGATCAAGATATTCCATCGCCAGAATGTTTCTTTTTTTGCGGGGTATACCTTGGTAGTAGAGCGGCAGAGCTACATTTTCCATGGCATTTTTGAAATTGATCAGATTGAACGACTGGAAAATGAAACCGATCATTTTGTTACGGTATTCGGCCGCTTTCGTTTCGTTTAGGTTTCGTATTAATGTGCCGTCCAGAAAGTAATGGCCAGTGTCGTAATCATCCAAGATGCCTAAAATGTTGAGCATCGTAGATTTGCCGGATCCGGAGGCCCCCATAATGGATACGAACTCGCCTTTTTGGATGTTCATATCCACGCCTTTTAAAACGTGCAGAGGTTGGACACCTTGGTATGTTTTGTTGATGTTCTCAAATCGAATCATGGATGTGGCTTGTGGCATTGGGTTTCTATGATATCACCTGTTTTTCTATGTAGAGTTGGTATCTCTTGAGTACTTCTTCAGGCTTAATTTTCAGCAAAGATATTGTTTTGTAGAAGTTTGGTAGTGTATTGGCGAAAAAATCTTCACGCCTGAACTCTAAAATCTTTGTAATGGCATCTTTGTCTACAAAAAAGCCAATGCCTCTTTTGTTGTAAATGATCTTTTTTTGTTGGAGCAAATCGTAGGTGCGTAGCACGGTATTCGGATTGACTTGCAGGTTCATGCCCATTTCACGAACGGATGGAATTTTTTCTTCCGGTGGCCAGTGACCCGTCAATATCTGCTCGCAGAGTAATTCTGCAATTTGCAGATAAATAGCCTTGTCTTCGTGGAATTCCATCTTATACTTGTTTATTCTTGAGGATAAAATAAGATCCGATCCAGCAGGCAAAGGGGATGATGTGCAAAAGGATTTTTATGGCGTGTTCAATATTTTTTATTACCTGAGGAAGGTCTTCACCTCCGAATATTAGCTTCCAATCGTTGCTGTTTTGCAGGTGGAGGTTACCGCTGAAGTGTGTCGAATTGCCTATATACTGGCTTATTACGGAAGAGCCAAAGATGCCTCCTATAATGATTACGCCAAACAAGGCTACTGTGGTTTTGGCTGCGGGATTTTTGCGAAAAGTAACTGCTCCCAGAAAGTAGATAGCCTGGAATAATAGTGTCCACCGGAAAAGGGCCCACAGGTTGGCTCCTGTTTGCATATTTATAGGAAAATCACTCTCGTTCAAAGCATTTGCTGCTATCATACATATAAGGTGTGTCAGATTATAAGAAATAGTGATGATCGCAAAAGTGAATAATGTGGAATATAACCAAGCCGAAGCAAATTTTTCACCGGTATTGGAGGGCGTCATCAGGTATTGTGAGCCAGAAATGGGGCCTCTGAGCCTGGAAAATACATCCACGGTGGTAGCAATGGTCATGATTATGAATAAGAATTCTGGTACTGTCAAATCGTCCGGATTGCTATTGTATCCCCCCATTTTGAAAAAAAGGAAATGCTTTAGAATAATCCATAGGATGAAGATCAACAGGAACGTGCCGTGACGTTTGGCGTTGAACAAGAAGGTTGAATGGAACTCCTGTGTGAATCGCTTGAATGAGAACATATGGGTGTCTGTTTATTTTTTGAATAGTTCGTTGGTCAGTGCAGGGTTTTGGGTGGTGAAGTTAAATAAAACTTCGAGATCCAGTTTGCTGTCCATGTCTTCGGTGTTTCGGAATACCGCCAGGTAACCTTTCGGTGTAAATTCGCTGTATAGAAGGCCGGGTTGATTGTCGAGTGAAAACAAGGTCTTGAAAAGTAATTGCTGACAAATATCTTCTGTCGATTTGTTTAACAATATTTGTCTGTTTTCCAGTATAATGACACTGTCAATGAGGCTCTCCAAGTCGCGTACCTGATGTGTGGAAAGTACGATGCAGCGTTCGTCGTTGATGACTTCTGCTGCCATTTTCCGGAATTGTCCTTTAGAAGGAATATCCAGCCCGTTGGTGGGCTCGTCCATGATGAGAATGCGACATTGGGTCGCTAAAGCAAAAGCTATAGCCACTTTTTTGCGTTGTCCGAATGACATTCTTTTTAAATTATTGTGGCGGTCTATTTCAAACTCCACAAGGCAACGCTCAAAGATTTCCTGGTCGAACTTAGGGTAAAATGCTGCATACATCCTTAGGTAGCCGGAAATGTTGGTGTCTGGAAGCCATATTTCTTCGGTTAGAAAATACAAGTCTTCCATCATGGCTGATTGGCGTTTACGTGATTCCATGCCCAAGACATTGCAATTTCCGTTTTGTGGAAAGCGCAACCCGGTCATTAATTTGAGGAGCGTGGTTTTCCCAGCTCCGTTTTTTCCCAGCAGACCATAAATGTGGCCACCTTTCATTTGTAAATTCAACTCGTGAAAGATGTCTGGCTTGTTCTTTGAGTAGGTGAAACTCATATTACAGATTTCAATCATTGTTTTTTTGATTTGGTGTATTAATGCACTAAGACACCGCAAATAAAAGAACGTTTTTTGAAACTTCCAAATGTATAGTGCTTTTTTTGAAAAAAAAATCATAAAACAGTTGCTTTTTGTCGTAATGCGTTCATTTTTTTTATGCCAAAGATGCTGTTAAACACGTAAGAATTATGTAGCTTTGCTCGCTAAAACTATCTTTTTGTAAAGAGTTAATCAAAAAATCTTATATGTCTGCAAATAAAGTTATTAAGACCGCTCTTGTCTCTGTTTATCATAAGGATGGGTTGGATGAAATTCTTTCCAGGTTGCATGAGCAGGGAGTGACTTTTCTTTCTACCGGCGGGACACAACAATTTATAGAGTCGTTGGGCCTGCCTTGCGATGCTGTGGAGGATCTGACAGGTTACCCTTCTATTTTGGGTGGACGTGTGAAAACTTTGCACCCAAAAGTGTTTGGTGGTATTCTTACTCGTCGTGATCTGGAAATGGATAAACAACAATGTGCGGAATACGAAATTCCTGAAATAGATTTAGTGATTGTGGATTTATATCCATTTGAACAGACGGTGGCTTCTGGTGCTGAACCTGAAGCAATTGTGGAAAAAATTGATATAGGTGGTATTTCGCTAATCCGTGCTGCTGCCAAAAATTTTAACGATGTGGTGATTGTGGCCTCCAAGGCTCAATATGCTCCGCTTCTAAACATTATAAATGAAAAGGGTGCTGAAACATCCTGGGAGGATCGTCGTTGGTTTGCTAAGGAAGCCTTTGCTGTATCTTCTCTTTACGATTCGGCTATCTTTAATTGGTTTGATGGTGGAGAAGGTTCTCAGTTTCGTGCAGCTATGGATGATGCTAAAACGCTTCGCTACGGTGAAAATCCCCATCAGAGAGGTTTTTTTTATGGAGATTTTGCGGAGATGTTTGAGCAACTTCAGGGAAAGGAAATTTCTTATAACAACTTGCTTGATATTGATGCTGCTGTTTCGTTGATTGGTGATTTTAACGAAACGACCTTTGCGATTCTTAAACACAATAATGCTTGTGGCCTTGCTTCCAGAAAAGTACTGATTGATGCTTGGAAAGATGCTTTGGCGGGAGATCCGGTTTCTGCTTTTGGTGGTGTACTGGTGACCAATACGGTGGTGGATACTGCTACTGCAGAAGAAATTAATAAGATTTTCTTTGAAGTGATTATAGCCCCCGATTACGATGTGGAAGCGTTGAAGATTTTGACCTCTAAGAAGAATCGTATTATTTTGATTCAAAAGGAAGTTCCTGTTGTTAAAAGGCAATTCCGCTCTTTGCTCAATGGAGTCTTGGCTCAGGATAAAGACTTGCATACCGAAGCTCCTGCTGAATTAAAATCGGTAACAAGTGCTGTTCCAACGGATGCTCAAATAGAAGACTTGCTTTTTGCTAATAAAATAGTGAAGCATTCAAAATCGAATTCGATTGTTCTGGCCAAGAATAAACAACTTTGTGCCAGTGGGGTAGGGCAAACATCTCGTGTGGATGCTTTACGTCAGGCTATTGAAAAGGCTGGTAGCTTTAATATGGATTTGAACGGAGCTGTTATGGCTTCTGATGCTTATTTCCCTTTTCCTGATTGCGTGGAGATTGCAGACAAGGCTGGTGTCAAGGCTGTGATTCATCCGGGAGGTTCTATCAATGATCAGAAATCCATTGACTATTGCAATGAAAACCGCGTGGCGATGGTTCTGACTGGTTTCAGACATTTTAAACATTAATACAACTATGGGATTATTTTCTTTCACACAGGAAATCGCCATGGACTTGGGAACGGCGAATACCATCATCACCCACAATGATAAAATTGTAGTGGATGAGCCCAGCATTGTCGCATTGGACCGACGTACCGACAAACTATTGGCCGTTGGGACACAAGCTCAAATGATGCACGGTAAAACGCCGGACAACATTAAGACGGTGCGTCCGCTTCGGGATGGTGTAATTGCTGACTTTTATGCTGCTGAGCAAATGATGCGTGGCCTGATTAAGATGGCAACCTCCAAAAAACGTCTTTTTTCACCCAATCTCCGTATGGTTATTTGTGTTCCTTCCGGTTCAACCGAAGTGGAACTTCGTGCTGTACGTGACTCCGCCGAACATGCTGGTGGACGTGATGTGTATATGATTTTTGAGCCTATGGCTGCGGCTATTGGTATCGGGATTGATGTGGAAGCTCCGGAAGGAAACATGATTGTGGATATAGGTGGTGGCACCACTGAAATCGCTATTATCTCCTTGGGAGGTATTGTTGCCAATAAATCTATCCGCATTGCTGGTGATGATTTTACGGCTGATATTCAGGAATATATGCGCCGGCAGCACAATTTGCGTGTAGGAGAGCGTACGGCTGAGCAAATCAAAATTAACGTCGGATCTGCACTGACCGAATTGGATAATCCCCCTGAAGACTATATTGTACACGGACCTAATCAGATGACTGCACTGCCTATGGAAGTCCCGGTATCCTATCAGGAAATAGCCCATTGCCTTGAGAAATCCATTTCCAAAGTAGAAATGGCAGTATTGAGTGCATTGGAACAGACTCCTCCTGAACTTTATTCTGATATTGTTAGACGTGGTGTGTATTTGGCTGGTGGTGGAGCATTGCTTCGTGGGCTTGCCAAGCGTTTGAGCGATAAGATCAATATCCCTTTCAATGTTGCTGAAGATCCTTTGCATGCAGTTGCACGCGGGACTGGTGTCGCTTTGAAAAATGTGGATCGGTTCAACTTCTTGATTCGTTAATAGTTACTGAATCGTCCGGCTTTCTTGTCGGGCGATTTGGCTTTTATTCTCTTCTACTTTGTTGCAAAATCCTGTATGCTAAATATTCTGAGGTTTATTGCCCGGTACAGTACGCTTCTGCTTTTCCTGATATTGCAGACGATCTCTTTGCACATGTTGTTTACCAACAATAGCTTTCAGCAAAGTGCTTTTTTTAGTAC